>CAWELZ010000001.1:0-1027771 GCA_963810075.1 uncultured Actinomycetes bacterium | reverse complement strand
TGTGTACTCATCGTTGCGTATTGCTAGAAGCACGGCCGTTCGCCCGGGGCGTGATCGTGCGGGAGCTCGCTCGCCGTCACAGCAACTGGCGCAGCGCCGGTGACCTCGATGCGTTCCTCCGCCGCCACGGGGTTCCGGGGATCGCCGGCATCGACACGCGGCGCCTGACCCGACACATCCGGGAAGCCGGAGCGATACCGGGGGTGTTCGGGATCGTGGACGACGGCGCCCCCGGCGCAGTCGACGAGACGACGCTCCGCGCCGCGGCCGCCCGTGAGCGAGGGACCGACGGCGTCGACCTGGTCGCCACCGTCACCACGGCCGAGCCATACACCGTCGCGGCGACGACCGGCTCGACGGACGCATCGTCGCCTACGACTTCGGCATCAAGCGCACCATCCTGCGGCACCTCGGTCGCGCTGGGTGCCCGTCGAGGTCGTTCCGGCCTCGACCGCCGGCCGCACGAGGTGCTGGCCCGCGAGCCCGACGGCGTGTTCCTCTCGAACGGTCCCGGCGACCCGCGCGCCGTGCCCGGTGCCGCGGCCGATCATCGACGGGATCTGGGGGAGCGCCGGTGTTCGGCATCTGCCTCGGGCACCAGCTCCTGGCCACGCGCTCGGCGGCCGCACCGCAAGCTCCAGTTCGGGCACCACGGCGGCAACCACCCGGTCCGGGAGCTGGGCACCGGCACGGTCGAGATCACCAGCCAGAACCACGGCTACGCCGTCGATCGACGACTCGCTCGCCGGCGTGCCGAGATCACCCACGTCAACCTCAACGACGGCATCGTCGAGGGGCTCCGCTGCACCGACGTCCCGGCGTTCAGCGTGCAGTACCACCCCGAGGCGGGGCCGGGCCCGCACGACGCCGCCTACCTCTTCGACCGCTTCGCCGACACTGATGGCGGAGGCCGCAGCGATGCCTCGTAGGTACCGACATCCACACGATCATGCTGATCGGCTCGGGCCCCATCGTCATCGGCCAGGCCTGCGAGTTCGACTACTCCGGGACCCAGGCGTGCAAGGCGCTGCAGGAAGAGGGCTACCGGGTCGTCCTCGTCAACTCGAACCCGGCGACGATCATGACCGACCCGGACTTCGCGGACGCCACCTACGTCGAGCCGATCGACGCCGCGATCCTCGAGCAGCATCATCGAGCGCGAGCGGCCCGACGCGCTGCTGCCCACCCTCGGCGGACAGACGGCCCTGAACCTCGCCATCGAGCTCGCCGAGACCGGCGTCCTCGACCGCTACGGGGTCGAGCTCATCGGCGCGACGCCGACGCCATCGAGAAGGCCGAGGATCGCGAGCCGTTCAAGGCAGGCCATGGCCGCGATCGGCCTCGACGTCCCGCGCATCGGGGACGGCCCACGCATGGACGAGGCCGCGCCGGCGTCGCCGAGCCTCGGCCTGCCGCTGATCATCCGCCCCTCGTGCACCCTGGGCGGGACGGGCACCGGCATCGCGGTCGACCGACGACGAGTTCGAGGCGACGCGCCGGCGGGCTCGATGCGAGCCCGATCGACCGAGATCCTCATCGAGGAGTCGATCGCCGGCTGGAAGGAGTTCGAGCTCGAGGTCATGCGCGACGGCGCGCGACAACGTCGTCATCATCTGCTCGATCGAGAACCTCGACCCCATGGGCGTGCACACCGGCGACACGATCACGGTGGCGCCCGCCCAGACGCTCACCGACGTGGAGTACCAGCTCATGCGCGACGCCGCGTTCGCGTGCATCCGACGGGTCGGCGTCGAGACCGGCGGCTCGAACGTCCAGTTCGCGGTCGAACCCGACCAACGGCGACATGGTCGTCATCGAGATGAACCCTCGGGTGAGCCGCTCGAGCGCGCTGGCCATCCAAGGCGACCGGGTTCCCGATCGCCAAGATCGCCGCGAAGCTCGCGGTGGGCTACACGCTCGACGAGATCCGCAACGACATCACCAGGGCCACACCGGCCAGCTTCGAGCCGACGATCGACTACGTCGTCACCAAGGTCCCGCGCTGGGCGTTCGAGAAGTTCCCCGGCACCCCCGGGGTCCTCGGCACCCAGATGCAGTCGGTCGGCGAGGCCATGGCGATCGGTCGGACGTTCCCCGAGTCGCTGCAGAAGGCGCTGCGCTCGCTGGAGCGCGGCCGGTTCGGCCTGAACGCCGACCCGGGCGAGGCGCTCACCGACCAGCTCGACGACGACGCGCTGCTGGCGGCGGCGGTGATCGCCACGCCCGACCGGCCCTTCCAGCTCGAGGCCGCGCTGCGACGCGGGATGAGCGTCGACGAGGTGGCGTCCGCCACGCGGGTCGATCCGTGGTTCCTCGACCAGATCCTCCGCATCACCGAGGAGCGCGCCCACCTCGCGGAGGTCGGGCTCGAAGCGATGCGTCGGCCTGACTGGCGGCGTGCCAAGCGCCTGGGCTTCTCGGACGCGGCAGCTCGCGTACCTCTGGGCATGCGACGAGGCGACGGTCCGGTCGGCCCGCCTCGATGCGGGCGTGCAGGTGACCTACAAGACGGTCGACACCTGCGCGGCGGAGTTCCGCGCCGAGACGCCGTACCACTACTCGACGTACGAGGACTCGACCGAGGTCGAAGCGGGGGACCGGCCCAAGGTGGTCATCCTCGGCTCGGGCCCGAACCGCATCGGACAGGGGATCGAGTTCGACTACTGCTGCGTGCACGCCAGCTTCGCCCTGCGCGATGCCGGCTACGAGACGATCATGGTCAACTGCAACCCGGAGACGGTCTCCACCGACTACGACACCTCGGACCGCCTCTACTTCGAACCGATCACCTACGAAGACGTGATGAACGTCATCGAGGCGGAGCAGGCCAGCGCGAAGCCCGGCTCGCCCGGTGTCGTGGGCGTGATCGTGGCGCTCGGAGGCCAGACGCCCCTGAAGCTCGCCGGCCAGCTGCCGCCCGAGCTCGTGCTGGGGACCAGTCCCGCGTCGATCGACGCCGCCGAGGATCGCGAACGATGGAACGCCTTGTGCGCCGGGCTCGACATCCCACAGCCCCCGGGCGGGACGGCGACCACGCTCGCCGCCGCCCGAGCGGTCGTGGGCCAGATCGACTATCCCGTACTGATGCGCCCGAGCTACGTGCTCGGGGGCCGCGCCATGGAGATCGTCTACGACGACGAGCACCTGAAGCGGGCCATGGACGACCTCGCGGGGTTCGGCGCACTCCACGCCGAGGGTGGCGTGTCGGCCGAGCGGCCGGTGCTCATCGACCGATTCCTCGAGGACGCGACCGAGGTCGACGTGGACGCCATCCGGGACCACACCGGTGAAGTGGTCATCGGTGGGGTCATGGAGCACGTCGAGGAAGCCGGGGTTCACTGGGGACAGCGCCTGCGCGCTTCCGCCCTACTCCTTGCGGGCCGAGACCGTCGCGGTCATCGAGGGTCACGTCCGGCACATCGCGGAGGCGCTCGACGTGCGTGGCCTCATCAACGTGCAGTTCGCCGTGCGGAGCACCCTGGACGGTGACGACGAGGTGTACGTGATCGAGGCGAACCCGCGGGCGAGCCGCACCGTGCCGTTCGTGGCGAAGGCGACGGGCGTGGTGCTCGTCAAGGTCGCCACCCGGGTGATGGCCGGCGCGACCCTCGCGGAGCTGCGCGCCGAGGGGCTGCTGCAGGATCCCGTCGAGGGTCACGTGGCGGTCAAGGAGGCCGTGCTGCCCTTCAACCGGTTCCCCGGGGCGGACCGGGTGCTGGGTCCCGAGATGCATTCGACCGGTGAGGTCATGGGCGTCGACACCACGTTCGGCCTGGCGTTCGCGAAGAGCCAGATCGCCGCGGGAGACCCGCTCCCGGAGTCGGGCGCGGTGTTCCTCTCCCTCGCGGACCGCGACAAGGACGTCGGGATGCGGGCCGCCTCGATCTTCGCGGCGCTCGGCTTCGAGATCGCGGCGACCGCCGGAACGGCGACCGCGCTCGAGGCCAACGGCGTCGCCGTCGCCGTCACCGTCGCCAAGCTCGGCGAGCCGGGTGGCGTGGACGCGGTGGAGCTCATCGAGTCCGGGCGCATCCAGCTCGTGGTCAACAGCCCACGTGGTCGCGGCCCGCGCGCGGATGGTGCGCACATCCGGGCCGCCGCCGGCGTGGCGCACGTGCCCTGCCTGACCACCGGTGCCGCGGCGCTCGCGGCCGCGACCGGCATGCACGACTGGTCCACGCACGAGCTGCAGGTCCGCAACCTCCAGGAGCTCCTCCGCCCCGCGTCCCAGACCGCGGACACGTGACGTGGTCTGGCGCCGGCGGGACCCGAACCTGAGCGCGCCGGTCGACCTCGGGACCCGGGTCGGCACGGTTCGGTTGCCGACCCCGTTCATGACGGCTTCGGGTACCGCCGGCCACGCCACCGAGCTCGGCGAGTACGTCGACCTGGCAACGCTCGGCGCCTTCGTCACCAAGTCGGTCGCGTCCTTCCCGTACGCGGGGAACCCGCCGCCGCGGGTGCACGAGACCCCGGCGGGCATGATCAACAGCGTGGGTCTCCAGGGGCCGGGGGTCGAGCGTTGGCTGCAGGACGACCTGCCGCTGCTCCGGCGTGCGGGGGTCCAGCGGATCGTGGTCAGCATCTGGGGGCGGACCATCGAGGAGTACCGCGTGGCGGCCCGCCTGCTGGAGCGGGCGCCGGACGAGGTGCTCGCGGTAGAGGTCAACCTGTCGTGCCCCAACACCGAGGCCGGCCGCTCCCTGTTCGCGCACGATCCCGAGATGAGCGGTGCGGTGATCGAGGCGTGCAGGGTCGCCGTGGGACGGCCCGTCTGGGCCAAGTTGAGCCCGAACACCGACCGCCTGGTCGACGTCGCGACCACGGTGCGCGAGTCGGGTGCCGACGCCGTCACCCTGGTCAACACCGTGCTCGGGATGGTCATCGACGTGGACGCCCGACGACCGTTGCTCGGTGGGGGTGGTGGTGGGTTGTCCGGCGCGGCGATCCATCCGGTCGCGGTCCGGGCGGTCTACGACGTGCACGCGGCGCTCCCGGACCTCCCGATCGTCGGTGTGGGGGGCGTGGACCGGGTCGAAGCCGCCGTCGAGCTGCTCTTGGCGGGTGCGGCGGCGGTGCAGATCGGGACGGCCGCGTTCTTCGATCCACGTTGCATCAACCGGATGGCCGCGGACCTGGAACACTGGTGTCGGCGCCACCGGGTCGCCACGATCGACGAGCTCATCGGAGGAGCCCATGGCTGAAGACGCCCGAACCGCCGATCAGGACGTGACGGCCAGCTCCGCGGCGGCGGTGCGCCAACGTCTGGTGCTCCCGCTCGACGTCGACGACCTCGTCGAGGCGTCGCGCCTGGCGCGGCTGCTCAAGCCCTGGTTCGGGATCGTCAAGGTGGGTCTCGAGCTCTACAGCGCCGCCGGCCCGGATGCGATCACCTCCTTCGTCGACGACGGGTTCGACGTCTTCGCCGACCTCAAGCTCTGTGACATCCCCACGACCGTGCACCGCGCCGCGCACGTCCTGGGGTCGCTGGGCGCGACCTACCTGACGGTCCACGGGTTCGGCGGCGCCGACATGGTGCGGGCCGCGGTGGAAGGGTTCGACGCCGGTGCCGAGGCGGTCGGTCTCCCGGCTCCCGAGGTGCTCGCGGTCACGGTGCTCACCAGCGACGATGCGGCTCCTGCCCACATCCTCTCCAAGCGGGTCCAAGTGGCGCTGGCGGCCGGAGCCGGAGGGATCGTCTGCGCCGGGTCCGATGCGCGTGAGGCGCGCCAGTACGGGCCGCGGCTGACGATCGTGGTGCCGGGCATCCGGCCCCGCGGCACGCCGCAAGACGACCAGGCCCGTGCGGTGACGCCCGGTCAGGCGATCGAGGCCGGCGCCGACCTGCTGGTCGTGGGTCGCCCCGTGACGCGCTCGGAAGATCCGGCGGCGTCCGCAGCGGACCTCGCCGCCGAGGTTGCTGCCGCGGTCTGATCGTTGGCACCTACACTCCCACGCGGGGTACCCGACGGTAGGGCAGAGGTTTTCGTGCGGGTGCGCACCTCGGGTACCACGGCCGCTCGCCCGAACCATCGCACCCGAGGAACGCCACGTGAACTACCTGCGAAGACTGGCAGCGAGATCGCCGCTCAAGTCCATCCTTCTCCACCCGCGCGTCAGGCAGGTCTTGGCCTCGATCCTGGCCCTTCGCTTCATCCCGGCCGTGTGGCAGGTCGACCATCCGTTCAGCTTCTTGGCAGCGGAGGTGCGCCGGGCGGGGCTGCGCCGCTATCGACTGCGCGCCTCGGGCGAGCCGATCGTGGTGCGACACGACCAGGGTGGGCTCGAGCTCCTCGACGAGATCTTCCGCCAACGATGCTACGAGCCCCCTCCCGACGTGGCCCCTTTGATTCCGGCTGTTCCCCGCATCCTCGACGTAGGCGCCAACGTCGGAGCGTTCTGTGCCTATGCCACGTCGCGCTGGCCCGAGTCGCACATCCTCGCGATCGAGGCCGATCCGGACAACGTGGTCGCGTTGCGCGATCTCCTGACGACCGGTCGCAGCAACCGCTTCGAGGTGCTGGCCGCGGCGGCATCCACCGATGACGAACCGATCCGGTTCGCCAGCGGACTTGGATCCGGGTCGAGGATCTCTTCGGACGGCGACCTGGTCGACGCTGTCGACCTCTTGGCACTTCTCCCCGAAACCGATCTGCTGAAGCTGGACATCGAGGGCGGCGAGTGGCCGATTCTGGAAGACGTCCGTCTCGCCGACACGGGACCACTCGTCGTCGTCATGGAGTACCACCGACGCTTTCCCGGCGACACCGACGCCCAGGAGGCGGCGACGAAGCTGCTTCGGAGCGCCGGATTCGAGGTCGGCCACGTGCTTGCCAACTATTGGGGCCACGGCACGCTCTGGGCTTGGCGGGAGTGACGGTTGCGTCGAGGTTCGCTGCGCAAGTGGGCGGGTGCTGGGGTAGGATCGCGCCATGGCCGCACCTCCCCAACTCACTCCTGAGCAGCGCGCAGCAGCCCTCGAGAAGGCCGCCATCGCACGGCGGGCCCGCGCCGAGCTGAAGGAGAAGCTGAAGCTCGGCTTCGTCTCCTTGCCCGAGCTGATCGAACAGGCGAAGTCGGACGAGATCGTCGGCAAGATGAAGGTCCTGGCTGTCCTCGAGTCGTTGCCGGGTGTCGGCAAGGTCAAGGCGCGCCGGAGCATGGAAGACATCGGGATCAGCGAGACCCGGCGGGTGCGGGGGCTCGGCGTCCAGCAGCGCGAGGCCCTGCTCGCCGCGTTCCCCGGCAAGGGCTGATCCGGCCCTGATCATCGTCATCTCCGGGCCCGGCGGGGTCGGGAAGGGAACGCTCGTCCGCGACCTCGTCGCGCGCGACCCGGCGCTGTGGCTGAGCCGCTCCTGGACGACCCGCGCCCCGCGCGAGGGCGAGCCGCTCGACGCCTACCACTTCACGGATGGCGCCACCTTCGAAGCGAAGGCGGCTGCCGGTGGGTTCCTGGAGTGGGCCGAGTTCCTGGGGAACGGCTACGGGACGCCATGGCCGGACGCCCCGGACGGTCGGGACGTGCTGCTCGAGATCGACGTGCAGGGTGCCGAACAGGTGGTGCACCGTGAGCCAGATGCGCTGCTCATCTTCCTCGTCCCGCCCTCGACCGATGAGCTCCGTCGTCGTCTGGAGGGCCGGGGCGATCCTCCCGAACGCGTAGCCGAGCGGGTCGAGGTCGCAGATCACGAGCGAGCGGTCGCCGAGTCGCTCGATGCCGTGATCGTGGTGAACGACGACCTCGAGCGGGCGGTTGCGGAGGTTCAACGCCGCATCGAGACAGCCCGGGCGCATCGCGGCCTGGCCCGGGGGCAAATATGACCAGAAGGGTCAGGATTCGGCTCCTGGACGCCCGCTTCTGGTAGCGTTGTCCTTCGCGCCGACCGCCCCATCGGGGGCCTTCGAGCGCCGCCACCGTCCACCGACGATCCGAGAGACCCATGGCCTGGCAACACGACACCATGATGAACCCGCCGATCGAGGGCCTCCTCGACCGCGCCGACTCCAAGTTCCGGCTCGTCACGTTGGGCTCGATGCGCGCACGCCAGATCAACAGCTACTTCGGCAACCTCGGTGCGTCCGAGAAGGGGCTCGTCCCACCCCAGGTCACGACGCAGGCGCGCAAGCCGCTCTCGATCGCCTTCGAGGAGATCGCGCTCGACAAGATCGAATGGGTCTCCGCCGACGAGTTGGCGGCCGAGGCACAGGCTGAGGCCGACGCGGCTGAAGCTGCTGCCGAGACCGTCGACGAATAGTCGCTCTCGAACAGCGTCCTGCGTCGTGGACCTTCGCGGCAAGCACATCGTCCTCGGGGTGTCCGGGGGCATCGCCGCCTACAAGGCGGTCGACGTCTGTCGACGTCTCGTCGACGCGGGCGCGTTCGTCTCGCCGGTGATGACCCGCAACGCCGAACGCTTCGTCGGTGCCACGACGTTCTCGGCACTGGCTTCTGAGCCGGTGCGCACCGCGTTGTGGGATGCGGCCGATCCGAGCCCGCACACCAAGCTGGGGCAGTCGGCCGACCTGGTCCTGGTCGTGCCCGCCACCGCCCATCTGCTCTCGGCTTACGCCACCGGCGCCTCGTCCGACCTGCTCACCTTGACCCTGCTCGCGACCCGGGCACCGGTGATGGTCTGTCCGGCGATGCACACCGAGATGTGGGAGCACCCGGCGGTCCAGGACAACGTCGCGACGCTCGAGGCCCGCGGCGTGGTCGTGGTGCCACCGGCGAGCGGTCACCTCGCCGGCGGCGACGTCGGTGTCGGCCGGCTCGCGGACCCGAGCGACATCGTCGACGCGGTGCGTTCCTGCATCGGGTCCGATCCGGCCGAGGCGTCGGGCTCCGACCTGCGTGGCCTGCGGATCCTGGTCACCGCCGGTGGCACCCGTGAACCGGTCGACCCGGTTCGCTACCTCGGCAACCGCTCGAGCGGCAAGCAGGGTCACGCCCTTGCGGCCGATGCGGTCGGGCGAGGCGCCCAGGTCGTGCTGGTGACCACCAGCGACCAGCCGTCGCCCGCCGCGGCCGAGGTGGTCCATGTCGAGACCGCAGACGAGATGCACCGTGCGGTCATGGCGCACGCGAGCCGATCCGACATCATCGTCATGGCCGCCGCGGTGGCGGACTTCCGACCGGTCGCCGTGGCCCCGAACAAGCTCAAGAAGGCCGACGGGGTGCCCGACGTGCGGCTGGAGCCCACGGTCGACATCCTTGCCGCCCTCGGCGCCGCCCGCACGCCGTTCCAGACCCTCGTCGGGTTCGCCGCCGAGACCGACGATGTGGCCGCGCACGCGTCCGACAAGTTGGCGCGCAAGGGCGTCGACCTCATCGTCGCCAACGACGTCAGCGCCCCGAACGTGGGCTTCGCGCACGACACCAACGCGGTGTCGATCCTGTCGGTGGACGGGACCCGGACCGAGGTGCCGCTCGCCGACAAACGTCGGGTCGCCGCGGCAGTCTGGGATGCGGTGCTGGCGCACCGTGGCCGCACGCAGCCGACGACCGGCACGCCCGATGTCGACGAAGATCTCCCCTCCAACCAACCCCATCTCGAGGAGCACCAGTGACCCGATGGACCTTCACCTCCGAGTCTGTGACCGAAGGTCACCCGGACAAGGTGGCCGACCAGATCTCCGACTCGATCCTCGACGCCATCCTGGCGCAGGATCCGATGGCCCGCGTCGCCTGCGAGACGCTGGTGACCACCGGGCTGGCGTTCGTCGCCGGTGAGATCACCACCACCGCCTACGTCGAGATCCCCCAGGTCGTCCGGGACACCATCCGCGGGATCGGCTACGACCGCGAGTCGGTCGGCTACGACGGCAACACGTGCGGTGTGATCACCTCGATCGACCCGCAGTCGCCGGACATCGCCCAGGGAGTAGACACCGCCTTCGAGACCCGGACCGGGTCGTCGGGCGAGGACCAGCTCAACGCCCAGGGCGCCGGGGACCAGGGCATGATGTTCGGCTACGCCACCAACGAG
The DNA here is from genome assembly GCA_963810075.1 of uncultured Actinomycetes bacterium. GTDB lineage: Bacteria > Actinomycetota > Acidimicrobiia > Acidimicrobiales > Iamiaceae > CAWELZ01. The sequence goes on along the minus strand of CAWELZ010000001.1, from coordinate 1,017,782 downwards.
ACCGCCGACCTCATGCCGCTCCCGATCTGGCTCGCCCACCGACTCGCGGCGCGCCTTGCCGAGGTCCGCAAGTCCGGGCTGCTGCCGTACCTCCGCCCGGACGGCAAGACCCAGGTGACCTTCGACTACGCCGACGGCAAGCCCGTCGAGCTCAAGACCGTGCTCATCTCGACCCAGCACGCGCCCGGCATCGACGCGGAGACGGTCATCAAGCCCGACCTGGTCGAGCACGTGATCCGCCCGCTGCTGCCCGAGCAGTTCGCCGGGGACGACTTCCGCGTCCTGGTCAACCCGACCGGAGCCTTCGAGCTCGGTGGGCCCCACGCCGACTGCGGTCTGACCGGTCGCAAGATCATCGTCGACACCTACGGCGGAACGGCTCGCCACGGCGGCGGCGCGTTCTCGGGCAAGGACCCGTCCAAGGTCGACCGGTCCGCGGCCTACGCGGCCCGCTGGGTTGCCAAGAACCTGGTCGCCGCCGGGGCGGCAGACCGTGCCGAGGTGCAGGTGGCCTACGCCATCGGTGTCGCCCGCCCGGTCTCACTGCTGGTCGAGACCTTCGGGACCGAGAAGGTCGACCCGGACAAGATCAGCCAAGCCGTCGGCGACATCTTCGACCTCCGGCCGGCCGCGATCCTGCGCGACCTCGACCTGCGTCGCCCGATCTACGCGAAGACCGCGGCGTACGGGCACTTCGGGCGCGACGATCCGGACTTCACCTGGGAGCAGGCGTCTCGGGCCGGCGACTTGAAGTCGGCGCTGGGCCTCTAGCGGCCCACACCGAAGGCTCCCGAGACCGTTGCCGTCTTGACGGCGAGCCCTCGAGCACCGCAGGTCGATCACATCGAGCGGATCGTGCGCGTCCTCCCGGACGTCCCGGCACTCGATCGACCGTTCGACTACCGCCTCACCGGCGACGCCTCGACCATCGTGCGTGTCGGCACGCAGGTGCGCGTGCCCCTGCACGGCCGTCGTGTCGCTGGTTGGGTGGTCGCGCTCGACGTGCGCCCGCCCGATGGCGTGCGGCTGCAGCAGGTGCACGCCATCCGCGGCGTCGGTCCCGATCCCGACGTGGTCGATCTCGCCCGTTGGGCGGCGTGGCGCTGGGCCGGACGTCAGGCTCAGTTCCTACGCACCGCGTCGGCACCGGCCCTGGTGGAGCGCCTACCGGTTCGAGGCGGGCTCCCGGTGACACCGCCCGAACCGGCAGGCGGCGACCGGTCCATCCTCGATCGGGCGCTGGAAGGTGGCGCCGCGGTGCTGCGCATCGCTCCCGCCCAGGATCGACTCGCGACCATCTCCGCACTGTTGCGGCAGGCTTTGGCACGCGCCGAGCCGGGAGCCGGGGCGCTGGTGATCACCCCGTCGGTCGTTCAGGCGCAGCGCCTCGCTGCCAGCCTCGGACGCTCAGGTCTCGCGGTCGAGAGCTTCGCCGCCGCGGGACCGCCGTCGGTGCTCGCCGCCGCATGGGCACGCGCAGCTGCGGGTGGGCGAGTGGTGGTCGGTACCCGCTCCGCCGCGTGGGCGCCGGGCCCGGACCTCGCACTCGCGATCGTCGTGGACGAGCACGACGAGGCGCTCCGCAACGAACAGGCGCCGACCTGGCACGCACGCGACGTCGTCGCCGAGCGCTGTCGACGCGCCGGTGCCCCCCTGGTCCTGATCTCGCCCTGCCCGACCCTCGAGGCGTTGTCATCGGCCCGGCTCCTGGTACCCGAGAGGGCGGAGGAGCGCGCCGGATGGCCCACGGTAGAGGTCATCGACCGACGTGACGAAGACCCGGCAACGGCCAAGAGCCTGTTCTCGCCTCGGTTGGTGACGTTGCTCCAAGGCGCGACTCGTGCGGTGTGCGTGCTCAACCGCACCGGCCGCTCGCGCCTGTCGGCGTGTCGCCAATGCGGCGACCTCGCCGGCTGCGAGCGGTGTGGCGCGACGGTTGCCGACGCGGACCAGCCTGATCACTTCGTCTGCCTGCGCTGCGGCACCGTTCGACCGAAGGTGTGCGACTCGTGTGGCTCGACGGGCTTCAAGGTGCTGCGAATGGGGGTCGGGAAGGCCACCGAGGAGCTCTCGGCGATCCTGGGAGAACCGGTGGGGGAGGTCACGGCACGCTCGAACGCCGTGGACAGGCGCGCCGAGCTCGCCGACCTCGCCCGCTTCCGCGTGCTCCTGGGCACCGAGGCGGTGCTGCGAAGGGTGAGCGGGGTGCCCCTGGTCGCGATCGTCGACCTGGACCAGGAGCTCCGGGCACCGCGGTTGCGGGCGGGGGAGCACTCGATGGCGCTCGTCGCGCGCGCGGCCCACGTGGCGGGTACCCGAGGGTCCGGTCATCGACTGGTGCTCCAGACCCGCCTTCCGGAGCACCCGGTCGTCGAGGCCGCGCTGCTCGGCGACCCGACGGAGCTCAGTCGGCGCGAGGGCGAGGTGCGTCGGGCGACAGGCATGCCTCCCCACGCGGCGCTCGCCCGGATCTCCGGACCCGGCGGGGCCGCCTTCGCGGCCGCTTTGCGAAACGACGGCGAGGTCGAGATCCTGGGTGGTGATGACGGGCCCTGGCGGGTGCGCACCACCGACCACCGGGCACTTTGCGACGCGCTGGCGCGGGTGGAACGACCGCCCGGCCGACTGCGAATCGAGGTCGATCCAGCCGACGTGTGAGGCCGCGCCGGCGCTCAGCCGAGGGCGCGCGCCACCAGGTCCTCCGCGAGCGAACCGGCGGGTTCGCGTCGGAGCAGGAGCGCAGCGTGGGTGGCCTCGATCGTGTGCGTCTCGGTCGATCCCGATCGGGCTCCGAGCAAGGGCGGGTCATCGGGGCCGTGGCCGGCAGTGGCGACGACGGCGCGGTCGAGCGACGCCGCCGAGGTGCGCATGCCGCGCATCGCAGCCGCCGCGTCCTCTGCCACGGTGGAGCGATCCACCTTCACCTGCCAACCGAAGCCCGATCCGACGAGGTCGGCGGTCAACGCCGAGCGGGTGAGTCGGTCGTAGCCGTCCGCGCCGAGCCACGGCTGGGCCCGCCACCAGGCGAGGTAGGCATCTCGGTGGGGGAAGGTCAACCCGAGCCGCGCGCTGCTCGGGTCGAGCAGACCACTCGGATCAGCGGCGTCGGGATCGGCCTGAATCGGCCCGTCGACCGCCACGACGAGTGGGCGCCGACCGCTGCCGGCGGTCGCGTAGGCGAGGGCGACGCCCGCGCCGAAACCGTGGCCGGCGACCAGGTCGACCCGGCGGTCGAGTGCGGCTGCGACGGCACGTGCGTCTTCGACGTGATCGTGCGGTGTGCTTCCCGCGGCCGCCCACGAGCCGCAGCGGCCGCGCAGGTCGTGGGCCACCAGATCGACCCGACCGTCGAGTGCCGCGGCGACCAGGCCCCAGTGCGCTGCGTTCGCGGTCAGGTCATGGATCGCGAGCACGAGCGGCGCACCGGGCCGGCGTGCTGGCCACCGGAGCACGCGCAGGCCATCGACGGCCAGCATGGCCGGGCCGTCAGTCACCGGTCGGTGGACGGTGCTCGTCCGAGGTCGAACCCGACCACTCCTGGCGACGGACCTCGTAGAGGCCGACCGCGGTCGCGGTCGCGACGTTGAGCGAGCCGATCTTGCCGAGCTGGGGCAGGTAGCCGACCGCGTCGCAGACGTCCAGCGTTGCCTGGGTGAGTCCACGGTCCTCGTGGCCGATCACCAGGCAGCTGTCGGTCGTCAGGTCGAGCTCGTGCATCGGTTGGGCACCGTCTGCGAGCTCGAGGCCGACGGTTCGGTAGCCCGCCTCGGCGGCGAGTCGGACGGCGGCAGCGCCGCTGCCGTCGACGCGGTGGATGTCGAGGTAGCGCTCGGCGCCGAGCGCGGTTTTGCCGACCTTGGCGACCTCGGGTCCGGGCGTGTCGGCAACCAGCCAGATGTCGTCGACGCGCAGCGCGGCGGCCGTTCGCAGGATGGCGCCCACGTTGAAGGGTTGCGTGACCCGATCGAGGACCAGCCCGACCCGTGTGTCGGTGCGGTGCCGCCAGGTCCGGTGGAGTCGCTTCAGGTCGGTGGAGCCGAGCTGTCTCACGGGCGTGCTCCGGTGTCGGTGGTGTTGTCCGATGGGTCGCCCGAGGTGACGGTCGCCTCGAGGATGCGGAAGCCGCCGCGGGACACGACGCGTCGCACCGCGAGTCCCCGTCGTTCGATCCAAGACGCCAGCGAGTCGGCGCCGAGGTGCTTGTGCACCACCAGCACCGCCGAACCCCCGGGCTCGAGCCGCGCGAACCAGCCCTCCAGGAGCTCGTGGAGCGCGGGCTTGCCGACGCGGATCGGTGGGTTCGACCAGAAGCCGGCGACGCGCAGCGATGCAGGGACCTCCTCCGGAGCCACGACCCGGACGCGCTCGGCGAGCCCGGCGGCCGCTGCGTTGGCGCGGCACAGGTCGCGTGCCCGGTCGTTCACCTCCACGGCCCAGACGGTGGCGGCGGGGGAGCGGCGGGCGAGGGTGAGCGCGATCGGGCCGTACCCGCAGCCCACGTCGGCCAGGTCGACCCGGCCCTGCGGCGGCGGGGGCGCATCGAGCAGCAGCGTCCGGGTTCCCCGGTCGACCTCGGCGGCGGAGAACACGCCGGCGTCGGTCGCCAGCTCGAAGCGGGCGTCGGGCAGGGACAGCACGACCGACCGGTGTCGGTGGGCCGCGCTCGGGGTTTCCGAGAAGTAGTGCCCACCCGCATCGCTCATCGACGCCAACCTACCGAGTGGGTGCGTGCGGCTGGATGCTCCGACGGGAAGGCCACCGGTAGCATGGGGGCATGGCTCCCTTCGCGATCCGCAAGATCGGCGACCCGGTGCTGAACCAGCGCGCCCACGAGATCACCGACATCGACGGCAAGCTCGCCAAGCTGGCCGATGACATGCTCGCGACCATGTACGCCGAGCCCGGCTCGGGGTTGGCTGCCAACCAGGTGGGGGTGGCCAAGCGGCTGTTCGTCTACGACGTCGGCCACGGTCCGGGTGTCGTCGTCAACCCCCAGATCGTCGAGTCGGATGGTGAGTGGGTCTACGAAGAAGGCTGCCTGTCGATTCCGGGTCTCTCCTTCGAGCTCGCGCGCCCCAACCAGATCCACCTGGTCGGGTACGACCTCGATGGCAACGAGGTCTCCATCGAGGCCGAGGAGCTCGAGGGGCGGTGCTTCCAGCACGAGCTCGATCACCTCGACGGCACCCTCTACCTGGATCGACTCGATGACGACCAGCGCAAGGAAGCCAAGCGGGCGCTGCGCGAGATGAACCTCCGCACCGCGGCTGAGGCACCGCGTCCCGCCTCCGGCTTGTCGCTGCCCTGAACGGGCACCCGTGACCCTTCCGATCCCGACGGCGCCGCGCCGGCTTGCCTACCTGGGCACGCCCGAGCTCGCCGTCCCCACCCTGGATGCGCTGGTGCGCGCCGGCTACGAGGTGGCGGTGGTGGTGACCCGACCCGACGCCCGTCGCGGACGGCGCGGCGAGCCCGAACCGAGCCCCGTGAAGGCGGCCGCGCTGGGCCATGGCCTCACGGTGGCCCACGACGTGGACGCGGTGCTCGACGCCGGGGTCGACCTCGCGGTGGTCGTCGCGTACGGGCGACTCATCCCCAACCGCGTGCTCGAGCGGGTGCCCATGGTGAACCTGCACTTCTCGCTGCTGCCCCGCTGGCGCGGCGCGGCGCCCGTCGAGCGGGCCCTGTTGGCCGGCGACGAGCGCACCGGGGTGTGCGTGATGGACGTCGTCGAGGCACTCGACGAGGGCGACGTGTTCGCCCGCAGCGCCGTCGAGATCAGGGCGCACGACACGCTCGCCTCACTGCGCGCCACCCTGGTGGCGGCGGGCACCGAACTGCTGCTCGACAGCCTGGCACACGGCTTCGGGCCGTCCCGGCCCCAACAAGGGGAGGTCACCTACGCCGCCAAGTTGCAGCGCGACGACCTGCGGCTGGACTTCACCGAAGGGCGTGAGCCCGTTCGGCGAGTCGTGGCCCTGGGCGACGCGTGGACGACGTTCCGCGGCCGTCGGCTCAAGATCCTGGAGATCGGGCCACGCCTCGAGGACGAGGCTGCCGCTCCGGCAGGGACGTTGCGACCTCCCGACGCCGACCACGCGCTTCCCCGGATCGTCAGCGGCGGCGAGTGGTTCGAGCTGGTCGAGGTGCAGCCCGAGGGGAAGGCGCCGATGGACGGACGGTCGTGGGCGAACGGCGCGCGGCTCGCCCCCGACGATCGGCTCGGCGCGTGACCGTCCACGCACGCCGCAGCGCAGCACCCGGCCGACCTGCCGGCCGCAAACCGCGCTCGGGAGGGGTCTCCCGTGGCTCCGCGCGGTCGGTCGCGCTCGACGCCCTGCATCGCATCGAGCACGACGGCGGGTACGCCAACCTGGTGCTCGCCGCGGCACTCGCCGACACCGGGCTCGACACCCGGGACCGCGCCCTGGTGACCGAGCTCGTGTACGGCACCACCCGAATGCGCCACGCGTGTGACTGGCTGGTCGACCGCTTCCTGCTCGACGACCTCGAGCCGAGGGTGCGCAGCGCGCTGCGCATGGGCGCCTACCAGATCGCCTACCTGCGCATCCCCCCGCACGCGGCGGTCTCGGCGACCGTCGACGTGGTGCCCAAGCGGGCGCGCGGGTTGGCCAACGCCGTGTTGCGCCGTGTCGTAGACAACCCGGTCGACGACACGGCGGCCCCCGAGGTGGGTGGCTGGCCGGACCTGGCGACCCGCCTCAGCTACCCGGACTGGATCGTCGACCGACTGGTCGACCAGCTCGGTCCAGAGGTGGCCGAGGCGGCGCTGCGGGCGATGAACGAGCCGGCCAAGGTGCACGAGCGTGCAGACGGGTACGTCCAGGACCTCGCGTCCCAGGCGGTCGCCGAGGTCGTCGAGGCCCGGCCCGGTGACGTCGTAATCGATGCGTGCGCGGCGCCGGGCGGAAAGGCGACGGCGATCGCCGCCACCGGGGCGAAGGTGCTGGCCGTCGACCGCCGCGCGGGCCGCAGCGGCCTGGTGGTCGCCAACGCCCGACGCCTCGGCGTCGACGACCGGCTGTCCGTGCTCGTGGCCGACGCGGCCGCGTTGCCGATCAGGCCCGGGAGCGTCGACCAGGCACTCGTGGACGCTCCCTGCTCCGGGCTCGGCTCGCTCCGGCGGCGCGCCGATGCCCGCTGGCGCATCGGGCCCGACGACGTGCCGCGCCTGGCCGACCTGCAGCGCCGCCTCGTTGAGGCGTCGCTTGCCGCGGTCCGTCCCGGTGGCCGCCTCGTGTACAGCGTGTGCACCCTGCTCGACGAGGAGACCGCCGAGCTCGATGCCTGGATGGCCCGCGCCCACCCCGAGGTCGTGGCTGAGCCGCTGACAGGCGGATGGTCGGAGTTCGGGAGGGGCGGCCGGATGCTGCCCAGCTCCGAGGGCTCCGACGGCATGACCTGCTACGCCTACCGGGTGCCGGAGTGAGCGCGGCCCCACCGGCCACCTGGCTCGACGCCGACAGGGCGCCGTTCCGCCGGGCCATCGAGCTCGGCGCCGCGGCCCGGGCGGTCGCGCCGCCGAACCCATGGGTCGGCTGCGTGCTCGTCGCCGCCGACGGCCGTTGGTTCGAGGGCGGCACCCAGCTGGGCGGCCGCCCGCACGCCGAAGTCGTCGCGCTCGACGCCGCGGGAGCGAAAGCGGTGGGATCGACCGCGTACGTCACACTCGAGCCGTGTGCGCACCACGGTCGGACGCCGCCCTGCGCGGTGGCGCTGGTCGATGCGGGGGTCGCGCGGGTTGTGGTGGGGGTCGTCGACCCCGACCCGCGCGTTGCGGGCGCCGGGATCGAGTTGCTGGTGGGCGCCGGGCTCGACGTGGTGCGCCCCCCGGCGTCGATCGTCGCCGAGGCCGTCGACTCGCTCGAGCCGTACCTGGTGCAGCGGCGGACCGGGCGGCCCTACGTGGTGCTCAAGCTGGCCGCCACACTCGACGGGCGCACGGCGGCGCCGGACGGTTCCAGTCAGTGGATCACCGGGGTCGAGGCCCGGGCCGACGCCCACGGGTTGCGCGCCGAGAGCGACGCGGTCATCGTCGGCGCGGGGACGGTCGTCGCGGACGACCCGAGCCTGACGGTCCGGCTCGCCGAGGCGCCGCGTGGGGACCCGCGCAGGATCGTGCTCGGCAGCATCCCGGAAGGCGCGAAGGTGCTGCCCGCGTTGGGCTACGACGGTCCGCTGGGCGCGCTGCTCGACGACCTGGGCGCCCAGGGCGCGCTCCAGGTGCTCGTCGAGGGCGGCGCCAAGGTGGCCCACCGATTCCACGCCGAGGGCCTCGTGGATCGCTACGTGCTCTACCTCGCGCCGGCCCTGTTCGGTGGCGACGACGCCCGCGGGCTCTTCGCCGGCGCCGGTGCACCGCGCCTGGACGACGTCTGGCGAGGTCGGATCGCAAGGACCCGCGCGCTGGGCGCGGATCTGCGCGTCGATCTCGTGCACGCGGTGGAGTCCGGGAGCGATGGCGGACCGCACCGAGCCCGGTGAGGCTCAGATGGGTGAGCGACTGGGTGACCCGGTACCGTCGGGACTGTTCCAGGCGCCGTCGGCGCCTCCGTCCAGAGGGCTCGACCACATGTTCACCGGCATCGTCGAAGAGCGTGGCACCCTGACATCGCGTGAACGCGGTCGTCTCCGGATCGCCGCGTCCGCGGTGCTCGACGACGCCGAGCTCGGCGCCTCGATCGCGGTCAACGGTTGCTGTCTCACGGTCGTCGACGCCGGCGACGGTTGGTGGGAGGCCGATGTGGTGGACGAGACCTTCGCCCGGACCTCGCTGGGAGCGCTGCAGCCCGGTGACCCGGTCAACCTCGAACGGCCCGTGCGTCCCGACGGCCGGTTGGGCGGCCACATCGTCCAGGGCCACGTCGACGGCGTCGGCACGGTCGTCCGGACCGCCCCGGAGCTGCGCGTCGAAGCCGAACCGGAGTTGCTCCGCCAGGTCGTCCACAAGGGCTCCATCACCGTCGACGGTGTGAGCCTCACGGTCGCGGCGGTCGATGAGGACGGGTTCGAAGTCGCGATCATCCCCCACACCGCTGCGGTCACCACGCTGGGTGCCCGCCAGGTCGGTGACCCGGTCAACCTCGAGGTGGACGTGATCGCGAAGTACGTCGAGCGGCTCGTCACCCCCTACCGCCCGTCGCCGGCCGTCGAAGGAGCCTCATGAGCACCCAAGCCCACGAGGCGCAACCCGTCCGACCAGGGCGCACGCGCAGCACCGAGGTGCCCGACGGGTTCTCGAGCGTGGAGGAAGCGGTCGCGGCGGTGTCGCGCGGTGAGATCGTGGTGGTCGTCGACGACGAGGACCGCGAGAACGAGGGCGACCTCATCATGGCGGCCGAGTACGTCACACCGGAGAAGATCGCCTTCTTCCTGCACCACACGTCCGGCTTCATCTGCGCGCCCATCACCAGCGAGCGCGCCGCCTCGCTCGACCTCAAGCCGATGGTCGAGCAGAACACCGAGGCGCAGCGCACGGCGTTCCTCGTGAGCGTCGACCTGCGCCAGGGCACCACCACCGGCATCTCGTCCTTCGACCGGGCGGCGACCGTCCAGGCCCTCGTCGACCCGTCGACGCGTCCCGGCGACCTGGCCCGTCCCGGGCACATCCTGCCGCTCGAGGCACGCGAGGGCGGGGTGCTCAAGCGGGCCGGCCACACCGAGGCGACCGTCGACCTGGCCCGGATGGCCGGGCTCTACCCGGCCGGCATCCTCTGCGAGATCGTCGACGACAAGAAGATGGGCATGGCCCGGACCGACGAGCTCAAGGCCTTCGCCGCCGAGCACGGCCTGCACCTCATCTCGATCGCCCAGATGATCCGCTACCGCCGACAGCACGAGAAGCTCGTCAAGCGGATCGCCGAGGCGCGCATCCCCACCCAGTGGGGCGACTTCACCTGCTACGTGTACGAGTCGATGCTCGATGGCGAGCAGCACGTGGCGATGGTGCGCGGCGCGGTGCAGGGCGAGGAGGGCGTGCTGGTGCGGGTGCACAGCGAGTGCCTCACCGGCGACGTCTTCGGGTCGCTGCGCTGCGACTGCGGGGTGCAGCTCGACGCGGCGATGCGCATGATCGCCGAGGAGGACCTGGGCGTGGTCGTGTACCTGCGCGGCCACGAGGGCCGGGGGATCGGCATCGGCCACAAGATTCGGGCCTACGACCTCCAGGACCAGGGCGCCGACACCGTCGAGGCCAACGTCGCCCTGGGGCTGCCCGTCGACAGCCGTGAGTACGGCATCGGCGCCCAGATCCTGGTCGACCTGGGCATCACGACCATGCGGCTGGTCACCAACAACCCCTCCAAGTACGGCGGGCTCGAAGGCTTCGGTCTCGACATCGTGGAGCGGGTGCCCTCGGTCGTGGCACCGAACCCGGAGAACATCCGCTACCTGCGGACCAAGCAGGAGCGCATGGGCCACCTGCTCGAGGGGCTGGACGACCTCTTCTGAGGGGCTCACCCGTTTCGGCGGGTGACGTATCGTGAGTCCCATGGCCGTCGATCAGCGATCTGTGCAACGGATGGACCCGGTCCTGGATGGCGCGGGGCTGCGCATCGCGGTGGTCGCGAGCCGCTTCAACGACCACGTGACCACGCGGCTGCTCGACGGGGTCCGCCGAGGGCTCACCGCCTGCAGCGTCGCCGAATCCGACGTGCTCGAGACCTGGGTGCCCGGCGCCTTCGAGTTGCCGTTCGCGGCGAAGACCTTCGCCCGGTCGACCCAGATCGATGGCGTGGTCTGCATCGGGTGCGTGATCCGGGGCGAGACGACCCACTACGAAGAGGTCGCTGGGCAGTGCGCCGCAGGCATCCAGCAGGCCCAGCTCGACACCGGTGTCCCCATCGCCTTCGGGGTGCTCACCACCGAGAACCTCGAGCAGGCGCTGGTCCGCTCCGAAGGTGAGGGTGGGCACAACGTGGGCGAGGAAGGCGCCAAGGTGGTGGTCGAGATGGCTCGCCTCGCCGAGCAGGTCAACGAGCTGCGGCGGGGCGGGTCTGCTCCGGGCTTCGCCCGCTGAGGGCCTGAGCCGCGCGGAACCGGCGCACGAGGACGAGTGCGCAGGCGAGGGCGACCCCCGCGAGCACGAGCGGCACCACGATCGACCAGGGGTCCCAGCCGAACCCGGTGCCCATGCGCATCCACCACGTGTCGAAGCGCACCGGACGCAGGATCTTCTCCCGTGCCGGGGTGAAACCCGGGTAGGGCTGGCTCTGGAAGGGGGCGCGTGCCAGCACGGACAGCCCCCTGAGGAACATCGGGTTGCGCAGGTCGTTGCCGACGTACGTGCCGTCGTAGAAGCGCGGCAGATCCAGCGCGGCGTAGTCGACGAGGACTCCGCTGAGTTGGATCAGCAGGCCGACCAGTGCCAGCCCCACCACGGTCAGCCGTTCGAGTCGGTCTGCGGTCCTCTTCCGGATGGCGTCGACGGCGTACGCCAGGGGAAGGAACAGCAGCGCAAGTATCGGCACGGTGAAGCGGGCCCCCCAGGTTTCGTCCCCGGCCCAGGCCTCGAAGATGGCGTGACTCATCAGGCCCGTGAGGACCGTGGCGCCGACCGTCACGGCGATGGTGCGGTGCTCTTTCAGGAACGACGGCCAGCGCACGAGTGCCACGATCGCCAGTGGTGAGAAGAAGACCAGGCCCTTGCCCGGCGAGAGCACCTGGCCGTAGAAACCGATCAGGAAGTTGTGGCTCAGCGCCGTCTGCGGGTCGCCGACGTGCCCCGAGTTCAACGCCGAGCCGTAGCGGAGCCAGTTGTAGCCGCCGTTGACCGCGATCGCCGCGGCGATCGGGCCGGCCCACGCGGCAGCCGTGCGAACGGACGTCGCGGGGTCACGCGCGCGCTTTCGCCAGATCGAGACGCCGATCGGAATCGAGAGAGGGATGGCGAAGAACAGGCTGTCCGTCCTGAGGAGCACGGCTCCGGCCAGCGAGATCGATGCCATCAGCAGGTGAGCGGCTCGTTCGCTGCGCACGAATCGGACGAGCCAGAGGGTGCAGAACAGGATCAGCAATGCGGTCGGCGTCACATCGAACGACACGTGCGCGTACACCCAGAGCATCGAGGTGAACGCCACCAGAAGCGACGTGATCACCGCCGTTCGATCATCGAACCCGAGCTCGGCGAGCACGAGCGCGAACACGAGCGCGAGCGCGGCACCGACCAGGGGCGGAATGAACGACGCGAGCCGGCTCAAGCGTCGGGTGGCCGCCGTCTTCGCCGAGGAAAGGCGTGAGCACCGCGCCGTGGAGGTGCCGGCTTTCGCCGGGTCGGTGGCCATCGTGGTGCCCGGGACCAGGGTGAGCGGCAGGTACAGCAGCGACATGCCGATGTCGTGTGACGTGTAGTCGCGCCCGTCGCGGCCCGGCAGCGTGCCGCCACCTGGGTGCACGCATGCGGCGCTCTCCACCCCGTTCCCGGTGCGGATCGACACGGCGACGTTCAGCGTCTGCGTCGTGTCGATCGACTGCATGCGGCCGGATGCCGTGAGGAGGTAGACCGCGGCCACCAGTCCGAAGAGGGGGAGCCGCCAACCACGAAGTCTTTCGCTGCGGCCACGTACCGGTGTCGCTCCCCCTGAAACCACGTGGCCGAACCTAGTGCCGGGCCCAGACGGTCATGGCCCATGGCGCCGCCCCCGATCCAGCGACGCCCACCTGGAACGCGCTTGGGCCGGACGTCGGCGCTCACGTACCGTCGGCGCCATGCTGAAGCTCGTCCTTCCCAAGGGATCGCTGGAGAAGGCGACTCTCGAGTTGTTCGCACAGGCCGACCTGGCGGTGTCCCGCAGCTCGGACGTCGACTACAAGGCCAGCATCGACGACCCGCGCGTCGACGAGGTTCGCATCCTGCGACCCCAGGAGATACCTCGCTACGTCGCCGAGGGCATGTTCGACCTGGGGATCACCGGCCGGGACTGGATCGCGGAGACCGACAGCGACGTCGTCTCGCTCGGCGAGATGCACTACTCGAAGGCCACGTCCCGTCCGATCCGGATGGTCGTGGCCGTCGCCGGCGATTCGCCGGTGCAGCGGGTGGAGGACCTCGGTGACGGGGTGCGCGTCTCGACCGAGTACCCGGAGGTCACCCGGAGGTTCTTCGCGGAGAAGGGAATCGACGCGGACATCCGCTTGTCGTACGGCGCGACCGAGGCCAAGGTCCCCGACATCGTCGATTGCATCGTGGAGATCACCGAGACCGGGCGGGCGCTGCGCGCCGCGGGTCTGCGGGTCATCGACCAGATCCTTCAGAGCTACACCGAGCTCATCGCCAGTCCCGCTGCGGCAGCGGACCCCGACAAGGCGAACGCCATGCGGCAGATAAAGACCTTGCTGGATGGCACGCTGGAGGCCCGCACGCAGGTGCTCGTCAAGTTGAACGTGGCCGCCGGCGACCTCGACGACGTGATCGCGCAGCTCCCGTCGCTCAAGGCCCCGACGATCTCGGAGCTGTTCGGGGGCGACGGCTTCGCCGTCGAGGCGGTGGTGCCCAAGGCGGTGCTCAACACCATGATCCCGGCGCTCTCGGATGCGGGTGCGACCGGCATCATCGAGCTCCCGATCGCCAAGATCGTGCACTGAGGTCGGTCATGCCCCTGGTGCGCTTCGCCCGGCTGCACGGCACGGTCGTCGCCTTCGACCGCGGAATCGGCCTGGGTGAGGTGCGCGCCGACGACGGCGAGGGCTACCGCTTCCACGCGACGCGCATCGCCGACGACACGCGCTCGATCGCGGTCGGGGCAACGGTCGACTTCACCGTCGCGCCGACCGGGCTCGGCTCCTGGGAGGCGGTCGACCTGGGCGCGGTGGGAACCGAATCGCCTGCCGTCGACTAGGACTCGGTCGGCGGTTGGCCGGAAGGCGAGTCGTCGCCTTCGATCCCTGCCTTGACCTGTACGAAGGCGAGCCGGATCTGGGCGAGCGCGTCGCGGAGGGTCGCGCCGTCGGGCCCGAGCCGTTCCCCGACCGCGTCGACGAGGGCGGCGTAGGCCTCGATGGCCACCTGGGCCTCGGCGAGGTTCGGTTGCTCGGTGCCGAGGTGGATCGCAGCGAGCTCGTAGAGCCCCATGGCGTGGTTGGCGATGACGACCGCGGCCGGAACCGAGAGCAGTTGGCGACGAACCTCGGCCATCTCGGCGGCCAGGGCCTCGGCGTTGGCGCGGTCCTCGGGATCGAGCGGGCCCTGTCCCGCAGGTGGGGTGTCCTCAGGCGCCTGTGGCGCGGCGGGATCGGAAGAAGGAACCCGATGTTCGCCCTCTGGCGTCCAGAAGCTCATCGTCGGTGGTCGGTTGTCGTCGGTGCGGTCATGACTGTTACCCTAACGACCTGACAATTCATGGAAAGCGGGGCACCGCCCCCACCCGTCCACCTCGGCATCGTCCGGGCGTGCGCCGGGTCGATTGCTCACTCGCCCACGAGTCGTGGACGGGCAGGCCGTCGGCTTTCCCGACGCCTGGGTCGTGTGCAGCCGTCGGAGTTGTCCGACCACCCGCTGTCTCGACAGGAGAGAAATGCATTGACGTGGAGTGACCGGCCATAGCTGCGCCGACCAACACCGCCGAGCCCCGGATCAACGAACGGATCCGTGCTCGGGAAGTTCGCCTCGTGGGAGCCGACGGCTCCCAGATCGGCATCAAGCCGCTCCCCGAGGCGCTCGCCATCGCCCGTGCCCAGGACCTCGATCTCGTGGAGGTGGCCGACAAGGCCAACCCACCGGTCTGCCGGGTCATGGACTACGGCAAGTTCAAGTACGAGGCAGCGCAGAAGGCCAAGGAGTCCCGCCGAAAGTCGAGCAACGTCTCCATCAAGGAGATGAAGTACCGCCCGAAGATCGGCGGTGGCGACTTCGACACCAAGACTCGCAAAGTCGACCGCTTCCTCGGCGAGGGGCACAAGGTCAAGGTCACGATCATGTTCCGAGGGCGTGAGGTCGCCCACCCGGAGCTGGGTCGCAAGATCCTCGACCACGTGGCCAACGAGGTGGCCCACCAGGGTCGGGTCGAGGTCTACCCGAAGCTCGACGGTCGCAACATGGTCATGGTGCTCGCACCTGACCGGAAGGCCCAGGCCGCACACGCCGCCAAGCTCCAGGCCGACGCCGATGCCGCCGAAGCCGCCCAGGCACACCTCGATGGCCAAGAGTCGGCCGACCGTCCCGATCCAGAAACCGCACCAAGCCCCGAGACCGACACCGACGCCGCGACGTCGACCGACTGATCCCACCGCGCTGACCGCGCCGGGTCGCACCAGCGCCGGACGAGGTGTCCGGCCGCCGAAGGAGAACACATGCCCAAGATGAAGACGCACCGCGGCGCTGCCAAGCGATTCAAGGTGACCGGCAGCGGGAAGGTGATGCGCCGCAAGGCCTTCAAGAGCCACATCCTCGAGAAGAAGTCGCCGGCGCGCAAGCGCCGTCTGTCTTCGGAAGCCGAAGTGACCGGCGGCGACCGCGACCGCGTGAAGCGCATGCTCGGCATGTGAACTCCGGGTCGGCGTCGCCGACCCACCGCTCCCTCTTCCCCTTCCCTCGCCGCGGCCACGTCGCCGCGGCACCTTCCCCAAGGAGTCCTCTGATGGCCAGAGTCAAACGAGCTGTCCACTCCAAGAAGCATCGCCGCGCCACGCTCGACCGCGCCAAGGGCTACTACGGCAACAAGAGCCGGTCTTACCGCGCCGCCAACGAGCAGGTCCAGCACTCGCTCCAGTACGCCTTCCGCGACCGCCGTGCCCGCAAGGGCGAGTTCCGCAAGCTCTGGATCCAACGCATCAACGCGGCCTGCCGGCTCAACGGCATCAGCTACAGCCGCTTCATCAACGGCCTGCACAACGCCGGGGTCGAGGTCGATCGCAAGGTGCTCGCCGACCTGGCCGTCACCGACGCCGCGGCCTTCGCCGCACTGGTCAAGGTGGCGTCCGAGGCGTCGTCCCAAGCTTCCTGATCGACCGACGTCCACCTCTGGCGACGGTGCGCACCCTTCAAGCTCGCAACCCCCACCTGGTCCGGTTGGGGAAGTTGAGTCGTGGCCGCAAGGCGCGAGAGGAGGAGGGGGCGTTCGTCGTCGACGGACCGGTCCTGCTCGGTGAGGCGCTCGACGCCGGCCTGGGGTGTCTCGAGGTCTTCGTGGATCCCGAGCGGCTCGACGGGGCCATCGAGCAGCTGGTCGACCGTGCCGAGGCGGCCGGCGCCGAGGTGTTCGGTGTGGACGCCGGGAATCTGCGTCGTCTCACCGATCCGGTCACCCCGCAAGCGCTCGCGGCGATCGTCCGGCGCCCGGATCGACCGGCCGACGCGCTGCGATCGGCGACCACCGTGCTGGTGCTCGCCGAGGTGGCCGATCCCGGGAACGCGGGCACGCTCGTTCGGGCCGCGGCTGGGGCGGGCATCGGGGTCGTGGTCGCGACGGCCGGCACCGTCGACCTGTTCGCGCCCAAGGCCGTGCGCGCCTCCGCGGGTGCGGTGCTCCACGTCCCCGTCTGTGCGACCGGTGCGGTCACCGAGACCCTCGGTCTGCTTGCCGACGCCGGTCTGCGCACCGCGGTCGCGGTCGTCGACCACGGCGAGCCCTACGACCGGGTCGACCTCACGGCGCGCCTTGCTCTCATCGTCGGCAACGAAGCGCACGGGCTCGACCGGGCGATCGTCGAGCAGGCCGACGTCGCGGTCCGGATCCCGATGGCTGGACCGGTCGAGTCCCTCAACGTGGCGATGGCCGGCACGCTGCTCTGCTTCGAAGTGCTGCGTCAGCGTCGCAACGCCGGGACGGATCCCGCTGGACTCGGCGCCCGGACGGATGGAAGGGTCTGACCCACCATGCTCGACGAGATCGCCACGCTCACGACCGAAGGGGTTGACCGCATCCGTGCGGTCGATGACCTGGACGCGCTCGTCGCGCTCGATCGCGAGCTCAACGGGAAGTCCTCCGGGCTGGGGGCGCTCAAGCGGCGCTTGGGCTCGTTGGATCCTGCCGAACGTCGCACCGTCGGCCAAGCCCTCAACGAGGCGCAGGCGACGGTGCGGGCCGCCGCGACGGCCCGTCGTGAGGAGCTGGCTGCCGAGGTGCGCGCGGCGCGACTGGCCGCCGAGCGGATCGACCTGACCGAGCTTCGGCCACCCCGACGCGCCGGGCACCTGCACCTGGTCACCCAGACCATGGAACGTCTCGAGGACGTGTTCGTGGGTCTCGGCTTCACGGTGTCCGAAGGGCCCGAAGTCGAGGACGACTGGCACAACTTCACCGCCCTCAACCTTCCCGCGCACCATCCGGCGCGCGACATGCAGGACACGTTCTTCGTCGAGCTCGGCGACCCGGGAGCCGTCGTGATGCGTACCCACACGTCCCCGGTGCAGGTCCGGGTCATGGAGTCGACACCGCCCCCGATCTACTCGGTGATGCCCGGCCGGGTGTACCGGCAGGAGACCGCCGACGCCACCCACCTGGCCGTCTTCCACCAGATCGAGTGCCTGGTCATCGACCGGGGCATCACCTTCGCCAACCTGGCCGCCACGATCGACGCGTTCACCAAGGCGTACTTCGGAGAAGGCTTCTCGTCGCGTCTGCGCCCTTCGTACTTCCCCTTCACCGAGCCCTCCGCCGAGTTCGACATCCGCCGCCCCGACGGCTCCTGGCTCGAGCTCGGTGGCTGCGGGATGGTGAACCCGAACGTGCTGCGCAACTGCGGACTCGATCCCGAGGAGTGGTCGGGCTTCGCGTTCGGGTTCGGCCTCGACCGGCTCGCAGCCATGCGCCACGGGATCCCGGACCTGCGAGAGATCGCCAGCGTCGACATCCGGTTCCTTTCCCAGTTCTGATCCGTCCCGTCCGTCAGAGGATGCCCCGATGAAGGTCCTGCTCAGTTGGTTGAACGAGTTCGCGCCGCTCGGCGATGACGCCGACGCGCTCGGCGACGTGATGAGCGACCTCGGGATGGCGGTCGAGGAGCAGGCCGCGGTCGGAGAGGGTCTCGACGGTGTGGTGGTCGCGAAGATCCTCGAGATCTCGCCGATCGACGGAGCCGACAAGATCCGTGCGGTCCAGGTCGATGCCGGCGACGGCGAGGCCACGCCGGTCGTGTGCGGCGCGTCGAACATCGCCGTCGGCGACGTCGTGCCATTCGCCACGGTCGGCGCGGTGCTGCCCGGCGACTTCACCATCAAGGCGCGCAAGATGCGAGGTGTCGACTCCCACGGCATGCTCTGCTCTGCGAAGGAGCTGGGCTTCGGTACCGACCACGCCGGCATCTGGCTGCTCGAGGACGGGCTCCCGCTCGGTGCGCCGCTGCGCGGGGCGTTGGACCTCGAGCCCGATGTCCTCTACGACCTCGAGATCAACCCCAACCGTCCTGACGCCATGTCGGTGGCCGGGGTGGCCCGGGACGTGGCGGCGCGCCTCGGCGTGCCGTTCGTGCGACCCGAGCCGGCGGTGGTGCGCAGCGGTGACCCGGTGGCGGGGTCGGCGAGCGTCGAGATCCTGGACACCGACCTCTGCGGCCGGTTCCACGCCAGCATCCTGCCGCGACGTGACCGTGGGCGATTCGCCGCAGTGGATGGCGAACCGCCTCATCCAGCTCGGTATGCGTCCCATCAACGCTCTGGTCGACATCTCCAACTACGTGATGCTCGAGCTCGGCCAGCCGAACCACCCCTACGACCTCGCGAAGATCCCCGGCGCCGGCCTCCGGGTCCGGCGTGCCGTGGGCGGCGAGACGCTGGTGACGCTCGACGAGGTCGAGCGGCAACTGGTGCCCGACGACCTCCTCATCTGCGCGGCCGACGACACGCCGGTGGGCATCGCCGGCGTGATGGGCGGCGCCTCGTGCGAGATCGACGCCTCGACGACCGATGTCCTTCTGGAGAACGCCTGGTTCCTGCCCATGTCGATCAGCCGCACGTCCAGGCGGCTCGGTCTGCGCACCGAAGCCTCGGCCCGCTTCGAGAAGGGGTGCGATCCCGAGGTCCTCGACCTGGCGGCCGAACGCTTCGCACAGCTCGCCGGCGACATCTGCGGCGCGAGCGCCGCGCCGGGTCCGGTCGTGGCGACCGGCGAGCTTCCCGATCGCGCGCCGGTCCGCGTGCGTGTCGGTCGCGTGAACGGGTTGCTCGGTACCGACCTCTCGCGGGACGCCATGCGCGACCTGCTCGACCCGATCGGGTTCACCTCGACCCCCGATGGTGACGATGCCATCGCCGTGACGGTGCCGTCGTGGCGCTTCGACTCGTCCACCGAGACCGACGTGGCCGAGGAGGTGGCCCGGATGCACGGGTACTCCAACATCGCCCCGGTTCCGCTGACCGCTTCCCGGATCGGCTCGCTCACGCCCTGGCAGGTCGAACGTCGGACGCTGCGCCGGGCGTTGGTGGGCATGGGTCTCGCCGAGGCACAACCGATGCCGTTCCTGGCGCCCGACGAGCTCGCGAGGTGCGGCCTGGACGACGCCGGGATCCGTCTCGCCAACCCGCTCGTGGCCGAGGAGTCGGTGCTCCGGACGTCGTTGCTGCCCGGATTGGTCCAAGCGGTCGCGTTCAACGCGCAGCGCCGCCAGCTGGGGGTGGGGCTGTTCGAGATCGGTCACATCTTCGGCCAGCCCCGCGAGGGAGAGTTGCTCCCCGACGAGCGAGAGCAACTGGCGGCGATCCGCGCCGGACGCGACGCGTCCGCTGCGGTCGAGATGTGGCACGTCGTCGCCGACACGTTGGCTGTCGTCGACGCGCGCCTGACCAACGAGCCGGTGCCCGGCCTGCACCCGACGCGGTCGGGGCGGATCGTGGTGGCCGGCGAGCGCATCGGGGAGCTCGGCGAGATCGACCCGGAGGTGGCCGAGGCGCACGGCATCGTCGAGCGCGTCGCCTGGATGTCGCTCGACCTCTCTCGCCTCGCGGCCCTGCCCCACGGTGAGCGGCCGTACCGCCTGGTGAGCCGCTACCCCTCGGCCGACATCGACCTGGCCTTCGAGGTGCGGGACGACGTGCCGGTGGACGAGGTCGAGTCGACGCTGCGCGAGTCGGTCGGCGAGCTGGTCGCGGAGATCCGGCTCTTCGACGTGTTCCGTGGCGATCCGGTGGGGGCGGGCCGCCGCAGCCTGGCGTTCGCGTTGCGCTTCCAGGCCGCCGACCGCACGCTCACCGACGCGGAGGTGCAGGAGCTTCGCCAGCGGGCGATCGCCGCGGTGGAGTCTGCCCACGAGGCCACGTTGCGCGCCTGACCCCGCCAGCAGCGTTGCATGATTATGCAGGTCCATGTATAGTCGCGGCGTGACACGTGCCAGGACCAAGGTCGGCATCATCGGCGCCTCGGGATACACCGGCGCGGAGCTGCTGCGTCTGCTCGCCCCGCACCCCGGGTTCGAGGTCTGCTTCGCGACCGGCGACTCCCAGGCGGGTGCCCGAGCCGCAGCCCTCTACCCGTCGCTCGCCGCGGCCTACGGCGAACTTGTCTACGCGCCATGGCACCCGGACCTGCTGGACGGCATCGATCTCGTCTTCTGTGGCTTGCCGCACGGCGCTTCCCAGGCACTCATGCCGGCGCTCGTGGATCGGGTGCCCCACGTCGTGGACCTCGCGGCAGATTTCCGGCTCCACGAGGCCTCGCTCTACCCGACCTGGTACGGGGAGACGCACGCCTGTCCGGAGCTGCTGGACCGGTTCACCTATGGCCTGCCCGAGTTGTTCCCCGACGAGGTCCGTGCCGCGCAGCACGTCGCGGTGCCCGGCTGCTACCCGACGACCGCGGTCTTGCCCCTCGCGCCACTCGTTCGGGCCGGAGCAGTCGCCACCGACCACGTCATCGTCGATGCAGCCAGCGGGGTCTCGGGCGCGGGTCGCACGCCGAAGCCGAGCAGCCACTTCGGTTCGGTCGACGAGGACTTCGCGGCCTACGGCGTGTTCAACCACCGCCACACCCCCGAGATCGAGCAGACGCTCGGGTCCCAGGTGCTGTTCACACCGCACCTCGTGCCGATGAACCGCGGGATCCTCACCACCTGCTATGCCCGGCCGGCCTCGCCGGCGACCACCGCCGACGAGTTGCGGGACGTGATGCGGGATGCCTATGCGGCCGCGCCGTTCGTCGTCGTCGTCGACGAACCGCCGCACACCAAGGCGACGCTCGGCTCGAACATGGCCCAGGTCTGGGTCGGCCTCGACGAGCGCACCGGCTGGGTCGTGGCGATGGGCGCGCTCGACAACCTGGTCAAGGGCGCCTCCGGACAAGCGGTGCAGTGCGCCAACCTCGTGTGCGGCTTCGACGAGGCCCTCGGCCTCCCGAACGTGGGGATGATGCCGTGACCGAACTCGACCAAACCACCGATGGGGCGCTGACCGGCGTGACCGCCGCCGCGGGGTTCGTCGCCGCCGGCGTGGCCTGTGGGGTCAAGGCCAACGGCGACCGGGATCTCGCGCTGGTCGCGACCGACGACGGCATCCCCGTCCCGGCGGCCGCGGTGTTCACGGCCAACCAGATGACCGCGGCGCCCGTCCGCACCTCGCACGAGCACCTCGTGGCGTCGGGCGGGACGGCAGCCGCGGTGATCGCCAACAGCGGCAACGCCAACGCGGCCACGGGCGTTCAGGGGAGAGCCGACGCAGAACGGATGTGCGACGCGGTGGCGTCTCACCTTGCCGGTGCCTCCGAGCACGTGCTGGTGTGCTCGACCGGGTTGATCGGCATCCCGCTGCCCATCGACACGATCGTGGCCGGTGTGCCGGCGCTCATGGCCGCGCGCGGCGGCACGGCCGAAGACGGCGCCGCGGCCGCCGAGGCGTTGCGGACCACCGACACCCACCGGAAAGAGGCGGTCGCACACGCCGGAGCGGCGACCGTGGGTGGCATGGCCAAGGGCGCGGCGATGCTCGCCCCGAACATGGCGACGATGCTCGCGGTGCTCACCACCGACGCCGAGGCGACGCCCGCCACGTTGCGCGACGTGCTCACCCGGGCGGTGGACGCCTCGTTCAACGTGCTGACCGTCGATGGCTGCACCTCCACGAACGACACCGTCATCCTGCTCGCGTCGGGGCGTGCCGGGCCGGTCGACCCCGACGACCTGCAGCAGGCCGTGACCACGGTCTGCACGGATCTGGCCGCGCAGATGGCCGGGGATGCCGAAGGCGCGACCAAGGTCGTGACGTTGACGGTGGCCGGCGCGGACTCCGACGAGGACGCAGCCCGCGCCGCGCGCAAGATCGCCGAGAGCCAGCTCGTGAAGTGCTCCTGGTACGGCGAGGATCCCTACTGGGGCCGCATCGCCAGCGAGGCGGGCAGCGCCGGCGTCGCCTTCGACGCCGACCGGCTCGCCGTCGCCTACGGCGATACGACGGTGGCGGAAGGTGGGGTGACGATCGACCACGACGAAGCCCTGGTCGCACGGCACATGGCTGGTCGCAACCTGGCCGTCACCGTGGACCTCGGCGTGGGTTCCGGCCGAGCGCACGTGCTCACCAACGACCTGACCCACGCCTACATCGACGAGAACCGGGGGACGTCGTGACCTGGGTGAGCGGCGCGGGCGTCGACCAGGCGTCGCTGCTCGTCGAGGCCCTGCCCTACATCCAGCAGTTCCGCGGCTCGACCGTGGTGGTCAAGTTCGGCGGCAACGCCATGGGAGACCCCGAGAACGCCCAACGCCTCGCGGAGGACCTCGTGCTGATGCGGGCGGTCGGGATGCGCCCGATCCTCGTGCACGGCGGCGGCCCGCAGATCGGCGAGCTCATGGACCGGCTCGGCAAGGTCCCGGAGTTCCGCGACGGGCTGCGGGTCACCGATGCCGAGACGCTCGACATCGCCCGCATGGTCCTGGTCGGCAAGGTCAACCGCGAGCTGGTGGCCGCGCTGAACGTCCACGGTCCGGTGGCGGTCGGCATCGCCGGCGAAGACGCGGGCCTCATCGTCGCTGAACCACGCGACCCGTCGCTCGGCTTCGTCGGCAACGTCACCGACGTCAACCCGTCGGTGCTCAACTCCCTCCTGGCCGAAGACCTCATCCCGGTCGTCTCGACCATCGGTTCCGACGCCGAAGGCCAGGCGTACAACATCAACGCCGACGCGGTCGCCGGCGCCATCGCGGCCGCCGTGGGTGCGGCGAAGCTCGTCTACCTGACCGATGTCGCCGGGGTGCTGACCGACGTGGACGATCCCGCCTCGCTCATCAGCGAGACGAACATCGCCGAGTTGCAGGCCATGATCGCTGCCGGCTCGCTCACCGGCGGGATGATCCCCAAGATCGAATCGTGCATCGACGCGGTGGTGGCCGGGGTGACGAGCGTCCACATCCTCGACGGGCGCCGCGACCATGTGCTGCTGCTCGAGCTGTTCACGCGGTCGGGCGTCGGCACCATGATCGCGGCGCGGTCGCCCAGCGGAGTCCACGGAGGTAGTGATGTCCTTTGAACCCGGTGGTCCGCTCATGACCACCTTCGCCCCCACCCCGGTGACGTTCGTGCGCGGCGCGGGCGTCGAGGTGTTCGACACCGACGGCACCCGCTATCTCGACCTGCTCGGCGGACTCGCGGTGACCGCGCTCGGCCACGCCTATGGGCCGGTCGCCGATGCGATCGCCGACCAGGCGCACCGTCTGGTCCACGTCTCCAACTTGTTCGGCAACGAGCATCACGTCGAGGCGGCGCGTCAGCTCGACGGTCTCCTGGGTGGTGGGGGCCGGGTCTTCTTCACCAACTCCGGCGCCGAGGCGAACGAGACGGCCATCAAGGTGGCACGTCGGTGGGGTGGGCACGGCCGTCACGTCATCGTGAGCGCCTACGGGTCCTTCCACGGGCGCACGCTCGCGACGCTGCACGCGACGGGGCAGCCCGAGAAGCACGAGGCCTTCCAGCCGCTTCCGGAGGGGTTCCGCCACGTCGCCTGGCACGACGTCGAGGCGCTCGAGTCCTCCATCGACCCCACGGTCGTCGGGGTCCTGCTCGAACCGATCCAGGGCGAGGGTGGGGTCAACCCCGCCACCGCCGAGTACTTCCGGGCGGTGCGCGCGCTCTGCGATGAGCGTGACCTGCTCCTGATCGCCGACGAGATCCAGACCGGGCTGGGTCGGACCGGTCGGTGGTTCGGCTGCGACCACTTCGGCGTGCGGGCTGACGTGGTCACCGTCGCCAAGGCCCTGGGCAACGGCTTCCCGGTGGGCGCCTGCTGGGCACGCGCGGACGTCGCCGACGCCTTTCGGCCCGGCGACCATGGCACGACCTTCGGGGGCCAGCCGCTCGCGGCCGCGGCAGCCCGCACGACCCTCGATGAGATGCAGCGCCTCGACGTGCCCGCCCTCGCGACCCGCGCGGGCGCGCGCCTCACCGCGGCCCTCGAGTCGCTCGACCAGGTCGTGGGTGTGCGGGGCCTGGGCCTGCTGCTCGGCGCCGAGCTGACGCCGGGGATCGACGCCCGTGAGGTGGCCGCCCAAGCATTGGCGTCCGGCCTGATCGTGAACCCGGTGCGGCCCACCACGCTGCGCTTCGCTCCGTCACTGCTCATCACCGACGACGAGATCGACGAGGCGGTCGACGTGCTCGCCGGCGTGCTGGCGCGCGTCGAGGCGTCGGGCTCGGAGGCGTCCTGATGCGACACCTGTTGGAGATCGATGACCTGACCGCGGCAGAGCTGGGAGCCATCGTCGACCGGGCCGCGCGGTCCGCCGAGCCGATCCTGGCCGGCAGGGGAGTGGGGCTGGTCTTCGAGAAGCCCTCCACCCGGACGCGCCACTCGACCGAGATGGCGGTCGTGCAGCTCGGCGGCCATCCGGTCACCGTGCAAGGTGACGAGGTGGGCATCGACGTGCGCGAGTCCGCGGAGGACGTCGCGCGCACGTTGAGCTGCTACCACGCCGCGATCGGTGCGCGGGTCTTCGAGCACCACAAGGTCGAGCGGCTCGCGGCCGCCGGCAGCGTGCCGGTGGTGAACCTGCTCTCGGACGAGGCCCATCCGTTGCAGGCGATCGCGGACGTGCTCACGATCGAGGCAGAGTTCGGTTCCCTCGAGGGGCGCACGGTCGCGTACGTCGGCGATCCCAACAACGTCTTCCAGTCGCTCGCGCTCGCCGTCGGGATGTCGGGCGGCTCGGTCCGACTCGGAGCGCCACCCTCGCACGCGGCGCCCCCGGCGATGCTCGACCGACTCGCCGCGTCCGGCGTCGAGGTGGCGGTCTTCGATCGACCCGAGACGGCGGTAGAGGGCGCAGAGGTCGTCTACACCGACGTCTGGGTCTCGATGGGTCAGGAGGACGAAGCGGACGTTCGTCGCAAGGACTTCGAGGGCTTCACGGTCGATGCCGCGTTGTTGTCGCGGGCGGCCGATGCGGCGATCCTCCTGCATTGCCTGCCCGCCCACCGCGGCGAGGAGGTGTCGGCTGACGCCGTCGACGGTCCCCGCAGCAGGGTCTGGGCGCAAGCCGCCAATCGCATGCACGCGGCGCGGGCGGCGTTGTGGTGGCTGCTCGAGCAGGCGGGCTGATCGGTGGCGGGCGTCTCGAAGACCCAGCGTCAACACCGGATCGGCGAGCTGATCGCCGCAGGGCCGGTGCGCAGCCAGTCCGAGCTGGTCGCTCAGCTCGCCGACGGCGGCATCTCCGCAACCCAGGCGACGGTGTCACGCGACCTCGACGAGTTGGGAGCGATCAAGGTTCGGGGCCCGATGGGCGCGTCGGTCTACGCCGTCCCGGAGATGCCCTTCGCCAACCGTGGCACGGACGACCGCCTCCGCCGGATCCTCGCCGACTGGGTGGTGGAGGTCGCGGCCTCGGCGAACCTGGTGGTGCTGCGCACGCCGCCTGGCTCGGCCCACGTCGTGGGCTCCGCGCTCGACCGCGCAGGGCTCGAAGGCGTGCTCGGCAACGTCTGCGGCGACGACACGGTGTTGGTGATCAGCGCTGCGCCGGTCGGAGGCGCCGCCATCGCCGATCGACTGCGCGAACTGGCGGGACTCGATGGAGCGGGTGCGGCGTGAACCCGCCCGGTCCGACACAATGCGAACGGGCCCGGCACCTCGCCGGACCCCGAACCTGAGGAGCGAAGCCGTGGCGAAGCGAGTGGTGCTGGCCTACAGCGGCGGACTGGACACGTCGGTGGCCGTGCGCTGGATGATCGAGGAGTGGGGCGTCGAGGTCGTCGCCCTCTCCGTCGACGTCGGCCAAGTCTCCGACGACTGGGACGTGGTGCGCGAGCGGGCGCTCGCAGCCGGCGCGGTCGCCGCCGAGGTGGTCGATGCACGGTCCGAGTTCGCAGAGGACTTCGTCGCACCGGCGCTCGCGGCGAACGCCATGTACGAGGGTCGCTACCCCCTGGTCTCGGCACTCTCGCGGCCGGTGATCGTCAAGCACCTGGTCGCGGCTGCGCGTCGCCACGGTGCGCAGGCCGTGGCTCACGGGTGCACCGGCAAGGGCAACGACCAGGTCCGCTTCGAGGTCGGCGTTCGGTCGCTCGCCCCCGACCTCGAGGTGCTGGCTCCGGTGCGCGGATGGGGGATGTCCCGAGAGGAGTCGATCCTCTACGCCTACCGGAACGAGATCCCGATACAGGCCACCAAAGAGAAGCTGTACTCGATCGACGACAACCTCTGGGGTCGCGCCATCGAGTGCGGTGAGATGGAGGACCCGTGGGCGGTGCCACCGCCAGGCGTGTGGCTGATGACCAAGCCCGTGGCCACCGAGCCGCGCGATGTGGTCGTCGGGTTCGCCTTGGGTCGACCGGTCTCCATCGACGGCGAGCCGCTCGACATGCTGGCCGTGATCGAGCGGCTCAACGAAGTCGTCGGCAGCTACGGCTGGGGCCGGATCGACATGGTCGAGAACCGCCGGGTCGGCATCAAGTCCCGGGAGACGTACGAGTGCCCGGCGAGCCTGGCGCTCATCATGGCGCACAAGGACCTCGAGTCGATCTGCCTCGAGCGGGACCTCGACCGCGAGAAGGCGCGCATCGAGCCTCGCTACGCGGAGCTCATCTACGACGGCCTGTGGTATTCGCCGCTCAAGGAGGCGTTCGACGACTTCGTGGCCTCCAGTCAGCGCTTCGTGACGGGGGAGGTGCGGCTCCACCTCTCGCCGGGCAACTGCGAGGTGACCGGACGTCGCAGCGACGACAGCCTCTACGACTACTCGCTGGCCACCTATGACGCCGCCGATGCCTTCCGCCACGAAGACTCGGCCGGCTTCGTGCGCCTCTGGGGCCTCGGCCTCGAGACCTGGTCGGCCCGCCAGGGGCCGGGATCGCGTCAGGGAGGCGCGTCGTGAGCACGCTCTGGCACGGACGGTTCGAGCGCGGCCCCGCGGATGAGCTGCTCGCGTACACGGTGAGCCTGCCCTTCGACCGTCGACTCGCCGTCGACGACCTGGCCGGCTCCCGGGCACACGTGCGCGGGTTGGTGCGCGCGGACATCCTCGATGGCGACGAGGCGGCGCTGGTCCTCGCGGCGCTGGATCGTGTCGGCGACGAGCTGGAGTCCGGCTCGTTCGAGTTCAAGCCCTCCGACGAGGACATCCACACCGCCGTCGAACGACGCGTCACCGAGCTCGCAGGACCGGCCGGCGCCAAGCTGCACACGGGTCGCAGTCGCAACGACCAGGTGGCCACCGACCTGCGCCTGTACGCGCGCCGCGCGTTGGGCGAGGTCGCCGAACGGATCCTCGACTTCCAGGAGGTGGTCCTCGGCGCGTCGGAAGCGGTCGGCGACACCTACCTCCCCGGCTACACGCACTTGCAGCGGGCGCAACCGGTGTTGCTCGCCCACCACCTCCTCGCCCACGGCTGGGCGTTGGCGCGCGACTTCGACCGCCTGGTCGCCACCCGTCACCGTCTCAACGTCTCGCCGCTCGGTGCCGGGGCGCTGGCCGGTTCCTCGCTGGCGCTGGACCCCGTCGGCGTGGCCGCCGACCTCGGCTTCGCCGCGGCCTTCGACAACTCGCTCGACGCGGTCGGCGACCGCGACTTCGTCGCCGAGGCCCTCTTCGACCTGGCCCTGCTGGGCGTGCACCTGTCCCGCATCGGCGAGGAGGTCGTGCTCTGGTCGAGCGAGGAGTTCGGGTTCGTCACGCTCGACGACGCGTACGCCACCGGCAGCTCGATGCTTCCCCAGAAGAAGAACCCCGACATCGCCGAGCTCGCTCGCGGCAAGTCCGGACGGCTCATCGGCCACCTCACCGGGCTGCTCACCACCCTCAAGGGCCTGCCTCTGGCCTACAACCGTGATCTCCAGGAGGACAAGGAGCCACTCTTCGACGCCGTGGACCAGGTGGTGCTCGCGCTGGGTGCGCTCACCGGACTCGTCTCCACCACGACCATCGTGCCCGAGCGGATGCAGTCGGCAGCCGACTCCCCGTACCTCGTCGCGACCGATCTGGCCGAGTGGCTGGTCGAGCGCGGCACGCCGTTCCGGGATGCGCACGCCATCGTGGGTGGCCTGGTGCGGGACTCGATCGAACGCCACGTACCGCTCGCGGAGCTGGTGGCGGCCCACCCCGACCTCGGTGACTCCGCAGTGGCGTTGCTCGCCCCGGGCATCGCGGTCACGAGGCGGACGACCCACGGCGGTGCCGGGCCCGAACCGGTCCGGGTGCAGCGGGAGGCCTTTCGAGAGCGGCTGGCACGGGATCGTGGGCGGCTCTCCCCGGCTTGACCTGGAGCGGGTCGATCGCGCTCGCTTCGCGGGAGACCCGGTCGAGGTCGCCCCGGCGCTGCTCGGGCTGGTGCTCTGCCGCACCGACGAGGCGGGCGTGTGCCGGGCGGGGCGCATCGTCGAGGTCGAGGCGTACTGCGGCACGGAGGATCCGGCGAGCCATGCGTTCCGCGGCCCAACCCCGCGGTCGCGGATCATGTTCGGGCCGCCCGGCCACCTCTACGTGTACCGGTCCTACGGCGTCCACTGGTGCGCCAACGTCGTGTGCGACCGCGACGGCACGGCCGGGGCGACGCTCGTTCGAGCCCTGGAGCCGCTGACCGGGATCGACTCGATGTGGCGCGATCGCCCGGCCGCTCGACGGCCCGAGGACCTCGCCAGCGGGCCCGGCAAGGCCTGCGCCGCGTTGGGCATCACCGGGGCCGACGACGGGATGGACCTGGGCGGCGGGCAACCGGTCGCGATCTGCCGCGTTCCGGGAACGCCAACCGAGGTGGCGGTGTCGTGCGGACCGCGAGTGGGGATCAGCGTCGCCCGGTCGCGGTCCTGGAGGTTCTGGATCTCTGGGAACCCACACGTCTCTCGGGCCGGAGGGCGCACCGCTGGTTCGCCGGCCGATCGGCGCGACGTGCGTGGTGCGACGTGACGGGTGCGCTGCTCGCGGTCGGCGACCCCGCGCTCGCCCCCACCGCCGACCTGCGGGTGGCCGTCAGCCAGGTCGAGCAGGTGGCGGACCGGCCGTCGCCCGGCGCGCGGCGACTCCTGCGGTTCGTGGCCGACCATCCCGATGCCGCCGCTCGCACCTGCGCAACAGGCCACCTCACCGCGTCGGCCTTCGTCGTCGACCCGTCGCGGGCCCGGGCCGTCCTGCTGTTCCACGCGAAGCTCCAGCGTTGGCTCCAGCCGGGCGGTCACGCCGACGGGGATGCGAACCTGGCGGCGGTCGCGCTGCGCGAGGCGACCGAAGAGACCGGTATCGAAGGGCTCCGGGTGCGGGTACCGGCGATCCATGTCGACGTCCACCGGGTTGCGCCACCGGGCGAGCTCCCGCACGACCACTTCGACGTGCGCTTCCTGGTCGTGACGCCGGATCGACCGGTCGTCGCGCGCAACCACGAGTCGACCGACCACCGATGGATCGCTGCCGAGGACGACCTCGCGGTGCTCGGCGCGGACCCTGGACTGATCGAGCTCGCGCGTCTGGCCTTCGACGCGGCCGGCTGTTGAGTGATCAGGTACGGCTCGAGATGGCGGGCAACCGGGCCGTCACATGTCGCCGGGAGTGGCACAGGACGCGATGTCGTTGGCACGCGCCATGGTGTCGATCGCGTCCGTGTCCCAGCCACCGTGCGTCTCGGTCAGCAGCGGTTTGGCCTTGGGGTCGCGGCGCAGCGCCGTTGCGAAGTTCCGACGATCCTGCAGGTACACCTTCCAGTCCGCCCGCCAACCCTTGACGATCGTCTGGTCATCCGTGCTCGTTGGCAGGGGCAGGGCGTCGAGTTGCTCGACCATGGGTACGAGCACCTCGGTGCCCCGATCGAGCAGGTCGGCACGCGCCGAGGCGCTCGAGGCGGTGGTGGCGTTCGGGAGGTCGGCGATCGCCGCCGCCGCCGGCTTGCAGATGGCAGCCGCCTTGGTCGCCCACGAGGCATCGGCGAGCTGATCCGGGTTGGGCCGGGTGAACACGCCGCCGAAGATGGCCGCCCAGAACATCGCGATCAGCAGGAATGCCGCGATGCCGGCTCCGACGGCGATCCGGTTGATCGAGCCCGGCTCGTCATCGTGTGCCGCGGTGTCAGCGAGATCGCCGGGAGGGGGCGCGCCATCGGGAGGGGGCATCTCCCCATGCTCGCACCGGCGTCGGGAGATCCCCAATCGGCGGGGAAGGTGTGGGGCGCCACGAGGCGGTGAAGTGGACCGGACGCACCAAACGCCGCGAGCATGACCCGGTGCCGATCGATGCAGCTCTCCTCGATGACCTCGACGCGCGTGGGCTGATCCACGACTCCACCGACCGCGATGCGCTCGCGACCCGCCTGGCGGCCGGTCCGTTGACCCTCTACTGCGGCTTCGACCCCACCGCCGACAGCCTCCACGTCGGTCATCTGCTCGGCCTGGTCGGGCTCCGACGCTTCATCGATGCCGGCCATCGCGCGTTGGCGCTCGCGGGGGAGCGACCGGGATGATCGGGGACCCCAGCGGCCGGTCCGAGGAGCGGAACCTCCTGGATGCCGACCAGCTCGCGAAGAACCTCGCCGCCATCAGCCTGCAGATCGCCCGCGTGCTGGGCCCGGGAGACCGCTGGGAGCTGGTCGACAACGCCACCTGGACCGCACCGATCACGTTCCTCGACTTCCTCCGCGACGTGGGCAAGCACGCCCCGGTGAACCAGATGATCGCCCGCGAGTCCGTGCAGTCGCGGATGTCGGGCGATGCCGGCATCTCGTTCACCGAGTTCAGCTATCAGCTCCTTCAGGCGCACGACTTCTGGTGGCTGCGCACCCACCGGGACTGCGAGCTCCAGGTGGGGGGCTCGGACCAGTGGGGAAACATCGCCGCCGGTATCGATCTGGTCCGCCGGCGGGGGGCGGGTCCGGTCCACGGGCTGACGTGGCCGCTGCTGCTGCGCGCGGATGGCTCCAAGTTCGGAAAGTCCGCGTCGGGCGAGAACGTGTGGCTCGACCCTGTGCGCACCTCGCCCTACCGCTTCTTCCAGTTCTGGATGCAGACCGACGATGCGGACGTCGAGCGTCTCCTCCTCCAGATGACGCTGCTGCCCCTCGAGCAGGTGCGCGAGATCGTTGCGACCCACGCCACCGCGCCACCGCGCCGCAGCGCCCAGCGTGCCCTGGCGCGCGCGGTCACCGCCCAGGTCCATGGTGAAGAGGCCGCGAACCAGGCGGATGCGGCCTCCACGGTGCTCTTCGGTGGCGCGGCCCGCGATGCCGGCGAAGCCGTGCTTGCGGTCCTGGTCGATGAGGTTCCCACGCTGCGCGTGCCGCGCGACGAGATCGCCGCAGGGGTCGAGCCCGTCGAGCTGCTCCTGCGCAGCGGGCTCTGCGCCTCCAAGGCCGAGGCCCGCCGGACGCTGTCCCAGGGCGGCGGCTACAGCAACGACGACCGACTCGCAGAGGACGCCCGCCTCGGCCCGGCAGACCTGCTGCACGACCGCTACCTGCTCCTCCGTCGAGGCCGCAAGGCCTACGCGCTCGTGGTCGTCGACGATGGGTGAGGCGTTGCGCCAAGGGTCACATCGCTGGGATTTGGCCACCTCCTGTGCGGTCACCTAGCTTGGCGCTCTGTCACCCCAGGAAACGCCGGCCGTCGAATTGACTCGCCGACCGGAACCGCTCTAAGGTGACACCCCGCTCTTCCCACCGGACCACGGTCCTCACGGGTGGAGCCGCACCAACGCCGCCCCGTGCGGTGCGTGCGTGAGCAGGACGCTCCTTGAAAACGGAAGAGAGGACAAAGCTAGTGCGGGCGCCCGCGCCAGCATCTTCGGATGTTGACGCGGTCGTTTAACAAAGAAGAATGCACAACGGACAAACAACCAAGCTGGTTGTGAGTCTTGTGCCAGTCGGTGACGGGCAGCCAGCCCCGAACCGGCTCTCTACGATCTACGGCAGAGCGCTTCGGCGCCGAGCTCACGATCTTGATGGAGAGTTTGATCCTGGCTCAGGACGAACGCTGGCGGCGTGCCTAAAACATGCAAGTCGAACGAGGTCCATCCAGTGGCAACACTGGTGAAGACCTAGTGGCGAACGGGTGAGTAACACGTGAGAAACCTGCCCCGAAGACCGGGATAACTCTCCGAAAGGAGTGCTAATACCGGATACCCTCATGGAGTCGCATGGCACTATGAGGAAATGGATTCCGCTTCGGGAGGGTCTCGCGGCCCATCAGCTAGTTGGTGAGGTAACGGCTCACCAAGGCAACGACGGGTAGCTGGTCTGAGAGGACGATCAGCCACACTGGGACTGAGACACGGCCCAGACTCCTACGGGAGGCAGCAGTTAGGAATCTTGCGCAATGGGCGAAAGCCTGACGCAGCAACGCCGCGTGCGGGATGAAGGCCTTCGGGTTGTAAACCGCTTTCAGTGGGGACGAAATTGACGGTACCCACAGAAGAAGCCCCGGCTAACTACGTGCCAGCAGCCGCGGTAACACGTAGGGGGCAAGCGTTGTCCGGATTTATTGGGCGTAAAGAGCTCGTAGGCGGTTCGGTAAGTCGGGTGTGAAAACTCAGGGCTCAACCCTGAGACGCCACTCGATACTGCTGTGACTAGAGTCCGGTAGGGGAGCATGGAATTCCTGGTGTAGCGGTGAAATGCGCAGATATCAGGAGGAACACCAGTGGCGAAGGCGGTGCTCTGGGCCGGAACTGACGCTGAGGAGCGAAAGCGTGGGTAGCAAACAGGATTAGATACCCTGGTAGTCCACGCCGTAAACGTTGGGCACTAGGTGTGGGGTCCTTCCAACGGATTCCGCGCCGCAGCTAACGCATTAAGTGCCCCGCCTGGGGAGTACGGCCGCAAGGCTAAAACTCAAAGGAATTGACGGGGGCCCGCACAAGCGGCGGAGCATGTTGCTTAATTCGAGGCAACGCGAAGAACCTTACCTGGGTTTGACATGTAGGGAAAAGCCATAGAGATATGGTGTCCTTCGGGGCCCTACACAGGTGGTGCATGGCTGTCGTCAGCTCGTGTCGTGAGATGTTGGGTTAAGTCCCGCAACGAGCGCAACCCTTATCCTATGTTACCAGCGGGTAATGCCGGGGACTCATGGGAGACTGCCGGGGTCAACTCGGAGGAAGGTGGGGACGACGTCAAGTCATCATGCCCCTTATATCCAGGGCTGCAAACATGCTACAATGGCCGGTACAAAGGGCTGCGAGACCGCGAGGTTAAGCGAATCCCAGAAAGCCGGTCTCAGTTCGGATCGGAGTCTGCAACTCGACTCCGTGAAGTTGGAGTCGCTAGTAATCCCGGATCAGCAACGCCGGGGTGAATACGTTCCCGGGCCTTGTACACACCGCCCGTCACACCACGAAAGTTGGTAACACCCGAAGCCAGTGGCCCAACCCTTTGGGAGGGAGCTGTCGAAGGTGGGATCAGCGATTGGGGTGAAGTCGTAACAAGGTAGCCGTACCGGAAGGTGCGGCTGGATCACCTCCTTTCTAAGGAGTCATCACTCTGCACATCGCAGAGGACTCCCAGTTGGAGCACTAGCTGAGTTCTTGCCCGACGTAACCGGTTGCAGTTCAACTCCCGGTTGCCGAAGGTCTGAGGTCTGTCCTCTCTTCCGCTTTGAAGGAGCGTCGCGTGCGCCCCCGCCCCCCTGTGGAGCGGGGGCGTCGTCATGCTCCTGAAGTGCCGGCCCGCGGGTCGGCGCACCATGATCCTTGAAAACTGCATAGCGAGCACGAGCATCTTTGTTCTTCCAAGCTACAAAGAGCCAACGGTGGATGCCTTGGCGCCTACTACCGATGAAGGACGTGTAAGGCTGCGAAAAGCCACGGGGAGCTGCCTATAGAGCCCTGATCCGTGGATATCCGAATGGGGAAACCCAGCACCCGTCATGGGGTGTTACTCCGGTCTGAATACATAGGGCCGGTAGAGGGAACCAGGGGAACTGAAACATCTCAGTACCCTGAGGAAATGAAAGCAACAGCGACTCCCTGAGTAGCGGCGAGCGAAACGGGAATAGCCTAAACCGAACTGGTGGAATAGCCTGATGGCGTTGCCAGTCCGGGGTCGTGGGACCTGATAGAAGGGGCATCAGACCCTTCACGAAGTTACCAATCTGCTACGTAGTGGAAGTGTTTTGGAACGGCACGCCACAGTGGGTAAGAGCCCCGTACACGAAACGTACGCAGACTTCGATCAGAGCTCCCAAGTAACGCCGGAACCGTGAAAGTCGGCGTGAATCTGCGAGGACCACCTCGTAAGGCTAAGTATACGTAGGCGACCGATAGCGAACTAGTACCGTGAGGGAAAGGTGAAAAGTACCCCGGGAGGGGAGTGAAATAGTACCTGAAACCGTTGGTTTACAATCAGTCAAAGCGTCGTCTCGAGCTTGCTCGAGGCCGCGATGGCGTGCCTTTTGAAGAATGAGCCAGCGAGTTACGGTGTGTGGCAAGGTTAACCAGTGATGGGGAGCCGGAGCGAAAGCGAGTCTTAATAGGGCGTTCAGTCGCATGCTGTAGACCCGAAGCCGAGTGATCTATCCATGGGCAGGTTGAAGCGGGGGTAAGACCCCGTGGAGGACCGAACCCACCTAGGTTGAAAACTGGGGGGATGACCTGTGGATAGGGGTGAAAGGCCAAACAAACTCGGTGATAGCTGGTTCTCCCCGAAATGCATTTAGGTGCAGCGTCGGGTGTTCAGCGATGGAGGTAGAGCACTGGATGGGTTAGGGGGCCTACAAGCTTACCGACCCCAGCCAAACTCCGAATACCATCGCTCTATAGCCCGGCAGTGAGACCACGGGGGATGAGCTTCGTGGTCGAAAGGGAAACAGCCCAGACCGCCGGCTAAGGCCCCTAATTCTGAACTAAGTGGAAAACGATGTGAGATTGCCCAGACAGCCAGGAGGTTGGCTTAGAAGCAGCCACCCTTGAAAGAGTGCGTAATAGCTCACTGGTCGAGTGATCTTGCGCGGATAATGTAACGGGGCTCAAGTTCAGAGCCGAAGCCGCGGATCCACACCTCTGGTGTGGGTGGTAGGGGAGCGTCGATCCTGGAGTGAAGCGGCGGTGTGAACCGTCGTGGACCGCGATCGAGTGAGAATGCTGGCATGAGTAGCGAGAGAGGGGTGAGAAACCCCTCCGCCGTAAGCCCAAGGGTTCCTGGGGAAGGCTAATCCACCCAGGGTAAGTCGGGAGCTAAGGCGAGGCCGAAAGGCGTAGTCGATGCACAACTGGTTGATATTCCAGTACCACCGTGTCCGCGCCAAATACTGATCCCAGGTTGCTAAGGGGCTGTCTCTTCGGAGACGAACCGACCCACCAGGAGGACGTAAGCGATGTGGGGACGCAGGAGGATAGGTGAACCCAGGCGATGGTAGACCTGGGGTAAGCGTGTAGGGCGGGGCCCAGGATAATAACGGTCCCCATGAAGCCTGAGACGCGATGCCGAGCCGATACAGGCGAAGTCACTGATTCCATGCTGCCTAGAAAAGCCACTAGTGAGCTGGCACGGTGCCCGTACCCCAAACCAACACAGGTGGGCGGGTAGAGAATACCAAGGCGATCGGGAGAACTGTGGTTAAGGAACTCGGCAAAATCCCTCCGTAACTTCGGGAGAAGGAGGACCTCATTAGCGTGAACACCCTCGCGGTGTGAGCGTGAAGGGGTGGCACAGACCAGGGGAAAGCGACTGTTTACTAAAAACACAGCAGCGTGCGAAGTCGCAAGACGATGTATACGCTGTGACGCCTGCCCGGTGCCGGAAGGTTACGGGGAAGGGTTAGCCCGCAAGGGCGAAGCTCTGAACCTAAGCCCCGGTAAACGGCGGCCGTAACTATAACGGTCCTAAGGTAGCGAAATTCCTTGTCGGGTAAGTTCCGACCTGCACGAATGGCGTAACGACTTTCCTACTGTCTCAACCACAGACCCGGCGAAATTGAAGTACGAGTAAAGATGCTCGTTAGCTGCAGAAGGACGGAAAGACCCCGTGGACCTTTACTATAACTTGGTGTTGGGTTTGGGTATGCGTTGTGTAGGATAGGTGGGAGACTTGGAAGCATTGGCGCTAGTCAGTGTGGAGTCACTGTTGAAATACCACCCTGCGTATGCCGGGACTCTAACCTCGACCCGTTATCCGGGTTAGGAACAGCGCCAGGCGGGTAGTTTGACTGGGGCGGTCGCCTCCTAAAGAGTAACGGAGGCGCCCAAAGGTTCCCTCAGCCTGGTCGGCCATCAGGCGTTGAGTGCAATGGCACAAGGGAGCTTGACTGCGAGACTTACAAGTCGAGCAGGTGCGAAAGCAGGGCATAGTGATCCGGCGGTTGCGTGTGGAAGCGCCGTCGCTCAACGGATAAAAGGTACCCCGGGGATAACAGGCTCATCTTCCCCAAGAGTCCATATCGACGGGAAGGTTTGGCACCTCGATGTCGGCTCATCGCATCCTGGGGCTGAAGCAGGTCCCAAGGGTTGGGCTGTTCGCCCATTAAAGCGGTACGCGAGCTGGGTTTAGAACGTCGTGAGACAGTTCGGTCCCTATCCTCTGCAGCCGGAGGAAACTTGAGAAAGCCTGTCCCTAGTACGAGAGGACCGGGACGGACGCAGCTCTGGTGTGCCAGTTGTCCTGCCAAGGGCACTGCTGGTTAGCCACCTGCGGAAGAGATAAGCGCTGAAAGCATCTAAGCGCGAAGCTTGTTTCAAGATGAGGTTTCCCACAGGGTCAACCTGGTAAGGCCCGTGGCCAGACGACCACGTTGATAGGCCGGAGGTGTAAGCGTGGCAACACGTTCAGCCGACCGGTACTAATCGGCCGAGGGCTTGGATCGACAATGAAGTTCGTGCTCGCTATGGAGTCTTCAAGGATCGAACGCGTATGCGTTCTCCGTTGACAACAGATTTCGGTGGCCATGGCGGCGGGGTCACACCCGTTCCCTTTCCGAACACGGAAGTTAAGCCCGCCTGCGCCGATGGTACTTGGGAGGAGACTCCCTGGGAGAGTAGGACGCCGCCGGATTTCTCAGAACGAACCCCCACTTCGGTGGGGGTTCGTTCGCGTTTTCGAGTCGAGGCCGTGTAGCGTTGTCTCCTCATGTCTGCCACGCCACCCAGCCGTCGTAAGGGCCCGGGGAAGCGGGCCGGCGGCGGTCGAGACGATCGGGATGGGCGCCGGGGATCAGGGCCCCCGACGCGCAGTGCGTCGCGACGGGACGACTCGGCTCGTGGGCCCGGAAAGCCGCGCCGCGCCGCCGACGGCCGGGCAACCTCGGACAACCGCCGGGACGAAGCAGATCTTCCCAAGTCCTGGGGTGGGGTCGCGCGCGAAGGGTGCGTCCAAGTTGGCGCCGCGCGACGAATCCGACCACCGCCCGCGACCGGCGTATCGATCCAAGGACCGGGCGGCCCCGCCGGGAAGTGCTGCCGAGGTGTGGGAGCGGTCGCGTCAGGGCGACGACGGCCCCACCGGCGGTGGCCGGGGGCCTGCCGAGACAGGAGCCGATCAGTGGGTGCTCGAGGGCATCTCCCGCGAGGCGGGCGACGCGGTGCGTCGCGGCTCGTCCGGACGCCGGCGCGCGGACCGGGTCGACCGAGACAAGCAGCGCGCCACCGACGAGGCAAGGCGGACGGAGAAGCCGTCTCGCCGTCGAGGAGCCGACCCCGAGCAGCTCGCGGCGTTCGTCAAGGCCGTGGGACCGGAGCGGGCCCAGCGGCTGGAGCGGCGGCTGCAGGACGCTGCTCGGGCGGTTCGGCGCGAGCGTTTCGCGGAAGCTCGGCAGATCCTCCGCCCGCTCGCCAAGGAAGCTCCGGCTGTGGCCGAGGTGCGGGAGCTGCTGGGGGTGTGCGCCTATCGGGAAGGTCGATGGCGTGAGGCGGTGAAGGAGCTCGAGGCGTTCCGGGGCCTGACCGGATCCACCGAGCAGCACCCGGTGCTCGCCGATAGCTACCGGGCCCTTGGCCGCTGGTCCGAGGCGTCGGCGCTCTGGGACGAGCTGCGCGAGGCCTCGCCCAGCGCGGACCTCGTCGCCGAGGGTCGGATCGTCGCCGCCGGTGCGCTCGCCGACCAGGGCCGCCTGGACGACGCGATCCGCTTGCTCGAGGCCGGTCGCAAGAAGGTCAAGCGGCCGCGTGACCGTCACCTCCGCATGGCCTACGCGGTCGCAGACCTGCACGAGCGAGCCGGCGACGTGCCGCGCGCCCGAGAGCAGTTCTCCTGGATCCGCAGCCAGGATCCCGACTTCGCGGACGTGGGCGACCGATTGGCCGGTCTCGACTGACCACCGGCCGCCGACGCGGCAACGACCACCCGCGGAAGCGCTGAGACGATCCGTGCATGTCCTAAGGTGGTCGGCCTCGCGGGAACCGCTCGCGTCATCCGAACATCCGCACCAGGAGCTACTACTCGTGGACATCCAGGCCCTCCTCGGCGACGAAGCCGAATCACTGCTGGGTCACGTCGCCAAGGGCGTTCCGGCAGAGACGCTCTCGCTTCCCGGCCCTGACTACCTCGATCGTGTGCTCGTCGACAGCGATCGTTCACCCCAGGTGCTCCGCAACCTCGGCAGCCTCTTGGCGCACGGTCGTCTCGGCGGGACCGGCTACGTCTCGATCCTCCCCGTCGACCAGGGCATCGAGCACTCGGCGGCGGCTTCGTTCGCACCCAACCCCGAGTACTTCGACCCGGCGAACATCGTCGAGCTCGCGATCGAGGGCGGATGCAACGCGGTGGCGACCACCTTCGGCGTGCTGGGCTCGGTTTCGCGCCGCTACGCGCACCGCATCCCGTTCATCGTGAAGATCAACCACAACCAGTTGATGACGCTGCCGAACTCCTTCGACCAGATCATGTTCGGGTCCGTGGAGCAGGCCTACGACCTGGGCGCGGCGGGCGTCGGCGCCACGATCTACTTCGGCTCCGAGGAGTCCAATCGCCAGATCGTGGAGGTGGCCGAGGCGTTCAGCCGTGCCCACGAGCTCGGGATGTTCACGGTGCTCTGGTGCTACCTGCGCAACAACGGCTTCAAGGTCGACGGGGTCGACTACCACACCGCTGCCGACCTCACCGGGCCAGGCGAACCACATCGGTGTGACGATCGAGGCCGACATCATCAAGCAGAAGCTGCCGCGAGGTGAACGGCGGCTTCAACGCGATCTCGGGCTACGGCAAGACCAGCCCGCTCGTGTACGACGAGCTCACCACCGACCACCCCATCGACCTCGCCCGCTGGCAGGTCGCTGAACTGCTACGCCGGGCGCATCGGGCTGATCAACTCCGGTGGCGCCTCGTCCGGGCGCCAGCGACCTGGCCGACGCCGTGCGCACCGCGGTGATCAACAAGCGGGCCGGCGGCATCGGGCTGATCAGCGGCCGCAAGGCGTTCCAGCGCCCCATGGCGGAGGGCGTCGAGCTGCTCAACGCGATCCAGGACGTCTACCTCGACGCCGCGGTCACCATCGCCTGATGGGCTCGGTTCGGCCGTGCGACCTGGCGCCGCACCTGGTCGGCGACGCTTCGGCCACCAGCCGGACCGGAGGACGGCCGTGATTTTGCGATCGCATGACGAACGGCGGCAACCTGAGGAGCAGAACGGCCCCCGCCAGGCAGGGAGCGAAGACCTCGTCCCGCACCGCTGCCAGCGTCCGTCCGGTCGACCCCGATTCGCACCTTCCTTCATCGTTTCCCTAGGGGGCCCCAGTGGCCGACACGGCCCAACGTCAACCCGGCACCATCGAGCTCGACCGCGTCGTCATCCGCTTCGCCGGCGACTCCGGCGACGGCATGCAGCTCACCGGCGACCGCTTCACCAGCGTCGAGCGCCGTGTTCGGCAACGATCTCGCCACCTTGCCGAACTTCCCGGCCGAGATCCGTGCCCCTGCCGGGACGATCGCGGGGGTGTCGGCGTTCCAGGTCCACATCTCGGACCACGACATCACCACGCCGGGCGACGCGCCGAGCGTGCTGGTGGCGATGAACCCGGCGGCGCTGCGCTCGCCAGCCTCGACCGACCTCGAGCGCGGCGGCACGCATCATCGTGAACACCGACACCTTCGACGAGCGCAACCTCGCCAAGGCCGGGCTACGACGACAACCCGCTCGAGGACGACTCGCCTCGACGGCGTACAAGGTCTACGAGGTGCCGATGACCTCGCTCACCGACGAGGCCGCCAAGGCAGCTCGGGGTCAAGCCGCGCGACGCAGAGCGCTCCAAGAACTTCTTCGCGCTCGGCCTGGTCTCGCTGGATGTACACCCGGCCCTCCGAGCCGACGCTGACTGGATCGACGCGAAGTTCGGCGTGAAGCCAGCAGGTCGCCGAGGCCAACCGGGCCGCGTTCCAGGCCGGGCTACGCACTTCGGCGAGACCGCCGAGCTCTTCGACCACGCGTACGAGGTGCAAGCCGGCCTCGCTGGCGCCGGGCACGTACCGCAACATCACCGGCAACATGGCGCTCGCCTGGGGCCTGGTGGCCGCCGGTCAGCTCGCCTACGCTGCCGGTCTACCTGGGCACGCTATCCCGATCACGCCCGCCTCCGACATCCTGCACGAGCTGTCCAAGCACAAGAACTTCGGGGTCCGCACGCTGCAGGCCGAGGACGAGATCGCCGGCGTTCGTCCGCGATCGGCGCGGCCTTCGGTGGCAACCTCGGCGGTCACCACGACGAGCGGGCCCGGCATCGACCTGAAGTCCGAGGCCATCGGCCTCGCGGTGAGCCTCGAGCTCCCGCTCGTCATCGTCGACGTCCAGCGTGGCGGACCCTCGACCGGCCTGCCCACCAAGACCGAACAGGCCGACCTGCTTCAGGCGATGTACGGGCGCCACGGCGAGTCGCCCGTCCCGGTCGTGGCGCCCAAGAACCCCGTCCGACTGCTTCTACGCCGCCATCGAGGCCGCCCGGATCGCGCTGAAGTACCGGACGCCGGTCATGCTCCTGTCCGACGGCTACCTCGCCAACGGCTCGGAGCCCTGGCGCCTCCCCGAGCGTCGGCGAGCTTCCCGACATCTCGACGCCGTTCACGACCGAGCCGAACCACGTCGACGACGACGGCAACGAGTCGTTCTGGCCCTACGCCCGTGACCCGGAGACCCTGGCCCGACCGTGGGCACTGCCCGGCACACCGAGGCTCATGCACCGCATCGGCGGGCTCGAGAAGGCCGACGGCTCGGGCAACGTCTCCTACGACCCGTCCAACCACGAGCAAGATGGTGCGCCTGCGCGCCGCCAAGATCGCCGGCATCGCCGACGACATCCCGGAGGTCGAGGTCGACGGCGACGCCGATGCCAGGCTCCTCGTCGTGGGCTGGGGCTCGACCTGGGGCGCGATCGGCGGTGCGATCGACCGGTGCGCCGTGCGCGACATCCCGGTGGCGCGCATCCACCTCACGCACCTGAACCCGCTCCCGACCGAACCTTGGCGAGGTCCTCCGGCGCTACGAGCTGATCCTGGTGCCCGAGATGAACCTCGGCCAGCTCTCGAAGGTGCTGCGTGCCGAGTACCTCGTCGATGCCAAGTCGCTGTCGAAGGTCAGAGGAGCGCCGTTCACCGCCGGCGAGATCGAGCGGGCCATCACCGCGGCCCTGGAGGACTGAGCAATGACCGACGTCGAAGTCACCACCAAGAAGGACTGGTCCAGCGACCAGGAGGTGCGTTGGTGCCCGGGTTGCGGCGACTACTCCGTGCTCACCGCGGTCCAGATGCTCATGCCCGAGTTGGGCGTGGCACGGGAGAACACGGTGTTCGTCTCTGGCATCGGCTGCTCGTCGCGCTTCCCGTACTACATGAACACCTACGGGATGCACTCGATCCACGGCCGGGCGCCCGGCGGTCGCGACGGGACTGGCGCTCACCCGGGACGACCTCGACGTGTGGGTGATCACCGGCGACGGCGACGCGCTCTCGATCGGCGGAAACCACCTGATCCACGCCCTGCGCCGCAACGTGAACATCACGATCCTGCTGTTCAACAACCAGATCTACGGCCTCACCAAGGGCCAGTACTCGCCGACCAGCGAGATCGGCAAGGTCACCAAGTCGACGCCGTTCGGCTCGCTCGACGAGCCGTTCAACCCGATCAGCCTGGCGCTCGGTGCGGAGGCGACCTTCGTGGCGCGCACCCACGACATGGACCGCAAGCACATGATGGAGATGTTCCGGCGGGCGCACGCCCACAAGGGCGCGTCGTTCGTCGAGATCTACCAGAACTGCAACGTCTTCAACGACGGCGCGTTCGGGGCCGTCACGAGCAAGGACCACCGGGCCGAGATGCTCATCCCGCTCGAGGACGGCCAGCCGATCCGGTTCGGCGTCTCCGGGGAGCGCGGGGTGCGGCTCACCGGCCAAGGCTGGGCCGAGGTGGTCGACGTCGCCGACGTCGGGGAGGACGAGATCCTCGTCCACGATGAGCACCGGGCCTCACCCGGTCTGGCCTTCATGCTGTCTCGTCTGGCGCAGGGGCCGACCGAACCGACCCCGATCGGCGTGTTCCGGGACATCGACCGGCCCGACTACGGCTCGGCGATGAACCAGCAGCTCGCGGCGGCCCAGGAGCAGCACGGCCCGGGCGACCTCGACAAGCTCCTCACGTCGCTGCCGACCTGGTCGGTCGAGTAGGCCGTTCGCCGGCTTCAGTCGGTCGGCCGGAACACCGGGCCGGTGCGGGGCTTGGGGTGGAAGAACGTCGTCTTCGGCGGCATCCGGCGGCCCTGGTGCACGTTGACGTCGATCTGTGCGACGGTGGCGGGGCGCAGCAGCACGCCGGCGTCTGCCTCGTGGTCATGCAGCGCGTGCAGGATCTCGTCGACCCCATGCTGGTAGCGGACCTCGACGCCGTCGATCGACTCCAACGCCGCAGCGAGGCGGCTCGAGTCGAGGTCGTCGACGTCGGTGAAGGCGCCCTCGCGGGGGAGCAGGAAGGTGCCGGTGCCATCGGGCGCGACGAGCGTCAGACGCGCCGACCTCGTCCATGCGTGCCAGGATCCGATCGTCCACGGCGCCGGCGTCGCGCAGCTCGAACCGATCCTCGAAGGACGCGGAGAGCTCCGCGACGCTGACGACCGGACAGCAGGCGGTGGATCGGTCGGACGGTCAGTTCGGACTCGACCAGCTCGACGACGTACACCATCGCCGAGCGCGGCGCCCGCGGGATCGTCGCCGGCCTCGGCTCGCTCGTCACGGTAGGCCACCGAGGTCTCGAACCGGTGGTGCCCATCGGCGATCACGACCGGTGATGCCTGGACGGCCGCGCTGATCGCCGCGGTTCGGTCCGGGTCGTCGACGACCCAGAGGTGGTGCGAAACGCCGTCCTCGTCGGTCCACGACTCGTCTGGGTCCGCGTCGACCCGGCACAGGCCGGTGAGCCCTTCGGTCAGGGACAGCCCCCAGATCGCCGAGAGGTTGACGCGGGTGGCCCGCAGCAGGTCGAGTCGATCGGACTTGGCCTTGGGCGTGGTGTGCTCGTGCGGGAGGATCGCTCCTTCGCCCGGACGGCTCAGTTCGAGGGCTCCGATGACCCCGAGGGTGTGGACGTCGTTGCCGAGGTCGTCTCGGTAGTCCATCTGGTACAGGTAGAAGCTCGGCTCGGTGTCCCGGACCAACGTGCCATCGGCGAGCCATCCGTCGAAGGTCGTTGCGGCGGCGGCGTAGCGACCAGGCCCGTCGGCCTCGTCGGGAAGGTCGACCTGTACGACGTTGCAGGGATCCCGAGCGAGCAGCTCGGCTCGCATCCCGGCGTCGATGACGTCATAGGGGGGAGCGGTGACCTGGGAGATCACGGCGCGGTTGGTGTCGTAGCGGACACCTCTGAAGGGCTCGAACTTGGGCACGGCAAACCTTCCTAGCAGACCACCGTCGACGAGCCCCATCGCGGACCCCGCCAACGGGGTGCAAACTTTTGCAAGCGCGCCCGCGCGTGACGTACCGTGTCGTCATGGCACAGAGCGATGTTCTCAGGCGGTATCTCGACGCGGGCACGAACTTCACCCAGCTCACCCAGAAGCGGGCGGAAGCGATCGTCGCCGATCTGGTGAAGGCCGGTGAGGTGCAGACGACGCAGGCCTCGGAAGCCGTTCAGGACCTCCTCGAACGAAGCCGCAAGACGACCGAGTCGCTGGTCGCCCAGGTGCGCGGCGAGGTGCGCGCGCAGGTCAAGGGCCTGGGCTTGGCGACCAAGGCCGACATCGCTCGGCTGGAGCGGCGTATCGATGCAGCGGCCGCGAAGAAGGCTCCGGCCAAGAAGAAGTCGGCCGCGAAGAAGGCTCCGGCCAAGAAGAAGGCTCCGGCCAAGAAGAAGTCGGCCGCGAAGAAGGCTCCGGCCAAGAAGAAGCCGAGCGCGCGCTGAGCGCGTCGAGCGACGAGGCGCGACAACGACCGCCCGCCGAGCC
This sequence comes from uncultured Actinomycetes bacterium, assembly GCA_963810075.1. GTDB lineage: Bacteria > Actinomycetota > Acidimicrobiia > Acidimicrobiales > Iamiaceae > CAWELZ01. The sequence goes on along the minus strand of CAWELZ010000001.1, from coordinate 973,101 downwards.
CTCGACGTCGAGCTCGTCCGCCGAGGCCTGACCGCAGACCCCGCGGAGGCTCGCGCGCTGGTGGATGCCCGCCGAGTGCTCGTCGGCGGGGGAGTTGCGACGAGCGTGCGGCGTCAGGTCGCGGCGCACGAGCCGTTGGTCGTCAAACCGCCGCCTGCCCGGTTCGTGGCTCGCTCGGGAGCCAAGCTCGATGCCGCGCTGGAACGCTTCGGGATCACCGTCGACGGACGCGCTGCGCTCGACGCCGGCTCGTCCACCGGTGGGTTCACCGACTGTCTGCTCCAACGCGGGGCTTCGTCGGTGCTCGCGGTCGACGTGGGCACCAACCAGCTGCACGAACACCTGCGGGCCGACCCGCGGGTGTCGGTCCTGGAGCAGACCGACATCCGTCGCCTCGACCGGTCCGGAGTCGATCAGCGCATCGATCTGGTCGTGGCCGACCTCTCGTTCATCTCGTTGCGCAGCGTGGCCGGGACCCTCGTCAGGCTCGCCGGAACGGGCGGCGACGTGGTGGTGCTGGTGAAGCCGCAGTTCGAGGCGACCAAGGTCGAGGCGGACCGGGGACGTGGCATCATCCGGGACCCGGATGTCTGGCGTCGGACCCTCGGTGAGGTCGTCGGCGCGCTCGAGGCCGCCGGCGCGGCCATCATGGGTGCCATGTGCTCGCCGATCCGTGGTTCGCAGGGCAACACCGAGTTCCTGCTGCATGTACAGAACGGGGACGGACGCCCCACACCCATCGACCTCGGAGCAACGCTCGACGCCACCGTGACCGAGGCGGTGGCGCCCTGATGGGAACGATCGGCTTCGTGGTGCATCCCGCCGCGACCCGAGGCGAGCGCCCTGGCGGAGAAGGCGCGTCGGTGGGCCGCGGCGCACGGCCACGAGGTGCGCGTCGAAGGATTGGCGGGTGGGCCGGCGCCGGAGGGAGCAGCGACCCTGTCCGACCAGGCGTTCGTCGACGGACTCGATCTCGCGGTGTGCTTCGGTGGCGATGGGACGATGCTGCGGACCGTCGACCGCGTGGTGCGAGAAGGCGTCCCGGTGCTGGGCGTGAACGTCGGGCAACTCGGCTACCTCAGCGCGGTCGAGCCCGAGCACCTCGTCGACGCTCTCGAGCGCTTCTTCCAGGGGGACTACCTCGTCGAGGAACGCATGCTCGTCACCGCCCACGTCGATGCGCCTTCGCTCGCGGTCGCGGTGCCAGACGCGGAGGCGCTCAACGAGATCGTGCTGGAGAAGACGCCGATGGGGCACACCGTGCGGCTCGCGGTGACGCTCGACGATGAGTTCTTCACCACCTACGCCGCCGACGGCGTCATCGTGGCCACCCCCACGGGTTCCACCGCGTACTCCTTCAGCGCCCGCGGCCCGATCGTGGCCCCGGGCCATCGTGCGCTCCTGCTCACCCCGGTTTCGCCACACATGCTCTTCGATCGCCCGCTGGTGCTGGAGCCCACCACCACGGTGCGTCTCGAAGTGCTCGGTCCACGGCCGGCGATGCTCTCGGCGGACGGACGGGTCGTCTCGACCTTGGCGGAGGGTGACGCGGTCGTCTGCACGGGGTCGAAGCACCGTGCCCGCCTCGTGCGCTTCGAGGGCAGCGACTTCCATCGCATCCTCAAGTCCAAGTTCGGGCTCAACGACCGGTGACGGGACGGCCGAGGTGTTGACCGAACTCGCCGTGCGCGACTTGGGGATCGTGAACGACCTGCGCCTCGAGCTCGACGCGGGACTCACCGCGGTCAGCGGCGAGACCGGTGCGGGCAAGACGCTCATCGTCGAAGCCATCGGGCTCCTCACCGGCATGCGGGCCGATGGGACGATGGTGCGATCGGGAGCCGAGGAAGCCACGGTGGAAGGGCGTTTCGAGCTGGACGGCGAAGAGATCGTCCTGCGCAGGGTCGTGCCTGCTGCCGGACGCTCTCGCGCCTACGTGAACGGCGACATGGCGACGGCCGCGACCCTGGCCCAACGCGCCGCACAGCTCGTCGATCTCCATGCCCAACACGCGCACCAGAGCCTGCTGACGGCCACTGGTCAACGCCGTGCGCTCGACCGCTTCGCCGAGGTCGACACCTCACGTCTGCAGGACCTGCGCCAGCAGGTCCGCAGCCTGCTGGCCGAGCTCGAGTCGACCGGTGGTGACGCGGCGACCCGCCAGCGTGAGGCCGAGCTGGTGCGCTTCCAGCTCGAAGAGCTCGATGCCGCGCAGCTCGGGGATCCCGACGAGGACGAGCTCCTCGCCGTGGAGCAGGACGCCTTGTCCGATGTGGTCCAGCACCGAGAACAGGCGAACGTGGCGCTTGCCGCGCTCTCCGAGGAAGGTGGTGTGGGCGACCGCCTGGCGGTCGCCCGGGGCGCGCTCGACGGGCGCGCCCCCTTCACGGAAGTCCACGATCGGCTCGTCGGCCTGGCCGCCGAGATCACCGACCTGACCACCGAGCTGCGGGGACGGGCCGAGCAGGTGGTCGACGACCCCGAACGTCTCACCGAGGTCCTCGAACGCCGCCAGCTGTTGGCGACGCTGAGCCGGAAGTACGGCGATGGCACCATCGACGGGCTGCATCGCGCCCAGGAGGCGCTGCAGACCCGACTCGACCAGATCGAAGGTCACGATGCACGCGCCGCGGAGCTGTCCCGGTCGCTCGAGTCCCGCCGCGACGCGCTGGGAGCCGAGGAGGCTCGTGTCGCCGCGGTCCGCCGCTCGGCAGCACCCGAGCTCGCCGACCGCGTGCAGCAGGAGCTCCGTCGGCTCGCCTTGCCACACGCTCGCCTCGTCGTGGCCGTGGGTGATGCCGATCCTGGGGACGAGGTGGAGATCTCGTTCTCCGCCAACCCCGGGACCCCACTGCTGCCGCTGTCCAAGGTCGCCTCGGGAGGCGAGCTGGCGCGCACCATGCTGGCGCTCCGGTTGGTGCTCACCGCCGACCAGGACACGCTGGTGTTCGACGAGGTCGACGCCGGGATCGGCGGCTCCGCGGCAAGCGCGGTCGGGCGTGCGCTGTCGGAGCTGGGGTCATCTCGCCAAGTCCTGGTGGTCACGCACCTCGCGGAGGTCGCGGCGGCCGCAGCGACGCAGATCGGGGTGACCAAGGTGCAACACCGGCGATCGACGACCACCGAAGCGCGTCTGCTCGTCGGCGATGAGCGGGTGGTAGAACTTTCGCGGATGCTGAGCGGGCAGCCCACGAGCGACGCCGCGCACGCGCACGCCAGAGACCTCTTGTCAGCCGTGCGGGGTAGTGATGGCGGTGCCTGAACCCGTGGTCGAGGATCGCTTGACCGGCGTCGCCCGGCTCGACAAGCGCACCAAGCGCCTGACCGGACGACTCGAGCCCGGCGACATCGCGATCATCGACCACCCCGACATCGACCTCGTCGCAGCCGAGAGCCTCGTCGCCTGCGAGGTCGCTGCGGTGGTCAACGTCGGGGAGTCGATCACCGGCCGGTACCCGAACGGCGGGCCGCTCGTCATCACGGCCTCCGGCATCCCCTTGATCGACCAGGTCGAGGAGGCCGTGTTCGATCGCGTCAAGGAAGGTCAGCAGCTCACGATCGTGGGTGGCACGCTCCGCCTCGGCGACGAGCTCGTCGGAGCCGGCAACGTCCTGTCCGAGCCGGAGGTCGTGGCGCGCCTCGACGCGCTGCAGAAGACGATGGGCTCCGAGCTCGAGCGTTTCGCGGACAACACCATCGAGTACCTGCGCCAGGAGAAGCACCTCCTGCTCGACGCGCCGGACCTCCCCGACATCCCGGTGGAGTTCGCGGGTCGCCAGGCGTTGATCGTCGTGCGCGGCGCCGACTACAAGGAGGATCTCGCGATGCTCCGGTCGACCGGGTACCTGCAGGAGATCCGCCCGGTGCTGATCGGGGTGGACGGGGGAGCGGACGCGCTCCTCGAGGCCGGGCACAAGCCCGACATCATCATCGGCGACTTCGACTCGGTGTCCGAGCGGGCCCTGCGTTGCGGCGCCACGCTGGTGGTCCACGGATACGTCGACGGCCGCGCGCCGGGGGCGGCGCGGGTCGAGGAGCTCGGCCTCCCGCACACGATCTTCCGCGCCGCTGGCACGAGCGAGGACATCGCCATGCTGCTGGCATTCGAGCGTGGTGCGGAGCTCATCGTGGCGGTGGGCAGCCACACCTCGATGATCGACTTCCTCGACAAAGGTCGAAACGGCATGGCCTCGACGGTGCTCGTGCGCATGAAGGTCGGGTCCCGACTGGTCGACGCGCGCGGCGTGTCCCGGCTCTACCACACCAACGTGCGCACCTGGGACCTGGTGTTCCTGGTCGTCAGCGCGCTGACCGCGCTGGTGGTCGTCAGCCTCATGAGCGAGCCGATCCGCCTGTTCCTGCGAAGCCTGTGGCTGGCGTGGAAGTGACCCAACCCTCCGGAGACCTCCGATGATCAACTTTCGCTACCACGTCGTGAGCTTGACCGCGGTGTTCCTCGCCCTGGTGATCGGTATCGCCATGGGGACCACCGTCGTCTCCAAGGCGACGGTCGACGGGCTCCGCTCCAACCTCGCCCGCGCCGAGGCGCACAGCGACTCGGTCAACGCCACGAACCACAAGCTCTCGGACGATCTCAAGACCGTCCGTCGCAACGGCGCGGCCGTCGACAGCGCGTTGTCCGAGCAGGTTCTCGGGCCTGCCGTCGCCAACGACCTTCGCGACGTGCCGGTGCTCGTGATCTCGTCGAGGGGCATCAGTTCCCAAGCCCTCGACCGGTCGTTGGCGGCGCTGACGGCGGCCGGCGCGAAGGTGGACGGAACGCTGCTGGTCAACGATCGCCTGGCGCTCACCGGGGACGACAAGGCGCGACTCGCCGACACGCTGCAGGTCACGCCGAACAGCAACGTTCGCCGAATCCTGCTCTCCCGGCTGGCATCGGTGCTCGCCACCGCGGCGTCGATGTCCGGCACGGGCGGCGCGTCGACCTCGACCACCACCTCGACTCCACGTTCCGGGCCGACCACGACCGCGGATGGAGCGCCGACGACGGCAGCGCCCACCACGACGCTGCCGGCTTCGGCGGAACCCAAACTCGTCACCGCGTTGCGAAGCGCCGGCTTCCTCGAGCTCAAGCCGGTCAGCGGTGGATCGCGGTCGGACAAGGTGCTCGAAGGAACGGGCTACCGCTACGTGGTCGTCTCGGGGGCTGATCCGACGGTGCCCAACGCGGACTTCATCGACCCGCTGATCGCCGACCTCGCCGCGTTGGGTCCCGTGCCCCTGGTGGCGGTGTCGGCGGCAGCCGACTACCTCGGTACCGATCGGGACGCGTTCCTCGTCCCGCTGCTCGATGACCCGGAGATCACGTCGCGGATCTCGAGCGTGGACGACCTGGAGCTCTTCGCCGGCGCGGTCGGCGTGGTCTACGCACTGGCCGAGCTCGGCACCGGGAAGAGCGGCCACTATGGCCTTGGCGCAAGCGCGACCGCAGTCCTCCCGAGCGCTCCATGAGCACGGCACGATGACGATCCCGGTTGCCGCGGCTCGATGTCGCCGGGGCGGTATGGTGTGAGTCCGTGACGAAACACATCTTTGTGACGGGTGGCGTGGCGAGCTCGCTGGGCAAGGGAATCACCGGTTCCTCCCTGGGACGATTGCTCAAGGCGCGGGGTTTGCGGGTGACCATGCAGAAGCTCGACCCGTACATCAACGTCGATCCCGGCACCATGAATCCGTTCGAGCACGGCGAGGTCTTCGTCACCGACGACGGCGGTGAGACCGACCTCGACCTGGGTCACTACGAACGCTTCATCGACGAGAACCTCCTCCGCCACTCGAACGCCACGACCGGCTCGATCTACTCGACGGTGCTCGCAGCAGAGCGACGTGGCGACTACCTGGGTCGGACCGTGCAGGTCATCCCGCACATCACCGACGAGATCAAGCGGCGCATCACCACGCTCTGCGACGACGAGACGGACGTGGTCATCACCGAGGTCGGCGGCACCGTCGGCGACATCGAGATCCTCCCGTTCCTGGAGGCGATCCGTCAGTTCCGGCTCGACGTCGGTCGCGACAACGTCTGCTACGTGCACGTCACGTTGATCCCCTTCATCGGACCGTCGGGTGAGCAGAAGACCAAGCCGACGCAGCACTCCGTGACCGAGTTGCGCAGCCGGGGGATCCAGCCGGACGTCATCGTGTGTCGCAGCGAGTCGGCCATCTCCGACGGGCTCAAGCGCAAGATCTCCGCGCTCTGCGACGTGCCCGTCGCCGGGGTGGTCAACGCGGCCGACGCGCCGAACCTCTACGAGGTCCCGCTCGTGCTCCACGACGAGGGCTTCGACCAGGTCGTCTGCGACATCCTTCGACTCGACGACACCGTCGCAGACCTCAACGAATGGGAAGACCTCGTCGATCGGGTCGAAGCCGCGGACAAGCCGGTCAGGATCGGACTCATCGGAAAGTACGTGAGCCTGGTCGATGCCTATCTCTCGGTCGTCGAGTCCCTCAAGCACGGGGGCTTCTTCCACGGCGCGAGAGTCGAGATCGACTGGATCCAGGCCGAGGAGGTGCCCGACCTGCTGGAGCACGGTCGCTTCAACGAGCTCGATGGCATCGTCATCCCAGGTGGATTCGGTGAACGTGGCATCGAAGGCAAGATCGCCGCCGCGCACTTCGCCCGGGAGCACGACATCCCCTGTCTTGGCCTCTGCCTGGGCATGCAGGTGATGGTGATCGACTTCGCCCGCACCGTCGCCGGCATGGACGGCGCGAACTCGAGCGAATTCGACTCGACGTCGATCTACCCGGTGATCGACCTCATGGACACCCAGCGCGAGGTGACCGAGAAGGGCGGCACCATGCGGCTGGGCGCCTACGTGGCCGAGCTCGCGCCCGGTTCCCAGGTCGCCGAGGCCTACGGCAAGACCGTCGTCTCCGAGCGGCACCGCCACCGCTACGAGGTGAACCCGCGGTTCCGGGGGCGCATCGAGGAGGCAGGGTTGCGCTGCTCGGGAACTTCACCCGACAACCGCCTCGTCGAGTTCGTCGAACTGCCAAGCCACCCGTTCTGGGTGGGTACGCAGGCACACCCGGAGTTCAAGAGCCGTCCGACCCGGCCAGCGCCGTTGTTCAAGGCCTTCATCGGGGCGTCGCTCACCCGCGCCGAAGGTCGGCGTCCCCACCTCTTCGAGCTGGACGCCGAGGTGAAGCCGTCGGTGCACCCCTCGGTGGCCTCGTCGACCGCGAGCGCGTGAGCGGCCGTCGGTGACCGCTGACGGGTTCGCCCACATCGCCGAGCACGAAGTCTTCCTCGGCCACATGATCCGCCTCGTCGAAGCGCAGGTCACCGTGCCGGACGGCTCGACCGTGACCCGCGAGATCATCCGGCATCCTGGAGCCGTCGGCATCGTCGCGGTCGACGACGAGCGCAACGTCGTCCTCGAGCGTCAGTACCGGGCGTCGATCGATGCGAACCTGCTCGAGATTCCCGCGGGCAAGCGAGATGTGGTCGACGAGCTCCCCTCGGAGACCGCACGACGGGAGCTCGTCGAGGAGACCGGACTCGACGCGGAGCGTTGGGAGGAGCTCGCCACCTTCTACAACTCGCCCGGCTTCGCAGACGAGCACTCGACGATCTTCCTGGCCCAGGGGCTCGTGCACGTGGGTCACGATCAGCAAGGTCCCGAGGAGGAGGCCATGGAGATCGTGCGGCTCCCGCTGGACTCGACCTGGGACCTGATCGCCGCGGGCGACCTCGTCGATGGCAAGTCCATCATCGGGATGCTGCTGGCGATCCGCCGCCTCGATTCGCTGGGGTGACGGCCTTGACCGCGTCGGTCGGCCACGGGAGGGGTCGCCCCCCGGTCCACGCCGCGATCGAGCTGCCGATCGAGGTCGAGGAGTTCCTCGGTTGGCTCCGCGTCGAGCGGGGGCGTGCGCCGGCCACGCTCGAGGCGTACCGGAGGGACCTGTCCGACTTCGCTCGGTGGGCGGCCGACAGGCAGGTCCTGGTGGTCGACGCCACCGCGCCGGACGTGCATGCGTACCTCGCGGCGCAGGCCCGGGATGGCGCGGCGGCGTCGACCCGCAAGCGACGCGCCGTGGCGGTTCGGTCGCTCTATCGCTTCCTCGCTGCCGAGGGGGTCATCGACCAGGACCCCGCGTCCGACGCCGAGGTACCCCGGGTGCCCAGCGGCCTGCCCAAGGCGCTCGGCGAATCGGAGATCGAGCGGTTGCTGGCCGCGGTCGTGGGCGACGACCCGCGGGCGCTGCGAGACCGGGCCATCCTCGAGGTCCTCTACGGCGGGGGACTGCGGATCTCCGAGCTGGTCGCGCTCTCGCTCGGGGACCTCGACCTCTCCGAGCGAATGCTCCGGGTCATGGGCAAGGGCTCGAAGGAGCGCCTCGTTCCGTTGGGACGAATGGCCAAGGACGCGTTGCTCGTCTGGCTCGAGCCGGAGGTCCGCGGCTCGTTGCGAGCTCCGCGACGCGACCCGCGACGATGACGACGCGGTGTTCGTGAACCTGCGCGGACGACGGCTTTCGCGCCAGGGAGCGTGGGGGGTCGTGCGCCGCTACGGCGATGCCGCGGGGCTCGCCGATCGGCTCACCCCCCACGTCCTGCGTCACTCGTGTGCAACGCACCTCCTCGATCACGGCGCCGACATCCGCACGGTGCAGGAGCTCCTCGGTCACGCGTCGGTCAACACCACGCAGATCTACACGAAGGTGTCCACGGACCGCCTCTTCCAGGCCTATGCGGCGGCGCATCCGCGGGCGCGTCGCCTGCCGTGAAGCTCGGGCGGCGTCGCTTGCCGTGAAGCTCGGGCGGCCTTCGGCCTGCTCGCTTCGGCTTCGCCGTCCGGGTGCCACCGGCGGTGCTGCTCCGCCTGGCGGCTGCGCAGCGTGGACGATCCCTGCGAATGTCGGGAGCTTGGTCGTCGATGGAGCGACTCAGCCTGCTGCATCCGGCTAGCGCGGTTGTTGCGGTGGAGTTTTGGGTCGGGGTCAGTCGTCGTCGGCGGCTTTGAGGGTGCGGCCCACCTCGCGCGGGACCGTCCAGTCGTCCTCGGGCTGGTGGTGCTCCCGCGCCCACGCTTCGGTCAGCGGGTCGCTCTCGGCGATCGCCAGCAGATCACCGCCCAGTCGGTCGTGCTCCAGGTAGAGCCCGACCCGACGGGTGAACCCTCGCGTCTGCGTCCAGGCCTCGGCCATGTCGCGGCCCGCCACCTTCGCGGAGAGCGTGGCAACGACCCGGCCGTACGTGCGCAGCCCCGACACCGACTTGCCGACATCGTGGAGGAGCGCCGCCGCCAGGACCGGATCGGTTGCCTCGTTGCCCATCGCACGTTCGACGCGCCGCGCCACTCCCACGGCGTGTCGGCGATCCGGGTTCGACATCCGCTCCCAGAGCGACACCTCCCGCGGCGTCAGGTGCGACCGCACCCACGCGGCGTCAGCGTCGGAGGGCCCACCCGGGCGGAGCGACCCGAAGAAGCGCTTGACGAGGTGCGCGGTGGACATCTTGCCGGGTGCTCAGGCGTGGTCGATGCAGAACCGTGTAGCCGGCATCGCTTCGAGCCGCGCGGTGCCGATCGCCGTGCCGCAGACATCGCACGTCCCGTAGGTGCCGGCCTCGATCTTGGCGATCGCGTGCTCGACGTCGTCGAACTCTTTCTGGTTGGCAGCGAGCAGCGCCTGGTTCTCGCCGAGCTCGGCGGCGACCTGGCCAGAGTCGGCGAAGTTGTCGTCGTAGGCGAGCGCGTCTTCGGAGGTGACCGACAGCTCCTCGTTGCGCTGCAGCAGCTCGGCGCGCGCCGCCTCGAGCTCACGTCGTGCGTCGGCGACGAGTTCAGGAGTCGGCATACCTTGAGGATAGGTCGTGGGACGTCGTCCGCGCGGGCGAGTTCCTCAGGATCCGGCCAGCGGGAGGAATCCCATCGCCTCTTGGGCACGATCCAGGGTCGCGCTCGCGATCCGGTCGGCTCGGCGCGCGCCGTCGGCGAGGACCTCCTGCACCTGGGTGGGATCCGCGAGGTGCTCCGAGCGACGCTCCCGGACCGGCCTGAGGAACGCGACGACGGCTTCGGCGACGTCCGCCTTCAGGTCGCCGTACCGCTCATACCCCTTCGCGGCCTCTACCGGCGTGCGATCCGTGCACGCACCGAGGATGGACAGCAGGTTGGCGATCCCTGGCTTGTCGACCGGATCGAAGTGGACCGACCCGTCGGTGTCGGTCACCGCGCGCTTGATCTTGCGCACGATCGCCGCATCATCGTCGTCGAGCAGGATCGTCCCCTGCGGCGAGTCGAGCGACTTGGACATCTTCTTGGTGGGGTGCTGGAGATCCATGATGCGGGCACCGGAGTCCCGGTAGATGCCCTCCGGCACCGTGAACACGTCGCCGTAGCGGGGGTTGAACCGCTCGGCGAGGTCGCGGGCCAGCTCGAGGTGCTGTCGCTGGTCGTCGCCGACCGGCACGTGGTCGGTGTCGTACAGAAGGATGTCGGCCGCCATGAGCGCCGGGTACGTGAAGAGTCCCGCCGAGACGAACTCGTGCTGGTCGGACTTCTCCTTGAACTGGGTCATGCGGCGCAGCTCGCCGAAGGACGCCGTGCACTCGAGCAGCCAGGCGAGCTGACGGTGGGCGGGCACGTGGCTCTGGACGAACAAGATCGCCTGCGCGGGGTCGAGGCCCATGGCCAGATAGGTGGCCGCGAGGTCGAGCGTACGTGCCCGGAGCTCGGCGGGTTCCTGGGGCACCGTCACGGCGTGCAGGTCGACCACGCAGAAGAGGCAGTCCGAGCGCTCCGCCTCGGTGACCCACAGCGCGACCGCGCCGAGGAGGTTGCCCAGGTGCGGGTCACCGCTGGGCTGCATGCCGGAGAAGACGCGGGCCATGACCGGCGATGGTACGCGAGGCCGCGCGCTGCGCCGGCACTCCGATCCCGTCCCCTACGTTCGCCGAGTCGCTTCAGCGACGGCGCGGGTGCGCTGCGAACCAGTCGAGGACGATCTGGTTGGCGTCGATCGTGTGGGTGGTGAAGCTGGGGTCGCCGAGGTCGATCGAGCTCCCGGGCCAGGTGTGGCCGCCGCCCACGATGGTGTAGAGCTCGACCGCTCCGCCCTGGTCGCACCGGACGTAGCGGCGGAGCCGAACGTCGTTCCCGATCGTCGAGATCACGGGCTTCTTTGCGCAGCCCTCGCGCCGCGCCCAGTTGGCGATGTTGCCGAGGGTTCCGGGTACTCCCTTGTTGGGGGTGGCCGCGGCGTCGACGCTCCCGCCACCGGCGCCGTAGGCGACGACGGGATCGGCGGTTCCGTGGAACGCCACGACGGGGATCGGCGGACAGCTCCCCGGTTCGATTTCGACAGCCACCAGCGCCATCGAGGCATAGCGGTCGCCCGAGCTGCAGGCCGTGATCGCGGCCTTCCACGCGCCCAGCGACATGCCGGCGAGGTGCACGCGGGCGAGGTCGATGCAGTAGCGGGCCTCGATGTCGTCGACGAGGTCACCGAGGAACGTCGCGTCGGATCCGGTCGGGCCGAGCTGCCACTTCCCGCCGTGCGCGTCGGGCGTCACGACGAGCACGCCGCGCGCCGCGGCGGCGCGGGGGAGATCGCTGTAGACGCTCGCCTGGAGGGCGTTGGAGCCCGAACCGTGCAGGTTGACGATCAGTGGAGCGGGCCGGTCGGGTCGGTATCGGGCCGGCACGGAGAGCCGGTACGTGCGCTGCTCGCCACCGCTGGTGAGGTCCGCGGCGACGTCGCCGGGACGCGTCGACGCGATGGTGGGGACATCGGGAGCCTTCCCGCAACCGGTGCTGCGCGTCACCGGCACGGCGCGTGTGGTCGTCGTGCTGGTCGCGGCCCTGGCGCGGTGCCCCGGGGAACACCCGACGCAGAGCAGGACGAGCGACACGGCGAGCACGCCGGTCATGACACGCGCCGCTGCCGACGTCGTCGTCACCCCTGCGCGCCACGGTCGCGAACGTACACGGCGAAGTCCCCGGTTGCGGCAAATCACACGGGTGCAACTTGGGGCGGTACACTGTTCGCCGTGCCCTACGACGTGCAGACCCAAGCGTTCGAAGGTCCCTTCGATCTGTTGCTCCACCTGATCCTGCGCGAGCAGGTCGACCTCTACGAGATCTCGCTCTCCCGCATCGTCGACGGCTTCATTGCGCACATGGACCAGCTCGAAGCCCTCGACCTCGACGTGGCGACGGAGTTCCTGTTGATCGCGGCCACGCTGGTCGAGCTCAAGGCACGCCGGCTCCTGCCCGGCGACGATGCACTCACCCTGGACGAGGAGCTCGCCATCTGGTCCGAGCGTGACCTGCTGCTCGCCCGCCTGCTCGAGTGCAAGACGTTCAAGGACGCCGCGGCGCGGCTCCAGCAGATGTCCGAGCGTGCCGGTCGCAGCGTGCCTCGCACCGCGGGCCTCGACGACCGCTACATCGAGCTGGCACCCGACCCGATGGCCGGGGTCACCCCCGAGCGACTGCGGCTCGCCTTCCTCGAGGCCTCCGCACCCCGGCCCGTCCCGAGCATCGACCTGGACCATGTCGCTCCGATCCGGGCGAGCGTCACCGACGCGGTCGTCGAGATCTCCGACGAGCTCCGCCGGATGGGCAAGGTCGGCTTTCGCACCCTCACCGCCTCCCTGGGTACCCGACTCGAGGTCGTGGTGCGGTTCCTCGCGGTCCTGGAGCTCTTCAAGCAGGGCCACGTCGAGCTCGAGCAGATCACGACGTTCGGTGACATCGAGATCGTCTGGCTGAACGACGTATCGGACGATGACGCGTCGTGGGACGCCGGGTTGTCTCTCGTCGACGCCTACGACGGCTGAAGTGTCGTCCACCGACACGCGGCGCGCCCTCGAGGCGGTGTTGATGGTGGCTGAGGAGCCGGTCGAGCCGCAGCTTCTCGCGCAGCTCCTCGAGGTCTCCGTCGATGCCGTCCTCGACCTCTGCACCGAGCTCGCCGCGCAGTACGCCATCGACGAGCGAGGCTTCGAGCTGGTCCGGGTGGCCGGGGGATATCGATACCAGAGCCACCCCCACGAGGCACCGTACGTCGAGCGGTTCGCGCTCCACGGACGATCCGCCCGCTTGTCGGCCGCCGCGCTCGAGACGTTGGCGGTCGTGGCCTACAAGCAACCGGTCTCCCGGGCACAGATCGCCGCCATCCGGGGCGTGAACGTCGATGGGGTCGTGCGGACCTTGACCCAACGCGGCTACATCGCCGAGGTCGATCGCGACCCGGGCCCGGGTCAGGCGCTGCTCTACGGCACCACCCGGCTCTTCCTCGAGCGGCTCGGCGTCGACTCGCTCGACGACCTCCCCCCGTTGGCGCAGTTCATCCCCGGCGCCGACGTCGTCGAGGCGCTCGAACAGGGTCTCCGGGTCACCGAAGACGAGCCGGACGAAGCCGACGCGGGAGAGGAACCCCGCGCCGGAGCGTCCTCCTTTCCCGTGGACGAGCGCTCCGACGGACCGGAAGGCCCCGGCGCCAACTCGTGACCGAGGCGCCGTCAGGCCCGCAGGGTGAGCGACTCCAGAAGGTGCTTGCGGCAGCAGGGATCGGCAGCAGACGGCACTGCGAGATCCTCATCGAGGCAGGGCGGGTCACGGTCGGTGGGGAGGTGGCGGTTCTCGGACGACGGGTCGATGCAGCCCGCGACGAGGTCGCGCTCGATGGTGTGGTGATCTCGGTGGCCCCAGGGCACGTGCACTACCTGCTCAACAAGCCACCGGGCGTGGTCACCACGGCGGCGGATCCCCAAGGTCGGCCGACGGTCGTCGACCTGGTTCCCAGCGAGCCACGGGTGCATCCGGTCGGTCGCCTCGACCTCGACACCGAAGGTCTGCTGCTGCTGACCAACGACGGCGGCCTCACGCACCGATTGACCCACCCCTCGTTCGGGGTCGAGAAGGAGTACCTGGCCGAGGTCGACGGTCATCCGGGCCGAGCGGCGCTGCGCCGGCTTCGCGACGGGGTCGAGCTGGATGACGGGATGACCGCACCGGCTCGGGTCTCACTCCTCGCGCCCAACCTGGTACGCCTCGTGATCCACGAAGGACGGAATCGGCAGATCCGGCGCATGTGCGACGCCGTCGGCCATCCCGTGGTCAGGTTGGTCAGGACCCGCATCGGGCCGATCAGCGATCATCAGCTCGCGCCGGGGAAGTGGCGGCCGCTGCGGGATGACGAGCTGCGCGCCCTCGAACGGGTCGCCGGGCGTCCGCTCGGGGACGGGCCGAGGTCGGGCTGAGCGGGCGAGCGGAAACGGGCCACGGCGCCGTGGCCGCCGACCGGTAGCATCCCGCGTCGTGTCCACAAGAGTGCGAGGCGTGCGCGGCGCGACCACGGTCGACCATGATGACGAGGCCGAGATCGATCGCGCGGTGGTCGGGCTGCTCACCGAGCTGTTCGAGCGCAACGAGCTCGAGAACGAGGACCTGGTGAGCGTGATCTTCACGGCGACCGACGACCTCCACGCGAAGTTCCCCGCAGCGGCGGCGCGGACGTTCGGGCTCGGAGACGTCCCCCTGCTCTGCGCCCGCGAGCTCGACATCGTCGGCTCGACCCCACGGTGCATCCGCGTCCTCATCCACGTGAACACCGAGCGGAGTCGGGAGGAGATGCACCACGTCTACCAAGCGGGTGCGGTGGGTCTGCGAGACGACCTCCCGTCGTGACCCCCGGTCAGACCTCCACGACGGGATCCCGGCGTGCAACCGTCGTGGGAACCGGCCTCATCGGCGCGTCCGTGGGGCTCGCCCTGCGGGACCTGGGATGGCAGGTCACCGGCCACGACCGTGACCAGGAGCTGGCTGCGCGCGCCGTCGCCCGCGGGGCGCTCGATGCCACGGGCATCGACTCCCGGTCCGAGCTCGTGGTCATCGCGACACCGGTCGGTTCGATCGTCGACGAAGTGCGCAAGGCCCTGGCAGCCTGTCCCCGTGCCGCGGTGACCGACGTCGGTGGTGTGAAGCGACAGATCGTCGAGGCGGTCGACGACCCCAGGTTCGTCGGGGGACACCCGATGGCCGGTTCCGAGCAGCTCGGACTCGACGGCGCGGACGCTTCGCTCTTCGACGGCGCCGTCTGGGTGCTCACCCCGAGCGGCAACACCTCCGATGCGGCGTTCCAACTGGTGCGTGAGGTCGCCGACTCCTTCGGGGCCGAGGTGCTCACGATCGAGGCCTCCCGGCACGATGAGCTCGTGGCGGTCGTGTCCCACGTGCCGCACCTGACTGCGGCAGCGCTGGTGACCGTCGCCCGCGACCGAGCCGAGGAGCATCGATCCCTGTTGCGACTCGCGGCGGGTGGTTTCCGGGACATGACCCGGATCGCTGCGGGCAGCCCCACCATCTGGCCGGACGTCTGCGAGCAGAATCGGGCCGCCATCGTGGAGACCCTCGATCGGTTGCTCGCCGAGCTCGGCGCGGCCCGGACCATGGTCGCCGAGGGCGACCGGGACACGTTGCTCGCGGTGCTCGGGGAGGCCCAGGAGGTTCGCCGGAACCTCCCCTCACGCCCCGACGAGATCGGTCCGCTCGCGGAGGTCCGGGTGCCGATTCCGGACCGCCCCGGCGCGCTGGCGGCGGTCGCCGTGCTCGCCACGGACCAGGGCATCAACCTGCGCTCGGTGCAGACCATCGACACGACCGAGGCCGTCGGCGGTGTCGTCGCGCTGCGCGTCGCGGTGCCGGACGCCGAACCGTTGCGGGAGGCGCTCGTCGCACGGGGGTACCGGGCGATCGTCCACGCGGATCAGGACGAGGTCGGTCTGCGGTGAGCGACGAGCCGGTCGTGGTTCGAGCCATCGAGCCGCTCACCACGCCACCGGACGCGACGGTGGCCGTCCCGGGCTCGAAGAGCATCACGAACCGCGCGTTGCTCCTGGCCGCAGGTGCCCAAGGGCCGTCGACCATCACCGGCGCGCTTGCTGCGGACGACACCGAGGCCATGGTCGGCGGCCTGCGGGCGCTGGGGGCCACCGTCGAAGAGCGGGATGGTGCGCTCCTGGTGACGCCCGGTGCGTCGGCGTCCGACGCGTCGACCTGCGAGGTCGACGCGAGGCTCTCGGGGACGACCTCCCGCTTCCTGCTGCCCGCGGCCGCATGCGCACGGCGACCGGTGCTCCTGGACGGACTCCCCCCATTGCGTGCCCGCCCGATGGGGCCGCTGCTGCAGGCGCTGGAGGACCTGGGTGCTCGGGTCCAGGAGCTGGGCTCCCCCGGGTGCCTGCCGGTGGAGATCGACGGGAGACTGCTGCACGGCGGCCACGTGGCGGTCGCCGCGGACACCTCCAGCCAGTTCCTCTCCGCGCTCCTGTTGAGCGCGCCGCGCCTGGCCGGAGGGCTGGAGATCGAGGTCCCGGGCCCGGTTGTGGCCCGACCGTTCTTGACCCTCACGCTGGAGCTGCTGCGGGCCTTCGGTGCGAGCGCGGAGGAGGTCCAGCCCGGGCGCTTCCAGGTGGAGGAAGGCGGATTGCGCGGTCGCGCCTACGCGGTCGAGCCGGATGCCACCGCGGCTTCGTACTTCTTCGCGGCCGCCGCCATCACCGGCGGGCGCGTCGTCGTGCCGGGTCTGGGTCGTTCATCGATCCAGGGCGATCTCGCGTTCCTCGATGTGCTCGGCGAGATGGGCGCGGAGGTACGACGCACCGGGCGGTCGGTCGAGGTCGTGGGACGTGAGCTTCGGGGCATCGACGTGGACCTCTCCTCGATCCCCGACACCGCACAGACGTTCGCCGCGGTCGCGGTGCACGCCGAGGGGCCGTCGCGGGTGCGTGGCGTGGGCTTCATACGCCTCCATGAGACCGATCGACTCGCCGCGGTGGTCACCGAGCTGCAGCGACTCGGCATCGACGCGACCGAGACCGACGACGGGTTCGCCATCGAGCCGGGCCGACCGATGCCGGGCACCGTCCAGACCTACCACGACCACCGGATGGCGATGAGCTTCGCTTTGCTCGGGTTGCGCAACCCGGGCATCGCGATCGCGCACCCGGAGGTGGTGGCCAAGACCTACCCGACGTTCTTCGAGGACCTCGATCGACTGCGCGCCTAGGTGGTGGGGCTGGTCCACTCGCTCACGCGCGTCGCGTAGGGCGCCTGCTGGGGGAGCTGGCCGGACGCGGAGATGGCCTCGTGCTGCTGCTGGGCGTACTCGGTGACGGGGTTGGCCCAGACAGCCGTGCCGTAGGCGCAGATCTCGCTCCACTGGCCGATCGCGCCGGAGTCGAACTGCATCGCGATGATGGCGTTGCCACCGACGGCTCGTGCCTGTTCCACCATCCGGGCCATCGCCTCGTTGCGACTGTTGGTGAGCAAGCTGGTGAACTCGGGGATCTCGCCGCCACCGAGCGAGCGGAAGCCGGCGATGCAGCCCGCGCCGACGTTGCGCGCGCGCACGGTGAGCCCGAACACTTCACCGAGGACAGCGGTGATGTCGTAGCCGGGCAGGTCGATCGAAGTGGTGATGAGCATGGGCGGATCCTAGGGAACCTGACGACACCCCTACTAGGGTTCGCCTCCGATGATGGTGATCGCGATCGATGGTCCGGCCGGTTCGGGCAAGTCCACCGTGGCGCGGCGCTTGGCCGAGCGGCTCGACCTCGACTACCTCGACACCGGGGCGATGTACCGGGCGGTGACCTTCGCGGCGCTGCGCCGGGGAATCGACCCGGCCGACGCCGACGAAGTTGCGGCGTTGGCCCGCCACGTCGAGCTGACCGTGGGCGACGATTCGATCCAGGTCGACGATGTCGACGCCACCATCGAGATCCGTGGTCCCGAGGTCACACGGGCAGTGTCGATCGTGGCTGCGAACGGTGCGGTGCGCGACGAGCTGGTGGCGCGCCAACGGCGCTGGGCCGCGGCCCACGGTGGCGGCGTGATCGAGGGCCGCGACATCGGTTCGGTGGTGTTTCCCGACGCTGCGCTCAAGCTGTACCTCACCGCGCGTCCCGAGGTGCGGGCGGCGCGGCGATCCAAGGAGGTCACCGACCTCAGCTACGAGACCGTGGCGGCGGACCTGGCGAGGCGCGACGCCATGGACACCTCGCGAGACGCCAGCCCGCTGGCGACGGCGTCGGATGCGGTGGTCGTGGACACCAGCGACCTGACCGTGGACGAGATCGTCGAGCAGCTCGCCGGGCGGCTGGCGTGAGTCCCGACGCGAAGAAGCTGACCGTCGCCGAAGCGCGGGTCCGGGTCGACGACGACCCGTTGGCGCCCATCACGCCGTTCCGTCGGCGCCTGTACGCCGTGGTGGCGTACTTCCTCCTGGGGGCGAGCCGGGTGTGCTTCGGGGCACGCATCGAGGGGCTCGAGCACGTCCCGGTCGACGGCCCGTTCATCCTGGCGCCGGTGCACCGGTCCAACCTCGACTTCGGTCTCGTGGTGGGTTGCACGGGGCCGTGGCGCAGGATGCGCTACCTCGCCAAGGACACGCTCTGGAAGGGTTGGTGGGGGAAGCTCTGGACGGCGCTCGGCGCGATCCCGGTACATCGTGGGGCGCCGGACCGCGAAGCGTTGACCACCTGCGTCGGGGTGCTCGAGCACGGCGAGCCCCTGGTGATGTTCCCCGAGGGGACGAGGCAGACGGGCCCAACGGTCGAGGAGCTGTTCGACGGCGTGGCCTACGTGCAGGGGCGCACAGGCGTGCCGATCGTGCCGGTCGGGATCGGTGGCTCGGAGGCGGCGATGCCCAAGGGCGCGAAGTTCATCAAGCGTCAGAAGGTGGTGTTGGTCGTCGGCGAGCCCCTGGCCGCGCCGGCCAAGACCGAGCAGGGCCGCGTGAGTCGTTCTGCGGTGCGGAACCGCACCACGGAGCTGCACGACGTGCTCCAAGAGCTCTTCGACGACGCCCAGCGCAAGGCCGGTACGCCGAACGCCTGAGGCGGCCGCGGCCACCACGCGGCGCGGATGATCGGCCGTCAGTCGTTCAGCAGCGAGGCGGCAGCGGGGTCGACGAGCCAGAGGATCTGATCGGCCGCGATGTGCGCGGCCGGGACGTCGTCACCGCGCGCCACACGGGCCAGGGCTTCGGCCTTGCCGTCGCCGACGACCGTGACCACGACCTGGTGAGCGCGGGCGATGCCCGCGAAGGTGAGGGTCATGCGGCGGTGCGGGTTGTTCCCGAGCGGGTCGTCGTTCATGGTCACGAGACGTCCGGGGTCGGTGTCGAAGCGCTTCGGACTCCGGGAACAGCGACGCGGTGTGGCCGTCGGGACCGAGCCCGAGGTGCACCAGATCGAAGTGGCCGAGCTCGCCCAAGCGGAGCTGGTAGGGATCGGCGCCCTCGTCGCAGCGCATCGGATAGGTGGCGTTGGCGGCACCGACGCGGTCGAGCAGCGCCTCGCGGGCGAGGAGGTAGTTCGAGTCGGGGTCGTCGAGGGGCACGCAGCGCTCGTCGCCCCAGTAGAAGTCGACCTTCCACCAGTCGATGCCGCCCGCGCGTCGACCGCCAACCGCTGGTAGCAGCGGCGGGCGGTCTCGCCCCCCGAGAGGGCGAACGAGAAGCGTCTCGAGGGGACGGCTGCTGGAAGGCGTCGACGACCGCGTCGGCGAAGGCCGCGGCGACGTCGTCGACGACGACGAGCTCCTCGGACCGTTCATGCCAGCGTTCGGTCGAGCGACTCGGCCTTCGCCGCCAGGCTCGTCGAGCAGGTCGTCGAAGGACTTGGCGAACGAGGCCACGCCCTCGTCCTCGAGGGTGCCGGTGACGTCGGCGAGGTCGACGCCCGACCTCGGCGACGGCCTCGAGTCAGGCCCGCGCGCTCGTCGACGTCGACGTCGACGGTCCGGGCGACGGTGCCGTGGTCGTCGAAGTCGTCGAGGGTCGCGTCGGGCATGGTGTTGACCGTGTCGGGACCGATCAGGCGTCGACGTAGAGGGTGTCCGGAGTAGGCGGGGTTCTTGGTCGAGGTCGACGCCCACAGCGGCCGCTGGACCCGGGCGCCGCGCGGCGGCGAGCGCCTCCCACCGCGGGCCCGGCGAACGGCTCGAGGAAGAGCTGCGTAGGCGAGCTTGGCGTTGGCGACCGCGACCTTGCCCCTTGAGCGCAGGTCGTCGGCGCCACCGACGGCCGTCGAGGCGGTTGTCGACCTCGGTGTCGACCCGGCTCACGAAGAACGACGCCACCGACGACACCCTCGAGAGGTCGCCGCCGTCGGCGACGGCGTCTCGAGGCCGCGGAGGTAGGCCTCGATGACCTCGGGTAGCGGTCGACGCGAGAAGAGCAGGGTGACGTTGATGCTGCGCCCCTCGCGGATCATCTGCTCGATCGCGGGGAGCCCCTCGGCCGTGCCCGGGATCTTGACGTACAGGTTCGGGCGGTCGATCCGTCGGTGCAGGCCGCGGGCGGCCTCGATGGTGCCGGCGGTGTCGCGGGCGAGCGCCGGCGACGACCTCGACCGACACGAAGCCGTCGACGCCGTCGCTAGTCGTCGTGGACCGGGCCGCAGGATGTCGAGGGCGTCGCGTGATGTCGTCGATGACGAGGTCCCAGTAGCTCGTCCTCGACGCGAGCGGCCCTCGGCGATGCAGCGCGCCGAACTGCTCGTCGTAGGCGTCGCCGGCCGTCGATCGCCTTCTGGAAGATCGTCGGGTTGGACGTGACCCCGCGCACGCCCCGCTCGACCCACGCCTGCAGCTCGCCGCTGGGAGCCAGTCGCGGCGTGAGGTTGTCGAGCCAGGGGCTCTGGCCCTGCTGGTCGAAGAGGTCGGTGCAGTCGGTCATGCGGATCCTCACGGCATCGAGGGGTCGGGTCAGGGTGGGCGGTAGCGAGCAGCGGTCGGCGAGCAGCGCCTGGGCACGGGCTCGGCGACGTTGCTCGGGGGTGAACCCGAACTCGTGCAGCACCACGTCACCGGGCGCGGACGCACCGAAGTGGTCGATGCCGACGCTGTCGTCGGCCCAGCGCGTCCCAGCCGAAGGTGACGACCGGCCTCGACCGGCCAAGGTGGGCAGCTCCGGCGGGAGGACGGCCGCCTGGTAGTCGGCGTCCTGCAGCGCGAACAGCTCCCAGCGAGGGCATCGACACGACGCGGACCCGGACTGCCCTCGTCGGCCAGCAGCGCGGCGGCGTCGACGGCAGACCGCGACCTCCGAGCCGGTGCCGATGAGCACGACGTCGGGGTCGTCGCCGGGGTCGCGACGCAGGACGTACGCGCCCTGCGCGCACGCCCTCGTGGCCGGCGCGTGCCCGTCGAGCACCGGCAGCTTCTGGCGGCGTCAGCACCAGCGCGGTCGGGCCCGTCGGCGCTCGACGCGCGAAGCCGCCAGGCCGCGGCGGTCTCGTTGGCGTCGGCCGGACGGATCAGCGAGAGCCCGGGCATGGCCCGCAGCGAGGCGAGCTGCTCGACCGGCTGGTGGGTGGGGCCGTCCTCGCCCAGGCCGACCGAGTCGTGGGTCCACGAGTAGACGACCTTGGCCTGGCTGAGCGCGGCGAGGCGGACCGCGGGGCGCATGTAGTCGCTGAACACGAAGAACGTCCCGCCGAAGGGCAGCGTCCCGCCGTGCAGCGCCATGCCGTTCATCACCGCGCCCATGGCGTGCTCGCGGATGCCGAAGTGGACCTGGCGGCCGCCGGGCGTCGTCGGCGGACGACGGCGTCGCGCCCGGCGAGCTGCGACGCCGGTGTTGCCGGTCAGGTCGGCGCCGCCGCCGACGAGGCCGGGGACGACCTCGACGAGCGCGTCGAGCGCCTGCTTGCCGGCCTTGCGGGTGGCGATCTACGTCGCCGGCCTCGCACGTCGGGAGCTTGGCCTCCCAGCCGGCGCGTGCCCGGTGGCTGGCCCAGCGCGGCGTCGCCAGCGCGGCGCGGTCGCCGCTCCATCGGCGTCGAGTCGCCGCTCCCAGGCCTCGCGGGTCGCGCGCGCCACGAGCGCCGGCCTCCCGGTAGAGCTCGAGCACGTCGTCGGGGACCCAGAACGTCTCGTCGGCGGGCAGGCCCATGACGCTCCTTGGTGGCCGCGATCTCGTCGGCGCCGAGCGGGTTGCCGTGGGCCTTGGGCGGTGTCGGTGTACTTGGGGGAGGGGTAGCCGATGTGGCTGCGCAGCACGATGAGCGACGGCGCCTCGACGTCTCGTCGCCGGGCGGTGACGAGCGGCCCGTTCGAGCGCGTCGAGGTCGTTGGCGACCTCGCCGATGTCCTCGAACGTGCCAGCCGTAGGCGCGCGAATCGGCCGGCCGGGTCGTCGGAGAGCGCCAGCTCGGTCGGGCCGTCGATGGAGATGTGGTTGTCGTCGTAGACGTAGACGAGGCGTCCCAAGCCCGAGGTGGCCGGCGAGCGACGCCGCCTCGTGGCTGACGCCCTCCTCGAGGTCGCCGTCGCCGCAGATCACGATAGGTGTGGTGGTCGACGAGGTCAGCGCCGAAGCGGGCGCGCAGGGTCCGCTCGGCGAGTCCCATGCCCGACGCCGTTGGCGAAGCCCTGGCCGAGCGGGCCGGTGGTGACCTCGACGCCCGCGGTGTGGTGCACCTCGGGGTGGCCCGGCGTGCGCGAACCCCACTGGCGGAACGCCCGGAGGTCGTCGAGGGTCAGGCCGAAGCCGCATCAGGTGGAGCATCGAGTACTGCAGGATCGAGGCGTGGCCGTTGGACAGCACGAAGCGGTCTCGGTCGGCCCAGTCGGGCTCGGCGGCGTCGTAGCGCATCACCCGCGTGAACAGGACGTGGGCCAGTGGGGCGAGCGCCATGGCGGTGCCCTGGTGCCCCGACTGCGCGGCTTCGGGCGCGTCCATGGCCAGGCCGCGGACGGTGTCGATGGCGAGCTGTTCGAGCTCGGGCGTGGGTGCCAACGGTCCTCCAGATCGAGATGCTCCCTGCACCCTACTGCCCGGTCGCGTCGCATCTTCCGAGGCGACCCCGGCTACTGCGGTGGGAGGAGCGTGAGCGGTACCGCGGTCACGGGGCCGAGGTCGATGCGGGCATGGGCCTCGACCGTGCCCAGGTCCTCGAAGGTCAGCTCGGCCCGGACCAGGCGGTAGCTGAAGCGCCCCGGCTCGACCTGCAACGGCTGGACGTTGCGGGCGATCTGCTCGCCGTCACGGTGGTACGTCACCTCGAGGGCTCCGGTTCCCGGCTCGTCGTCGTGGCAGCGAACCAGCACCACCAGGTGCGGTTCGATCGTGAACGGTGGCTGGCTCGGTGCGACCTCGGAGAAGTGCACCCCGGTGAGGTCGATCTTGGTGGACGGCCCTGCCTCGCTCCGCAGGTCGATCCCTTCGATGAAGACGGCGGCGACGATGTCCATGGGCGACACGGTAGGTGGTGTCCGGTCATCGCCGGGACTCGCCGGCGATGGGCACTAGGTTGCCGAGATGGCGACCATCGACCCCGAGCTCAGCACCAGGGACCTGATCCTGGCCGAGGCGCGGGTCTGCTTTGCCGAGCGGGGCTTCGACGGCACCTCGCTGAACGACATCGCCGCGGGCGTCGGCATCCGGCGACCGAGCCTGCTGCACCACTTTCCGTCCAAGGAGGCGCTGTACAACGAGGTCTTCCAGGGAAGTCTGGCGGAGTGGGGCGTCCGTGTGCGCCGCGCCAGCGACGAAGCGGGCCACGAAGGGTGGAACAAGGTCGACTTCGTGGTCACCGCGGGGTTCCAGTTCTTCAAGGAGAACCCGGAGTTCGTCCGCTTGATGCGACGCGAGGCGCTCGAAGGCGGGTCGCACCTCGACCTGAACCTCGGCGCGGCGCTGCGTCCGCTCTTCGAGCAGGCGGTGGGCTACTTCCGCAAGGAGATGGAGCTCGGGCACTTCCGCACGCAGGATCCGGAACAGCTGCTGCTCACCGGCTACGGAGCGCTCCTGACCTATTTCAGCGACGCGCCCTTCCTGGAAGGGCTGCTGGGCCGCGATCCGCTCGAACCAGAGGCGCTCCAGACGCGCCTCGACCACGTCCGCGAGGTCCTACGCGCCGCGCTCGAACCTTGAGCGCCCAGCCGTCGAACCCGGCGACCGCCGCTGTTCGGAAGGCCTCCCACTAGGCTCCGCCGCCGTGCCCGAACGTGAGATCCCACCGTCGACCACGCTCTCGGAGTCGGCGTCCAAGGCGCTCCTGGCCGACTACGACGTCCCAGTGGTGCCCGACCGACTCGTCGGAGACGGACCGACGGCCCGTGTCGCCGGCGAAGAACTGGGCTACCCCGTGGCGGCCAAGCTCTGCGGCGACAGCATCGCCCACAAGACCGAACGAGGCCTGGTGCGCCTGGGTCTCGGCGACGCCGACGCGCTGGCTGCGGCGACCGAGGCGTTGCTGGCCGCCGCGACCCCCGCCGACGGCGACGTGGCGGTGCTGGTCGCCCCCATGGTGTCGGGCGCCCGCGAGCTGATCGCCGGGATGGTGCGCGATCCCCAGTTCGGGCCCACCGTGCTGGTGGGCATCGGCGGGGTCATCGCCGAAGCGGTCGGCGACGTGTCGATCCGCCTCGCGCCGATCGACCCCATCGACGCGCGCGAGATGCTCGACGACCTCGTGGCGCAGCGGCTGCTGGGGCCCTTCCGGGGCGAGCCTCCGGTGGACCGGCCGGCGGTCTGCGCGATCGTCGAGGGGCTCTCTCGTCTGGCGATCGAACGACCGGACATTCGCTCGGTGGACCTGAACCCGCTGATCATCTCGGGTGGTCGGCCGATCGCGGTCGACGCGCTTGTGGAGATGGCCCGATGAGTGAGATCAGCGACCGGCTCGGCCCACTCTTCGAGCCACGAGGGGTGCTGGTGGCGGGCGCTTCGACCCATCCGGGCAAGTTCGGGTTCGTGAGCCTCCACAACCTGCTCGCTGCGGGGTACGAAGGAGGGGTCTTCGCGACCAACCGCGACGGCGCAGAGGTGCTCGGCATCTCGACCCTGACCTCGCTCGACGATCTCCCCGCCGGCGCGGTCGACCTCGTGTTCGTGTGCACGCCCGCGGCCGCCAACCTCGAGCTCCTGCGCGCGTGTGCGGCCAAGGGGGTGCGCGCCGCGTTCGTGACCTCGGCCGGGTACGGGGAGGCGGGCGACGAGGGCAAGGCAGCCGAGGCGGAGCTCATCGCCGAGGCCACGAGGCTGGGGATCGTCGTGGCGGGCCCCAACGGTCAGGGGGTCGTCTCGACCCCGGTGAAGCTCTGCGCGCAGATCGTCGCCCCGTACCCGCCGGCGGGCCGCATCGGGGTCGCGAGCCAGTCCGGCAACTTCGTCTCGTCGTTCATGAACTGGTCGGTCCAGACCGGAGTCGGCATCTCCCGGGCGGTGAGCGCGGGCAACGCCGCGATGGTGGGCGTCTCGGACTACCTCCGGTACTTCGCCGACGATCCCGCGACCGACGTCGCGCTTGCGTACTTGGAAGGGATCTCGGATGGTCGGGCCTTCTTCGACGAGGCACGTGCCGTCGCCGCCCGCCAGCCACTCGTGATCGTCAAGGGCGGCGCGACCGCGGGTGGTCAACGCGCCGCGGCCAGCCACACCGGGTCGCTCGCAACCGACGACCGGGTCTTCGACGGCGCCTGCCGCCAGACCGGGGTCACGCGGGCCTCGACCGTCGAATCAGCCTTCGAGGCCGCGGCGACCTTCGCGACCCAGCCGCTCCCGGCCGGGCCGCGCACGGTCGTGGTCACCACCGCCGGCGGCTGGGGCGTCGTGACCGCGGACGCGATCACCGCCGGCGGGACCCTGGAGCTCATGACGCTCCCGCCGGACCTCCACGATGTGCTCGGGAGCAAGCTTCCGCCCCGGTGGAGCCGCAACAACCCGGTCGACCTCGCCGGCGGCGAGACGCGCGAGACGATTCCGGAGGTGCTCGAGGCGATCGCCGCGCATCCCGACGTCGATGCGGTGATCTACCTGGGGTTGGGGATCCAATCGAACCAGGCTCGTCTCGAACGGGAAGGTGGCTTCTACCCCGACCATGGCCTGGCGCGGATCGTCGACTTCCACGAACGCCAGGACGCGCGCTACGCGCAGGCCGCAGTCGATGTCTCGGTGGCGACGGGCAAGCCGATCCTCTGCGCGACCGAGCTCGCGGTCGCCGACCCCGCCAACGCCGGACCGGCGACGCTACGCGCCAACGGCAAGCTCTGCTACGCGTCGGCGAACCGCGCGGTCACCGCCCTCGAGCACCTCTGGCGCTACGCGCGCTTCCGTCAGCGGCGCGGTCTCGACGCTTGAGCAGGAACGTGCGATTCCGGGCGCCGGTGGTGGCGCTGCTCGTCGCGGCCCTCGCACTGGCCGTGGCCGCGTGGGTGACCGGACGGGACGGCGCGAGCCACGTCGGGTCCGCGGACGCCACCCGCGCCGCCACGACGCCGGTCCTCAGCGCCCGACGAGTGCCGGAACTGCTGCTCGCCGCCCAGCGCGACCCGGTGCTGGCGAAGTCGCTCGACGCCATCGTCGCCGCCGGCCCCGCGGCGACGTGCCTCTCGGTGCAGATCGCCGGACGGGACGTGTACGGCCACAACGCCTCGCTGCCGGTGCCCCCGGCGTCGAACGAGAAGTTGCTCACCGCGCAGCTCGCCCTTCAGGTGCTGGGCCCGGACTACCGGTACACCACCAAGGTGGTCGGTCCCGCGCCGGTCGACGACACGATCGCAGGCGACCTCGTCCTCGTCGGCGGGGGTGACCCGGTCCTGGCGACCGAGCCGTACGTCGCGCACTTCGACGACCCCAAGACGGTCAGCACGTCGATGGAGCACCTCGCAGATGCGATCGTCGCCAAGGGGGTGCGCCACGTGACGGGCTCGATCCTCGGGGATGAATCTCGCTATGACGCCCAGCGCGGTGTGCCCTCGTGGCCGGACCGCTACCTCCAGCAGCACCAGCTCGGGCCTCTTTCGGCGCTGACCGTCAACGGGGGGTTGGTGGCGTTCCCCGACACCTTCACGGAGGAGACCCGCACGCAGGCGACGCCGGCCGACGACCCGCCGCGCTTCGCCGCCGGCGTCCTCACCTCGCTGCTCCGTGACCGCGGGGTGCGTGTCGACGGGGACCCGGGCGCGCAGACCGCGCCCAGGGGTGCGCGCCAGCTGGCGAGCGTCACCTCGCCGCCGCTGACGGGCATCGTTCGCCAGATGCTGACCCAGAGCGACAACCAGATCGCCGAGCTGCTGGTGAAGGAGATCGGGTTCCGCGAGGGGGGAGCGGGCACGACGAAGGCCGGCGTGAAGGTGCTGCGACGCGAGGTCGACGGGCTGGGGCTGCCGACCGACGGTGTGGTCATCAACGACGGTTCCGGTCTGGACCACCAGGACCGCCTCACCTGCGCGCTCATCGAACGTCTGCTGGCAAACGCCGGACCGACCTCGGCGGTGGGCGAGGGGCTCGCGGTAGCGGGGCGGTCGGGCACCCTGCGCGACCGCTTCACCGATCCGCCGGTGACCGGGCGGCTCTCGGCCAAGACCGGCACCCTCAACGATGTCACGGCGCTGTCCGGGTTCGCGCGGGCGCCGCACGGTCCGACCCTGACCTTCTCGTACGTGGCCACCGGCGACCTGGTCGGTCCGAACCTGCTCGGGCTGCAGGATCGTCTGGGCCAGGCGCTCGTCGGGTACGCGGGTTCGACGCGCCTCGAGTCGCTGGGTCCGCGTTGACCGGCCTCGCACCAGGTGCGATGTCCGTGCGGGGAGTGCCGAGATGGCACCATGGACCGGAGCCCCTGATTGGAAGGAAGCCCGATGGCCGCCCCTGAGCAAAAGAGTCCGCAGGAAACGGTGAGCGAGCTGCTGACGCTGACCAAGACCTACGCCATGCAGGAGACCGTCGAGCCGGTGAAGGGCTTGGGCAAGTTCGTCGGTTTCGGACTCGGCGCCGCGCTGCTCGGCAGCATCGGCATCATCGTGCTGCTGCTCTCGGTGCTCCGCGTGCTGCAGACGGAGACCGGCGGTCACCTCACCGGATCGCTGACCTGGGTGCCGTACCTCGTCACCCTCGTGATCGCAGTCGTCCTGATCGGCCTGGCGTTGCTGGGCATCACCCGCAAGAAGGAGCGTGGCGCATGAGCCCCGATTCGAGCACCTTGCCCGGCGACGTCGCCTCCGACGCCAAGGTCACCCCCGAGCACCTGCGCGCCAAGTTCGGCGAGCTCCAACTGGAGGTCGACACCACCACCGGAGCCGCGAAGGACACCGCGGTGACCGTCGCGGCGGCCATCGCCGTGGTGGTCGTGTTGAGCGTCTTCGCCATCGGCCTGCGGCGTGGGAAGAAGCGCACCACGATCGTCGAGGTCCGGCGAGTCTGAGCGCGCCGACCACGCCATGACCGCATTCCTCAGCTTCCTCCAGCGCTCTGCGTTCAAACGGTTCCGCGACGGTCGTCCCGGGCCGTGGGGCGCCCTGGCCGCGAGCATCTTCGGCTTTCGCATGCTCCTGAAGTGGTCCAAGCGAACCGAAGAGGTCGTCTACCGCGGCGTGGTCGCGCCAGGCGAGGGGCTCACGATCACGCACCTCACCGAGTCGACGTCCGGGCGGTCCTCGGCGGCGAAGAAGCCGGGGAGACGGGCTCGACGCAAGGCGCGCCGCGCCGCTCCGGTCACGACCACGGATGCCTGAGCGCCCGCAACGGCTGAGCGCTGGCGAGCGGGTCCTGCTGATCGACCACAAGCGTCGCCGGTATCTGGTGACGCTCGCCGAGGGCGGCGAGTTCCACTCCCACGCGGGGGTGCTGGCCCACGACGAGATCATCGGCTCCTCGGAAGGCGCGCCCTTCTCGACGTCGAAGGGTGGCAGCTACACGGTGCTGCGGCCGACGTTGGCGGACTTCGTGCTGAAGATGCCACGCGGGGCACAGGTCATCTACCCGAAGGACCTCGCGCCCATCCTCATGCTGGCCGACATCGCGCCCGGCGTGCGGGTGCTCGAGTCGGGGGTCGGATCCGGGGCGCTGTCGATGGCGATGCTGCGCGCCGGGGCGTCGATCGTCGGGTACGAGCTACGGGAGGAGTTCGCAACACGCGCGCGAGCGAAACGTGGCGTCGTTCCTCGGGGCGGAGGCGATGGAGCGCTACGAGGTCGAGCTGCGCGACTGCTACGAGGGCATCGCGGCGGCTGATCTCGACCGGGTGGTCCTCGACCTGCCCGAGCCGTGGCACGTGGTGCCCCACGCGGCCGAGCAGCTCGTCCCCGGCGGGATCATCGTGGCCTACACCCCGTCGATCACCCAGGCTGCGCAGTTCCGATCGGCGCTGCACACAGCTCGATTCCGCTTCGCGGAGACCATCGAGGTGCTCCACCGAAGCTGGCACATCGAAGGCGAAGCGGTGCGTCCGGATCACCGCATGGTGGCCCACACGGGCTTTCTCACGCACGCACGCTGGCTCGGCTGACGGTCCTCGCAGGGACCGGTCACGCGGCGAGTCGGATCAGGCGTTCTCGATGAAGATGCACTCGCCGGGGCACTCCTCGGCGGCTTCGACGACGGCTTCCTCGAGCGGACCGGGGACTGCGGCCTGGCTCTGCGGCACCACCCGGCTCGCTGAAGACGCTCCCGTCGTCCTTGACGTAGGCGAGGCCGTCGTCGAGCAGGGTGAACACGTCGGGGCGATCTCTTCGCAGAGCCCGTCGCCGGTGCAGAGATCCTGGTCGATCCAGACCTTCATGGTGGTGGAAGCCTCTTCTCACGGGAAAGCGGTCGAACGAAGAGCCGTCGATGGCTCGAGTGCACCACGTTAGGGGTCGGAGCGACGTGGACACCACTTCATCGGGCGGTGATCGGTCACGTCGCCACGCTCCCGGAGGCGACGAACGTGGTCCTCGGCATCTGCCGGGGCACCCTGTATGGTCAAGCCGAGCACGGGTCTCCGGATGCTCGAGGCAGGTTCTTCGAGGAGGTTGCCGCCATCGCCACGAACGACAGCACCGATGCCGACAGGGTCGCCGAGCTGGCCGAGCACTGCGAGCTCCTCGAGGACGAGATCCAGCAGCTGCGGCGACGGCTGCAGGACGCGCCCGAAGCGGGTCCGCACCCTCGAGGAGCGGCTGCTCGAGACCAAGGGCCAGCTCGCCCAGGCGGTCAGCCAGAACGAGAAGCTCACCTCCACCCTGCGCGAGGCCCGCGAGCACATCGCCGCCCTGCGCGAGGAGGTCGAGAAGCTCACCCAGCCGCCGGCGGCCTACGGCACCTTCCTCGGCGACAACGACGACGGCACGGTCGACGTCTACTCGGGCGGCCGCAAGATGCGCGTGTCGCTGCACCCCGACCTCGGACGGCAGAGCCTCGACCGCGGGCACGGAGGTCGTGCTCAACGAGTCGCTCAACGTGGTGCTGGCCCGAGCCCCCGAGCGCACCGGCGAGGTCGTCACCTTCAAGGAGCTCCTCGACGACGGCCACCGGGCGCTGATCGTCGGCCGCGCCGACGAGGAGCGGGTCGTCGAGCTGGCGCCGATCGCTGCGCGACGTGAAGCTCCGGGCCGGCGACTCCGTGCTGCATGGACGCCCGCGCCGGCCCTGCTGCTCGAGAAGCTGCCGCGCCCCGAGGTCGAGGAGCTCGTCCTCGAGGAGGTCCCCGACATCTCCTACGCCGACGTCGGCGGCCTCGACTACCAGATCGAGCAGATCACGGACGCGGTCGAGCTGCCGTACCTGCACGCACGAGCTGTTCGCGCGAGCACAAGCTGCCCGCACCGAAGGGCATCCTGCTCTACGGGCCGCCCGGGCTGCGGCAAGACCCTCATCGCCAAGGCGGTCGCCAACTCGCTTGGCCACGCAAGGTCGCCGAGGTCACGGGCGACGACGCCAGGGCCGCAGCTACTTCCTCAACATCAAGGGCCCCGAGCTGCTCAACAAGTACGTGGGCGAGACCGAGCGCCAGATCCGCCTGGTCTTCGAGCGGGCCCGGGAGAAGAGCGAGGAGGGCTGGCCGGTCATCGTCTTCTTCGACGAGATGGACTCGCTGTTCCGCACCCGCGGCACGGGCATCAGCTCCGACATGGAGTCGACGATCGTGCCCCAGCTGCTCGCCGAGATCGACGGCGTCGAGAGCCCTCAAGAACGTGATCGTGATCGGCGCCTCGAACCGCGAGGACCTCATCGACCCGGCGATCCTGCGTCCCGGGCGCCTCGACGTGAAGATCAAGATCGAGCGTCCCGACGAGCAGGCCGCGGCGGCAGATCTTCGCGCCGCTACCTCACCGCCGACCTCCCGCTCGACCCGGACGAGGTGGCGATCGCTCGGCGGCGGCGATCCCGAGAAGGCCGTGCGGTCCATGATCGAGGACGACCGTGGCCGAGATGTACCGCGACGACGAGACGAACCAGTTCCTGGAGGTGACCTACCAGAACGGCGACAAGGAGATCATGTACTTCAAGGACTTCTCGTCGGGCGCCATGATCGAGAACATCGTGCGTCGGGCCAAGAAGCTCGCCATCAAGCGGGTCATCGCCGGCGGCGACGCGGGGCATCCGGCTCGACGACCTGTCGACTCGATCCACCAGGAGTACAAGGAGCACGAGGACCTCCCGAACACGACCAACCCCGACGACTGGGCCAAGATCTCGGGCAAGAAGGGCGAGCGGATCGTCTACGTGCGCACGCTCGTGAACCGAGGACGCCGACGCCGAGGCCGAGGGCGGCCGGTCGATCGAGCGGGTCGCCACCGGCCAGTACCTCTGAGGCCGCTCGACCCTCGCGCCGGGTGGCGTCCCGGCTCGTCGAGCGTGACCGGTAGGCTGCGCGCGTGGCCATCGCACAAGATCTGCGGGATCGAGACCGAGTACGGCATCGTGCTCAGCGGGGCGTGCCGAGTCCCAACCCGATCGCGGCCTCGTCGGTCCTCATCAACGCCTACCTCGCTGCGAGCGCCGACGGGCCGGGCGTGCTCCCCGAGCCAAGGTCGAGCTGGGACTTCGAGGACGAGCCGCCCGGGCACGACGCCCGTGGGTTCGCGCCCGCTCGGCACGATGGCCCCGGAGGTCGAGACCCACCTGGTCAACGCGGTGCTCACCAACGGTGCCCGCTACTACGTCGACCACGCCCACCCGGAGCTCTCCACGCCGGAGTGCGCCGATGCCCGCTCGGTCGTGGTCTGGGACCAGGCCGCCGAGCGCATCCTCGTCAGCGTCGATGCGTGCCGCCGCCGACCGCCCTTCCCCCCGGCCAGGAGATCGTCGTCTACAAGAACAACTCCGACGGCAAGGGCAACTGCTACGGGTGCCACGAGAACTACCTGATGGACCGGTCGGTGCCGTTCGGCCGGATCGTCGAACCACGTCACCGCGCACTTCGTCACCCGGCAGATCTACAGCGGTGCGGGCAAGGTGGGCTGCGAGGCCGCAGGTACCAGCAGCGCCGAGGTCCCGTACCAGCTCAGCCAGCGAGCCGACTTCTTCGAGGAGGAGGTCGGACTCGAGACCACGCTTGAAGCGACCGATCGTCAACACCAGAGACGAGCCCCACGCCGATCCGGCAGAAGTACCGCCGGCTGCACGTCATCTGCGGCGACGCCAACCTGCTCGGAGGTCGCGACGTTCCTCAAGGTCGGGTACCACTGCGTTCGTGCTGGCCATGATCGAGGACAGCGCGCCCTTGCCCGAGGTGCGCTTCCGATCGCCGGTCCGTGCCATGCGGGAAGTCTCGCTACGACCTCACCCTGAAGCGACCGATCCCCCTCGTGGACGGATCGATGGCGACGGCGTTGGAGATCCAGTGGGAGCTGTTCGACGCGGCCCGCCACTACGCGGAGACGACCGGCTTCGAGACCGTGGGCGGCGAGGCGTCCGGCGAGGTTGATCCTCGAGCACTGGGAGCAGGTCCTCACGGGGCTCGAGTCCGACCCCGCGGTGCTCGCCGATCGTCTGGATTGGGTCGCCAAGCATCGTCTCCTGGTCGCGCTACCAGGAGCGTCACGACGTCGGTTGGCAGGACGGCCGTGTCGCGGCGCTCGACGCTCCAGTACCACGACGTGCGGCCGGAGCGGTCGCTCGCGGCCCGCGCCGGCCTGCAAAGGGTCACGACCGACGCCGAGGTCGCCCACGCGGTCGGTCATCCGCCGGAGGACACCCGGGCCTGGTTCCGCGGTGCCTGCCTGAACAAGTTCGGCGACGCCGTGGTGGCCGCGAACTGGGACTCGATCGTGTTCGACGTCGGCTCCGAACCGTTGCGCCGCGTCCCGATGATGGAGCCCGGTCGCGGCACGCGCGCCCAGGTAGGGTAGCTTGTCGATCAGAGCCGGACCGCGGCCGAGCTGCTCGACCGCCTGGGCGGTTGAGCGAGGCGCGAGCCAGCGTCAGTCGACGAGGTCGGTGACCGCCTGGTCGGTCACCATGAGCCGATCGACTCGCACGGTCGCCGTGATGACGGGTTGGACCCGCAGCTTGGGCGCGTCGTAGTCCAGTGGCGCATCGGTGGTCACCGCGATCGTGGTGTCACCGGCGGGAACGGTCAACGGAACGGCGGCGGCCTTGGGAACCGCATCGATCTCGATCGTCCGGTTCACGCCCGGTCCTTCGAGGTGGATCTTCGACGGTGCGACCGCACTGAGGAGCAGTCGCAGCGTCACCGGTCGCGCACCTGGCAGCGGGTTGTGCACGACGATCCGTGACGGCGACTCGAACCATTGGGCCACCGCAGGGTTGGGCGGCTTGGGTGGCGGCTGGGCGTTCTCGATCGTTGCCGTCGCGCTGTGCAACAGCAACCGGCGGGCCCGGGCGATCTCTGCGGCCGAGGAGCTCGCCGACAGTCGACGGCGCAGCGGCCGCAGGTCGTACCAGGATTGCCTGCCGTTCGGGCTGGTGCCGCTGGGTGGGCCCACCAGCGACGTGAGCGCGCCTTCGACGGAAGCACCGCGGTCGGCGATGCCGCGGCGGTCGACGTAGACCGCGTCGTAGCCGGCGAGCGCGAGCCCGCGCACCAACTCCCGTGGAGGCGCCTGACCCCAGTTGAGCTGCCAGTCCGCTTCCCGCCCGCGCAACCCCCCGAAGCTCCACCGCAGCCGGCCGTGGTCGACGAGGTAGGGGATGAGCAGTTCCGTGCTGTCGATGACGTTGATCGTCGACGCCTCGGGGAAGCTCATCACCGGCAGTTCGAAGACGTCGGCGCCGGGCGGCAGCGCGCGCTCCATCTGGTCGACCATCGCACGGGTCGAGTCGACGGAGGCCGAAAGGCGGTCGAGCGACGGAGGGATCGTGGCCGGCACCTGGTCGACGAGCCCGAAGACCACCACCAGGCCCAGCGCCGCGAGGGTCGACGTCCGACGGCGATCGAGGAGCGCACGTTGTCGGGTCTGCACGATCGACGCCAGGGCCAGCAGCCCGCAGAGCGAGAGGTAGATCGACATCCGGCTCCAGGTGCGGATCTGGGTGAAGCCGACGGCGGCCAGGATGCCGCTCAGCCCGCCGATCGTCGCCCACAGCAGGGCGCTCCACGCGAGCAGCGCCAGGTCACGGGGCAGGCGCGCCGATTCGGCCCGCTGGGGCGATCGGGTTGAACCGATCCCCGTCCGGAGCAGCGCCGCAGTTGCCAGGACGAGCCCGATGAGCGCGAAGGCACCAAGGTAGGTCCCGGCTTCGCCAGGTCCCGGCACTTCGAGGAGCCGAGACCCGATCGATCCGAGGCCCGGCCATCGGGTCTGGGGACCCGGTAGCACGAGCTGGGAGAGGTGCAGACCGAAGAGCTCGACGTCGCCGGGGGAGCGGACCGCCACCTGAGGGTTCGCGCCGTGCCGCACTCTCCAGATGATGGCCGGCACCAACGTGATGAGGAGCACGGCAGCCAGGCCCAAGGCGACCACCGCGCCGGCGAAGAACCGTGGCCAGGAGCGGTCCCGCCAGCCCGCGAGCAGCCCCGCGGTCACCACCAGGAAGACGGTGAAGAACGTGAAGTAGGGGTCGGAGGTTCCACCCACGAGGACGCAGGCGACGAGGATCCCGAGCCGCCGGGACTGTCCGCGGTCCCACGCGCCACGTGGCACTGCGGCGATCGGGAAGGGCAGGGTGCCGCGGAGCGTCCAGACCGCGAGCAGGGTGCCCAGGGGTACGGCCCAGTAGCCGGCGTAGACGAAGTGGTGCTCTCCTTGGGCGAAGTGGAACGGCGCAAAGGTGAAGAGCACGGCGACCAGGACGGACAGATCCCTGCGGAGGCCGAGCTCGCGCGCGACCAGCTCCGTCGCGGCCGCGACCAATCCGAAGCCGACGAGGAACGTGATGTTCATCACCAGGAAGTCGTTGCTGGTGAAGGTACCGATGACGCGCACGAGCAGGAAGTGGGTGAGGTCGTTGCCCACCGGGTAGTCGAGCAGGTGCTGGCCGAAGGGCGCGCCGAGTCGATCGGTGCCGTTGAGGTTGCCGGCGAGGATGTTGCGCACGTAGGTGAGGTAGAGCCACACGTCGCCGTCCGCGTCCAGCGGTGCGGTCGTGAGCACCGACCAGGGCCGGTAGAGCAGTGCGGCGAGAGCCGTCGTCCCGAAGGCGACGACAACGGTCGACCCGAACCGGCGGGCCGACCGCCGGAGCCACCGACCGGTTGTGCCGCCCGCCGTCTTCATGCGGAGGGACTCTACCCAAGGCCGTTGTTCGGGCATGGTCGTCGTCTCGGCCGCTCGCGGATAGGTTGGTCCCGGGCAGCACTGACCGGTTGTGGCCGTCTTGGTCCTACCGGGTGAGCTTGGAGTCGCGTGATGGCTGAACGAGAACAGAAGCGCAAGTCGACCTCGGCTCGGACCGAGGACGAGGTCGCCGAGGCGCCGGTGCGCGGGGAGACGGGCGAGAAGATCAAAGCGGAGCTCGACGACCTCCTCGACGAGATCGACGACGTGCTCGAGGAGAACGCCGAAGAGTTCGTGAAGTCCTACGTCCAGAAGGGCGGCGAGTAGCCGCCGATCAACGTTGCTGCTTGCGGCGGCGCTGCACGTCTCTCGTGAGCGCGATGACCTCGGCGGTGATGCCAGGGATCGATGTCGGTGCGAGGGCACCATCCGGGACGTCTGTCCATCGCTCGAGCGGGAGCTCGATCAAGCGGTCCTCGGGAACCGCCATGGCCGGGTCATCCGGGTAGACCAACCTGGCGATGAGCTCGACGTCGAACAGCCACCGGGTCTTGAACGGGGTGGCCAGCGCGCTGTCGAGCGCCGGGCCCGCGCGGAAGAGCTTGGCGCCGCACTGGGTGTCATAGACGGGAATGCGGAGCAGGAGCGACGCGAACGTCGCGAACCCCCGACCCAGGAAGTGGCGAATCGGCTTGCGGTCGATGTGCCGACCGAGGAGGCGTACGCGGCTGGCAAGCACGGCGTCGACGTCATCGGAGCGCGCGTTGGCGACGCGGGTCCACTCGGAGATGGGAACGGCCAGGTCGGCATCGAGGTAGCCGATCCACCTCGCGCCGCCTCTGCTCGCCGCGCGCATCCCCAAGCGAACCGCGCCGGCCTTGCCGAGGTTCTTCGGCGCCCGCAGCACCTCGACCTGGCGCGGCGAGGCCGTCTGGATCGCGTCGAGCAACCGAAGGGTGTCGTCCGTCGAACCGTCATCGACGAAGATCGCCGCGACCTCGGGGTCTTGGGTGAGCGCGACGAAGTGCTCGGCGAGCATCCGGTGAGACTCATTGAAGCAGGGGACCACCACCGCGACCTCCGGCGACCGGTGGTCGATCCAGCCAGGTGAATCGTCGTTCGTCATGGGATCGGTCACGGGCGGACCGCGACCGACCAGCACGACAGTCCGGGTACGTCGATCCCGAGCCGGCCCAGCAGACGGGTGACGGTGCCCTCGCCGACCAAGACGGCGGCCAGGCCACGGGCCAGCCATTCCGGCCCTTCCCAGCTCAGGTACTCGCTGGCGTCGTCTTCGAGTTGCTCGCCGCGGCGTTGCTCGCGTCGCCGTTGCGCGCGACGGACCCCGTACAACGAAGCGAAGAGGTGGCCCGAGGCGTGCACCTCGAGCCCCGCTTCGGCTAGGAGCGCCACGAGCCCGGCTCTCGAATAGCGCCGGAAGTGCCCCAGCGCGACGTCGTGCGGCCCGAAGAGGGCCTGGTGTGCCGGAACGGTGACCAGGAGGCGGCCTCCGGGCCTGAGGTGCGCAGCCAGCTCGCGCACGAAGGCCGCGTCATCTTCGACGTGCTCGATGACGTCGAGTGCCAGGACGACGTCGACCGCTTCGGTGGGCGAGGTGTCCGTGTAGGTCACGCCCGAGGCCGGCAGGTCTTCGAGGTGGTCGAGGAGTGCTCGGGTGTAGAAGCGGTCGTAGCAGGTGATCGAGACGCGCCGGCCGAGGTCGTCGGCGAGCTGGCGAGCCAGCCATCCGTCACCCGAGCCGACGTCGAGCACCTCGACCGGCTTCGGCTGCTGAGGCAGCTCGGGCTCGAGGAGGCCTTCGACGAGGCGTGCCCGGGCCCGCTCCCACGGATGGCGGACCAGTGCACTGGCGGTCGAGTACTCGCGCAGGTCCACGCCTGGCCACGCTATCGGGCTTCGTCGGGGTGGCCGGTCACCGTGCGGCGGCCCGACACTCAATGGAGTGTGACTCGTTCGACAGCCGCCTCGTCGAGGCGCAGCGCCGTGATCCGGGCACGGGGTGGGAACGTCGATCCCGTGCCCTGCAGGTTGTTGCCGCCGACCGACAACGAGATCCCGACCGTTCCCCTGGCAGGTAGCGAGATCGGGATCGTGGTCGCCGCGGAACCACCTGGCGCGAGGTCGATCACCCGGTGGAGGTCCTTCCCGTCGAGGGTGATCGACGCCTTCTGTGGCGAAGCGAACGTCAGATGCAGGGTCGCGGGCCTCGTCGCGTCGAGCGGGTTCGTGAGGGTGAGCCGTCCGGCTGCACCGATCCACCGGTCCTGGCGATCCGACGCGGCGCGGTTGGGCCCGACGTCGCCGGAGAACGAGGGCTCGATGCCGTGGGTGATGAGCCGGCCTGCCGTCGCGATCGCGGCAGGAGGGAGCTCACGCGCCAGTTCGGCTCGCAGCGGCCGGAGGTCGAACCAGGACTGCTCGCCGTCTCGGCTCGTTCCCGCCGGAGGGCCGAGTGTGGGGACGAGGGATCGCTCGAACGCGCTTCCGTTGGCCAAATAGGCCCGCCGCTCCACGCTGACGGCGTCGAAGCCGGCCGCGGCCAGTCCCCGGAGCTGTTGCGGCATCGGTTGCTGCGCCCACCACCGCTGCCACTCGGCTTCCCGGCCCCGGACCCCGCCGTAGCTGTAGCGCAGGGAACCGTCGCCGAGGATGTAGGGCACGGCCAGGCTGTAGTCCGGCATCCCCCGGGTCGGGCCGGCCTCGGGAAAGGTCGTGACGGGGTACTGGAAGACCATGGCGTCATCGGGCAACGAGGACTGCATCGAGCTCACGAAGCCACGCGCCGACTCGAGCGACGCCCGGGTCTTCGCGTAGGGAGGCCGGACCCCGACGGGGATCTGGTCGGCCAGTCCCACGACCAGGATGAGCGCGGCGACGCCGACCACGAGCCGACGGTGTCCGTCGGGGCGGGCCGGGCGACGCCGGTCCAGCTGCCAGGCGATGCCCAGCAACCCGCAGAAGGCGATCTGGACCACCACGCGCGACCAGGCCCGGAACTGCGTCACGCCGCCGACCGCGATGGTGTGCCCGAGCCCGTCGATCGCGCCCAGGAGCACGAGGAAGGCCGCCACCAACCCGAGGGCGACGGGCAGGGGCAACAACCCACCAGGGTCGTCGTCCCGACGGCCGACACCCCGTCGGAGCAGAGCCCACCAACAGCTCAGCAAGCCCAGAAGCGCGACGATCCCGACCTGCTGGGCGCCGCGGCCCGAGAGGGGGTCGGGGTTGGCGCGGCGACCGATCGCCGCCAGGAAGCCCACCCGGTGCGCGGGACCTGGAAGCACCATCCGGGTGAAGTTGAGCCCGAACCGCTCGCTGTCCGAGAGGCTTCGTTGGGCGACCGAGTGGTCGACGCCGTGGGTCGCGCGCCAGGCGAGCTCGGGGGCGAGGTTCGCGAGGAGCACGACGAGGATCCCGGCCGCAACGACCGCGCCGGTCGCGGCGCTCTGCCAGGATCGTCGGCGGGCCTGCGCGAGCAGCCCGGCCGCGAGGACGACGAAGATCGCGAAGGCCGCGTAGTAGCCGCCGCTGCCGCCGAGGTAGACGACGCAACAGCTCGCGACGACGAGGCGTCGGCGCTGGTCGCGCGCCCATGCGCCGGAGTCGCGTCCGATGAACGGGAGCCTGAGCTGGCCGCGCAGCACCCATACCGCGAGGAGCACCGAGAGCGGCTGGCCCGCGTAGTTGGCGAGCCAGACGTGCGTCTCGTCGTGGGCGAAGTGGTACGGGAGGAAGGCGTAGAGCCAGGCCACCACGACCGCCGGCAACGCGCGGAGGCCGAGCTCCCGCGTGGCGAGGTAGGCGGCCGCCGCGACCAGGCCGAAGCCCAAGAGGAAGTAGAGGTTGAGCACGGTGTACGGCTGGTGCTCCACGAGGCCGATCGACCGGACGACGAGCATCGACCACCGGTTGTCGCCGACGGGGAAGTCCTGGAGGTGCTGGGCGAAGGGCGCGCCGAGCCGGTTGGTGCCGTACATCGAACCGCCCAGGACGTTCTTGACGAAGATCGCGTTGAGCTGATTGTCGAATTGGGTCGAGAACGGGACGGACGCGCGCCATCCCCAGGGGCGATAGAGGACGATCGCGCCCGACACCGCGGCCAGCGCGACCCCGAAGGCCTCCGCGAGCCTGCGGAGGACCCGTCGGATCAGTTGCTTCCGCTCCGCACCGATCGCCCGTGACGTCGGCGGTCGCGTCGGTGGCACGCTCGTCAAGGTAGTGGCGCTACCCTCGGCGGTCGTGACCCTGCCGCTCTATCCACCGGAACGAGACCCCGGCCCCAACTTCGCGGCGCTCGTCCAGGATGCCGGCCTCGCCGCCTCCGTTCCCGGCGCCGCGGTCCCGGGCGGCATCGACGTCCCGCACGGCACGACGGTGGTCGCGGTGCGCTACGACGGTGGCGTGCTCATGGCCGGCGATCGGCGTGCCACCTCGGGCAACCTCATCAGCCACCGCAGGATCGAGAAGGTGTTCCCCGCCGACCACCACTCCGCCGTCGGCATCGCCGGCGCCGCGGGACCGGCCATCGAGATGGTGAAGCTCTTCCAACTGCAGCTCGAGCACTACGAGAAGGTCGAGGGAGGCGGGCTGAGCCTCGATGGCAAGGCGAACCAGCTCGGCAGGATGGTGCGCGCCCACCTTCCGGCCGCGATGCAGGGGATGGCGGTCGTGCCGCTGTTCGCGGGCTTCGACGAGCAGCGGGAGATCGGTCGTCTGTTCCAGTACGACGTGACCGGTGGGCGCTACGAGGAGCACGACCTGGCCTGCACCGGATCGGGCAGCCTCCACGCGGCGACCGTGCTCCGACTCGGCTTCCGGGGCCCGACGCTGGACGAGGCCGCCGCGATCGACCTGGCGCTCTCGGCGCTGGTCACCGCCGCTGAGGAGGACTCCGCCACGGGCGGGCCGGACTTGCTGCGCGGCATCTACCCCGTCGTGGCGACCATCGGCTCCGCGGGCTTCGCACGGGTCGAGGACGAAGTCCTTCGCCAAGGAGTGGAGCGGCTGCGCGCCCGCTACACCGCCCAGCACGGACTCGAGGAGCCGGGCGCATGAGCATGCCGTTCTACGTCGCGCCGGAACAGGTCATGGACGACCGGGCCGACTACGCCGCGCAAGGGCATCGCCCGAGGTCGCAGCCTCGTCGCGGTGACGGCCAACGACGGCATCGTGCATCTGTGCCGAGAACCCGTCGTGCCACGCTGCGCAAGATCAACGAGATCTACGACCGCATCGCCTTCGCCGGGGTCGGCAAGTACAACGAGTTCGACCAGCTGCGGGTCGCGGGGGTGCGACATGCCGACCTCAAGGGCTACGCCTACAGCCGCGACGACGTCGACGCCCGGAGCCTTGCCAACCAGTACGCCCAGATCCTCGGCCAGGTCTTCACCCACGAGATGAAGCCGATGGAGGTCGAGATCCTCGTCGCCGAGGTCGGCGCGACTCCGGAGGAAGACCGCCTCTTCCACATCCTCTACGACGGCACCATCATGGACGAGGACCGGTTCAGCGTCCTCGGCGGCGACGCCGAGGCCGTCGACGAGCGTGTGCGAGGAAGTCGTGGGAGCCCGACCTCGACCTGGGGCGCGCGCGCTCGCGCGTGGCGGTGCACGGCCTCTCCGCTCCCGACCGAAACCTCGCACGCCGACGAGCTCGAGGTCGCGATCCTCGAGCGCAACGGCCGACGACGGGCGTTCCGGCGCATCGAGACGTCGCCGACGTCGCCGCCGCGCTGGAAGCGGCCGGCCCGGTCGAGGTGGAGCCGACCTCCGACCGGGTCCTGAGGCGGACATCGTCGGTTGCGTCGACGACACCCCGATAACGTGCGGACATGGAACGCCGGATCTTCGGTCTCGAGAACGAGTACGGCGTCACCTGCACCCTGCGCGGACAGCGACGGTTGAGCCCGGACGAGGTCGCCCGCTACCTGTTCCGCCGGGTCGTGTCGTGGGGTCGCAGCTCCAACGTCTTCCTCGCCAACGGAGCCCGGCTCTACCTCGACGTCGGCTCCCACCCCGAGTACGCCACGCCCGAGTGCGACTCCATCCACGAGCTCGTCGTGCACGACAAGGCCGGGGAGCGGATCCTCGAGCAGCTCGCTGGCCGGCGCGCGAGCAGCGCCTGCGCCGAAGAGGGCATCCGCGGCGACATCTACCTGTTCAAGAACAACACCGACTCCGCCGGCAACTCCTACGGCTGCCACGAGAACTACCTCACCAGCCGGCGCGACGACTTCGCCCACTACGCCGAGGTGCTCATCCCGTTCCTCGTGAGCCGCCAGATCTACGCCGGTGCCGGCAAGGTCCTGCAGACGGCGCGGGGCGCGATGTTCTGCATCTGCCAGCGGGCCGAGCACATCTGGGAGGGGATCTCGTCGGCCACCACCCGGAGCCGGCCCATCATCAACACCCGCGACGAGCCCCACGCCGATGCCGAGCGCTACCGCCGCCTCCACGTCATCGTGGGCGACTCGAACATGAGCGAGTACGCCACCTTCCTCAAGGTCGGGGCCACCAGCGATCCTGCTGCGGATGCTCGAGGAGCCGAGCGTGGTGCTGCGCGACATGACCCTCGAGAACCCGATCCGGGCCATCCGCGAGATCAGCCACGACATCACCTGCACCCGCAAGGTGCGGCTGGCCAACGGGCGGGAGGCCAGCGCCCTCGACATCCAGTCGGAGTACCTGAACCGGGCCCTCCGCTACGCCGAGCGCCGCGACCTCTCCGCCGCAGGAGCAGCAGGCCGCTCGACATGTGGGAGCACTGCCTCACCCAGATCGAGAAGGACCCGCTCTCGGGCTCGACCGGGAGGCCGACTGGGTCATCGAAGTACAAGCTGATCGAGGCGCTACCGCGAGAAGCACGACCTGCCGCTCAACCACCCCAGGGTGGCGCTGCTCGACCTGCAGTACCACGACGTCAACCGCGAGCGTGGGCGTCTTCTACCGGTTGCAGCGATCGGGGCCTCGTCGACCGGATCTGCGACGACGACGAGCATCGACGACGGCGGTCGACACCCCGCCGCAGACCACCCGGGCCCGCCTGCGGGGCGAGTTCATCCGCACGGGCCAAGGAGCGCAAGCGCGACTACACGGTCGACTGGGTGCACCTGAAGCTGAACGACCAGGCCCAGCGCACGGTGCTGTGCAAGGACCCGTTCCGCTCGCACGACGAGCGGGTCGAGAAGCTCATCGCCAGCCTCTGATGGCGCGCTTCGTCCACGGCACGGTGACCGAGGTCCTCGAGGCGCGGCCGGGGCTCCAGCGGGTCCTGGTGCGTCGCGACGGAGACGAGGTCGAGCGGGCCTACGTGGTGACCCAGCTGACGGGGACGGTCGACGTCGGCGACGAGGTGCTCATGAACACGACCGCGGTCGACCTGGGGTTGGGGACCGGTGGCTGGCACGTGGTGTCGGTCAACCTGACCGCGGGTGCTTACGAGACGCCCGGGGGCGGCCACGTCATGAAGTTGCGCTACACCCCGATGCAGATCGACACCGGGGTCGCCGAGGAGCACCTCGACGACCTGCCGGAGAGCATCGACGGCGCCGTCGTGGTGGCGTGCACGGTGCACAGCCAGGTGCCGCTGGTGTTGGCCGGAGCCCGGTCGGTGAACCCTGATCTGCGCTGCGCCTACGTGATGACCGACGGGGCCAGCCTCCCGCTGGCCTTCAGCGGGCTCGTCGACGACCTCGTCGGGCGCGGATGGCTGGCGGCCGGCACGGTCACTGCCGGCCACGCATTCGGTGGTGACCGTGAGGCGGTCGGGGTACCGTCCGCGCTGGCGCTCGCGCGGCATGACGCGGGTGCGGACCTCATCGTGGTCGGCATGGGGCCCGGTGTCGTGGGTGCCGGTCACCGCCTGGCTACCACGGCCCTGGAAGCGGCGCCGGTGCTCGACACCGCGGTGGCTCTCGGCGGTCGGGCGGTGTGCTGCGCTCGGGCGTCGAGCGGTGACGCCCGTCCACGTCATCAAGGTCTGAGTCACCACACCGCAACCGTCCTCGACCTGGTTCGCTCCGCGGTCGAGGTGCCCGTTCCGACCCGGCTCGTCCCCGAGCTCGTGCCCTGGTCCGGTCGCCACCTGATCGTGGAAGTGCCCGACGTCGACGCCACCGCCCTGCTCGCGACCGAGGGGCTGCGGGTGACGACGATGGGCCGCGGTCCGGACCAGGACGCGCTGTTCTTCGACACCGCCGCCGCGGCGGGCGTCGCCGCCGCCCGGACGGTGGGCTGACCGATGTCCGTCCCCAAGCTCGAACGGCTGATGAACCTGGTCGCCGCGCTGTTGCACACCTCGGCGCCCGTGAGCGCCGAGGTGCTGCGGACCCGCGTCGAAGGGTACGACTCCACGGCGAGTGCCTTTCGGCGCCAGTTCGAGCGCGACAAGGAGGACCTGCGCGAGATGGGGGTGCCGATCCGCGTCGAGCCGATACCCGGCTCGAACCCACCGTTGGATGGCTACCGCATCGATCGCTCGGAGTACTACCTTCCCGATCCCGGGCTCAGCGCCGACGAGCTCGCGGCGCTCCACCTCGCCACGCGCATGGTTCCGGTCGCGGGCCCGCGCTCGCCCAGCGTGCTCTGGAAGTTGGGCGGGGTCCTCTCCGACGGGCGTGACTCCGCGACGACACCGCTGGCGACGATCCCTGCGGATCCCAACCTGGGCGCGCTCTACGACGCGGCGATCGAGCGCCGCGTGGTGGGTTTCTCGCACCGGCAGGTCGAGCGGCGTCTGGAGCCGTGGGTCGTTGGCTTCCAGGGAGGCCACTGGTACGTCTCAGGGTTCGATCTGGACCGCGACGACGAGCGTCTCTACCGTCTCGATCGCATCGACGGGCACGTGCGACGCCTGGGTGCCGCCGAGCACCCGCGGCCGGATCGGCACGCGGGGATGGCGAGGCTCGCCCCGTGGACGGTCGGAGCGTTGGGCAGCATGACCGCTCGCGTGCGAGCCGACGCGATGGCTGCAGCGAGCCTCGTCGGGGAGGTCGGGGAGGATCGGGTCGTCGAGGCTGACGACGATGGCGCGGTCGTGGTCGAGTTCGAGGTCACGAACCCGGAGGGCTTCCGCTCCTGGCTGCTGGGACTGGGGGAGCATGTGGTGGTCGAATCGCCCGACGTGCTGCGGCAGCTGGTGGTCGACTGGCTCCTCGCCTGGGCCGTCGAGGAGGGCTGATGGCACCGACCGCGACCGATCGCTTGCGACGACTGCTGGCGCTCGTGCCCTGGGTGGCCGCACATCCCGAGGGTGTGCCGATCGCCGAGGTGTGCGCCGCGCTTCGACATCGCCCCGGATCGGCTCGTCGCCGACCTGGAGAC
Source organism: uncultured Actinomycetes bacterium (assembly GCA_963810075.1). GTDB lineage: Bacteria > Actinomycetota > Acidimicrobiia > Acidimicrobiales > Iamiaceae > CAWELZ01. The sequence continues at coordinate 928,325 of CAWELZ010000001.1, read as the reverse complement.
CGTGATGATGGTCGGGGTCCACCCGTTCACCCCTGACACCCTGATCGACCTCTGGCTCGACGACGACGTCGTCACCGTCCGTTACGCCGACAGCTTCACACGACCCCTCCGGCTCACCCCTGCGGAAGCGGTCGGGCTCGTGACCTCCGCGAGGGCGCTCCTGCGCCTCGCCCGGGCCGTCCGGCGCGCTCGCCGGTGCGCTCGACAAGTTGGCCGACGTCCTGGGGCCGGAGGCCCTGTCGGCGGTCGACGTCACGCTGGCCAGCGCCGACCAGGACGTGTTCCGTACCTTGGACGAGGGGCGACGCGACGAGCGGCAGGTCGAGATCGACTACTTCAGCCCCGGCCATGGCGAACGCCGCGCTCGTCGCGTCGAGCCCGTCCGCCTGTGGGCCGACGACGGGCACTGGTACGTGGCCGGCTGGTGCCACCTTGCAGAGGACGATCGCGTGTTCCGACTCGACCGGATCGCCCGGGCGACCGGGACCGACGAGCCGTTCCTGCACCCTCGCACCGACGTGCCGGAGGCGCTCCGCTTCGACGACCCGGACCTTCCGTACGTGACTTTGGAGGTGTGTGCGGCGAGTGCCTGGTTGTTCGATCAGGTACCCGCGCTCGAGCGCGAGCCGACCGCGGACGGGGGCGTGCGGTTGCGATTGGCGATTGCCTCCCCGTCCTGGCTGGAGCGCCTGTTGCTCCAATTGGGCCCTGACGTGCAGGTCATCGAGGACGATCCTCGGGTCAACGCGACGACGATGGCCCGGGGCGCGGCGCGTCGGCTTCTGGCGCGCTACGGCGATCGCTGACGGAAGACTTGGTGGATGCGCTGCTCGAACCCGGTCGGGTGGCAGGTATCGTGCGAGACCTGTGACCGACCTGCCCCCTGCCCGCGAGCCCGAAGCAGACCGCGAGCTCCGGTCGGCGGACCAGGTCGGTGCAGTCGACACCGACGGACTCGAGGACGAGGGAGCCCTCCTCGACGAGGCGGAGCTCGGCCCCATCGAGTTGCCGCCTTCCCAGCGGGATCGGCGCGGGAAGCCCTCGGGGCTGCGCTCGGCGATCGAGTGGGTGGTCGTGATCGGTGCATCGCTCGGATTCGCACTGCTCATCCAGGCGTTCGTGTTCCAACCGTTCCGCATCCCCTCGGCCTCCATGTACCCCGCGCTGCACGTCGGCGACCGCATCGTGGTGAACAAGCTGAGCTACCGCACCCACGACGTGCATCGAGGCGACGTCGTCGTCTTCACCCGTCCCGACTGCAACCAAACGGGTGAGCCCACCTGGGCCAACTGCGCGCTGCTGGCAAACCTCGATGACCTGGTGAAGCGGGTGGTCGGCCTCCCCGGGGATCGGGTGTCCATCGAGGGCGGGAAGGTCTCCATCAACGGTCGGGTCCTCGACGAGCCGTACGTGAACACCGATGCAAACGGCAAGCGGGAGAGCACGATCGCGCAGCCGCCGTACGGATGCCAGTTCCCCGGCACCGCAGCGCACCCCTACGTGGTGCCCAAGGGCTGGGTGTTCGTGATGGGCGACAACCGCCAGGACTCGATCGACGGCCGGTGCTTCGGGCCGATCAGGGAGAACAGCATCGTCGGTCGTGCCTTCGTCCGGATCTGGCCGTTCGACCGCGTCGGCGGGCTCTAGGGGCGGGTGGTCGCCGACGCGACGATCACGTTGCGTGCACCTGGTCGAGGCCCAGGACCTCGACCAGTCGATCGGTGTGGTCGCTGTAGAGGCCGTCGATGCCCCAGGTGACCAGCGTGCGCATCCGACGTCGTCGCTGGATGTTCCAGGCGAACGTGAGCAGCCCGGCCTCGTGGCAGCGCGCGACGAGGTCGCGGCTCCACGTGTCGCCGCGCAGGTTCATGACGTCGACCCCGGCCGCGGCCAGGGACTCGGGGGCGCACGCCGCTTGCCGGAGGACGTGCCGGCGCTTCATCGAGGCGACGAGGCGGACGTCGGCGTCGAGGGTGCGCCAGTCGGCGAGGAGAGCAGGATCGGGGTGGCACAACCACGTCCGACGGACCACCTCGCGACCCGCGGCATGGCGGATGCGCATGAGCTCTCCGTAGGCCGATGCGTCCTTGACGTCGATGGAGAGGTCGACGGCGGTGCCCACCGCGTTCTGGACCTCTTCGACGGTGGGGATGTGGTCGGGGAGGGCCCGGTGCTCCAACTCGCCGATGGGCACCATGCGCCCCGCCCGCGGCGCCTTGCCGTCGTGGTCGATGATCGCCACGCCGTCACGGGTGAGCCAGACGTCCGTCTCCAACGCCCGCGCGCCCATGCGGACCGCCGTGACGAACGCCTCGATGGTGTTCTCCGGCGCATGCGGCGCGCGCCCGACGGTGGGCGAATCCGAGGACCGGTGATGAGACGGGACCCATGCCCTGATCTTGCCCGCTCCAGGGAGCCGATGAAGATGATGCTCAACCGGCCCGGTCTCCTGACCGATACCTGACCCAGGACATCCAGCGAGGAGATGGTCGTGGCCGTCGTCAGGGCGACGTGTGATGAGTGTGGGGACATCCAGTTGACCGCAGAAGACGTGGTCGTGCGGCTCTGCCTCGACGACCAGCGAGCCTCGTACGTGTTCCAGTGCCCCAAGTGCCAGTCTCCGGTGGCCCGTCCGTTGGAGAGCCGCCTCGTGGAGGTGTTGGCGTCGTCGGGGTCGCCGGTCTCGCTGTGGCACCTGCCCGCCGAGCTCGAGGAGCGCCACGTGGGTGCCGCGTTCACCCACGACGACCTGCTCGAGTTCCACTAGCTGCTGGACACCGACGGGTGGATGGAGCAGCTCGACGGTTGAAGGGCCACCGAGCTGGTCCGCCGGGGTGGCTTGACTCGCCGTTACGGTGAGGTCATGACCTGGTTGTGGACGCTGGCCCCGGCGGTCTTGCTGGTCGGCGCCGTGGTGGTAGCCGTCGGCGCCCGACGCGTTGACGCGGCTCATCGGGATGTCCGAGAGGCGGCAGACCGCCTCGTCGCACTGGAGGAACAGGCCGATGCGGTCCGGGGCGCCGCGCAGCAATTGGGTCGACGGCACGCCGCGGTGGGGGAGGCGCCGGTCGCGGTCGGCGAGGGGACGCAACCGACCGACCGGTAGCATCGTGGGCGATGCTTGATTTCTCGCCGGAGAAGATGGTGATGATCTTCGTGATCGTCCTCATCGTGCTCGGTCCCGAGAAGATGCCCGAGGTCGCGCGCGAAGATCGGCAAGGCCGCGGCCGAGCTGCGCAAGCTCTCCGGGGGCTTCCAGGACGAGATCCGCAGCGCGGTCAACCAGGCGACGACCGAGCCGACCCCGGACGACGCGTCGACCACGACCGAGGTCGTGGCGCACGGCACCGCTGACGGGGAGCCGTCGACCGCGGCTGCGGGTGGCGCTGAGGATGGGAACGAGCCCTGAGCACGAAAGCGGTGCCACATCCGGACGAGTCCTCGATGTCGCTCATGGCGCACCTCGTGGAGCTGCGCAACCGGCTCTTCAAGTGCGCCATCGCGCTGGGGTGGGCGCACTGCTCGGCTGGTTCCTGTTCAACCCGGTGCTGCACGTCCTGCAGCAACCCGTGAACGACCTGTGCCGGACGCATCAGTGCCTCGCCGGGTCGGGGAAGTTCGTCAACAGCAACCCCCTCGACCCGCTGAGCACCCGCTTGAAGCTCTCGCTGTACATCGGCATCGTGCTCGCGATGCCGGTGCTGCTCTGGCAGCTCTGGCGGTTCGTGGCGCCAGGCCTGTACTCGAACGAGCGGCGCTACGCCGCTGCCTTCATCGGCCCTGCCCTGGTCCTGTTCGGCCTTGGCGTGTGGGTCGCCTACCTGGTGCTGCCGGTCTCGCTCAACTGGCTGCAGGGGGTGGGCGGAAGCAACTTCGTGGCTGCGTACGAGTCCGGCAAGTACGTCACGTTGCTCGGCTGGATGATGATCGTCTTCGGCGTGGCGTTCGAGTTCCCCGTCGTGCTGGTGGCGCTCATGGCGATCCGCCTGGTCTCGGTGCGCACCCTGATCCGCCAGTGGCGCTACGTGATCGCCGGCGTCACCTTGTTCGCGGGCGTGATCACGCCGACGGGCGACCCCTTCACGTTCCTCTTCATGGCGGTCCCCATGGTGGTGCTGTACGGCGTCGCCCTCGTGATCGGGCTGTTCATGGAGCGGGCTCGTCGCGGCAAGGCCTGATGGTCGGCCCCGCAGTGCCCACGACGTTCACCCTCGACCGCTTCCAGCGGGAGGCCATCGCTGCGCTCGACGGCGGGCGTTCGGTGCTGGTGTGCGCGCCCACCGGGTCGGGGAAGACGGTGGTCGCCGAGCACGCCGTCACCGCGGCGTTGGCACGCGGGCGTCGTGCCTTCTACACCACGCCCATCAAGGCGCTGTCGAACCAGAAGCACCGGGATCTCGCCGCGCTCCACGGTGCCGACCAGGTCGGGCTCGTGACCGGTGACATCTCGATCGGCGCGTCTGCGCCCATCGTCGTCATGACCACCGAAGTGTTGCGGAACATGCTCTACGCGGGCTCCGACGCGCTCGACGGACTGGGCTGTGTCGTGCTCGACGAGGTCCACTACCTGGAGGACCGCGAGCGCGGCGCCGTGTGGGAGGAGGTGCTCATCCACACCGCGCCCGGAGTGCGCTTCGTGTGCCTCTCGGCGACGGTCTCGAACGCCCAGGAACTGGGTGACTGGCTCACCTCGGTCCGGGGACCCACCGACGTGGTCGTCGAGCACCGGCGCCCCGTCGAGCTCCGAAACCGCTATCTCGCGGCGCGACGGGGCGGGGGCCTCGAGGAAGTGCCGGTGCTCGTCGACGGCGCCCCGAACCCGCTCGGCGACCAGTTCGTCGCGGACCGTCCCCGCGGTCGTCGGCAAGCCGGCGCGCCGCGCCCACGGCAGCGCTGGAGGATGCCGCGCCGAGCCGAGGTGGCGGCGCTCCTCTCGACGACCGACCGACTGCCGGCCATCGCCTTCGTGTTCTCCCGAGCCGGTTGCGACGAAGCGGCTGCATCGCTTGCCGACCAGGGGGTGCGCTTCACGAGCGACGCGGAGGCGGCGGAGATCCGCGCCGTGGTGGAGGCCGCGTGCAAGGGGATCGGTGAACGCGATCGCGAGGTGCTGCAGGTCGACCGCTTCACGTCGCAGCTCGCAGCGGGGATCGCTGCCCACCACGCCGGGATGGTGCCGGCGATGAAGGTGGCCGTGGAGGAGTGCTTCTCCACGGGACTGGTCAAGCTCGTGTTCGCGACCGAGACGTTGGCGCTCGGTCTCAACATGCCGGCGAGGACCGTGGTGATCGAGCAGCTCACGCGGTTCCGGGGTGATGGGCACGAGATGCTGACCCCGGGGGAGTACACCCAGCTCACCGGACGCGCGGGGCGGCGTGGCCTGGACCCGGTCGGCGATGCCGTCGTGCTCTGGTCGCCCTATGTCCGCTTCGACGAGGTCGCCGAGCTCGTCGCGAGCCGTGAGTATCCGCTCCGCTCCGCCTTTCGCCCCACCTACAACATGGTCGTGAACCTCGTGGCGGGCCACCCACCCGACGAGGCGCGCCGCCTGCTGTCCCGCTCGTTCGCCCAGTTCCAGCGGGCGGAACGCGTCGAGTCTGCCGAGCGGGAGGTGCGCCGTCTGCGGCGGAAGCTCAAGACGCTGCGCGGCGCTCGCGCCTCCCGCCGCGACCACCGGGCCATCGAGTCGACCCAAGATCGGATCTCCGCGGCCGAGGCCGAGCTCGCAGCGGGTCGCGACACCCTCGCCGACCAATTCGGTCGTCTGCTCCAGGTCCTGGAGGTCTGCGGGGCGCTCGACGGCTGGTCGCTCACCCCACTCGGTGCCCAACTCACCCGGACCACGCATGAATGCGACCTGCTGGTCGTGCTCGCGGTCCAGGCGGGGATCTTCGACGGCCTGCGTCCGGAAGAGCTCGCGGGGGTGGCGTCGGCGCTGACCTACGAGCACCGCAGCCGCATCCCCGCCCCGCCGCCGACCTTCGCCAGTCCGGCGATGGCCGAGCGGACCTCCCAGCTCGAGGGGATCTCGGCCCGGTTGCGCACGCACGAGCAACGTCGTGGCGTCGAGCCGACCCGCGCGCCGGACGCCACCCTGCTGGCGGCGGTGCACGGCTGGGCATCCGGGCACGACCTCGACGAGATGCTCCCGGACGACCTCGGCTCACCGGGCGACTTCGTGCGCAACGTGCGTCGGCTGATCGACCTGTGCGGACAGCTCGCGACGATCACCGAGGTCGCGGCAACCCGCACGGCCGCGCGTCGGGCGGTCGGGCTGTTGCGGCGCGGCATCGTGTCCGCCGGCGACGTGGAGATCGGCACCGTGAGCGTCGGCGACGCGGGGGCGGCGACATGACGATCCGGCGCGGCGAAGCGTACGGGGCAACGGGAACCCTGGCGTCGACCGGGGCCGTGGCGCGGTCCGATGCCGAGGCGAGCGCGCTGGTGGCCGAGGCAAGGCGCCGCGCCGAGCCGCCTCCCATGATCGGGCTTCTGGGCGGCGATCTCTGCCGGACGCTGGGCGGCGAGGGTGACGAGTCGCGGCTGCACGGCGACGAGGCGGTGCGCTTCCCGGTCGACCTGGCGATCGCGGACATCGACGGCGTGGAGCGCTACTTCCTGGCGCACCTGATCGTGCGCGGTCGGTGGTGGCGGGGGCGGACGGTCGCGCTCATGAACGCCCAGTGGCTGGGCGATTGGGACCTCGGGCCCCGATCGCACCCCAACGACGGTCTGCTCGACGTCAGCGACGGAGCCCTGGGGCTGGCCGACCGGTTGGCCGCCCGTTCGCGCGTGCGGACCGGCACGCACCTCCCGCACCCTGCGATCGCCACGTCACGTGTCGCCCACTTCGCCACCGAGCTCGGGCCCGGTCGACGTGCCTGGATCGACGGGGTCTCGATCGGTCCGGTGCGCACGCTCAGCGTGCGCGTCGAGCCCGACGCGGTCACCGTGGTGGTCTGAGCACACCTTCGTCAGATGGGCGATAGGTAGCCTCGCGACGATGACGACCGCGACCGACCACCGCTCGACGATCCAACAGGCGGTGGCGACCTGGTCCGATCGGCTCGTCGCGCTCTCCCACGACCTCCACGACCATCCGGAGCTGAACTTCGAGGAGCACCACGCCCACGCCGCTGCCGGTGACGCTGTTGGAAGCTGCCGGTCTCGAGGTCGAGCCCCACGCCTATGGCCTGGAGACGGCGTTCGCCGCCCGGGCGGGGTCCGGCGACGGGCCACTGCTCGCGGTGCTCTGCGAGTACGACGCCCTGCCCGGCATCGGCCACGCGCTGCGGGCACAACATCATCGCCGCGGCAGGCCTCGGCGCGGGGCTGGCGGCGGCGGCGGTCGCCGACGAGCTGGGTGGGCGGCTGCTCGTGCTCGGCACCCCGGCCGAGGAGGGCGGCGGCGGCAAGGTCTTCCTGATCGAGGCCGGGGCGTTCGACGAGGTCGACGCCGCGGTGATGGTCCACCCCGCCGGCGCCGACCTGCGGCGGATGACACCATCGCCATCGCAGCAGTACCTGGTGCGCTACACCGGCGCGGCCGCCCACGCCGCGGCGGCGCCCCGGACCTGGGCCGCAACGCCCTCGACGCCGCGGTGCTCGGCTACATGAACGTGGCCGCGCTGCGCCAGCACATCCGGCCCGACGAGCGGGTCCACGGGATCTTCACCGACGGCGGGCGACAAGCCGCGAACATCGTCCCTCCCGAGCCGCCGATGCGTCTGGTACGTGCGCTCGCCGACCCTCGCCGACCTCGAGCCGCTGAAGGAGCGGGTGCAGGCGCGCCTGCGTGCCGGCGCCGAGTCGCGGCCGGGTTGCGAGATCGAGATCACCCAGCGGCTCGACCACGCCTACGCCGACCTCCGGGCCGACAACCCGGAGCTGCGACCTCTACGCCGAGCAACGCCGCATCGCTGGGACGCCGCTGTCCGAGCCCGACGCGGTCGCATCAAGGTCGTGGGCTCGCACCGACATGGGCAACGTGAGCTACGTGGTCCCCTCCATCCACCCGATGATCAAGGTCGCGCCCCGTCGGACGTCGCCATCCACACGCCCGACCTTCGCCCGCCACGCGTCTCGGCCGCTCGGCGACGCCGCGGTGCTCGACGGGGCCAAGCGCCTGGCCATGACCATCGCCGACCTGCTGGGCCCGATCCGGCGCCGTCGCGGCGGTGCCGACGTTCGTTCGAGGAGCGCCCATCTCGAGGATCCGCCTCGAGCCACGTCCCCCGGGGCCCAGGCATCGTACGCTCGCCGGCCGTGAACGTCTACGTCGCCGAGGAGTTCTGCCCCGACGGAAGCCGACGTCCTGCGGCGCTACTTCACCAACCTCGACGGACCCGTCTTCGCCCTGGTCAACCTCCCCGAGGTCGTGAAGGGCGCGCTCTTCGCCCGCTACTCGCGCTCGCCGAAGAGCCTGCGCCGCCTGTTCCTCGACGAGTTCGTGGGCGAGCTCGACATCACCGGCGACGCCACCATCGACGCCACCGTCGGCCTGCGGCGGGCCGAGGAGCTCTACGACCGGGTGTTCGTCGAGTACGGCGACGACTCGGTCGCCCAGCTCGGCGGCGTGCACCTGGCCTGCGAGCAGGCCTCCAACCTGCTCACCAAGGTGCTCGAGTGGGGCCGGCTGATGGCCTACCTCGAGCAGTCGACGCGCTACATCGCCTACGACAGCCGCCTCGGCGGCCGCTACCGCTACCACCGGCACCCCGACGTGCTGGCCTCGCCGCTCGGCACCCGCTACGTCGGCGACATGGACCGGCTCTTCGACACCTACGCCGAGCTGCTGTCCCGCGCCTGCAGGACCACTTCCGCGCGACGATCCCCAAGGACGCCGCCGACAGCGACTTCGTCTACCGCCAGGCGATCCGGGCCAAGGCGTTCGACGCGCTGCGCGGCATCCTGCCGGCGGCGTCCCTGTCCAACGTCGGCATCTACGGCACCGGACAGGGCTACGAGCAGCTGCTGCTGCGCATGCGCGCCCACCCGCTGCCCGAAGCGCGCCGCTACGCCGACCTGATGCTCGCCGAGCTGCGCAAGGTCATCCCGTCGTTCCTCAAGCGCGTCGACCTCGCCGGAACGAGGCCTGGCCTGGAGCGACTACCTCGGCGGGCGGGCTGACGAGATGCAGCAGGTGGCATCGAAGCTGTTCCCGTCATCGGCCCGACGCCGAGCCGGCGGCACCGGTCACGTTGACCGCGTTCGACCCGGATGCCGAGGTGAAGCTCGTGACCGCCATGCTCTACCCGTACCACGCACCTCCCCGAAGGCCAGATCGAAGCGCGGGTGCGGGGCATGTCGGCCGGGGAGCGGGTTGCGGTCGTCGACGCCTACGTGGGAGAGCGTGCGAACCGCCGCCACAAGCCGGGTCGGGCCCTCGAGCGCATCGACTACCGCTTCGACGTCCTCGCCGACTACGGCGCCTTCCGCGACCTCCAGCGGCACCGCATGCTCACCGTCGAGTGGCAGACCCTGAGCCCGCGTCATGGCTACACCCGGCCCGAGGCGGTGGCGGACGCCGGCTATGGCGAGGTCTTCGACGAGGCCATGGCACGTTCCGCCGGCGCTGCACGACCTTCTGCTCGACGATTTCCCGTCCCAGGCGCCCTACGCCGTCTCGCTGGCCTACCAGGTGCGCTTCGTGCTGCAGATGAACGCCCGCGAGGCCATGCACCTCATCGAGCTGCGCACCACGCCGCAGGGCCACCCCGCCTACCGCCGCGTGGCCCAGGAGATGCACCGGCTCATCGCCGAGGAGGCCGGCCACCCGGCGGTCGCGGCGCTGATGCGCTACGTGGACCACAGCGCCGAGCCTTCGTTGGGCCGGCTCGACGCCGAACGACGCGCCGAACGCCGGCGGCGCGCTGCTCCTTGATTGGAGCCCACAGGGTCGGGAAGCGTGACCCTCGGGACGGGTGGCGCGGTGCCCGTGACTGACGACCCGCTCCGAGTTGCCCGCTTTGTACGCTGACGCGCCTATCATCCCGGCCCGCGGCAGTGGCGCCGCAACAATCGCAGTCCGCCGCTCGGGCTGCCGTACCGACCTGAAGGACATCATGGCCGACGTGATCCCCGACCAAGACGAAGAGATCGAAGACGACGCCTCCGAGGAGTTCGATGAGGAGCTCGCGGACGAGGAGTTCGAGGACGACGACCTGGATTCCGCCGATGCTGGCGACGAGGACGACACGGAAGAGGACGAGAGCGACGCGCCCGCGACCAAGGGCAAGCGCGCTGCGAAGTCGAAGGGCAAGGCGAAGTCGTCGAGTGACGACGATGACGACGAGGAGGACGACTTCGACGCGGACGACGTCGAGGAGGACCTCGGAGAGATCCTCAAGGCGCGCATGGCGGATGCCGACGACGAGGAGGACGACGACGATGACGACACGCCGGTCGCGCTCGACGTCGAGGATCGCGCCAACAACGCCAACCGCGTCCACCCGAAGCGACCCGAGGAGTTCGTCTGCCAGTCGTGCTTCCTGGTCAAGCACCCCAGCCAACTTGCAGACGCCAAGCACCAGCTCTGCGCCGACTGCGTCTGAGTGGTCGCGGCGCAGGCGGCACCCGGTCGGCTTTGCGACGCACCCGCAATGGACCAAGATGGCCCCATGACCGATGAACGCTCAGCCGTCGACGCGGTGCTCGATCGCCTGGTGTACGCCCCGATCGGGCTCTTGTCCGACGCAGGCAACGTGGTGCCGCAGCTGGCGGAGAGGGGCCGCATGCAGGCCGCGAACGCCAAGATGATGGGCCGCTTCGCCATCCAGATGGGGTCGGTCGAGGCCGCGAAGCGGATGGGTGGCCTGGAAGACCAGCTGCGCAGCGTGCTGGTCGGTTTCGGGTTCCTGCCTCCGGATGTCGACGTAGAACAGGAGGGAGCGACGGAACGGGACGCGGGGTCGAGCGAGGCGCGGCCGACGCCGCGCCAGGCCGCGGGGCTGGAAGCGACGGCGACCCCCAGCTCGTCTCGGTCGGGGACGAGGTCCGAGCCGAAGGCGCGTGCCCGTCCCAAGCGTGTGACGGCTGCGCTCGCCATCCCCGAGTACGACACCCTGGCTGCGTCCCAGGTGGTGTCGCGGCTCGCGGGCCTCCGCCCGGCCGAGCTGGAAGCGGTGAAGCAGCACGAGTTGGCGAACCGGGGTCGCAAGACCATCCTGGGCAAGATCGCGCAGCTGCAGGCCAGCTGAGTGCGATCGGCCACCAGGTGACCGTGGACCGATCCGTTCACGAGGCGGCACGTCAGGCCGTCGACGCCGACGAACCGATGATCGCAACGCTGCAGGCGGAAGCCCGGCACCAGGTGCAGGATGCCCGTGGCGGTCGGCTCCTGGTCGAGCGGGATCGCCGACCCGGCGACAGCGCACGCTTCGTCGCTCGGGGCCTCGCCGGCGCAGAAGACGTCGTCGTCGCGGTCGGCACCCTCGACGATGTCGTGGTCGGCTACGCCGTCGTGTGCGAAGAGCCGACGTCGGCAGGACCGATCGCGGAGATCGTCGAGCTCTGGGTGACGCCGGACGCCAGGCAGGTCGGGGTGGGGGAGGAGCTGCTGGCGTTCATCGAACGCTGGGCGATCGAACGAGGCTGTCGCGGCATCGACGCCGACGCCTTGCCCGGCGACCGGGACACGAAGAACTTCTTCGAGTCGCATGGCCTGGTGGCGCGGTCGATCCGGGTCCACCGATCGCTCGACCGCACCGGTCGGCCGCGATGAGCGAGCGTCCCGTGCTCGACGTGGCCGCCGTGGTGGTCGACGATGACCGACTGCTGCTGGTGCGGCGTGGCCCGGGGCCGGCAGGTGGCGCGTGGGACCTGCCCGGTGCTGCGCTCGCGGCCGGCAAGACCATCCACGAGGCCGTCGTGGAGGCCGTCAGCGCCGACGCCGGACTCGAAGCGGTGGGCGGAGCCCTCCTGGGCGTCGACGAGCGTCTCGACGTGGAACCGCACACCGTGCGCTTGGTGGTCCAGATGTTGCTGCCCGGGGACGCCGAGCCCCGCGCCGGCGAAGGGGTCGCCGAGGCCCGCTGGTTCTCCGCCCACGAGGTTGGTGAGCTGCGTTTCGCCTCGGGAGTCCCAGAGTTCCTCCACGACCACGAGGTGCTCGATCTGATCACCTGACGGCACGAAGCCGGTCAGGTGCATCGGGTGAGCGTCAGCGGCCCTTCCAGACCGGGTCGCGCTTCTCGATGAACGCGGTGATGCCCTCGTTGAAGTCCTCTGTCCCGAACATCTTGGCCATGCCCTCGCCGGACATGGCCCAGCCGACGTCGTCGGGTTGGTCGGTGGCCTCCAGGATGATGCGACGGGACTCGCGCACGGCCAACGGCGCGGACTTGGTCACCCGCGACGCGAGCTCCTGCGCCGCGGCGAGGGCACTCCCTTCGTCGCAGAGCACGTTGACCAGACCGAAGCTCTCCGCCGCGACGCCGAGATAGGATCACCGGTGAGCGCACACTCCATGGCGATGTTGCGCGGGATCTTGCGGGGCAGGCGGAACAGCCCACCTGCACCGGCGACGAGGTTGCGCTTGACCTCGGGGATGCCGAAGGTCGCGGTCTCGGACGCCACCACCAGGTCGCACGACAGGACGATCTCGGTCCCGCCCGCCAGTGCCGGACCGTCCACCGCCGCGATGATCGGCTTGGTCCGCTCCCGCTTGACGATGCCTCCGAACCCGCCGCGCTCGGTCATGAGCGACCCGGGGTCGACCCCGATCGCCTTCAGGTCGGCGCCGGCGCAGAAGATGTGGCCCTTCTCGGTCTTGGCGCCGGTGATGATGCCCACCCAGGCGTCATCGTCGGCTTCGAGCCGGTCGATGGCGGCCTCGATGCCGGTGGCCACCTCCCCGTTGACGGCGTTGCGCGCCTCGGGTCGGTTGATCGTGATCACTGCCACGTGGTTGTCGAGTTCGTAGTCGATCATGGGAACCGACCTTAGTGGTCGGTCTTCGACTCGCTGGACTCCGGCGCCGGCGTCTCCGACACGGGCTCGCTGGGAGGTGAGGTCGGCTTCGCGCTCGGGGTGGTGGTGCCGGAGTCTCGGGAGGGGGCACCGCCGCGAACGCGCCTTCGAGGCTCCGCCGCGTGGCCGACTGGTGGGCTTGGGCGCGGTCGCGGGATCGATGCCGAAGCGCTTCGCCAGTTCCGGGAGCCGGGTCGCGACGCGGGTCACGAGCGCGATGAGCTCCTCGTTGGGCTCGGCCGGCAGCGCCGCGGGCACGACCCGTTGGCGAACCGGGGAGAAGGCGAGGGCATCGATGACGGCGATCCAGCGGCCCTGCCCCGACTCCGGGGTCAGCGCCGCAGTCGCGGCTGTCGACGATCTTGGTCGCGAGGTCGGCCGGCAGGGGAGCGCCGGCCTTCGGCGGGCGCGAGCTGAGCTTGATGGCGCGCACGACGCGCTTCTCGGTGAGTGCCTCGTTGAGCTCGGCGAGCCACTCACGCTGGGCGCGCTCCACGCGTTCCGCAAGCTGGGTGCGGAGCTCGGCCGCCAGCGTGCGAGTGGTCTCGTCCTTGGCGTTGTCGTCGGCGGCGACGACAACGCTGCGTAGGTCGCGCAGGTCGACGGTGTCGATCGCGGCGAGCGCGGCGTCGGCCCGGTCGTGCCACTCGGCGATGTGCAGGCGGGGGAGCAGGTCCTCGGCCATGGCCACGATGCCGTCGACCTGGACCGCGGCCTCGCCCCGCGAGCGGCGCTCGGCGTTCTCGGCCTCGATCCCTTGGCGGACGCCGGCAAGCCCGCCGCGCAGCACCTGCTCCGCGACGACGCGCTGTTCGGGGGGCAGGGCGTCGAGGACCGCATTGCGGTGCTCACGTCGGGCGCGTAGCCGTGGTGCCTTCGGGCGGGCGGGCGCGGCCGGCTTGGTCGATCGCTTGGGGCCGTGTGCCGATCGCCCACCGGCATCGCCCGACTTGGAGTCTCGGGCTGCGTCATCACGGCGACGACTGCCGCCGGGGCGGTCGCCGGAGCCTCGGCGTGTGTTGCGGCCCGGCCGATCCGAGCGGTCGCGGCGGTCGGAGCGGGGACGCCCACGCCCCTTCGGAGCCAGCTTCGAGGTCACGAGCGCGTCATCGGCCAAGGGTCGGCCGACCAGTTCGATCCGCTCCGGTTCGCTGCGCGAGGTGCGCTGGGGAACGACCTGGCAGATCTCGGTGCCGTCCAAACCGACCTCGATCTCGACCTTGAGGACGTCGCCGACCGCGGCCCCGGCGGGGAGCGTGGCGGCGGACACCTTGCCTTTCGGCTGGCGCGCACCGGCGGCACGCCAGGTGAAGGTGGCGTCATCCGGTGCGCTGGTGAGCTCGATGTCAAGACGGCTGGACATAGGGATGAAACCCTACCCGTCGTGCTGGGGCCTTCCCGACGCGCTGCGGCCCGGGGCGGGAGCCCCGGGCCGCAGCCTGGATCGGTTCAGGTTGGTCCTACTGCTTGTAGTAGAGCGACGCGAGGCTGATGAGGCCCAGCGCGTCGGGCATCGGGTGGCCCAGTCCGCTCACGTTCGACTGGTGCACGTTGCCGTAGTAGTCGAACAGCAGCGGGATGACGACGATGTCCTTGGCGACCTGCTCCTGGACGATGTCGTAGTGCGGCTTGCGGTTCTTGATGCCGATCACGCTGCGGCCGGCGTCAAGGTTCTTGTCGACGTTCGCACGGGAGTAGGAGGTGAGGTTGGTGGGGCCGTTGGTGTACAGCGACCCGTACACGCCGTCGGGGTCGGAGAGCTGCGGCGAGCGGAAGCAGGCCACGTTCCAGTTCTTGGTCTGCCCGGTGGCCTTGTGCTGGAGCATCGTGCTCACCAGGACCGACTGCTCGACGGTGGTCAGGTGCGCATTGATCCCGGACGCCTCGCCCTGTTGCTGCAGGATCTGGAAGATGCCGGTCGACTCGGGGCCGGGGATGCAGATGGAGTTCACGTCCATCTTGAGGCCCTTGGCCTTGGCGCTGGCGACCAGGGACTTCGCCTTGGCCAGGTCGTAGCGGGGGAGCTGACCCTTGGGGTCGTAGTACGGGCTCGTGTCGGGGATGAACGAGTACGCCGGCACCCGGGCGCCCTTGTAGTACTTCTGGTTGATCTCGTTGCGGTTGATACCGGTCTCGAACGCCGTGCGGGCCAAGAGCGCGTTGGGGTCTGCGAGGGCCCGCTTGGAGGTGTCGGTCAGGCTCTCACCCGGCTTCGGGGTGACCCCGAAGGGCTGCGAGTCGAGCCGGAGCACCAGGATCGTCGAGCTGGACCCGGAGATGGGTTGGACGGTGAGGTTCGAGTCCTTCTTGGCGTTCACCAGGTTGGACGTGTCCGCGGTCTGCATGATCTGCACACCGTTGGACTGCACGGCCTGCAGACGGGTGGCGGTGTCGGCGAGCGGCGTGAACTCGATCTTGTCGAGGTAGGGCAGCTTCGCGCCGCCGTTGGCTGCGTCGGTGCCGTAGTAGTTCGGGTTCTTCACCACCGTGTAGTCGCTGTTGACCGCGCTCTCGAAGACGAACGGCCCGGTGCCGATGAGGTGCTTGGTGTCCGGGCTGGCCTGGTTCGTCGCCTGCTTGCGGGCGCCGGACTCGGTGATCCAGGCGAGGCCGGTGTTGGCGAGCTTGGTGGGCCACGCGACGTTGGCGTCCTTGAGCTCGTAGTGCACCGTGAGGTCACCGTCTGCGGTGACCGACGCGATGTTCTGGGCGTCGGCGTTGCAGCTGCACGTACCGCTCTGGATGATCCAGTTGGTGTGGTCGACGACCTCCTGGGCGGTGAGCGCAACGCCGTTGGAGAACTTGATGCCGGGACGCAGCTTGAGCGTCCAGGACTTGCCGTTGGCCGTGCCGTTCACCTTGTCGGCGGTGAGCGAGTCCGCGAGCTGGTTGTACTTGTGGGCGCTGTTGTCGAGGACCGGCGTGTTCTGGTCGTTGTAGGTGATCAGCGAGTCGAAGACCGAGGTCTCGAGCGCGAGGTCTGATGGTTGGATCACCGACTGGTTCGGCGAGTAGTTGAGGATGGTGCTCTCGATGCCGAACTTCATCGTGCCGCCACGCTTGGGCGTCCCGGTGTGCTGGGCCTTGTTGAGCTGCGAAGCCGGGTAGAGCCCGGTCCCGCCGTTGGGCTGCGTGTTCTTGTTGCTGCCGGTGTTGGTGCTGCCGCCATTGCTGCATGCGCCGGCGATGACGCCGAGCAAGGCAAGCGCAGCCATCCACTGCAGTGGTCGCTTCGACACGAAGGGTTCCTCCATCAAGGGTTCGGTGTGGCCATCGGTGCGCAGAGCGGATGCGCCCCCTTGACGCTTCCTGTGCCCGATGACACCGCACAGACCGTAGCGGGTCCGTCCACGGCTCGCCGACCACATCCGGAAAACGTCACACACTCTTTCGGTCCGACGCCCCTCCCGCTGAACGCCCAGAATACACGTTCTGTAAAGTAAAGAATCCGCGCCCCGTGGGGGTCCACGCCCGACCGGTCGGTGCCCCTGGTCAGCGGAGCCCGTCGAGCGCGGCGCGAGCCTCGAGCAGCCGTCGCTGGACGGACTCGGGCAGCTCGGTGCCGTCGCGGGTGTGCGCAGCCCGCAGGCGCTCGAGCGTCGCCACCTCCTCGGGCGGCAGTCCCTGCTTGTCGAACGAGCCGGCGAGCACCACGAAGAAGTCGTCGATCAGTGGCGCGCCGGCGTCCGAGGCGGTCTCGGCGCGATCCATCGCCGCCAGCAGGAGCGCCTCGGCCGCGTCGAACTGCCCCTGCCCGATGAGCGCCACGGCCTCGTCGATGATCTGCTCGGCCTCCTCGGGCGTGTACGGCGCGGCCGATTCGCCGTAGCGCGGCTGTCGTCGGACACGCGCCCAGGCGTCGTCGAGGGCGTCCGCGAGCGTGCGCCCGAAGAGCGGACCGGGCGGGGGAGTCGCCGGGGCCTCTCCCCCGGCGTCGGCACCGGCGGGCGTGGCTGCCGAGATGCCCAGCTCGGCCTCCGTGAGCGACGCGTCCACGTCGCGCCCCAGCGTCCGCTGCGCGCTCGGCGCGCACCTCCAGTGCCGAGCGAAGGACCGTCGGGGAGATGTCGCGGACGTCCAGGACGCGGTTGGCGAGGTCGAGGGCGTCGACGTGGTCGCCCTGGGTGAGCCGCGCCTTGGCGTTCCAGACGGCGATTGCGCCGCTCAGGTCGTCGAAGACCGGTTGGTCGTCGCTGACCGTTCGTGCTCCGGTTGCGTCGCCGAGCGCCAGCCGCAGCGCGGTCAGCGCGATGGCGGTGACCGGACCGGGTGGGAGGGACGCTGCGGTTGCCTCGGCCGCAACCAAGGAGCCGGTGGTGCGCTGCAGCTCCGCCTTGAGCAGTCCGAGCGCCGTCGCGGAGATCGGCAGCGCCATCGGCAGATCCGGGGCCACCTCGACGAGCACTTCGAGGCCGGGGAGGTAACGCCGGAGGAAGCGCAGTTGGCTCGGATCGTTCGGACTGTCCTCGAGCCACTCGAGGAACCGTATTGCCCGTTCGGGGTGGTCGTTGGCAAGTCGCAGGGATGCGATGACCGCCGCCGCGACGTGGTGCTCCCCCGGGCTCGAGGCCATCTCCAGCACCGCCCTTCCGTTGTCCTCGGTCGCCGCCGTGAGCAACGTCCGCTCGGAACGAGACGAGAGTGGCACGGCCTTGACCCGCTTGAGGACCCACTCGGGCGCCCGGAGGGAGTCCTGGACCGTGACGGCGGCCCGCCAACGGGTCTTGACGGGCCAGCGCTCGTCGGGTGCGCGGCCATCCAGCACCACGCCGTCGGCGCGGTCCTCGACCTGTCGCGCTGAACCAGCCATCTCACTCCCTCGGGTTGCTGCGATCCCACCGACAGTGTGCCACGAGACAGCCGCAGCGGCCTTCCCGACGAGCGTTGCCGCCGGGCACCTACCATGGAGTGGCGCCCCCCGTGCCACCGCACGTCGCCACCATCCCGCCCGACGAGGAGCCCGCCGATGACCACCTGGATGCCCGACACCCGACCTGCCGGAGAGACCGACCTCGATGCCCTCCGGTCCCAGCAGAAGGCGACGCTCGCAGCCGCCTTCCGGATCTTCGGGCGGTTCGGCTTCGACGAGGGCGTTGCCGGGCACATCACCATGCGTGACCCCGAGTACACCGATCGCTTCTGGGTCAACCCCTTCGGCGTGAACTTCAAGATGATCCGCCCACAGGACCTGCTCTGCGTGGACCACACGGGCAAGGTGCTCGAAGGTGACGCCCCCCTCAACCAGGCGGCCTTCGCGATCCACTCGCAGATCCACGCCGCCCGGCCCGACGTCATGGCCGCCGCCCACGCCCACTCGGTGCACGGCAAGGCGTTCTCGGCCCTCCACCGGGAGCTGCGGCCGCTCACGCAGGATGCGTGCGCGTTCCACGACGACCACGTCCTGTTCGACGACTACACGGGTGTCGTCCTGGACGAGAGCGAAGGCAAGCGCATCGCGGCCGCGCTCGGCGACCGCAAGGCGGCGATCCTCGTGAACCACGGCAACCTCACCGTGGGCCGAACCATCGAGGAGGCCGTGTTCTGGTTCGTCACGATGGAACGGACGTGTCAGGCCGAGCTGGCCGTACTCGCCGCCGGGGGTGGCATCCCGATCCCCGACGACGTGGCGCGCCTCACCCACGGCCAGGTCGGCTCGTCAGCGGCCGGGCACTTCAGCGCGAAGCCGCTGTTCGACTGGATCCGCTCGGTCGAGCCCGACCTCTGACTCGGGCCTGGCCGGTCAGTTCTTCGGGCTCACCGTGACGGCGATGGTGACGCCGCTCTTGGAGGAGCTGCTGGCGTCGGTGACCGATACCGTCACCCCGGTCGTGCCCTTCGTCGCCGAGAAGCCCCCCGAGTAGACCCCGCTGTTCGTGGCCGCGTAGTTGTTGTCGATCGAGTAGCCGGCGTCCTTCAGCGTGGACTGGAAGCTGTTGTAGATCGACTCGGCGCTGCCCTTGGACAGCGTGCCGGTGACGGCGAAGCTGGTGCCGCCGTCCGCCTTGATCGACTGCGAGCTGACCAGCACCGTGCCGGTCGGGAGCTTCACGTCAGCAGGCCATCCGTCGGGCAGCTTGGCCCCGCTGCCGAAGGTGGCCGACCCGTCCTTGGTCTTCACCGATACGCCGCCGTCGGAGCTGTTGAGGTTGACGCTACCGCCCGTCGCCTTCTCGGCGGCCTTCTCGGCAGCCTTGTTGGCGACCTTGTCCGCGACCTTTCCGCAGCCGGTCCCCAGCACTGCGACCAGCGCGATCGCGGTCGCACCCATGATCTGACGTCCCCTCATGGCTGTATCCCTTTCAGAAGGCTGATGAGTCGACTGCTCCTTGGCGCCACGCTAACGCAATTCGTGACGGCACCTGTGCCCGCGGGCTCGTGAGGGGTCTCTACACTGGGGCTGATGCCCACCACCGCCGACGCGCTCGCCGCCGCCCGGGAAGCGGCGCTCCACCGTCACCTCGAAGCCGAGCGGAGCGCCGACCCCGACGCGATCCTCGCCACCTTCGTGCACCCGAGGTACGAGTTGGTCGGCAACGGGCGCGTCTACGACGGCGAGTCCGAGGTCCGCGGCTACCTCGAGGAGCGCGCCCGGATCTTCCCTGACCTGGCGACGGAGATCATCCACCTCTGGCACTCCCCCGACGTCGTCGCCGCAGAGCTCTGGCTGAGCGGCACCCACTCGGGGGGCTTCGCCGAGGTCGCCGCGCCGGGCCGCCACTTCCGGGTGCGCACCGCCTGCTTCTTCATGTTCGACGGCGAGGGCCTCGTCGCGGCGCGCGCCTACTTCGACTCGGGAACGATCGCCCGTCAGCTAGCCTGACCTGGCTGTCGACTGCGTGCGGGAGAGCACCCGGAGGTCACGGGTGCGCCGAAGGAGCAAGACCTCTCCGAAACTCTCAGGCACACGAACCGCACGGACGAGGCAACTCTGGAAAGCGAACGGGCGCCTCGGCGCTCCCGTTCCACCGACGGTGCAAGCCCCGAGCGGGGCGAAGCTCTCAGGTGCCATGACAGAGGAGAGGGCGACCCTTCACGACGCCCTCTTCTGGAGCACCCATGGCCACCGACCACTCCCCTACCCCATCGCTCGCCGAGCTGACCGGGGCAGCCCCGTTCTCCCGCCGGCACATCGGCCCGGACGAAGCCGACCAGGCGAAGATGCTCGCCACCCTCGGGATCGCCTCCACCGGTGAGCTCATCGACCGCGTCGTCCCGACGGCGATCCGTGAGGAAGCGAGGCTCGAGCTCCCTGCGGCGCGCAGCGAAGCCGAGGCGCTCGCTGCGCTGCGGGCCATCGCGGACCGGAACCGGGTCGTTCCCTCCCTGATCGGCATGGGCTACCACGACACGATCACCCCGCCGGTGATCCGACGCAACATCCTCGAGAACCCCGCCTGGTACACCGCGTACACCCCCTACCAGCCGGAGATCTCCCAGGGCCGCCTGGAGGCGCTCCTGAACTTCCAGACGATGGTCTGCGACCTCACCGCCCTGCAGGTGGCCAACGCCTCGCTCCTTGACGAGGGCACCGCCGCGGCCGAGGCGATGACGGTCGCCCGCCGCTCCTCCAAGGCCCCCGAGGATGCCGTGTTCGTGGTCGACGTGGACACGCACCCGCAGACGATCGCGGTGGTCCACACCAGGGCTGAGCCGCTCGGCCTGCGCGTCGTCACCGCGGACCTGCGGGCGGGGCTCGGCGACCTCGTGCCCTTCGGGCTCCTGGTCTCCCAACCGGGGTCCAGCGGAAGGCTGCTGGAGGTCGGCGCGCTGCGCGCTTTGGCGGACGCCGTCCACGAACGTGGGGGGCTCGTGGTCGCCACGACCGACCTGCTCGCCCTCACCCATGTGGTGCCGCCCGGCGAGTGGGGCGCCGACGTCGCCGTGGGGTCGTCGCAGCGCTTTGGCGTGCCCCTGGGCAACGGTGGTCCCCACGCGGCGTTCATGGCGGTGCGGACCGGACTCGAGCGGTCGCTCCCCGGCCGCCTCGTGGGCACTTCGCGCGATGCGGACGGCTCGCCGGCACATCGCCTGGCGCTGCAGACCCGCGAGCAGCACATCCGACGCGAGCGCGCCACGTCCAACATCTGCACCGCGCAGGTGCTCCTGGCGGTGATCGCCGGGATGTACGCGGTGTACCACGGCCCGGAGGGCCTCACCGCGATCGGGGCACGCGTCCACCGCCTGGTGGGCATCCTGGCCCGTCAGCTGGAGGACGGCGGGGTCGAGCTGACCGCGGAGGAGTTCTTCGACACGGTGACCGCGCGCGTCCCCGGGCGCGCCGACGAGGTCGTGGCACGCGCCCTCGAGCTGGGGGTCAACCTTCGGCGGGTCGACGGCGATCACGTCGGGGTCGCCCTCGACGAGACCACGTCCCTCGCGCAGCTCGAGGTCGTCTGGGCCGCGTTCGGCCTCGGCGCACCGGACGACCTCGAGCACCTCGACGAGCAGGTCCGTCAGACCGACCGGCTGGGTGCGGACCAGCGGCGCACCAGCGCGTTCCTGACGAGCGAGGTCTTCGGTGCGCACCGTTCCGAGACCTCGATGCTGCGCTACCTGCGCCGCCTTGCGGACGCCGACCTCGCCCTGGACCGGGCGATGATCCCGCTCGGTTCGTGCACGATGAAGCTCAACGCGACCGCGGAGATGGAGCCGATCTCGTGGCCCGAGTTCGCGGCGATCCACCCCTTCGCCCCGGCCGACCAGCGTGAGGGCTACCGCGTCCTCATCGACGACCTGGAGCGGTCGCTGGCCGAGATCACCGGCTACGCGGCCGTGTCGCTCCAGCCCAACGCGGGCTCCCAGGGGGAGCTCGCGGGGTTGCTCGCGATCCGCGCGTGGCATCGCGGCCGCGGGGACGACGCAAGGACCACTTGCCTGATCCCCGCCTCGGCGCACGGCACCAACGCCGCGAGCGCCGTCATGGCCGGCATGCGGGTCGTGGTGGTGGCCTGCGACGCGGACGGCAACGTGGACCTGGTCGACCTGCGCGAGAAGATCGCGGCGCACGCCGACGACCTGGCTGCGCTGATGGTCACCTACCCGTCCACCCACGGGGTGTTCGAAGCGGCGATCGGCGAGATCTGCGCGGCGGTCCACGACGCCGGCGGGCAGGTGTACCTCGACGGTGCCAACCTCAACGCCATGGTTGGGGTTGCGCGCCCGGGGCGCTTCGGGGCGGACGTGTCGCACCTCAACCTCCACAAGACGTTCACCATCCCGCACGGTGGGGGCGGTCCGGGCATCGGGCCGGTGGCGGTGCGGGCGCACCTGGCGCCTCACTTGCCGAACCACCCGCTCGACGAGGCTGCTGGGCCCGACACGGGCGTGGGCCCGATCAGCGCCGCGCCCACGGGATCTGCCGGGATCCTGCCGATCCCATGGATGTACCTGGCGATGATGGGGCCTGCGGGCCTGCTCCGCGCGACCGAGGTGGCGATCCTGAGCGCCAACTACGTCGCGGCGCGCCTGGCCGGCAGCTTCCCGGTCCTGTACGTCGGCGGCGACGGTCACGTCGCCCACGAGTGCATCCTCGACCTGCGTCCCATCACCAAGGAGACCGGCGTCAGCGTCGACGACGTCGCCAAGCGTCTCATCGACTACGGCTTCCACGCACCCACGATGAGCTTTCCGGTGGCCGGCACCTTGATGGTCGAGCCCACCGAGTCCGAGGACCTCGGCGAGCTCGATCGGTTCTGCGACGCGATGATCGCGATCAGAGCGGAGATCGACCGGCTCGCCGCCGGCGAGTGGCCGGCCGACGACAACCCGTTGGTCAACGCACCCCACACCGCGACGATGCTCGCCGACACCTGGGAGCACCCGTACGGGCGCGACCTCGCCGCCTACCCGGTGCCGGGCCTGCGGATCGGGAAGTACTTCCCGCCGGTGCGGCGCATCGACGGTGCGTTCGGCGACCGGAACCTGGTGTGCGCCTGTCCCCCACCGAGCGAGTTCGAGGACTGAGCGGACGTGTACGTCAGGTGTCGCGTCCGATGAAGGGCAGCGGCACCTGACGTGCTTCGAGGCGCTCGCCCCGGTGCTCGATGGCGACCGGTGCGTCTGTTGCGACGTCCGCGCGCACCAGCGCGAGCGCGATGCCCTTGCCGAGCGTTGGCGAGAAGTTGCCGCTGGTCACCTCGCCGACGGCTTCGTCAGCCACCAGCACGGTCTGACCGTGGCGCGGTGGGCGCCGGCCTTCGACCTCGAGGCCACGCAAAGTACGTGCGGGGCCCTGCTCACGCTCCCGAGCAAGTGCTTCGGACCCGCGGAACGGTCCCTTCGTCCAGCTCACCACCCAGCCCAGCCCGGCCTGGAGCGGGGTGATGCCCGGCCCGAGTTCGTGGCCGTGCAGCGGGAGCGCCGCCTCGAGGCGCAGCGTGTCTCGGGCGCCAAGTCCGGCGGGCTGGAAGCCACCGGCCAGAGCCGCGTCCCAGAGCTCCGCGGCGCGATCGTTGGGAATGGCGACCTCCACGCCGTCCTCTCCGGTGTAGCCCGTCCCCGCCACGATGCACTCCGCGCCGCGCCACTCGAACGGGGCGACGTGGAACCGTCCGATCTCGGCTGCCTCGGGAGCGATCGCCGCGAGCAGCGACCGGGCGTCGGGTCCCTGGAATGCCAGGAGCGTCCGTTCCTCGGTGAGATCTCGCGCGCTCGCCCCGAGCGCCTCGACGACCCGTTCGGTGTTCGAGGCGTTGGGCATGACGTGGAAGCTCTCGTCGTCGATCCACCAGACGATGATGTCGTCGAGCACCGATGCGTCTTCCTCATCGAGCAGGTGCGTGTACTGGGCGCGCCCCGGAGCGATCTTGCCCAGATCATTGGTGAACGCCCGTTGCAGGCGCTCGAGCGCGTCGGGGCCGGCGAAGTAGACGGAGCCGAGGTGGCTCACGTCGAACGCCACCGCGCCCGTCCGGCAGGCGCGGTGCTCGGCAAGCGTGCCCGAGGGGTACTGCAGGGGCATGTCCCAGCCGCCGAACGGCACCATCTTGGCGCCGAGGGCACGGTGGGTAGCGTCGAGCGAGGATCGGTGGTTGCTCACGGCAGGCGATGCTACCGGCGGGCCAGTCAGCCCTCTGCAGCGGCCGGTACCGTGTTGGACGCCTGCGCCGGCGGCTGCTCTCGCTGCAGCTCGTGCACCGCAGCATCGAGCTCGGTCTGGACCTCGGCGAGCGCCAGGAGGTTCAGCACCCCCTGTCCCTTGAAGCGGTTCACGACGTCGATGAGCTCCTCGCCGTCGCGCACCAGCACGGCGCTGGAGCCGGAGAGCACCAGGTGCGCGCTGGCGACGTCCTCGCCGAGCTGGTCCCGCAGGTAGGTGAACGCGCTGCGCACCGCGCCGAGCCCGATCCCGGCGTCGAGGAGCCGTTTGACGATCTTGAGCTCGACGAGGTCGCCGTAGGAGTAGCGACGACGCGATCCGCTGCCGGTCGCATCGGCGAGGCTGGGCCGGACGAGGTCGGTCCGTGCCCAGTAGTCGAGCTGGCGGTAGCTGATGCCCGCGATGTCCGCCGTCTGTCGCCCGCTGAAGCCCTCAACCATGCTCACCACGCCGTTGCTCCCACGTCGACAGGCCACAGCCGTGAAATTACGGCCGGGTGATGCGCCAACCTAGGAGCCTGACCGAACTTTGTCAACGAAGTCGTTCTGCTTCGGCGGGGAGCCGTCAGGACGCGAAGTCCTCGGGGTCGACGTGCTCGATGAACTCCTTGAACTGCTCGACGACCTCCTCGGCGGCTTCTTCGTCGTCGCCGACTTCCAGCGCCGGCAACTGACCGGCCTCGTCGAGCAGCGCCTCGGTGGCCACGATGGCCGACTCGGTCCGCAGCGCCAGCGCGATGCCGTCGGAAGGCCGGCAGGAGACGACCTTGTTGCCGTTCGGGGTGACCAGGTGCAGCTCGGCGAAGAACGTGCCGTCCTGGAGGTCGCTGAGCACGAGTTGCTCGAGTCGAGCGTCAAAGGCCTCGAGCACGTCATGGAGCAGGTCGTGGGTCAGCGGGCGGGGGGTCTGCACGCCCTCGAGCGCGAACGCGATCGCGGTGGCTTCTCCCCCACCGATGAAGATGGGAAGGATCCTTCCGAGTCCTGAGGTCTCGCGCAGCAACACGATCGGGGTGTTGCTGGGCGGCTCGACCCGAAGTCCGAGCAACTCCATCTCGACCATGCGTGAAACCCTACCGCCGACCCTCTGGTCGCGAGTTGAGGTGCGGACGCAGGGCCTGGTGCAGCAGCGCCGCGTGCATGGCGGCACCGGCCGTGGCGAGTCGATCGAGGTTGACGCCCGCTTCCTGTCGGGCGGCCGGGTTGCGCTGCCGCAGCAAGGGGAGGATGAGTTGCTCGTAGAGCCCCGCCTCCCGATCGGCGGCGACCTTGAACGCTCGGAGGTGGCGGGCCTCGACGCCCAGCGAGAAGAAGGTCGCGGCGTGCCGTGCGCAGACGAGCGCCTCGGCGCCGTAGATGGAGTCAGGGTTGGTCTCTGCAGGGGTCACCGAGCGCGTAGCCCTCGAGCTCGGAGAGCTGTGCCTCGGTCAGGCCGGTCGCGCTCGAGGAGCTCGCCGCGGGACATCGAGACGTCGGACTCGCCGAGGTCGAGCGCCCGTGGCACCTTGCGGCCCTTTCCGGAGGCGGCACTCGTCGCGGTCTTCGGTTCGCTCATGCGGGCCTCCTTGGGCCGGTCCGCCGGCGTTGTTCCTGGTTCCACGCCTGCTGTTGGCGGGCGTTCTGGTCCAGCAGGCTCGGCCTGGTCGGAGCCCGCGGCGCCCGCCTGCTCGACCGGCACGGCCGCGGGCCGTGCAGCCGGCGGCTCGTCACCAGGCGCGGGCGCTGACGCCCCCCGACCCGCGGTGGGCTCGGAAGCCTGGTGCGACGGAGCAGAGGCCTCTGCGCCGACCGCGACGCCTGCGGTGACCCGGGCGTGGTCGGCCATCCAGACCGGTGGCGGGTCGGCCGCTCCCGGATCACGGGCGAGGTCGAGCTCCTCCTGGGTCGGCGGCTCGGCCTGGTCGGAGTGTTGGCCGTCGGCGCCGTCCAGTCGATCCTTGATGACCTTCAGGGGGAGGAAGTTCTCACGTTGCTGTCGGAGGATCCAGCGCAGTCGTTCGATGTCGAAGTCGTAGAACTTCCGATATCCCGAAGGTGTGCGCTCGGGATCGATGAGGCCCTGGCTCTCGAGGAAGCGGATCTTGGTGATCGTCAGGTCGGGGAAGTCGGCTTGCAGGAGGCCGAGCACCTCGCCGATCGACAGGTGCGTACGTCCGCCCACCTCAGTCTCCGCCTTCGAGGTACACGAGCTTGAACTTGCCGATCTGCAGCTCGTCTCCTCCGTTGAGCGTGCCGGTCTCGATGCGCTCGCGGTTCAGGTAGGTGCCGTTCAGCGAGCCGACGTCCCGGATCGTGTAGGTGCCGGACGGGTCGCGCCGCAGCTCTACGTGACGACGTGAGACGGTCACGTCGTCGAGGAAGATGTCGCTCTCGGGGTGTCGCCCGGCCGTCACGACGTCTGCACCGAGCGCGAAGCGCGAACCGGCGTTGGGTCCACGCGTGACGACCATGACCCCGCCGGATGCCATCTGCTCCAGGTCCACTTCGACCTCTTCGCCGGTCGGGAGGGCGTCGAGCTGGAACGTGACCGTGTTCGGATCCTCGCCGTTCGCCTCCAGCACGCTGCCGCACGACGAGCAGAAGTTCGACCCCAATGCGTTCTGGTGTCCACAGTTGTTGCAGAACACGTGATGTGTGAACCTTTGCGAGGGAATCCGGGCGGGCCGGTCGGTCAGTCCTCGGTCAACGCGCGGTAGGCCGCCGCGTCGAGGAGGGTGTCGTAGGCGGACGGGTCGGATGGTTCGATCTCGAACAGCCAACCGTCACCGTACGGCGCATCGTTGAGGACCTCGGGGTCGTCGGCGAGGGGCGAGTTGATCGCTCGCACCGTGCCGGCCAACGGCGAGTAGATCTCCGAGACGGCTTTGGTCGACTCGACTTCGCCCGCGGTTGCGCCGGCGTCGAGGCTCGTGCCGACTTCGGGCAAGGAGACGAACACGATGTCGCCCAGGGCGTCGCGCGCGTAGTCGGTGATGCCGACGCGCAACGCGCCGTCGGTGCGTCGGACCCACTCGTGATCGGTCGAGTAGCGAAGGTCGTCGGGCACGTCCATGGCCCGCCAACCTAGCGCGCGGATCTGGTGGCCGAGATCGGCCCGAAGGAGCCGCGCCGTCAGGGTGCGTGGGGCTCGTCAGCGCACGAGCTGGCGGATGCGTCGCGAGTACTCGTCGACGAGGCGCCGCGACTCGGCCTCGGTGGCGCCCTCGGCCCAGAGGTGGGTGACAGGCTCGCTCACGTCGGGAAGGACGAGCACCCAGTCGTCCCCGTGCCAGACCTTCACGCCATCGATGAGCTCGAGCGGCCGGTCGTCGGACTGCTCGACGAGCGTGCGCATCACCAGACCCTTGCGGTCCCAAGGTGTGACCACCGTCTCGTGGATCACGTGGGCCCTCGGGAGGTCGGCGACCACCCGGGCGAGGGAGGTCTCCTCGAGTGCGAGCAGCTCGAGCAGCTTCACCAGCGAGGCCGCCGCATCGAAGGCGGGCAGGAAGCCGGGAACGATGAAGCCGCCGTCGTCGCTCGCCGCGAAGCCCACGTCGTCGCGCATCGCCGCGTCCATCAGCGCCGTCGTTGAGGTCTTGGTCCACTCGATCGTGGCCCCCGCTGCCGCGGCGATCTCGGTGATGTGCCGGCTGGTGGAGACGGGGACCGCGATCCGGTCGCCGACGAGGTGGTCCGCGACGAGCCGCACGAAGGCGAACAGCGACTCGGTCGGGGTGAGCAGGTGACCGTCGCCGTCGATCAGCGTGAGGTGCTCGCCGTCGGGGTCGATGATCGCCCCGAGGTCGGCGCGAGCGGCACGGACCAGCTCGACCACCCGGTTGACGTGCTCCTCGAGGTCGAAGTTCACCATGCCGTAGGTCGACCCGTAGGGGTTGACCCCGAGCACGTCGGCACCCAGCTTCGACCAGAGGCTCGGCATCACGAACGAGGCCGAACCGTAGGCGTAGTCGACCACGAGCTTCGGGCGGGCGGCCCGGAGCCCTTCGAGATCGATCGTGTCCTGGAGCGCGACGCTGTAGAGCTCGAGCGCACGCGGCGGATAGTCGATGTCGCCGATCTCGGCGGCGAGCACGCGCCGGAAGTCCTCGCGGTTCACGAGGCGTTCGACCTTGCGCTGCACGCTCTCGGAGAGATCCAAGCCGTCCTCGTCGAAGAAGCGCAGGATGACCGACTGCGCGTCGTTGCCGACCAGACGGATCGTCATGCCGCCGAAGGCCTGTGGCTGGCGGACGAGGAAGCGGGTCACGGGAACCGAGGCGACCTCGAGGTCGACGACGTTCGCGCCGGCGGCGTTGAGCCCGGCCATGACCGCACGCTTCAACATCCGACCGGCGCGGCTCGAGTCACGCGAGGTCACGACCGTTGCGCCCTTCTTCAGGGTCGTGGCGTACGCCATGGCGACCCGGCTTGCCAGCTCAGGGGTGACGTCGACGTTGGCGATGCCCGAGACGCCGTGCTGGCCGAAGAGGCTGCGCGCCCCCTTGGACTCCCAGACGATCGAGGTGTTGATCGTCGCGCCGGCCTCGACGGTCTTGAAGGGGAAGACCTTCACGCCGGAGGTGACCACCGCGTTCTCGCCGACGAAGCACTGGTCACCGACCACGACGCCGTCGTCGAGTGCGGCTCCCGCGCCGCAGGTCGGTGCCGCGACCGACCACCGCACCCCGCAGGCGGGCCCCCTCCCCCACGTAGACGTTGTCGTGCACGACGGTGCGCTCGAGGTCGGCGTCGGCACGCACCCGCACGTTGGAGCCGAGCACGGTGTAACCGCCCAGGCGGACCCCGGCGTCGACCCGGCACGAGTCGCCGATGACGGCGGCGCCCTCGACAAGGGCGTCGGGGTGCACCTCGGCGCCCTCGCCGAGCCAGAGGCCGTCGCGCAGCTCGAAGCCGCCGATGGTGACGTCCACCTTGCCGTCCAGGACGTCGGTGTGGACCCGGCTGTAGGCCTCGAGGGTGCCGACGTCCTCCCAGTACCCGGTGGCGACCGCCCCGTAGAGCCCAGTCCCGGTGCGCAGCAGCGACGGGAACACGTCCGACGAGAAGTCCGAAGTGCCCTCGTCGGGGATGTGGTCGAAGATCTCAGGCTCGAGCACGAAGATGCCGGTGTTGATCGTGTCGCTGAACACCTGACCCCAGGTGGGCTTCTCGAGGAAGCGTTCGATCGAACCGTCTTCGCGGGTGATCACGATTCCGAACTCGAGCGGGTTCTCCACCGAGACGAGGCCGATGGTGGCTACGGCGTCGCGGGCCTCGTGGAACTCGATGATCGAGGTGAGGTCGATGTCGGTCAGGACGTCGCCGGAGATGACCAGGAAGCGCTCGTCGAGCTCGGCCTTGGCGTTGCGGACCGAGCCGGCGGTGCCCGAGGGGGTGTCCTCGGTCGCGTAGACCATGCGGACCCCGAACTCGGAGCCGTCGCCGAAGTAGGTGCGGATGGTGTTGGCGAGGTAGGCGACCGTCACGACGATCTCGGTCACCCCGTGCTTGCGCAGGAGGTTGACGATGTGCTCCATCATCGGCAGGTTCACGATGGGCAGCATCGGCTTGGGGACGTTCGAGGTCAGCGGGCGGAGTCGGGTGCCCTCCCCGCCGGCCATGATCACGGCCTTCATGTGGGTGCGCCCTTCGGTTCGATGAGCAAGTGGTCACGCTCGGTACGTCCTTCGGCGAGGGCCCGGCGCGCGATCGGGACATAGAGGATCGCCGCCACGTACGAGAGCACCAAGCCCGGCACCACGGCGATCCAAGCCAACCAGCCGAGCGCGCCCGCGTAGCTGAGCGAGCTGTGGCTTCCGAGGAAGGCGGGCACCGCGACCATGTTGCAGAAGGTACCGGCCTTGCCGAACCAGGTCACGTCGATGCGCTTCGCCCCGAGCGCGGCGAGGACGACGGTGGCGCCGCCGACCACGATCTCGCGCGCCAGGATCGCGGTGCCGACGACGACGGGGATCGAACCGTCGAGCAGGATCGCCGTGAGCGCCACGAAGAACAGGAAGCGGTCGGCGACCGGGTCGAGGACCTTGCCGATCTCGGAGACCTGGTCGAAGTGGCGGGCGATGTAGCCGTCGACCCAGTCGGTCATGCCGAGGACGGCCAGGAGCCAGGCGGCCGCCGCGGCGTCGTCGGCCGGGAAGAGGAGGTAGACGAACACCGGCAGGCACGCGAGGCGGGTGAAGGAGATCAGGTTCGGCAGCGTCCAGAGCCCGTGGTCCTGTGGCGTCGTCTGCGGTGGCATGACTTCGGCGGCGGGCACGGTCCGCAGCCTAGAAGGCCCACGCTGCTGCTAGACACCCAACATGACCACGTTGTTCACGCGCATCATCGACGGCGAGCTTCCCGGGCGGTTCGTGTGGCGGGACGATCGCGCCGTCGCGTTCCTCACGATCAGCCCCATCCAGCCCGGTCACACGCTCGTCGTGCCGCGCGTCGAGGTCGACAACTGGTTGGACCTCGACCCGGCGATCGCGGCGCACCTCATGACGGTCGCGCAGACCATCGGCAACGCCCAGCGCGAAGCGTTCGGTCGGGAGCGGATCGGCCTCATCATCGCGGGGCTGGAGGTGCCGCACGTGCACCTCCACGTGGTGCCGATCACCAGCGAGGCAGACCTCGACTTCGGCCGTGCCGATCCCGACCCGGCGCCCGAAGCGCTCGACGCAACCGCAGGCGCCCTGCGAGCGGCGCTGCGCTCCGTCGGCGCGTCGGGCGTCGCCGACTGAAGGCCCTGCGGCCCTGGGTGCGCGGCACCACCGGATTGCGAGGCGGCGCAGCCCCATCCGGGTCGACCTTGTGCCCCTCCTTGACATCCGGCACGTAGGTGGAAGGCTGAACGCATGAGTGAGCTGCCATCGGACGACGAGGTCAACGGCACGATCAAGTTCATCACCGAGCACGCCCCCAAGGCATTCCTCTCGGACTACTCACGGGACCGCGACCAGCTGGTCAAGCTCTACAACCGCGGCATGGCGTCACAGTGGAACTCGGTGACCGACCTCGATTGGGACACCGCCGTCGACCCCGAGGAGCTCGTCGCCACCACCAAGACGCCAAACGTCCTCATCGAGCTGGCCCGTGCCGCGGCCGACATCGACGGCTCGCCGTTCGCGACGTGGTCCGAGAAGGAGTTCACGCAGCTCGGCATCGAGTCGTTCAAGTCGCAGCTCTCCCAGTTCATGCACGGCGAGCAGGGCGCCATGATGGCCGCCGCCAAGATCGTCGAGACCGTGCCGTGGGTCGACGCCAAGTACTACGCGGCGACCCAGACCATGGACGAAGCCCGTCACACCGAGGTGTTCGCCAAGTACCTGGACACCAAGCTGGGCGAGGCCTACCCGCTGGGCTCATACCTCGATGAGCAGATCACGACGCTTCTCGAGGACAGCCGCTGGGACATCACCTACCTGGGCATGCAGATCGTGATCGAGAGCCTGGCGCTCTCGGTGTTCGGCAGCATGGCACGCTCGATCGAGGAGCCCTTGCTCAAGAAGCTCCTCAGGTACGTCATGTCCGACGAGGCTCGTCACGTCGCTTTCGGGATCCTCTCGCTCCAGGAGTTCTACGAAGGCCTGACGGACCCGGAGCTGAAGGAGCGACAGGAGTTCCTCGCCGAGAACACGCTGCGCAGCCGTGCCCGGACCATGGCGCCGGAGATGTGGGAGCGCCTCGACGTCGACTTCGAACGGGCGATGCCGTCCCTGAAGGAAGCTGCCGCGAACCGACGCACGAGCGCGTACGCGGGCTTCGAGCAGGGGTTCTTCGCGAAGCTCGTGCCGAACGTGCGCAAGCTCGGGCTGATCGACGCCAACGACGGCTACCTGCGACGCCTCTGGGGTGACGCTGGGCTGCTGCAGTTCGAGTTCGCCGACGACACCGCCTCCGATTACGAGTCCTATGACGAGGTCTCCCGCGATCGGGCTGTGACCGCGGCGGGCTGAGCCGTGCCGGACCTCGCCGACTGGGCGACCGCGACACCCGACTCGGTGGCGATCGTCTCCGCGGCGGGCAACCGGACCTTCGCCCAGCTCGACGCCAACGCGAATCGGCTCGCCGCGCGCCTTGCGCTCCCGCGGGCTCGAGGCGGGCGACGCGGTCGCGCTCTTGGCGCCCAACACCCCTGCGTTCGTCGAGACGGTCGCCGCCTGCCAGCGCAGCGGCCTCCGTCTCACGCCCGTGAACTGGCACCTCACCGCCGAAGAGGCCGGCTACATCGTCGACGACTGCGAGGCGAAGGCGCTCGTCACCACGGCCGCCGTCGCCGAGGTGGCCACGCGCTGCCTTGAGCACGCGCACCGGCATGCACCGTCGCGCTCAGCGCCGACGGAACCGCCGGTGGGTTCGCGTCCTACGAGGAGGCACTGGCCGCCGAATCGGATCGGGCCGTCGAGTCGGCGACCCCGGGCACCACCATGCTCTACACCTCGGGCACCACCGGCCGCCCCAAGGGCGTGCAGCGGCTCCCCAACCCCGCGGCCACCACGGTGAACCTCGCCGGGTACCGAGAAGAGGGAGGCGACGTGCACCTGTGCACCGGACCCCTCTACCACGCTGCACCGCTGGCGTTCTCGCTCACGGTCCCGCTCACCTTCGGGGCGACCGTCGTGCTGATGGACGGGTGGGACGCTCGGGCGATGCTGTCGCTCATCGCGGCGCACGGCGTGACGCACACCCACGTGGTGCCGACCATGTTCCACCGGCTGCTCTGCGCTACCCGAGGAGGTTCGCGCGCGGCGCCGAGGTCTCGACTCTGCGCCACGTGCTCCATGGCGCCGCTCCCTGCCCGGTGACCGTGAAGCGGGCGGCGATCGAGTGGCTCGGGCCGATCATCTGGGAGTACTACGCCGCCACGGAAGGCGTCGGCAGCTTCGTCGGCTCCGAGGCGTGGCTGGAGCGCCCCGGCACCGTGGGGCGACCATTCGGTGCCGACCAGGTCTACGTCGGTGACGAGGAGGGCGTGCCGCTCGGCCCGGGCCAGACCGGCCTCGTGTACCTCAAGGCGACCGGCGCCGCCCGCTTCTCCTACTACAAGGACGCCGACAAGACGGCGGCGGCTTTCCGGGGCGACTACTTCACCCTTGGCGACGTCGGCTACCTCGACGAGGACGGGTACCTCTTCCTGACCGACCGCACCGCGAACCTGATCATCTCCGGTGGGGTCAACATCTACCCCGCCGAGGTCGACGCGGTGCTCCTCGGGCACCCTGCGGTCGGCGACGCCGCCGTCATCGGCATCCCCGACGACGAGTGGGGCGAATCGGTGCTCGCCGTGGTCGAGCTGCGTGACGGGCTCGCGCCATCCGACGCGCTCGCCGACGAGCTCATCGAGCACTGCCGGGCACGGCTCGCGCACTTCAAGTGCCCGCGCACGGTCGAGTTCGTGGACCACCTGCCCCGTGCGGACAACGGCAAGATCTACAAGCGCCGCCTCCGTGAGGCCTTCCGCTCGAACGGAGGCTGAGGCCACACGGGAGGGCCGCAAAGAGGCCCTCCCCGGAGCCGGGAAAGGGCCTCTGAACTGCGTATGGGGAGTGGTCGGGCTGGCGGGATTCGAACCCACGACCTTCGGTCCCCCAGACCGACGCGCTAACCAAGCTGCGCCACAGCCCGCTGGAGGGGCGAGTGTACCCGGCAGGGCGCATCCGACAGAACCCGCAGCCCACCGGTCTGTGGCGTCCCGCCGGGGTCTTGCTCAGAGATGGTGCCCCAGCCAGACGAAGCCTTGGAAGAGTCGATAGCTCGAGGTACAGGACGAGGGCGACCATGAGGAGCTTGAAGTGCCACGGGGCCTTCCCCTCGTCCGGCTGGTCAGGGCCTTGGACCGACATCCCGGGGTCGTCGCCCGGCGCCGCGTCCTCGCGGGCCTCGCGCTCGGCGCGCGCCGCGAGGGCATCCGGAGAACTGCCCCGGCCCTTGCGAGCCCGGTCGAGCTGCGACGGCTTCGCCACAGGGGTGCCGCAGCTCGGACACGACCCGTCGTCCGCGACGGTGTTCGGGCTGAGGAACCGGTCGCAGCGGTCGCACCAGGGCACGGCTCAGCCCGCCTCGCCGATCCCGACCGCCCCGGCGAGTCGGTCGCGCGGGCCCGCCTCGGCGAGCCGACTGGGCACGGGGTGCCCCACCAGCTCGGCCGCGAGGTGCGCGGCGTCGACCAGCCGCTCGAGGTCGCAGCCGGTGACCAGGCTGGCGTCGTCCAGGAGGGCGACCAGCTCCTCGGTGGCGAGGTTGCCCGCGGCGCCGGCCGCGAACGGCGAGCCACCCAGGCCGCCCACGGAGGTGTCGAAGCGCCGCACCCCCGCCTGGAGCGCGACCCAGGCGTTGGCGAGGGCGCTCCCCCGCGTCTGGTGCAGGTGCAGGCCGATGCCGGGGCCGGTCTCCGCGAGCAGGTCCAGGACGCGGTTCGGAGTCGCCATGCCGGTCGTGTCCGCGTAGGTGATACGGGTGCCGCCTACCTCGAGGAGGCGATCGCCCAGGGAAGCGACCGCGGCGGGCTCGGCGTCCCCTTCGTAGGGCGACCCGAACGCGCAGCTCACCACGACGTCGACCGGCGTGCCCGACGCCGCGGCGAGGGATGCGATCTCCCCCACCTCCTCGAGCGACTCGGCGACGCTGCGGTTGACGTTTCGGCGGTTGTAGGTCTCCGACGCCGAGATCGTGACGGTGAGCTCGTCGACCGCACAGGCCAGAGCCTCACGCGCCCCGTGCGCGTTGGGCACGAGCGCGGCCACCGTCGCGCCCGCCGGCCGCTCGATCGCCGCCAGCACCGCAGCGGCCTCGGCCATGGCCGGCACGGCGCGCGGCGACACGAAGGCCACGGCTTCCAAGTGCCGAATCCCCGCATCGAACAAGGCTGCGATGAAGCGGGCCCGGTCGGCCACGGAAAGTGGCGGCTCCGATTGCAGCCCATCTCGCGGGCCGACCTCGCGGAGGTCGACGACTGCACCGCGAGTGGGTTCGAGGCCGGAGGACACGGCTCCATCGTCGCGGAGCCGGTGGGCGGTCGTCACATCTGCAGGCTGCCCGGTCAGACCGGCGGGACGCCATGGCGACGGTCGGAGAAGTCCCGCCGTTTGCCTTCGCCCAGCCCGAACCGCCGGATCAGGTCGTCCCGCAGGTCACCGGGCTCGACCACCGCGTCGACGACGAGCTCCGAGGCGAGGCGCAGCAGGTCGACGTCGGCCTCGTAGATCGCCCGTTGCTCTGCGATGAACGCCTCGCGCTCCGTCGGATCGTCGATCGCGGCGATGCGGTTGGCGAACACCGCGTTGACCGCCGCCTCCGGTCCCATCACCGCGATCTTCGCCGTAGGCAGCGCCAGGGTGGCCTCGGGTCCGAAAGCCGGTCCGGACATCGCGTAGAGACCGGCGCCGTAAGCCTTGCGCAGCACCACCGAGATCTTGGGCACGGTGGCTTCTGAGATGGCCGTGACCATCTTCGCCCCGTGGCGGATGATGCCCTGGGCCTCGACCTGCGTGCCGACCATGAAGCCGGGAACGTCGGCCAGGAAGATCAGCGGGATGTTGAAGGCGTCGCAGCACCAGACGAAGCGGGCCGCCTTGTCAGCGGAGTCGACGAACAGCACGCCCCCCTTCACCGCCGGGTTGTTGGCCACGATGCCCACCGAGCGACCGTCGAGCCGACCCAGACCACACACCAGCTCGGGCGCGAACAGCGGCTTGAGCTCGAAGAAGCTGTCGGCGTCGACGAGCGCGTCGATGACGTCGTGCACGTCGTACCCGGCGCGCTCGGTGCTGGGGACGAGGTCGTCGTCGAAGGTCCGCGCCGGTGGCGCGCTCCGGTAGATCGGCGGCTGCTCGCGCCAGGTGCTTCGGGAAGTAGCTGAACCAGGCCCGGGCCTGGTCGATCGCGTCCTCGTCGTCGACGGCGAGGTTGTCGCCGCAGCCCGAGACGGTGGCGTGCATCCGGGCGCCGCCCATCTCCTCCAGCGTGGCGGTCTCGCCGATCACCATCTCGGCCATGCGGGGCGAGCCGAGGTACATCGAGGCGTTCCCCTCGACCATGATCACGATGTCGCAGAAGCTGGGGATGTAGGCCCCGCCGGCTGCGGAAGGACCGAAGAGGCAGCAGATCTGGGGCACCCGTCCCGAGAGCTTCACCTGGTTGTAGAAGATGTGGCCGGCGCCGCGCCGTCCGGGGAAGAGCTCGACCTGGTCGGTGATGCGCGCCCCCGCCGAGTCGATCAGCCAGAAGATCGGGAGGTCGTGGTCCAGGGCATGCTCGGTGGCGCGCACCATCTTCTCGACCGTGCGGGCACCCCACGACCCGGCCTTGACGGTCGGGTCGTTGGCGACCACGACGACGGGCCGACCGTCGACGCGCCCGATCCCGGTGACCACTCCGTCGGCGGGCAGGTCGGCCGCCGACGCGTTCGCCAACAAGGCGTCCTCCACGAAGGAGTCGGGATCGAGCAGCAGCGCCAGCCGCTCGCGGACGAAGAGCTTGTGCCTGGGCGGCGAGCTTCTCGCCGCCGCGTGCGAGGTTGCCCGCACGGGCCCGGTCGGCCGCCGCGCGCAGGATGCGCGGCTTCGTCGACGGGGTCGTCCACTGGGTCTCGGCTGTGAGGCACGGCGTGAGCGTAGTGGTGGGCCGGATCGGCTCAGTTCCGGCGAATGGCGAGGATGGCCACGTCGTCGGTGATTCCCGCCTCGGCGAAGTCCCGAGCGGACTCGAGCAGCACCTTGCACAGCACGCCCGGGTCGGCCCCCGGGTCGCGCCGCAGCGTGTTGGCCACGCGCTCCTCGCCGAAGAGCGCCTCGCCGTTGCGCGCCTCGGCCAGGCCGTCGGTGTAGAGCAGGACAAGATCCCCGAGGTCGAGCGGGATCTCGCGGCTCAGGAACTCCGAGCCCGGGTCCAGCATGAGCAGCGGCCCGGTGGAGCGCAGCGGTCGCACCTCTCGCTCGTGCCACAGCCACGCTGCCGGGTGGCCGGCCGACGCGTAGCGCAACGTGGAGGCCTGGGTGTCGAACACCACGACGCGCGAGCGAGATGAGCTCCTCTGCCCGCTCCAACGTCGACATCTGCCGGTTCAGCTCCTCGAGGGCCTGCGCCGGGTCGCGGAACTGCCGCAGGAACACACGGAGCAGGTACTTGGCCTGGAACGCGGTGATCGAGGCCTCGATCCCGTGGCCGGTGACGTCGCCGATGACCGCCGCGACGCGCGTCGGTGAGAGCCGGAACACGTCGTAGAAGTCGCCGGCCATCATCCCGGTGCCCGCCTGGTACACCCGGCCCACCTCGAAACCCGTGATGTCGGGCAGTTCCTCGGGGGCGAGGCGCGCCGCCCACGCCTTGGGCGCGAGCTGCTCCTGGGTCGAGCACCTCGACCGCGCGGCGCTCGATCGTGAAGCGCTCCGTCGAGAGACGTGCCGCGCGCAGGAAGTCCTTTGCGAACCCGAACGAGAGTCCGACCGGGATGAGCACGAGCGCCAGCGCCAGTATCGAGTTGCGGGTGTGGAACGCCAGCCCGATGCTCGCCGCGAAGAACAGCACGCCGTACATCGTCGTGGCGTGCAGCTCCTTGCGGAAGGCGGTGCGTGCGAGGATCGCGGCGTCCGAGTCGGTCCCGTACTCGCGCACGGACCGCTGGCAGGCGCGTGCGGTGCACCAATGCCGAACGTGCCCAGAACCCGGTTGCAACCAGGCACCCGGCCGCCACGATCGCGAGGACGATGGTTCCCATGCCTCCGACAGCGTACTGCCGATGGCGCTTCGGGGTCGCTCAGCTGCTCCGCTCGGCGAGCCAGGCCGCTTCCTGCTCGCCCATCTCGGTGCTCGGAGGATGATCGACCCAGGGCACGATGTCGTGGGTGATCGCCCGCCAGTTCGCCCGGGCCCCGAGATCGGCCAGCAGGGCGTACAGCCCCAGGTTGATCCGCTGGATCACGACGAAGCTGGGCGGGACGTTCGCCAGGCGCTGCACGTCGGCGAAGGGCCCGTCGGTGTCGAAGATCCGGGCGACGAGGTTCGCCGCGAACTCCCGGCTCACCTCCGTGGGCTCGTCGGCAGCGAGGTGTTCGTAGAAGCCTCCGAAGAAGGCGCCGATGCGTTCGTCGCTGACCGGTGCGCCGCGGGCGATCAGGCCGGCGCCCTCGATGATCCGGCGGTACTCGCTGGGATCACGGTCGATGACGATCGCCTGGTGCATGTCGCGGAACAGCTCGATCTCCTCGGCGTCGAACCGCTTCACCAGTCCGTAGTCGAGGAAGCTGACCCGTCCGTCGTCGTTGAAGAGGTAGTTGCCGGGGTGCGGGTCGCCGTTGAAGGCGTGCAGGCAGTAGAGCGAGCGCATGACGTAGCGGTAGATCGCCTCGGCGGCGTGCTGCCGCTCCGCGTCGGGCGCTGCACGCAGCTCGGCGAACGTCCGACCGGTCACGAGCTCGCTGGTGAGGACCCGTGCGTTGCTCAGCTCGGGCACCGTGTCGGGCACGTGGATGAACGGGTGGCCCCGGTAGTAGTCGGCGAAGAGCTGCTGGTTGTCCCGTTCGAGGTTGTAGTCGAGCTCCTCGATCAGCCGTTCGCGCAGCTCCTCCACCAGCGGTCCGGCGTCGAGGCCGGGGAACATGATCGACAAGGCCGTGAACAGGACGTCCGCGCTCTGCAGGTCGGCCGTCATCGCTTCGGCGACTCCCGGGTACTGCACCTTGACCGCGACGGCGCGCCCATCGTGGGTCATGGCCCGGTGCACCTGACCGATCGACGCCGAGGCGATCGCCACGGGATCCCACTCGGCGAAGAGCTCTTCGACGGGCGCCCCCAACGCACCGACGAGGGTCTCGGTGGCGAGCTCGGGAGCCATCGGCGGGGCGCCGGCTTGGAGTTGTGCCAGCGCCTCGCGCATCGGCTCGGGCAGTCCGAGGTCCAGGTAGCTCGCCATCTGGCCGAGCTTCATCATCGCGCCCTTGAGGTTGCCGAGTGTCTCGACGACCTGTTCGGCGCTGCGGAGCTGGAACTCGTCGTCCAGCGAGTCCTTGCGCGCGGCTGAGGCGAAGGTGCGACGTGCCTGGTGGACGCCGTAGTCGACCCCCATGCGGCCGGCCACCTTGACGACCTCTCCTTGCCGACCGATGCGGCCGCCGAGCGACACCGGCCCGGTTGCGGCGGTGGGCGAGGATTCCAACGCGACGTCCGCGGTCCGGTGGCGGTTCCGACGCCGTTGCGAGGCCACCAGCGCGGCCGCCGCGCCGATCGCCATCGAAGCGGCGGCCACGGTCCGAGATCGCTTCACGTCGTCTCCCTCATGAAGTCCTGCGTCGCACCCGCAGCTTGATGGGTGTCTGCCCCATGTCGAACGCCTCGCGGAGGCTTCGTTCGAGGTAGCGGAGGTAGGTGTGGTGCAGCTCGCGGTTGGTGAAGAGCGTGAACGTCGGCGGGTCGGCGCTTCCCTGGGTTGCGTAGAGGACCCGGGCGCCGTGCGGCGCAGGCTGCGCGGCCTGCGCACGGGCGATGACCTCGTTGACCCGCCGGGTGGGCACCCGACGGTGGTAGGCGTCCACGACACCGGCCAGGGCCGGGAGCAGCTTTCCCACGCCCTTGCCCGACAGGGCGCTGATCTTGAGGACCACGCTGTCGCCGAGGAAGGCGAGTTGGCGGCCGACTTCGAAGGTCACCTTCTCTCGCTGCTCGGCATCGAGCAGCTCCCACTTGTTCAGCACGACCAGCACCGGGCAGCCGGCGGCGTCGACGCGTTCGGCCAGGCGCTGGTCCTGGTGGGTGATGCCCTCGGTGGCGTCGACCACGAGCAGGGCGATGTCCGCCTTGTCGATCGCCGAGAGCGCACGAACGATGGAGAAGTACTCCGTGCCGGCGTCGACCTTGGTGCGCCGCCGCATGCCAGCGGTGTCGATGAAGCGAATGGGACCGTGCTCGGTCTCGACGACGGTGTCGACGGTGTCACGGGTCGTGCCCGGCAGGTCGTGCACGACGGAGCGGTCGTCGCCGATCAGGCGATTGAACAGCGTCGACTTGCCGACGTTCGGGCGGCCCACCAGCGACACCGAGAACACCCGGTCCGCTTCGTCGTCGCCCGAGCGTTGCCGCAGCGACGCGTCCTGGTCCGGTTGGTCGTGAAGATCCGGAGCGGGGCCCGCGACCTCGACGAGGATGTCGACGAGCTGGTCGAGGAAGTCTCCCGCGCCCGTGGCCGTGCAGCGCGCTCACCGCGCACGGGTTCTCCCAGCCCCAGGGCCACGAACTCCCAGATTGCGCCTTCCCGTACCGCATCGTCGACCTTGTTGGCCACGACCAGCACCGGTCCGTTGCGCCGGCGCAGGAGCTCCGCGACGTGGGCGTCCTCCTCGGTGACGCCGACGACGGCATCGACGACCAGGATGGCCACGTCCGCTTCGAGGATCGCCCGCTCGCTCTGACGCGAGACCTTCCGGTCGAGGTCGTCACCACCGGTGAGCCATCCACCGGTGTCGACCAGAAGGAACGGGTAGCCGTTCCAGTCGGCCTCGACCTCCTTGCGGTCGCGAGTGACGCCCGGCCGCTCCTCGACGATGGCCACGCGATGTCCGAGCACGCGGTTGAGCAGCGTCGACTTGCCCACGTTCGGGCGCCCGACGATGGCGACGACCGGCCGTGCTGGTGGGCTCGAGAGATCGTCGTGGGCTCCGGACATGGACGCCGCATGGTACCGGCCGGTCCCGCCGGAGGCCGAACCGCGAGCTGTGCGGTCCGCGGTTCACTCGTGGCGAAGGATGCGGTGCAGGTCGAGGTCGTCGATGCTGGGTTGGTTCAGCGCGTGGCTCTGGATCTCCACCCCCGCGATCGTGCCGGTGAAGCGATCCGGCGGGGTGTAGCCGGGATCGACCGGCAGGCCGGCGTCGAAGCCGACTCGCAGCCCGGCGCCGCCGATCTGCCAGCGGAACGGCAGGTCGATGGGCAACAGGACTTCGTCGACCGCCTCGCCGTCGACGAAGAGCCGGAGCGCGCCGCCGCCGGTCGGGTCGTGGCGGTACTCCACCGCCAGCTCGTGCGGCCCGGCTTCGAGCGCGGCGGGGCCGGCGAGCCGATACGGCTCACCGAACAGACTCCAGACCGCCTGGACCCGACCCGCATCCAGGCGCAGCGACCAGCCGCTGTTCCAGTCGCCGAGCGCGACGACGGTCCCCGAGGTGGTGGTCTCGGCGAGCTCGACTTCGGCGATGAGCGAGAACCCCGCGCCCATCGGGGGCAGCATGTCCTCGGCCACCGGCCCCAGTCCCGGGCGGTAGGTCGCGGCGAGACCGGCCGGCCAGGGGTTCGGCTCGAGCGCGATCGCGCGCGACCGGTGAACGTGTCATCGAGCGGCAGCACCTGGTTGCGCTCGGCCTCCGACCACCAGGCCGCAGTCAGCTCGGCGAGCTTGTCGGGCTCGGCTTCGGCGAGGTCGTCGACCTCGGCGAAGTCGTCGGCGAGCCGGAAGAGCGACCAGCGGTCGTCGTCGAAGGACCGGCTGCCCTCGAGGAGCTCACGCTCGATGCTGATCTGGGCCCCGACGTGGTTGGTCGTCGCCTTCCAACCGTCGGAGTAGATGGCGCGGCTTCCCAGCAGCTCGAAGTACTGGCGGTCGCGGGGGCTCGGCGCGGCCGCATCGTCGAAGGAGTCCAGGAGGCTGGCCCCGTCGAGTGCCCGCTGGCGCACACCGTCCACGTCCTCGGGGCGGTCGACCCCGGTCGCCGCCAGCACGGTCGGCAGCAGGTCGACCGCGTGGCAGAACTGGTCGCGCACCGCGCCACCGTCGGTGATGCGCGC
Source organism: uncultured Actinomycetes bacterium (assembly GCA_963810075.1). Lineage (GTDB taxonomy): Bacteria > Actinomycetota > Acidimicrobiia > Acidimicrobiales > Iamiaceae > CAWELZ01. Next base: position 886,505 of record CAWELZ010000001.1, on the reverse strand, counting down.
CGGCCAGTGCGCGATCAGCGGGGTGCGGACGCCACCCAGCCAGGTGTAGCGCTTCCAGAGCTTGAACGGGGTGTTGCCGGCCCATGCCCATCCCCAGGCGTAGTGACTGTAGGAGGTGGGGCTGCCGATCTCGTCCATGCGGGCGATCGTGTCGTGGACGTCGTCGAGGCGATCGTGGGTGAACCGCAGCTCGTTGAACGACCCGTGCGGCCCGCCTTCGGCGCTGGCCCCGTTGTCCGATGCCAGCAGGACCAGCGTGTTGTCGAGCAGCCCTCGCGCGCGCAGGCCGTCCAGCAGCCGACCGATCTGGTCGTCGGTGTGCGCCAGGAATCCGGCGTACACCTCCATCATCCGGGCGAAGAGCGCCTGGCGTCCACGGTCGAGCGAGTCCCAGGGCTGGACCCACGGAGGTCGCTCACTGGGGGTGGTGTTCGCAGGGATGATGCCCATCTCCATCTGACGGGCGAGCACCTCGGCGCGCCACGCGTCCCAGCCGTGGTCGAAGCGGCCACGGAAACGCTCGATCCATTCGGCGGGTGCCTGGTGGGGCGCGTGCTGGGCGCCGGTGGCGAACCAGAGCAGGAACGGCTTGTTCGGCGTCGCCTGCTGCTGGTCGCCGACGAAGCGCAGGGCACGGTCGGTCAGGTCCTCGGTGAGGTGGTAGCCCTCAGCCGGCGTTCGAGGAGGTTCGACGTGGCCGTTGTCGGACACGAGCTCGGGGGCGAACTGGTTCGTGTCGCCGGCCAGGAACCCGTAGTAGCGCTCGAAGCCGAGCCCCAGTGGCCAACGTGTGAACGGCCCGGACGCGCTCACCTCCCAGCGCGGCGTGAGGTGCCACTTGCCCACGGCGAACGTCGAGTAGCCGCCGTCGCGCAGCAGGCGCGGCAGGGCCGCCGCGGTGTCCGGGATCCGGCCCGTGTAGCCGGGGAACCCGATGGGCACCTCCGGCAGGAAGCCCATGCCCACGGCGTGGTGGTTCTGACCGGTGAACATCGCCGCGCGGGTCGGTGAGCACATCGCGGTCACGTGGTGGTTGCGGTAGCGCAGGCCACCTTGCGCCAGCGAAGTGATCGCGGGCGTCTCGATACCCGACCCATACGGCTCGAGCTGGGCGAAGCCGACGTCGTCGAGCAGGATGACGACGACGTTGGGTGCCCCTGCCGCCGGGCGACTCAGATCGGTCGGAGTCGGGGTCGACTCCGGGATCGTCAGACCGATGGTGCTCATGGAAGTTTCCCCTCGTGGTGCGACGGTGCTGGTGGCGCGGGACGGACAGTACCCTGCAAGCGTGGATGTCGATCGCGTGCTGCTGGCTTCCCCGCGCGGGTTCTGCGCGGGGGTCGAGATGGCCATCAAGGCACTGGCGTGGATGGTGCGCGCCTTCGAGCCGCCCGTCTACTGCTACCACGAGATCGTCCACAACCAGGCCGTCGTCGATCGCTTCAAGGCGTTGGGCGTGATCTTCGTCGACGACGTCGCCGACGTGCCCCGCGGGCGTCCGATCATGCTCTCGGCGCACGGATCGGCCCCCGAGGTGGTCGCCGACGCACGCGCGGGTGGCGGCTACGTGGTTGACGCGGTCTGCCCCCTGGTCACCAAGGTCCACCACGAGGTCAAGACCCGCGCGGCAAAGGACTACGACATCGTCTACATCGCCCACGACGGACACGAGGAGGCGGTCGGCACGATCGCCGAGGCCCCGGACGCCATCCACCGGGTCGAGTCGGTCGCGGAGATCGACGCACTCGACGACTTCGCGGGGCCGGTCGCTCTGCTGACCCAGACGACGCTCAGCCAGCACGACTGGGCCGAGCTGGCCGAGCACACCCGCTCGCGGTTCCCCGACATCTGGATGCCGGGGCGCAAGGACCTCTGCTTCGCCACGACCAACCGACAGGATGCGCTCGACGTGATCGCGCACCGGTGCGACGCGGTCGTCGTGATCGGGTCCGAGAACTCATCCAACACCCGCGCGCTCGAGAAGTTGGCCATCGAGGCGGGGTGCCCGCACGTGCTGCGCGTCAACAGCGCGGCTGAGCTCCCGGATGACCTGCGCGGCAACATCGGTGTGACGGCCGGCGCGTCAGCGCCCGACGAGCTCGTGGAAGGGGTGATCGCCGCCCTCGACCCGACGCACGGTGTCGAAGAGGTGCAGATCACCGAGGAAGACGAGTACTTCCCCCCGCCGTGGAACCTGCGCGAACTGGTGTCGGCCGTGGACCTGTTCGCCACCTTCAGCCTCGGTGCCTCGACGACCGAGCGCCCGAAGGTCAACGACCGCACGGTCAGCGCCAGCACGATCCTGGAGAGCCTCGCCTCGGAGCAGTCCATCGGGGCGACGGGTCCGGCCACCACCTGACCCCGTGACCACCATCGAACACACCGCACAGTCTGGGCGGCGCGCGATGCTCCCGGTGACCTGGGAGACCGTTCGGCTCTTCCTCCACGTGCTCGCGGCGACGGTCTGGGTCGGCGGGCAGCTCACGTTGGCCGGCCTGGTCCCCGGTGCTCGGGCACTCGACCCGGCATTGCCCAAGGCGCTGGCGCGTCGCTTCATGCTGCTCGCCTGGCCGGCGTTCGGGGTGCTGGTCGCCACCGGGGTCTGGAACCTCGTCGCCGTGGGCCCCGAGCACCACGGCGACACCGCGTGGAGCATCACGTTGTTCGTGAAGTTGCTCGTCGTGGCGCTCTCGGGCGTTGCCGCGTTCGCGCACCAACGGGCGAAGGGCACCGTTGGCCTGGCCGTGTGGGGCGCCGTGACCGGCGCCGCCGCCATCGGCGCGGTGTGGCTCGGGGTGATGCTCGCCGGCTGAGCGGCCTTGGCCTTCCACGACGCCGTTCCGAATCGGAACCCCTTCGTGGGATCCTGATCCGCTCAGGCGCCCGAGACGACCGCCGCCAGGCGCCCGTCGGAGGTCTCGACCTCGCCGAGCAGCGACCCGTCGGGAGCCATCCCGACCAGCGCGAGACCTTCGTCGCCCCGTGGGTGGGTCGATCACGGCTGCCGGTTGGGACGGCCGCGACCACACCAGACCCTTCCAGGTGCCGGTCGAGTCCTTGGCCGTGCCGACGACCGTGCCGTCGGCGGCGATGGCGGTGGCGGAGACCTCGGTCAGCCCAGCGGGGGCGGTGAGCAACCTCGGGGCGGCCGTCGGACCCGCCCAGACGATCGAGCGCTGGTTGAAGCTGCTGTCCAGGTCCGTGCCGAGGTCGGGGATGGCCAGGCGAGGCAGCCGCCGCCGTTGGCGGTCTTCCCGACGAGCGCGCGGAACCCGCCGTGTCCCAGGTTGCGGATGGGGCGGTTCCGACTGCAGCGTGGCGTTGGGTCGTCCGGGCAATAAGGTCCGGGACATGCACGATGAGCTGCAGGACCTGCCCTCCGACGAGCTGCGGCGGCGGGCCCGCGCGGTGCGAGACGCCGCGCACGGCACGCGGGTCACCTACTCGCCGAAGGTGTTCATCCCGCTCACGATGCTGTGCCGCGACCGCTGCGGCTACTGCACCTTCGCCCAGCCGCCCGCCCGTCTCGATCACCCGTACCTCGCAGCCGACGCAGGTGCTCGCGATCGCCGCGGCGGGGCGCGGCGCCGGCTGCCACGAGGCGCTGTTCACCCTCGGCGAGGCGCCCGAGGAGCGCTACCCCGTGGCGCGGCGCAGTGGCTCGACGAGCACGGCTACGCCTCCACCGTCGACTACCTCGTGGCGATGGCCCGGCTCGTCCTCGACGAGACGGGCCTGCTCCCCCACGCCAACGCCGGTGCGCTCGACGCCGACGAGCTCGCGCCGCTCCGCGTCGGTGGCGCCGTCGCAGGGGATGATGATCGAGTCGCTCAACGCGGCGACCTCGGCGGCCCACGCGGATCGCCCGACAAGACCCCGGCTCGCCGGCTGGCCACGCTCGAGGCCGCCGGCGAGCTCGCCATCCCGTTCACCACCGGCATCCTCGTGGGCATCGGCGAGACCGCGACGGACCGGCTCGACGCGCTCGAGGCGATCGCCGCGTCGCCACCGGCGCCACGGGCACGTGCAGGAGGTGATCGTCCAGAACTTCCTGCCCAAGCCGGGCACCGCGATGCACCGTGCGCCGCGCGTGCCCCGAGGACGACTTCCTCGACGCGATCGCGCCTGGCCCGACTGATCCTGCCCGCCCGACGTGCACCTCCAGGCGCCGCCGAACCTCTCCGACGACTTCGGCGTGCTGCTCGACGCCGGGATCGACGACTGGGGCGGCGTCTCGCCGGTGACCGCCGACCACGTCAACCCGGAGCGGCCCTGGCCCGCGCTCGACCGCCTGCGCGACGGTCACCGAGGCGCGCGGCCACACCCTGGCCCCGCGCCTCACCGTCTACCCCGAGTACGTCCGCGACCCGGAGCGGTGGCTCGACGCGGCCGTCCGCTTCCGCGGTGCTCGACCGGTCCGACGCGCGAAGGCCTCGCCCGCGACGACCCGGGCGCGGATCTTCCCGGAGCAGATCTCCGCCGCCATCGATGCCGGCAGCGGCGCCGACGTCGTGCAGATCGGTCACCGCAACACCGCCTGGTACTCCGGCGCCGACGTCGACCCGCCCTGCTGGTGCCCGATCCACGGCCGGCGCCGACGGCGGAGCGGTCGCGCGAGGTGCTCGACGGCGTGCTGCGCGGGCGAGGAGGTCGGCGACGACGAGATCGTCACGCTGCTTCGGCGCCCGCGGTCCCGAGGTCCCCGCGGTGGCCGAGGTCGCCGACGAGCTGCGCCGTCGACGCGGTCGGCGACGCCGTCACCTTCGTCCACAACCGCAACATCAACTACACGAACGTCTGCACGTTCAAGTGCCGGTTCTGCGGGTTCTCGAAGGGTCCGCTGTCGCTCAACCTGCGGGGCACGCCGTACCTGCTCGACCCTCGACGACATCGCCGAGCGCGCGTCGTCGAGGCCGTCGAGCTGCGGCGCCACCGAGGTCTGCCTGCAGGGCGGGCATCCACCCCGACTTCGACGGCGACTACTACCTCGACGTCGCCCGGGCGGTGAAGGAGGCCGCGCCGCGACATCCACGTGCACGGCTTCACCGCGCTCGAGGTCACCGAGGGCGCGCGCCGGCTCGGCGAGCCGCTCGCCGACTACCTGCGCCGGCTGCATGGACGCCGGTCTCGCGACCCTGCCGGGCACCGCGGCCGAGATCCTCGACGACGAGGTCCGCGCGGTCATCTGCCCCGACAAGATCACCACCGACGAGTGGCTCGAGGCGCACCGCACCGCCCACCAGGTCGGGCTGCGCTCGAACGTCACGATCATGTTCGGCTCGGTCGAGCAGCCCCGGCACTGGGCCCGCCACCTGGTGCGCACCCGCGACCTGCAGCGCGAGACCGGCGGCTTCACCGAGTTCGTGCCGCTCCCGTTCGTGCACATGGCGACGCCGATCTACCTGCAGCACGTCGGCCGCGGCGCGGGCCCGACGTTCCGCGAGGCGCTCCTCATGCACGCGGTCGGTCGCATCGCCTACGCCGGTGCCATCGACAACGTGCAGGCGTCGTGGGTCAAGCTCGGCGTCGGCGGCGTCCGCCAGGCTCCTCCGGGCCGGGTGTCAACGACCTCGGCGGCACGCTGATGGACGAGAACATCTCGCGGGCCGCGGGCGCCCAGCACGGCCAGGTGATGGAAGAGGCGGCGTTCCGCGCGCTCGTCGAGCCGCTCGGTCGCACGCTCGCGCAGCGCACCACGCTCTACGGGCGCGTGGAACCCGTCGCCGTCTGATCGACGTCGGACGCCATCGCACGTCCTTCGGCAGGGTCAGGTCTCTTCGAGCGAGGCGAGCAAGCGAGCGGCCTTCTCCACCGCGGTCCGGGCGCGGCTCAAGGTCTTCTCCTCGGGTGGCCGGCGTTCGGCACCGCCTTCGAGCGCGACGCGCAGGGCGTCGATGATCCGGTCGCCGAGTTGCTCGGAGACGTTCTCGAGCTCGATCCGCAGGTCTTGGTACTCGGTGGTCATGTCCGCATGATGCCATCGCGTGCTGACACCGGTGACGGGTCGCTCCCGCGGTCTGACGGGCGGATGGTGCCGGTCGGGTAGCGAAGTAGCGTGCCGCGCATGGCCGAACGACATCGCCTCGACGGTTTCATCGAGCAGCAGCGCGGCGACATCGTCGACGCGCTGCTGCGGTGGCTCGCCATCCCGTCGATCTCCGCGCACCCGGCCCGTGCGGCCGAGGTACGACGATCAGCCGAGTGGCTTGCGGCGCGGGCCCGCTCAGCGGGTCTGACCGGTGTCGAGCTGCTCGAGACCGCCGGCCACCCGGCGGTCTACGGGGAGTGGCTGGGGGCCGGCGCCGACGCGCCGACGGTGCTGGTCTACGGACACCACGACGTCCAGCCCGTCGACCCGGAGGACCAGTGGGTCCACCCGCCCTTCGAACCGGCCGTCATCGACGGCGAGTGCTTCGCACGCGGCGCCATCGACGACAAGGGCCAGGTGCTCTACCAGCTCGAGGCGGTGCGGGGGCTGCTCGCAGACGACGGCCGCCTGCCCGTCAACGTCAAGCTGCTCGTCGAGGGCGAGGAAGAGGTCGGCAGCCCGAACTTCGAGCGACTGCTCGTCGACGAACACGAGCGGCTCTCGTGCGACGTGATCGTCGTGTCCGACACCGGCATGCTCGCCGAGGACGTGCCGTCGACGGACGTCGCCATGCGTGGCCTCGTCGCGTGCACCGTCACCCTCACGACCTCGCGGAGCGACCTCCACTCCGGGTTGTTCGGCGGTGCGGTGCCCAACCCGGTGCACCACCTGACGCGCCTGCTCGCCGATCTCCACGACGAGGAGGGTCGCGTGACCCTCCCGGGCTTCTACGACAAGGTCGCCGAGCTGACCGAGCGCGAGGCGGCGTCGCTCGCCGCGCAGCCCTTCGACGAGGAGGCGTTCCGGTCGCTCGCCGGCGTGCCGTTCCTCGAGGGCGAGTCGGGGCGCTCCACGTTGGCCCGTATCGGCTCACGCCCCACCGCCGAGGTGGTGGGCATCAGCGGCGGCTACGCGGGCGAGGGCATCAAGACGATCGTGCCTGCGTCGGCGACGGCCAAGGTCACGTTCCGACTCGTCGGCGATCAGGACCCGAAGGAGGTCATCGACGGGTTCGAGGGCTGGGTGCGCAGCCGCGTCGAGGCGGGAATCGAGGTTGAGCTCGTCTCCCACGGCGGGGTCGCACCGGCGCGCACCCCGGTCGACCACTGGGCGTTCGGCGCCCTGTGCCGCGCGATCGAGGCCGTCTGGGGAAGTCCTCCGCTGCTCACCGCGTCGGCGGCAGCGGTCCGGAGGAGACGCTGGGCCGCGTGCTGGGTGCGCCGGTGCTCTTCCTGGGGGTCGGTCTGCCCGGCGACCGGATCCACGCACCGAACGAGCGCATGGTGATGGCGCAGTTCTGGCGTGGACTGCGAGCGGCCGGCGCGCTCCTTCACGAACTGTCCGCCGCTGCGCCGACCGACGTCGCCCGATCCGAGGACCACCGACATGCCAGCTGATCACCACGAAGACCTGCACCACTGGGTGAGCTTCGAGGATCCCGGCGAGGAGCGCACCTGGGTCTTCGACCTCACGTTCCTCACCAGCAACTGGACCTGCATCTTCGGCAACGGGTGCAAAGGCGTGCTGACCGAGGATGCCACCGACCTCGTCCAGGGCTGCTGCTCCTACGGGGCTCACCTCGCGGACGACGACGACCGGGCGCGTGTCGAGGCCGCGGCGCTTCGCCTCGAGGACGACGAGTGGCAGTTCGCGGCGCAGGCGCGCAAGCGAGGCGGGGTCACCAAGGTCAAGCCAGGTGGCGACATCGTGACCCGGTTGGTCGACGACGCCTGCATCTTCCTCAACCGGCCCGGCTTCGCGAAGGGGCCCGGATGCGCGCTGCACCAGGCGGCCACCGCACGAGGCGAGAGCTACCTGCCGTGGAAGCCGGAGGTGTGCTGGCAGTTGCCCTTGCGACGTGAGGACGAGACCGACGGCGAGGGGCACGTCACCTCGACGATCCGTGAGTGGAAGATTCGTGACTGGGGCGGTGGCGGTGACGATTTCCACTGGTGGTGCACTGCGGACCCCGAGGCGTTCGTGGGAGCCGAACCGGTGTACGTGACCTTGCGCGAGGAACTGGTCGAGATCGCCTCCCAGGAGGCGTACGACCTGCTCCTCGCACACCTCATGGACCTCGAGGTGGCAGCTCGCACCGGTACGCAGACAACGTTCCTGCCCCATCCGGCGGTACGGCGTCGCCGGCGCGCCCTCCACCTGAATCAGAACGAGCGACCTCCCCAACCTCAAGGCGGCTCTCCCGCCGCCGATGACAAGGCCATGGCCGATTTCACCGCCGAAGAGCTCGAGAAGGCTGCCAAGGCCGAGGGCATGGAGTTCCCGCCGTACCTCCTCGACCAGTTGGTCGCGGCGATCGACGCGGGCAAGCACGTGATCCTCACCGGTCCACCGGGAACAGGAAAGACCACGCTCGCCTACCTGGCGGCCGAGGTCGGGCAGCGGTCGATGATGTGCACGGGCTACCTGCCCACCACCGCGACCACGGAGTGGACGACGTTCGAGACCATCGGCGGCTTCCAACCCACCAACGATGGCCTGATCTTCCGGCCCGGCATGTTCGTGGAGGCGATCGAGGGCGGACGCTGGCTCGTCATCGACGAGATGAACCGCTCGAACTTCGACCGGGCCTTCGGCCAGCTCTTCACGGTCCTCTCGGGCCAGGCCGTGGTCCTGCCCTTCAAGCGCGCCGGCAACCCCCGCCACCTCTCGATCGTCCCGCCTGGCGTCGAACCACCCGACAACACCGAGCCGATCCGGGTACCGGCCACCTGGCGCATCATCTCGACGATGAACGTGTTCGACAAGAACCTGCTCTTCGAGATGTCCTATGCCCTGATGCGCCGCTTCGCGTTCATCGAAGTGGCCTCGCCGGACGAGGCGGCGTTCCGGCGGATGCTGGAGGGGTCCGAGCTCGTCCAGCAACTGCTTGCGCTGCGGCTGTTCCGCGACCTCGGCCCGGCGGTCTTCCTCGACTCGGCCAAGTACGTGAAGCGCCGCTCCCAGGACGAGATCACGCGTTCGCGCCTCCTCTTCGAGGTCTTCTACGCCTACTTCCTGCCGCAGTTCGAAGGCATCGACGACGCCGGCGCCCGCCGTCTGTTCCGCGTGATGGCCGACATGCTCGAGCCCGCCGAGGCAGTTGAGGTGAAGCGGACCATGATCGACGTGCTCGGCGTCGAGCTGGCCAACTGATCCGATCGTCGACCGGTGTCCGTGACCGACCAAGCGGCGCTCGCGAACGATCCCAATGCCGCCACGCGCCTGCTGTGGCACCGGCTCATCCAACCGGTGCCGATCGTGGACGTGGCCCAGGCGTTGTTCGGCCTCCCCGCCCCCATCTCACGCCAGCTCTCCGGCGCCCTCCTGGCCACCTCCGCGGAGGCCAACAAGCTGCTCGAGACGATGCCAGAGGTGCTCCGTGGGCTCTCGATCACGACCGTCCAGAGCGCGGTACGCTGCCAGGGCGAGGTGCGCGGGCCGGTCCTGTGGTCCGAGACGATGGCCGCCCGCTCCGGCACCGCCGGCGCCACCGACGTCTTCGTCTGCCTCACCGCGGAGCGGGCGTACGACACGCCGCAGAACCGTGTGCTCGTCGCCGCGCTCGTCGCGCTCAAGAAGGCCGCAGACGCGGCCGATCCCGTCGCTCGGCAGGCGTATGACGACGAGGTCTTGTTGAAGGCTCGGATCAACGGCACCGAGGCACGCCACTACCTGGACCACCGGACCATGAAGGGCGTGAGCCGCAAGCGGGTCACCGGACGGACCATCACCAAGACCAGGGCGGGGTCGCGCAACCACAACTACGAGCCCGCACTCGCGCTGCTGGACCGGGCCAAGAGCCCGGTCTCGCTCGATCACCTGCTCTCGTTCAGCGACCCGCGAACCGCCTGGCAGCACTGGGTGATCATGGCTCTGGCCGCGCGGCTGCGAGCGCGCGGGCACCCGCTTCCCGTCTACCGTCCGACGCCGAACGGGGACCTCCGGGCAGGCCGGCTCACGTACCGCCACCCGACGACCGCCCGGGCCGTGAAGAACCCTCTGCACGGGGTCTTGTTCGAGCGGCTGCTCATCGACGTGCCCGACCCGATCGACCACAGCGACCTTGCGGCGGCCGAGGCCGAACTGGGCGCCCGCGCCCATGGCCGGGTGCCGGTCCTGGTGACCTCCGAGGCCGACGTCGACCGAGCCGTCGAGCTCGCCTTCTCCGGACTCGGCTGAACCGCCCTTCCCGGCGGCCGCCGGTCAGGCCCGGGTGCGCCCGGCGCGTCGTCGGTCCTGCTCGGCGAGCAGGCGTTTGCGGACGCGGACGCTCGTCGGGGTGACCTCGACCAGCTCGTCCTCGGCGATCCACTCGATCGCGGTGTCCAGGGTCATGTCGCGTGGCGTGGCCAGCTTGATGCCGTCGTCGTGGGAGTGGGTTCGGATGTTGGTCTTCTGCTTCTCGCGGACCACGTTCACGATCATGTCCTCGGGTCGGGCGCTCTCGCCGATCACCATTCCCTCGTACACCGGCACACCGGGGCCGTAGAAGAGCTCCCCACGGGCTTGCAGGTTGTCGAGTGCGTAGCCCGTGGTGCTGCCGGTCCGGTCAGCGATCATCGCACCGCCCTGACGGTGCGGCAGGTCGCCCGCCCAGTCCATCCAACCGGCATGGTGGGTGTGCAGCAGCGCGGTGCCCCGCGTCCCGGTGAGGAGGAGGCTGCGGAACCCGATGAGCCCGCGGGCGGGTGCCTCGAAGGTGACGACGCTGCGGCCCGGGTCGCCCGGACGCAGGTCCGTGACCCGGCCTCGCCGGGGCGCGAGCGCCTGGGTGACGGTGCCCACGTGTTCGTCGGGCACGTCGACGACGCCCCGTTCGACGGGCTCTTGGCGGGTGCCGTCCTCCACGCGCACGATCACCTCCGGGCGACTCACCTGCAGTTCGTATCCCTCCCGTCGCATCGACTCGATGAGCACCGCCAACTGCAGCTCACCGCGCCCGGACACCTCGATGACGTCGGGGGACACCGTCTCCTCGAGCCGGATCGAGACGTTGCCCAGCACTTCGCGTTCGAGCCGGTCCCGAAGGTGGCGTGACGTGACGTACGTGCCTTCCTTGCCCGCCAGCGGCGACGTGTTGACGCCGAAGGTCATGCTCAGCACCGGCTCGTCGACCGACAGCCGCGGGAGGGCCATCGGCGTGACGGGGTCGGCGAGCGTGTCGCCGATCTCGACCTCGGGAAAACCGGCGACGACGAACAGGTCGCCCGCGACCCGTTCGTCGACCTCATCGCGTCCGACCCCCGTGAATCCCATCAGGGAGGTGAGTCGGCGCTTCAGTGGCGGCGCACCTTCGTCGCACTCCTCGTCCAGGAGCACGACCGGTTCGCCGCGCACGAGGCGGCCGTGGACGACGCGTCCGATGGCGAGCCGTCCGAGGTAGTCCGACGCGTCGAGATTGGTCACGATCGCCTGGAGTGGGGCGCTCGGGTCGCCCTCGGGCGGAGGCACCGTGGCCAGGATCGCCTCGAAGAGCGGGGTCAGGTCGGCGTCGTCGTCGGGCATCCCGATGCCGGTGCACGCGCGACCTTCGCGGGCGATGCACGAGATGACCGGGAAGTCGATGTCGTCGTCGGTGGCGCCCAGGTCGAAGTAGAGCTCGTAGATCTCGTCGAGCACCTCGGCGGGGCGGGCATCGCCGCGGTCGACCTTGTTGACCACCACGACCGTCGGGAGCCCCGCGGCCAGGGCCTTGGAGAGGACGTAGCGCGTCTGGGGCAGCGGGCCCTCGGCCGCGTCCACGAGCAGGAGCACGCCGTCCACGAGCGCCAGCGAGCGCTCCACCTCGCCGCCGAAGTCGGCGTGCCCGGGGGTGTCGACGAGGTTGATGCGGGTGTCCTGCCAGGTGACCGACGCCGCCTTGGCCAGGATCGTGATCCCCCGCTCGCGCTCCTGGTCGTTGGAGTCCATCACCCGGTCGACCACGGCCTGGTGGGCGTCGAAGGTACCCGTGCCCCGCAACATCGCGTCGACGAGCGTCGTCTTGCCGTGGTCCACGTGGGCGACCAGCGCGATGTTTCGAAACTGTGGTGAGGAAGCGGTGAGGTGATCGGACATCAGGGGCGGAAGAGTAGGAGCCTCGGCCGGGCCAACCCAACCCGGGCAGGATGTCGAGAGCAGGGGGCCAGCCTGCTAAGCCTAGGGGACGTGCCTGCGCTGCGATCTCTCCTGGTCGATCGCAGACGGCAAGCGCTCCTGCTCGCCGCGGTGCTCGTCGGCGTCGTCACCGGCGCGATGGTGGCGGCCTTCGAGCGACTCACCGCCGGGGTCATGCTCGAGCACCTGTTCCGGGCCCCGATCGCGTTGCAGGTGGTGGCACCCATCGTGGGGCTCATCGTGGCGGCGCTGGCGCTCAAGACCATCGCCGGCGGCGCCGACGCCACCACGGCGGACGCGTTCGTCGCCAACTTCCACGAGCGCAACCACCCACTGTCGCAACGACCGGTCGTGGGCCGCATCGTGGCGAGCGTTGCCACCCTCGGGACCGGCGGCGCGATGGGGTTCGAGGGCCCCTCGATCTACATGGGCGCGGCGTTCGGCTCAGCGGTCCAGCACCGCTTCCGAAAGCTCTTCCGCGCGGACGAGGCGAAGGCGCTCATGGTGGCCGGGGCCGCGGGTGGCGTGGCCGCGATCTTCAAAGCCCCGGCGACCGGGGTGCTGTTCGCGCTCGAGGTGCCGTACCAGGACGACATCGCCCGCCACGGGCTGATCCCGTCGCTGGTCGCGGCGGCGGCGAGCTACGGCACGTTCGTCGCGCTGTTGGGCACCAAGCCGCTGCTCAGCCTGTCGACGGTGGGCACGGGGTTCTCCGGGGTCGACCTCATCGGCGCGACGGTGGTTGGTTTGCTCGCCGGTTTCGGTGCGCGGGGGTTCTCCTGGGTGATCCGCCACGCCAAGCGCGCCGCGCACGAGATCAGCGCGCCGATCCGCATCGCGTTGTTCGGTGGGGGGCTCGCACTCCTCGCCGTCCTCTCCAACATCTGGTTCACCGAGCCGCTCACCCTGGGGCCGGGCTACCGCACGTTCGTATGGATCGACTCACCCGAGCGGGCGCTCTGGCTGATCGCCGCGCTCTTCGTGCTGAGGCTGCTCGCCACCGCGTGCACGGTGGCTGGTGGCGGTGCGGGCGGGATGTTCATCCCGTTGGTCATCGAGGGTGCCGTGCTCGGGCGCTTCGTGGCCGGAGCGATCGACGCGATGGGCCTCCAGGCGGGTGGCCATGCCGCGACCTCGAGCTCGCTCTTCCCGATCCTCGGCATCGCCGCGTTCCTCGGGGCGGGCTACCGCACACCGCTGGCTGCCGTCATGTTCGTCGCGGAGTCGACCGGCAAGGCGGTCTTCGTGGTGCCGGGACTGATCGCCGCCGCGGTGTCCCAGCTGCTCATGTCGAACTCCTCGGTCTCGCCGGTGCAGCTGAGCCGCAGAACCGGCTACCTCGAGACCCGTTTCGAGCTCCCGTTGTCCGCGGCTCTCCTGACCGACGTCCTGACCGTCCCCGCCGACGCGACGGTTGCGGAGTTCGTGGCCAACCACGTCGTGCACAACCGTCAGCGAGCCGCGGCCGTGCTCGACGAAGAGGGACGCTACGTGGGGCTGTGCGTCTTGCGGGACATGGCCGAGTTGCCGCGCGACGAGTGGGACCAGCGCAAGGTGTCCGAGGTGATGCGCACCGATGTCCCCACCGCCAGCCCTGGGTGGCGGTTGCGCGAGGCACTCGCGGCGATGGAGAGCGTTGACGCGGATCGGCTCGCCGTCCTCGACAACTCGGGTGCGTTCGTCGGTGAGATCCGTCGGTCGGAGATCTTCAAGCTCGACGAGCTGCTGCAGGACACGGCGCAGTAGTCGTCGCATTGGCACCTGCTGGCGCCGGTGCGGCTTCGCCATCTGGGTCCCGCGGGTGGGGCTGCTCCGCCGTGCGGCTGCGCAGCTTGGGGTCGGGACCGGTTGGCACCTGCTGGCGCCGGTGCGGCTTCGCCATCTGGGTCCCGCGGGTGGGGCTGCTCCGCCGTGCGGCTGCGCAGCTTGGGGTCGGGACCGGTTGGCGCCTGCTGGCGCCGGTGCGGCTTCGCCATCCGGGTATCGCTGCTCGAGTTGCCGCGCAGCGACCGTCAGTCGTCGGAGCGGACTTCTTCGAAGCGGCACCAGGAGGCGTGATCAGCGCCAGGGAGCGAATCGCATTCCGGGCACGGCTCTTCGCGCCCGCCGCCGAGCAGTTCTTCGAACGCCGGGTCGGTGGTGCGCTTCAGTGCGCGTGCTTCCTCGAAGCGACGGTGACGTCCCTTCTTCACGGGCCACTCCCAATAGACGACAATCCCAGTTCACGAGTCTACCCGCCGCCAAGCGGGATCTCGGACGCGGTGCCACGATCCTAGGATCGCCCGCTCCGGAATCGCCAATCACAGCGGGTCCTGCGGAACGCGAGGGCTCAGCTGTGAGCCCAGTCCCGGTTGCTGGGCCGGCACAGCGAACACACATGAAAATCCACCAGATGTAACCACGATCGTTCGCAGCTTCTCCGGGCCGAGGAATCAGGTGCGACCTGGGGGGTTCGCCGACCGGATTCGCTCACGGGCTTCGCGGCGAGGCCGGGAACAGCCGTGCTTCCCACGTGCCCGATCACCACGATCGGAACACCGGCGAGCGCTCGTCTACGGACACTCTGCGAGACCCGCCTAACCTCGCTGCATGGCCGATTCGCCCCCCTGGTGGCAGACCACCACGATCTACCAGATCTATCCACGATCGTTCGCGGACCACGACGGTGACGGCATCGGCGACCTCGCGGGCATCCAGGCGCACCTCGACCACCTCTCGTGGCTCGGCGTCGACGCGATCTGGCTCTCCCCCATCTACCCCTCCCCCATGGCCGACTTCGGCTACGACATCTCGGACTACTGCGACGTGGATCCCGTGTTCGGCGACCTGGACACGTTCGACGCCCTGCTCGAGGAGGTGCACCGACGGGACATGCGGCTGCTGCTCGACTGGGTGCCCAACCACACCTCGTCGGCACACCCGTGGTTCATGGACGCACGTTCCGGCCGTGACGCCGCGCACCGCGACTACTACATCTGGCGCGACCCGGCGCCCGACGGCGGCCCTCCCAACAACTGGGCCGCCTCGCTGACCGACGCTCCCGCGTGGACCTTGGACGAGGCGTCCGGGCAGTACTACCTGCACCTGTTCCTGCCTGGTCAGCCCGACTTGAACTGGGCCAACCCGGCCGTCGAGTCGGCGATGCACGACACCCTGCGGTTCTGGCTGGACCGTGGGGTCGACGGGTTCCGGGCCGATGTCGTGCACTGCATCGGCAAGGACCCGGGGCTTCCCGACGATCCCGGAGAGGTGGTCGGGCTCCCGCACTGCGTGTTGCACGACGAGGCCCCGACGCACCAGCTCCTCGAGCGGATCCGGCGTCTGCTCGACGGCTACCCGCAGGAACCGATGATGGTCGGCGAGGTGTACCTGCTCGACACCGATCGCGTCGTGAAGTACCTGGGTGACCACGACGAGCTGCACCTCGCGTTCAACTTCCCACCGCTCCACCTCCCCTGGGACGCCGCTGGCTGGCGAGCCGCGATCGAACGCGCCGAGGCCGCCCACCTGCGCCAGCACGACGCTTGGCCCACGTGGGTGCTGTCCAACCACGACGTCCCCCGGCACCGAACCCGCTACGAGCGGTCCGCACCGTCGCCGCTGGATGACCGGGAGTCCGAGGAGCAGGCCCGGGCAGCCGCGGTGCTGCTCCTCACCCTCCGCGGCACGCCGTTCCTGTACCAGGGCGAGGAGCTCGGCCTGCGCGATGCCGAGATCCCGCCGGACCGGGTGGTCGACCCCGGTGGGCGGGACGGCTGCCGCGCCCCGATCCCGTGGGATGCCACGGCGTCGCACGGGTGGTCGAACCCGTGGTTGCCCCTGCCGCCGAACCCCGACGACCGCAACGTCGCCACCCAGGTGGCCGACGAGGCCTCGATCGCGCACCTGTACCGGTCCCTGCTCGCACTGCGTCGTCGCTCGCCGTCGCTGGTCGACGGCTCGCTCACGTTGCTCGAGATGCCCGACGGGGTGCTCGGCTACCGCCGCGAGCTGGACGGATCCGAGCCGTTCACGGTCCTGATCTCCATGACCGGACGGGTCATCGAGGGCGTGCCAAGCGAGGGATCGGTGGTCGTCGTCGACTCGGTTGGGATCTCGGAGCCTGGCACCCGGTTCCAAGGCCGGCTGCAAGCCCGACAGGCGCTTGTCCTGCGCTGAGGACGGCTCGGGATCAGTCGACGCGCGTGGCCCGCGGTTCGAGGACGATGCCGCGCTTCCGGTCGAACGCCAGCGCCGACGCGCCATCGAGGAGCTGTGCGATCGGCTCGCCCACGAGCTCGCAGCGCCAGCCATCGGCGAGTCGGGCGTCGGAGCCGCCGGCCACCAGTTCCTCGATGTCATGACGGGTCGCGAGCAACGCGGTGTCGATGCCCAACTCCTTCGCGTACTGCGACAACCAACTCGAGACCAGGGCCACCGCGGGGCGGAGGTCGCGCTCGACGGAGACCTCGCGGCGCTTGCGGACGACGGGCTCCTCGGACGCGACCCCTTCGGCGACGGCGGTGAGCAGGCTGTCGGCCGCTTCGTCGTTGAGTCCACGTCCGTCGACGCCCCGGACCTTGCGGAGCGCCGCGATCGTGGTGGGTGGGCGTTGCGCGATGCCGACCAGGGCCAGGTCGCCCAGGACGAAGCGGACGGGAACGTCGAGCTCGGCCGCTCGTCGCTCGCGCCAGGCGCCGACCGCGCGTGCCACGGCCGCCGCCTTTCCCGACAGCGATCGTGCCTCCTTGCACCGCAACCACGCGTCGTCGGGATCGCGGAGCGTCAGGCTCCGCAACCGCTGCTCCTCGCACTCGTCGGCTGCCCAGTCGAGGCGACCGGACTCGGCGAGGTGCGCGTCCAGGATCTCGTGGATCCGCAGCAGGTAGCGCACGTCGGACGCGGCGTAGTCGAGCGCACGCTCACCGAGGGGGCGCCGTAGCCAGTCGGTGAGCCGGTCGGCCTTGCCGAGCTTCAGGCCCAACATCTGCTCGTGGAGCACCGACAACCCGGGCGTCGCGAAGCCGGCGAACCCGGCTGCGACCTGGGTGTCGAACACCTGCTCGGGGATCGCGTCGGTCGCGAGCCGCAGCACCTCGAGATCCTGCGAGGCCGCGTGGATCACCGCAGTCGATCCGGTCTTGAACACCTCGGAGAGGGGGCGCAGGTCGACGGTGAGGGGGTCGATCAGCACGAGCTGGTCGGGGTCCCAGGCGATCTGGAGCAGCGCGAGCTGCGGGAAGTAGGTGCGCTCGCGGTGGAACTCGGTGTCGAGGGCGTAGCGGTCGACACCGCACAACTCCTCGACCACCTCGGCGAGTCCGGCCTCGTCGTCGATCCAGCGGACCGGGGTGTCCGCGCCCCGGGGAGGGTGCTCGAGCGGTGCGGGGCGCTGGTGCACGCGGCTCATGCGCCTGAGGTCGTCGGGTTGCCGGAGGCGATCCAGGCGTTGATGCCGCCCGCCACGTTCCGGGCGTCGATCCCGCGCTGGACCAGGTGCTCGGCGGCCACGTTGCTCCGGGCGCCGGACCTGCAGATCAGGTAGACCGGTCCGTCGGCCGGCACCTCGTCCACCCAGGTCGGGAGCTCACGGAGGGGGAAGTGCCGGGCATGCGGCACGCGTGCCACGACCCACTCCTCGGGCTCGCGCACGTCGATCAGGACGATGTCCGGGCCGAGCTCGGCAAGGGTTCCCACATCCACCTGTGGCACGTTCACCGCGTTCCCCGCATGCGCTCGCGCACCCCTCGGTGGATCGTCCGCTCATGCGATGCCGCCGTAGGTGCCCGCACCCGAGTCGCCGTCGCCGCCTGCCGGCGCCTCGTCGACCGACGCGGCGAGGTCGGAGAGGAACGGGTCGACCACGTTGCGGTGGTACGGGGAGATCATGAGGTGAAGGCCACCCTGCTGCCGATCGAGGTGCCAGCCACGGCGGTCCATGCCGTCGCCGACCGCGGCGGTCGAACCATCGACCGCGTGGAACTCGAACACCGGGATGTCCGGCTGGTGGGTCACCTCCAAGCGGTCGATCGCGGCGATGCCGTCCAGGAAGCGCTTGCCGGTGTCGCGCACCTGCACGGCCTTGGCCAGGTAGCCCTCGGCGCCCAGGTGGTTGATCGCGGCCCAGGCCCCGGCGATGGGCGGCGCCGGACGGGTGCCGGCGGTCGTCGCGGAGGCGTAGGTCCCCCCGGGCCACGAGTCGTACCAGAAGTGCTGACGCTTGAGCTGCTCGCGGTCGCGGTACAGGACCGTGGAGAGGCCCTTGAAGGTGTAGCCGTACTTGTGGATGTCCGCCGACAGGGACGTCACCCCGGGGACCCGGAAGTCCCACGGCGGTACCGCCTCACCGAGGCGTTCGTACCAGGGAAGGAGCCAGCCGCCGAGGCAGGCGTCGACGTGGCAGAGCGCGCCGCGCTCGGCGGCGATCGCCGCGATCGCGGGGATGTCGTCGATGACCCCGTAGGGGTAGCACGGCGCGGAGCCGACCACGAGCCCCGTGCGGTCGTCGACCGCGTCGGCGAGCGCGTCCACGTCCAGCCGCCCGTCGTCGGTCACCGGGACGAAGACCTGCTCGATGTCGAGGTACTTCGCGGCCTTCGCGAAGGCCGGGTGAGCGGTCACCGCGGTCACGATCTTGGGTTCCGCGATGCCGCGGACCTCCCGGTTGTGGTCGCGCGAGGTCTGGATCGCCAGGAAGATGCTCTCGGTGCCGCCCGAGGAGATGGAACCCGCGTCCGGCGTCGTGCCGAAGAGGCCCGCGGCCATGCCCACCAGCTCGAGCTCCATCTGCAGCAGGCTGGGGTAGGCGAAGGGGTTGAGCGCGTTGTCGTGCTGGTACTGCGTCGCCACCTGCTCGAGGAGCTCCTCGTGCTCGTGGTCGTCGCTGTTGTAGACGAGGCTGAACGCTCGTCCACCCCGCCAGTCGAGGTCATCCGCGCGGAGCTTCGCGAGCCGCTCCTTCACCTCCGCCGGTTTCGAGGACTGCTCAGGGAAGGGGACGGGCTCCTTTTTGCTCATAGCGCATGGTAGGACACCGCGGTGGGCTTCCCCCTGCGGCTCAGGCGAGCTCCGGGTGGAGCGCGGCGCGCACCTGTCCGACGAAGTGGTCGAAGAGCTGTTGCTGCACCGGGTCCCCCATCGCGCTGTCTTCGGGATGCCATTGGACCCCCACCGTCCACGGACCCTCGGTCGCCTCGACGCACTCGATGATGCCGTCGGCGGTGCGAGCGGTCACCTCGAGGCCGGCGCCAAGTCGGTCGATCGCCTGGTGGTGGTGGCAGTTCCCGACCACGCCGTCGACCCCGAGCGCCAGCGCCAGGCGTGTGCCGGCATCGACGATGATCTCGTTCGGCGTCCCGCCCCCGCCGTTGGGCACACCGTGGGGGCCGATCCCGTCGAGGTCACCGAGGTGCTGATGGAGGCTTCCGCCCAGGGCGATGTTCAAGAGCTGAGTCCCGCGGCAGATCGCGAGGACGGGGCGACCGGCTCGTCGGGCCGCGTGGATCAGCGCGACTTCCCAGCGGTCGGTCATCGCATCGGTGCCGGTGGTCTGCGGGTGGGGTGCCTGTCCGTACAACGACGGGTCGACATCGACGCCCCCGGAGACGAGCAGGGCGTCGAAGCGGGCGATGAGGGCGTCGGGATCGTGCTCGGCGGCCGGGCGGGACAGCAGCGAAGCGCCGACCGCACCGGCGCGGTGCAGCGCGTCGAGGTAGTAGGTGGGCAGCGCCTGCGCCGGCTCGAGCCAGCTCGAGATGCGCTCTGCGGGCAGCCGCCGGGCCGTGACGGCGATCAGTGGACGTGGGGCTTCGGGGTCCGACATCTCAGTACTGGGCGAAGTAGCGGCGGCGTTCCCAGTCGGTGACCGCGCGGTTCGCGGCCAGCCACTCCTGCCGAGCCGCGTTGAGGAGGTGGTGGTGCACGTCGTCCCCGAAGATCTCGACCGCTGCGGCACTCCCCGCGAAGGCGTCGATCGCCTCCGGGAACGTCGACGGGATCCGCGGGACGTCAGCGGTGTAGGCGTTGCCGCGCACCGGCGCGGGCGGCTCGATGCCCTGCTCGATGCCGTGCAGGCCGGCCGCGATGAGCGCGCCGTAGGCGACGTAGGGGTTCACGTCGGCGCCCGGGATGCGGGACTCCAGGCGGGTCTGGTCGCCCCGGCCGACGATGCCGGTAGCCGCAGGTGCGGTTGTCGATCCCCAGGCGATCGCGGTGGGTGCCCACGAGTCCGGCTGGTAGCGCTTGTAGGAGTTGACCGTGGGCGCCCAGCACAGCGCCAGCTCGCGCGACGCCGCCATGATCCCGCCGAGGAAGTGGCGGAACCGGTCGGAGCCCGGCGAGGTGCCCGAGGGGTCGTCGAACACGAACGATCCGGTTGCCGCGTCCGTGAGGCTGATGTGGAGGTGGCAGGAGGACCCGACGTCGCCCATGTCGTACTTGGCCATGAAGGTGACCGCCCGGCCCTCCTGGTCGGCGATCTCCTTCACGCCGTTCTTGTAGAGCACGTGGCGGTCCGCCATCTCGACCGCCTCGGCGAAGCGCAGGTTGATCTCGTGCTGGCCGTATCCGGCCTCGCCCTTGGAGAACTCGACGGGGATCCCACAGGCATCCATGGCGTTGCGGATGCGCCGGATGACGTACTCGTCGCGGGTCGTCTGGAAGATGTGGTAGTCCTCGATCCAGTCCGAGTGGGGCCG
Source organism: uncultured Actinomycetes bacterium (assembly GCA_963810075.1). Lineage (GTDB taxonomy): Bacteria > Actinomycetota > Acidimicrobiia > Acidimicrobiales > Iamiaceae > CAWELZ01. Next base: position 865,646 of record CAWELZ010000001.1, on the reverse strand, counting down.
GGGGTCGCGGTAGCCGCGGGCGGCAAGCTCGGAGATGCTGTCGCGGAAGAGGAAGAACTCGAGCTCCGCGCCGATGTGGGCCACGAAGCCGGCCTCGCGAGCCTTGGCGACCTGGTCCCTGAGGATCTGGCGGGGGACACGCGGACCGGTGAGTGGTCTGCTCCTCGACGGTGTCGCAGAGCACGACGGCGGTGCTGTCCAACCAGGGAACCGGTCGCAGGGTGGCCAGGTCCGGGACCAGGCTGACGTCGCCGTATCCCTGGTCCCAGTCGGCGAACCGGTACCCGGGCAGCGGCGTCATGTCGACGTCGACCGCGAGCAGGTAGTTGCACGCCTCGACCGTGCCTTCCATGATCGCGTCGACGAAGTAGCGACCGGTCACCCGCTTGCCCACGAGTCGGCCCTGCTGGTCGGCGATCGCGACGAGCACGGTGTCGATGTCGCCGGAGTCGACGGCGGTGCGCAGGTCCTCGACGCTGAGGTGGCCGTGGGGCACGGCGTCGGCGCTCATTCCGGGGTCACGTACGCGGCCGTGATGCCGCCGTCGACGATGAGCGACTGACCGGTCATGAACGACGACTCGTCGGAGGCGAGGAAGAGGGCGCCGTTGACCATCTCCTCCGAGGTGCCGAACCGTCCCATCGGGATGTGCACGAGACGCCGCGCCCGCTTCGCGTCGTCGCTGAGGAACTTCTCGAGCAGCGGCGTGAGGACCGGCCCGGGCAGAGCGCGTTCACCCGGACGCCTTCGCGTGCGTGGCAAACCGCCATCTCCCGGGTCATCGCCAGCACGGCGCCCTTGGACGTGGTGTACGCGATCTGGGGGTCGCCGCGCCCATCCACGCGACGAACGACGCCACGTTGACGATCGAGCCGGCGCCGGAGCTGCGCAGCGCCGGCAGCGCGGCGCGAGCGCAGAGCCAGGATCCCTTCACGTTGACGTCCATCGTGCGCTCCCAGGTCTCCACCGAGGTCTCCAGCGCGTCGCCGTCGTCGCCCGGCGAGATCCCGGCGTTGTTGTAGAGGACCTCGAGGTGACCGAAGGTGGCGACCACCTGCGTGACGGCGGCCTCGACCGCGTCGGGGTCGGTGATGTCGGCGGACAGCCCGAAGATCTCGCCGCCTGCCCGTTGCACGGACTGCACGGTCTCGCTCGGGTCGACGACGTCGAGCGCCGCCACCTTCGCGCCTTCGCGTGCGAACACCTCGCAGGCCACCCGGCCCATGCCGCTTGCGGCGCCCGTGATCAGTGCGACCTTGTCGTCAAGCCGTCCCATCGTGCTCCTGTCCTCGTCGATCGACGCCCGGTGCCATGCGACGTCTGGTTGGGTGTCCCGGACCTTCCGGACATCGCCGCGGCCCTAGTATGCGCCATTCGTACATGGCAGCATCCCGTGTGCACCAGCGCAGGACGGTAGTCGCCCAATCGGGACGGCACGACCCTCCACGGTGCGCAACCACCCCATCCGCTCCCCGATCTCCTGCGAGGAACGACATGACCGACCAGCTCATCATCGACGGCGCGCGCTGCGATGCTTCCGACGGCGCGACCTTCGACGTGACCGGACCCGCCACGGCCACGGTGGTCGGATCGGTGGCCAAGGCCGGACCTGTCGAGGTCGATCGAGCGCTGTCGATCGCGGCGAAGGCCCACGACGACGCGACCTGGGGTGGCGTCAGTGCCACGGACCGGGGTCGCGTCCTCGCACGCGTCGCCGCGTTGCTCACCGAGCGCGTCGAGTCGTTCGCCGCGCTGGAGGTGGCCGACGCCGGACACCCGATCTCCGACGCACGGTGGGAGGTGGGAGCCGCAGCCGCGACCTTCGAGTTCTACGCCGGGGCTGCGAACAAGCACCACGGCGCGACCATCCCGACGCAGGACGCCGGCCTGAACGTCTCGCTGCGCGAACCGGTCGGGCCCTGCGCCCTGATCGTGCCGTGGAACTTCCCCCTGATGATCGCGGCGTGGAAGGTCGCACCAGCGCTGGCAGCCGGCAACCCCATCATCCTCAAGCCGGCCTCGCTCACCCCCCGGAGTGCCCTCGCGCTCGGAGACCTGCTCGTCGAAGCCGGCGTCCCGGCGGCGGCGGTCCACGTCCTGCCCGGACCCGGCAGCGTGATCGGCGACGCACTGGTCTCCGACCCGCGGGTCGCCAAGGTCTCGTTCACCGGTGAGACCGCGACCGGCGCGTCGATCCTCCGGGCATCGTCGGAGAACATCACCCGGGTGACCCTCGAGCTGGGCGGCAAGTCGGCCGCAGTCGTCTTCGCCGACGCGGACCTCGAACGGGCGGCCGCCGAGACCCCGATGTCGGTGTTCGGCAACGCCGGGCAGGACTGCTGCGCCCGAAGCCGCGTCCTCGTCGAACGTGCCGCGTACGACCGCTTCGTCGAGGCGTTCCGCAAGGCGACCGAGGCGATCGTGGTCGGCGACCCGGGTGAGGCCGCAACGGAGATGGGCCCCCTGATCTCGAGCTGGTCAGCGCCAGACCTCGCTCGACTACATCGAGCTCGGCCGCGACGCGGGCGCCCAGGTGGTCACCGGGGGCGCGGTGGGCCACGAGGACGGCTACTACCTGACGCCGTGCGTGCTCGCCGACGTCGACAACTCGATGCGGGTCGCCCGCGAGGAGATCTTCGGCCCGGTCGCGTCGATCATCCCCTTCGACGACGAGGCCGACGCGATCGCGATCGCGAACGACAGCGAGTACGGGCTCTCGGGTTCGGTCTGGACGAGCGACGGTGGGCGGGCGATCCGGGTGTCCCAGGCGTTGCGAACCGGGACGATCTCGGTGAACACCAATCGTTCGGTGCGGATCGAGGCCCCCTTCGGTGGCTACAAGCGCTCGGGCCTGGGCCGGGAGCTGGGCATGCACGCGCTCGACAACTACACGGAGATCAAGAACGTCTTCTTCTCGGTCTGACCCTCAGCGCGAGGCCGGGGGCCAGGTGGGGTCGAGCTGACGGAGGAACAGCTCGCAGCGCTGCTGCTCGTCGTGCTCGCCGATGCGCGCCGCCGCCTCTGCGAGCAGCGACAGGCAACGCAGGAACCCCCGGTTCGGGGGTTGGTTCCAACGCACCTCACCACTCCCCCGCCACCCGTTCTTCCGCAGCGCGTCCAAGCCTCGGTGATAGCCGACGCGCGCGGCTGCGTAGGCCTCGACCGGGTCGCGCCCCAGTTCCGCAAGCGCGGCCCAGGCATCGATGAAGGTGGGATCGCCGGCCACGACCGCTGACACCGCGTCGCGGCGTTCCGAGGGGTCGGCGACGGCGACCGCCGTCGCGAGCGCTTCGATGGACTGCCGCGGTGGCAGGGGCAGGACGGTCTCCGGCGGACGTGGTCCGGGTGCCGCTATCGGGTCGGGTGCCATGGCCGGACGCTACTCGTCATCGTGGATGGGCGGGCCTGCCAGGTCGCCCGGATCCGACTCGAGTGGCGCATCGACATCCCGCCGCTCGCGCACCTTGGCCAGTGCCTTGTCGCCGCCTTCGCGCACGCGGTCGACCAGCGCGCGCATGGCCGGGCCGATGGCCTCGGCTCGGGTCGCGATGGCACCCTGTCCGGATCCTCCGTCCGGGAGCTTGGGCGCCAGCTCGGATGCCGCCGCCTCGTAGAGCTCGCGGGCCGCCTCGAGCTCGGCGATCTCGTCTGCGTCGGCGGTCGAGATGGCGCTGGGTAGGTCGCGGCCGTGCAGGGGACCGAACGTCGGCAGGATCCGCCCGTCGGCCCGGGCGTCGAGGTGCTCGGAGCTGGACCGGTAGGAGGTGTCCATCAGCTGCGCGCTGCGGCTGAGGTCGTTGTAGCGGACCGGCGCCGGATTGCCGTGGGGGAGGATCACGACCTCGACGTCGTCGGGGATCAGGGCCAGGTCGTCGAGCAGCCGATGGCGACGGGCGATCCAGTAGGCCAGGACGGCCATGTCGAGGGGGCGGCGGGGCACAGGTCTTGGCCGGTCTACCCCGCCCACCTGGAGCACGAAGATCCGCGTCGCGCCGAGCTCGACGGCACGTGTCACCGGCACGTCGTCGACCACGGCGCCGTCGAAGTAGCGGACGCCGTCGATCACGACGGCCGGGAACACCGCCGGGATCGACGCGGACGCGAGCACCGCGTCGACGAGCGGGCCGTCGCTGAACCAGTGCTCGACCGCGGCGTCCACGTTGGTCGCCACGCACTGGAACGGGACCTCGAGCTCGTGGAAGTGGTCGACGGGCACCAGGGAGTCGACGAGTGCGCGGAGCGCGTCGCTGGAGTGGATCGACTCGCCCTTGCGGACGAGCTGCATCGTCGAGGGGAGCAGGCCGGTCGGCAGGAGCTCGTGGTCGACGAGGTCCATCCAGATGTCCTGCAGGCGGCCGACGGTCGAAAGGTCGGGTCTTGCGGCCACGACCAGACCGTTGAGCGCGCCGACCGAGCAACCGAGGACCAGGTCTGGTCGGATCTGCCGCTCCAGCAGGGCTCGGAGCATGCCGACCTGGAGCGCGCCCATGGCCGCGCCCCCGGAGAGGACGAACGCCGTTCGAGGTTCCTGTGACGACGCGGTGCGCCGGGACCAGAGTTCGGAGAGAGGTGCCATCAGGTGACCGGGTGGGCGGCGAGGCACCGCGAGCCTACCGGTGCGGGTTGCACGAGCGAGCTCATCTCCCGGCCCCGGCTGCTTCATAGATGAGTTGCGCCACGTCCCCGGCGCGGGTGAGCGGTGCCGCGTGGTCGGCGCCTTCGAGCCGTCGCACGCGGGCGGCTGGAAGGGTCTCCGCGAGCCAGTCCGCGGCACGTCGATACCGTGCCGGTGAGTCCGAGCCGTAGCCCGCCACGCACGGCGTGCGGACGCGGTCGGGCGCGAACGGCACGCCGGCCCGGAGCGCCGGATCCACGTCGGCCAGGAGCGCATGACCGTCAGAGATCCGCTGCGCGCGCCGGGAGTCCGAGAGCGACGCCGACTTCTCGGGACCGAGGACCGCCCGCAGGAACCCGTCGGCCAGGGCCGCGGCCTGCTCATCCGAGACGGGGGCCGCGACGTGATCGCTGAGGTCCCAGCCGGGCCACCACGGGAGCCACGGCAGGGGTACCTCATAGAGCGCCAACGCGGCGACGTCGATCCTTCCGCCGGCCGCCGCGGCGAGGGCGACGAGGCCCCCGAAGCTGTGCCCGAAGAGGACGACCCTGCGGTCGGCCACGAGGTTCACGAGGTCGTCGACCTGGAGGGCCAGCGGACCGGGTTCGAGTCCCCGGGCGTGCCCGTACCCACGTCGGTCGTAGCGCAACGTCGGCACCGCGGAGAGTCGTCGGGCCAGACGTGCCATGCCTGCGCCGCGGTCCATGGCGCCGTGGACCAAGACCGCCGTCGCGTCGGTCGGCCAACCCGGTTCATCGGGCCCGACGGCGGAGCGCTCGACGACTCTATGGGCGGCGCGGCTCGCGCTCGGCGGGATCGCTGCGGCCTCGGTCATGTCCGATCGAGGGTACCGGCCCGCTACCGTCGGCCGAATCATGGAACTGATGTTGATCCGACACGGACTGCCGGTGCGCGTCGAGAGCGATCGCCCGGTCGATCCTCCGCTCGCCCCGCTCGGCCACGAGCAGGCGGCGTCGCTGGCCGAATGGCTTGCTCCCATCGCGCCTGATGCGCTCTGGTGCTCGACGATGGCCCGTGCCAGCGAGACGGCACAGCACCTCGCCGACGCCTTCGATCTGGACCCCGTGCTGGATGCGGACTTCTGCGAGTTCGACCGAGGGGCCAAGGCGTACATCCCGCTGGAGGAGCTCGACCGTGACCACCCCCACATGAAGGCGCTGATCGAAGACTGGGTCGGCCCCGGTGGGGCCGCTCGCCGGGAGGCGTTCCAAGCGAAGGTGCTCGCCGCGCTCCGACGACACCTCGCGGACGCGACTGCGGAGCGGACGGCGCTCGTGTGCCACGGCGGGGTCATCAACGTGATCCTTGCGCACGTGCTCGGCACCGAGCGGATGATGTTCTTCCAACCCGATTACACGAGCGTCAGCCGGCTCGCGGTGCATGACGACAACTTCCGTCTGCTCTCGGTCAACGAAGCCGGCCACATCCGTCATCTGGAGGCGTGAGGCTCCGCATCCGCCCGGCGGAGCAGCTCCGAGGCTGACGCCCGTATCGCGAGGTCGCTCCCGCGATGAGGGAGGCACCGCGTTGGCGTTCAGTTCCGTGGAACGGCGCTCCAAGGGGGCTCGCGGTCGGTGCGCGGCTCGCCGGGAAGGCCCAACACCCGCTCGCCGACGATGTTCTTCATGACCTCGGTGGTCCCACCCTCGATGGAGTTGGCGCGGGTGCGTAGGAAGACCTGTTGGTCCGTTCCGTCGATGCCCAGGGCCTTGTCTGGTTGCCGCATCGTGTAGTCGCCGTAGCCGGTACCGCTGGGGCCCGCGCAGTCGACGAGGAACTCACCGATCCGCTTGTTGAGCTCGGCCAACGCCAGCTTGCCGATCGAGCCCTCGGGTCCCGGGGTGCCCACGCCCCGCAGCTGAGCAGCCCGCCAGCTCGTGAGGCGCTGCACCTCGGCCTCGACCCAGAGCTGCACGAGGCGGTCCCGCAGCACCGGGTCGTGTCGCTCTTGGGCGTGCCAGGTCCGCACGGCACGGCCGATGAGCCCGCTGCCGGGCCGCGGGACGTTCCCGCCGATCGACACCCGTTCGTTCATGAGGGTCGTGAGCGCGACCCGCCATCCGTCCCCGACGTCGCCGAGGCGCTCCTCGTCGGGAATGCGGGCATCCGTGAAGTAGACCTCGTTGAACTCGGCCTCACCGGTGATCTGGCGGAGCGGCCGCACCTCGACCCCGGGTTGCGCGAGGTCGACCACGAAGTAGGTCATCCCGCGGTGCTTGGGCTGCTGCGGGTCGGTGCGCGCCAGCAACATCCCGAAGCGGGCGACGTGCGCCAGGGTGGTCCAGACCTTCTGACCGTCCACGACCCACTGGTCGCCGTCCAGCACAGCACGCGTCGACAGTCCGGCGACGTCGGAACCGGCGCCCGGCTCGGAGAAGAGCTGACACCAGATCTCCTCGCCGGTGAACAGCGGTCGCAGGTAGCGGTCGCGCTGGGAGTCGGAGCCGTGGGTGAAGATCGTCGGCGCGCCCATGCCGTGGCCGATCGGGTTGCGCGAGATCGACATCGGTGCGCCGTGCTCGGTGAGGCGCAACTGGATCGGCGCCTGGAGGCCGGGCGCGAGCCCGAGGCCGCCGTTGCCGACCGAGAAGTGGACCCATGCGAGCCCCAGATCGAACTGGGCGCCGAGGAACGTGGCGCGCTCGGTGGTGGCGGGCGGGTGCTTGGCGAGGAGCTCGTCGGTCAGGGCGAGGACGCGCGCCACGTCGTCGTCGACGTCGGTCTCGGTGTTGGTCATGGGTTCGTCCTCGGAGGCACGTGGTCAGATCGGTCGCGGGGTGCCACCCGCGTCCGCACGAGCGTAGGAGGCCGGCCCGGAGCGGCGAACTTCCGCGTGAGAGGGCTACGGTCGCAGCGTCGACGCCGCACCGGAGGTGCCCGCCATGCCCACCAGTCAACGAGTGTTCGGCCGAGGTGGAGCCGCGCGGAGTCACGTGGGCGCCTCGTTGCTCGCGGGGGTGTTGTTGCTCGCGGCGGCCGTGGGGGCCGCGCCCTCCAGCGTCGCGTCGCCTCCGCCGGGCCCGTCCAACCCGTGGCTCACCCGGCGCGTCGTCGCCTTGGCGCACGCCGGCGGCGAGGACGAGAACCCGCACTCGACGTTGTACGCGTTCGGCCAGGCCGCCAAGGCGGGCGTGTCGATGCTCGACCTCGACCTGCAGATCACCTCGGACGGCGTACCCGTGGTGATCCACAACACCACCGTCGACAGCACGACGAACGGTACCGGCACCGTTTCGAACATGACGTTCGCCCAGGTGCATGCTCTGGACGCCGCGTACTGGTTCACCGCGACCTGCTCGGCCTGCCACGGCCGTCCCGTCGGCGACTACATCTATCGAGGCATCCGCACCGGGGGCAAGCCCCCGCCGGCGGGCTACACCGCCGACGACTTCGGTGTCGCCTCGCTCGAAGAGGTCTTCCAGCGGTTCCCGAACGCCTACTTCGACATGGAGATCAAGGACGACGGTGCCAAGGTGCCCGAGCTGGCCCAGAAGGTGGCTGACCTCATCCACCGGTACCGCCTGAGCTCGCACGTCATGGTGGCGTCGTTCGGCCAGCCCGGCATGGACGTCTTCAGGGCGGCGGCACCGGACGTGGCGACGAGCGCCACCCTGGCCGAAGCACAGGCCTTTTTCCTCTCCGGCACCGTGCCCCGGGATGTGCAGGTGCTCGACCTCCCGCCGTTCTACGACGTCAGCGGCACGACCGTCACCGTCATCTCGCCCGCATTCGTGCAGAAGGCCCACGACGCCGGTTTGGCGGTCTGGGTGTGGATGGACTCCGGCAACGAGCAGAACGCGGCGTTCTACGGCCAGCTCGTCGACATGGGGGTCGACGGCATCAACGCGTCCGCGTCCAAGCGTCCTGACGGAGCTTCTGCGGTCACGCGGCGTGTTGTGGGACCCGAACGCGCCGGTGGGCACGGCGTCCACGACCGAGGTGCCCACGTCGCTGTCGCCCACGACCACGACCCCGTACGCCCCGACCACCTCGGCCGCCGTGCCCGCGCCCGCCACACCGGTGCCGGCCTCGCCCACCTACACCGGCTGAGGCACTCGTGCCGTCCAGCGCGTGGCCCGTCCTCGACCAACCGGGACCCCTCGCGTTCGCCCACCGGGGCGGCGCGGGTGACTGGCCGGAGAACACGATGCCGGCCTTCGAGCACGCCGTGTCCCTCGGCTACCGCTACGTCGAGACCGACGTGCACGTCACGGCGGACGGCATCCTCGTGGCGTTCCACGACGACCACCTCGACCGGGTCACGGACGCGACGGGCGCGATCGCCGAGCTCCCGTGGCGCGAGGTCCGCGCCGCCAGGGTCGACGGCGAGGAACCGATTCCCCTGTTGGAGGACATCCTCGGCTCGTGGCCGGAGCTCCGTGTCAACATCGACCCGAAGCACGACGGAAGCGTGGAGGCGCTCGCCGCGGTGATCCGCGCGACGGGGAGCATCGATCGGGTCTGCATCGGCGCGTTCTCGGATCGTCGGCTGGCCCGTCTGCGCGCACTCCTCGGCCCACGGTTGTGCACGGCGCTGGGACCGAGGGGGACGGCACGCCTCCGGGGTGCCTCGTGGCGCATTCCGACCGGGCGCCTGGTGGCCGGCTGCGCACAGGTGCCGGTCGCCGCAAAGGGCATCAGGATCGTGGACGAGGCGTTCCTGACCGCGGCGCACGCACGAGGGCTCCAGGTGCACGTCTGGACCATCGACGACGCCGACGAGATGGTCGAGCTCCTGGACCTGGGTGTCGACGGCATCATGACCGACCGGCCACAGGTGCTGCGCGAGGTCCTCGAGGCCCGCGGCCAGTGGCCCGCCTCCTGAGCGGGAAGCGGTCAGGCTTCAGAGCAGGATGCGGGGGTTGCAGATCCCGTCGGGGTCGAGCGCGGCCTTGATCGCCCGGAACGCGTCCACCGTTGGTTGCCCTCGATCGGCGACGAGCCATCGACGCTTGGCGATCCCGATCCCGTGCTCGGCGCTGATGCTTCCCCGCGGTCGATGACCTCGCCCAGGACGAGGTCGTCGAGATCGTCGTCCGACTCGTCCACGCCGACCACGTTGAGGTGCACGTTGCCGTCCGCGACATGACCGAAGCACCAGGTCTCGGCGCCGGGGCGGCGTCCTCGGACGATCGTCGGCACCTCCTCGATGAAGGCGGCGAGCTCGCGAGGCGGGAGCGTGACGTCGAACTTGTGGGGAACTCCGCGGGCGTTCACGGACTCGGTGATGGCCTCCCGGAAGCGCCAGAGCCGGTGGCGGTCGGCAGCACCCTGCGCGACCGCGACCTCCTCGATCGGTCCGACCGAGCTGAGCCCGACCTCGAGGGACTCGATCGGCGAACGGTCGTCGGCGGCCTCGACCAGGAGGTAGGCGCGCGGCGAGGTGGTGAACGGTGGGCGGATGTCGAGGTGCGCGCAGACCAGGTCGAGCCCCCGGTCGGTGAACAGCTCCACCGCCTCGAGCGACCCGACGGCGCCGCGTAGAGCCTGACCGGCTCGCACCGCCTCACCGATCGAGCGGTATCCCACCAGGGCGGTCACGATCTCCGGCGGACGGCGCACCAGCGACAGGCGGGCCGCGGTGACGATGCCGAGGGTTCCCTCGCTCCCGCACAGCAGGCCGGCCAGGTCATAGCCCGTGTTGTCCTTGGTGAGCCCGCCGAGGCGCGACACCACCCCGCCCGTCCCGAGCACGGCCTCGAGCCCGATCACCTGGGCCCTGGTGGGCCCGTGGCGCAGCACGCGAACGCCGCCGGCGTTGGTAGCGATCGTGCCGCCGATCGTCGCGCTCCCGCGCGACGCGAGATCCACGCCGTACCGCCAGCCCATTCCCTCAGCGGCCTCCTGCACCTCGGCGACCGTGGTGCCTGCGCCTGCCGTCAACTGCCCAGCAGTGCGGTCTGCCTCGGTGATCCCTCGAAGTCGGGCCGCCGAGACCACGACCTCGCCGGCAACGGGCACCGACCCACCGACGAGCCCCGTGTTTCCCCCCTGGGGCACCAGGGCGATCTGGTGCGCGCTCGCCCATGCCATCACCCCTGCGACCTCATCGGTCGAGGCCGGTCGCACGAGCGCCGTCGCCGAGCCAACCCAGCGCCCGGTCCAATCGCGCTCGACCGCCGCGAGCAGCTCGCGATCGGTGACCAGTCCCGCAGCTCCGACGACGTCAACGAGCTCGCGCCGCGCCTCCGCCGCCAGCGGAATGCTCATCCGCAGCTCACGGGTCGACGAAGACCGGTGGCCGCTGTTCGAAGTAGGCCATGGTCGCCTCGACCTGGTTGGGGCTGCCGAGGAGCGTGGCCATGAGCCGAGACTCCTCGACGAACGAGTCGACCGTGGGTCGGGTGCCGGCGTCGTTCAACAGCGCCTTCATCCCACGGATGGCGTGCGGGTTCTTGCCGGCGATGGTCGTGGCCAGTTCCCGGGCGGCGGCACGGGGGTCGTCGGACACGTGCGTGGCCACCCCGAGGTCTGCGGCCTCGGTGCCGCTCAGCATCCGGCCGGTGAAGCAGAGCTCCTTGGCCACGTCGAGCCCGACCAACCGCACCAGGGCCGGGATGCCGGTCATGTCCGGGAGGAGTCCCCAGCGGATCTCGAGCACCGACCACTTGGCATCCGGCGTCGTGAATCGGATGTCGGCCCCGAGGGCGATCTGGAGCCCACCGCCGAGCACCGGTCCGTGACATGCCGCGATCACCGGAACGTCGAGCGCGGTCCAGGCGTGGGCGACCTCCTGGAAGAGGTTCGTCGACCGTCCGGGGAGCCGGCTCGTGAGCGACCGGGCGGCCTGGGCGAAGGCGGCTCCGGCCTGTTCTCCGGGAGGGCCGTCGGTCGGCGCTTCGTCGGTCGCACCCCCGGCGAGGGATTGGAATCCGCTGAAGTCGAGGCCTGCACAGAAACCGCGACCCTCGCCAGAGAGCACGACGGCGCGCACGGTTGCATCGAGGCGCACCTGGTCGGCCGCGTCCAGCAGGGCTTCGAACATGGGCGGGTCGAGTGCGTTGATCTTGTCGGGCCGGTTCAGCCTGACGTCCGCTACCCCACCATCGACGGTTACCACCACGCGATCGGTCACGCTCCTAGTCTGGACCAGGCGGGACGTCCCGCACACCTTCCCCACCGTTGCCCGGGGAGCGAACCCGCCCGAGCAGCAGGCCCGTGCCGGCTCACCTGTGGACATGACGCCCCTCGACCACCCACCGCCCGGATCGCGCCGGAGGTCCCGCAAGACCCGGCAGCTCGTGCTCGCCTGCGCGCTCGTCTCGCTGGTCACCGTGGGCCACGCCGCGTGGCCGGTGCGCGCGCTCGCTCCGGTGGATCCGCCCGCCACGCTGGCGGACGGCTCGCACGTCTCGAGCCGGCTCGACGCGGTGGCGGTCGACAGCGCGGACTTCCGCGCGGCGAACGCTGCGCTCGATGCGGCCATCGGGGCACGACGCCAGCACCGGAGCGACCTGGCCGCGGCGGAACGCTCGCTCGTGCACTTGCAGCAGCGTGCCCGGGACCTCGCCGTGACGATCGACCGAGACGAGGGCATCAAGCGCGCCGCGGACCGCGAGGCCGCCCGGCTCGCCGTCCGGCTGCGTCGGCTCGCCGTCGACGCCTACGTCGGCGCAGATACCCAGGACGCCCGGCTCGCCGAGCTGGCGCTCGATGCCGACGCCGTCCTGCGCACCCGGGGGAAGATCGCGACCCGTGGGGCCATCACCAAGGTCAGCCACCGCCGCTACCTCCACGAGCTCGCGGTCGCCCGGGCCGCGGGGGACCGTCTCGACCGAAACCGTGCGTCGCGCCGGTCGACGGTCTCCGCCATCGCCCGTACCTCCGCGCAGCGTGCTGACCTGACCGCGCAGCTCACCAACGATGCGCGCCTCCAGGCGCAGCGTGAGGTCGAACGACGTCAGGCTCGTGCGACCGCCCTCGTCGTCGGCACCAACCTGCCCCTGGTCGCGCTGGACGCCTACGTCCACGCCTCCGACCTCGCGAACGCGCAACGGGCCGGATGCCACATGGACTGGTCACTCCTCGCCGGGATCGGTCAGGTGGAGTCCCACCAGGGCACCTTCGGTGGCGCACACCTCGATCCCGACGGCACCGTCAGCAAACCCATCTACGGGATCGCCCTGGACGGCAGCGGAGGCAACGAGCGCATTCCGACGATGGGCGGCGGCTTTGCCCGCGCCGAGGGGCCGATGCAGTTCCTGCCGTCGACCTGGGCCGCGGTCGCGGTCGACGGGGACGGCGATCGCGCACGCGACCCGCAGGACCTCTATGACGCGGCGGCGACCGCTGCGAGCTACCTCTGTCGGGACGGAAGGGACGTCGCCACGGACGGCGGTCGCCGTGCGGCGATCCTCGCCTACAACTTCAGCGGCGGCTACGTCGCAGCGGTCGAGAACCGAGCCGGCCAGTACGCCTCCGCACTGCCGTCACTGCCACCGGTCCCATGATCGGGTGACGGCCGGGCGTTGGGTCCGGACGTCGCCGGACGCACCGGTCAGGGTGCCGACGCTTCGGGACCGACCGCCGGGACCTGGCCCGACATGCCCACATCGAGGGGGGCCGCGACGCCGGCGTCGGCTGCCCGCCTCCGGTACGTCTCGGCCTCGTCCGGATGCCCCATCGTCTCCAGGAGCGTCGCCAGGTTGGAGTCGCACTCTCCGGCGCTTCGGTCGGCGCCGACTTCACTGAAGCGGTGGTGGGCGACCGCGAAGCGTCGCCCCGCCTCTTCGAACCGTCCCAGGTCGTAGAGCACCACGCCGAGGTTCTGGTCGCAGGCGGCTGCCTCCTCGGCCATGTCGATGGCGAGGAAGATGTCGCGCGCCTCGGTGAGGTACTCGATGGCGTCGTCGAACGTGGCCAGGTCGTGGAGCACGAAGCTGAGGTTGTGGTCGCACGCCGCCACGCCGAGCCGGTCGCGCTCACTCAGGAAGGCCTCCCGGGCCTGGACCAAACCGGTGATCGCCTCCTCGGGGTGTCCAGCCTCCGCGAGCAGCACCGCACGGTCGTGGCGCAGGGTCGCGACAACCGAGTCCGGCGCGTTCCCCTCCAGCAGGGCCACGGCCTCCTGCGAGGCGTCGATCGCCTCGGTGGTCCGGCCGTCGGCGCGCAGCGCTGAGGAGCGCGCTGCCCAGAGCTTGCCCTGCACACCTGGGAGCCCACCCCGGTCGGCGGCCTCGCGCAGCAACGCGTCGAGACGAGCGAGCACCTCGTCGGCCTGTCCGTCCGCCTCCAGGGCGCCGGAGGCGGAACAGAGCAGTCGGGCGGCTCCTCGGAGGTCCGCACGATCGAGGTGCCCGCGAATCGCCTCGTCGAGCTCCTCGAGATCGGTGGCGGCCTCCGAGGCGTCAGCGGTCGGCGCACGCATCGGCCCGTTGAAAGCACTCATCGTGCGCAATCCGGCGCAACCGCGCCGGCGGACCCACGCGACGTCCCCAACGGGACCGGTGTGATCGAAGTACGCACGCCGGCCAGTGTACGAGCCGGTCGCCGCGGCCTGCCCAGCGTCCGGCAGTCGCCGCACGATGGCCGACGCGCGCTGGGACTCATGTTGACACCCCTTCTGCACGGCTCTACCGTGCGACCCTTCCCGCGGGTGGCACCGGTCACGTCGCAGCACACGAGCAGCGCAGGGGGACCTCGTAGACATGCGAAAGTGGAATCGAGGGTTCGGCCCGAGTCAGATGGCTGATCTCGGCCATGGGTCCGACGCTGCTGATGGGTCGTCGCAATCGATGTGCACAAGATGTCCAGTGGGATCGAATCGGTGAGGCTCGCTCTGCAGATCGGTTCCAAGCTGCTCCGCTTCGTCGGTGCGGTGATCGCCGTCTCCTTCTTCACGTTCCTGCTCTCGCACCAGATCCCCGGCGACCCGACCGTCATCATCCTGCAGTCCAACGTGAACAAGATGGTGCCCTGCGGCTCGCCGTTCCTGGGCATGGAGGCGGTCGACTGCTCGGTGCTGAGCCCCTCGGTCATCCAGAAGAAGGGTGATCGGGCGGCGGGTCCGGGCGGGACGACCTGCGACGCCCAGCAGTGCGTCATCGCCAGCGACCTCGTCCGTCACCAGCTCCACCTCGACGAGTCGATCCCCAAGCAGTACCTACGCTGGGCCAGCGGCGCGGTGCACGGCGACTTCGGGCTGACCTTCGAGGCGACACCCGTTCCGGTCTGGCCATCGATCGCCCACGCGCTCCCGCCGACGCTCGAGCTGATGATCATGGCATCGATCATCGCGTTGGTGCTGGCCATCCCACTCGGCATCTACAGCGCCTACCGCGAGAACAAGCTCGGCGACCGGATCACGACCGGGGGGAGCTTCCTGTTCCTGGCGATCCCCAACTTCGTGCTCGCGATCTTCCTGATCTTGATCTTCGTGACGTACTTCGGCTTGGTGCAGTCCGTGTACTCCCCTGCCAGCGATGGGCTCGCCAAGAACCTCCAGACCCTCCTGATCCCCTCGGTCGCGCTAGCGATGGGCATCTCGGCGGTCTACCTGCGGCTGCTGCGCTCCGACATGATCGCCACGCTGCAGGAGGACTTCATCCTCATGGCGCGTGCCAAGGGGCTGCCGACGTGGCGGGTCCTGCTCCAGCACGCGCTGCGGCCATCGTCGTTCTCGCTCCTGACCGTCTTCGGGATCAACATCGGGACGCTCGTCGGCGGCACGGTGATCATGGAGGTCATGTTCTCGATCCCCGGCATCGGAACGCTGCTCACCAAGAGCATCTACGTCCGCAACTACCCGATGATCCAGGCGGTCGTGGTCTTCATCGCGGCCACCTACGTCGCCATCAACGTGTTCGTCGACATCCTGTACACGGTGCTTGACCCGAGGATCCGCAATGCCTAACAGCTCAATTTTCCCTGATAGCGCCGTTTCCGAGCGGATCGAAGCCGAGGAATCGTTCGCGCACCTGCCTGGCGACTCGGAGTCTTCCGGCGCGAAGCGAAAGATGGGCATCCTCTTCTGGATGGCGGTCGGATGGATCGGGCTCATCGTGTTCGGCGCGATCTTCGCGCCCTTCCTCCCGTTGCAGTCCACGACCAAAGCGGATGCGTGCTCGACGCTCGCCTCCTCGATGGCCAACTACAACATCGACGGCAACGCCGCCAAGCTCTACATGAACGCTGAGGCCGACTCGCCCAACGCGGCACAACAGATGTCCGACCAGGGTGTCGTGGCCCGACCCATCCCGAATGACCCGTGTCCCCACCCGACCCTCGACGCCAAGGTCTCTGCGCTACCGAGCACCCGGCACTGGCTGGGCACGGACAACCAGGGACGCGACACCTTGGCGCGCCTCGCCTCCGGCGCGCAGGTCGCGCTCCTCGTCGGTGTCGTGGCAATCGGTGTGGGCATGATGATCGGGGGCACCATCGGCCTGATCGCGGGCTACTACCGGGGCAAGACCGAGGGCATCCTGATGACCATCGTCGACATCGCGCTCGCCTACCCGGCGCTGGTGCTCGCCATCGCGATCGTGGCCTTCCGGGGGCAGTCCCTGTTCAACGTCTGCCTCGCGATCGGAATCGTGGCCATTCCCGCGTTCGCGCGCATCGTGCGCGGCGCGACCCTCACCTTCGGTGAGCGCGAATTCGTGACCGCGGCGCGCGTCATGGGTGCTCGGAACCGCCGGATCATCTTTCGCGAGCTCCTGCCGAACGTGCTGCTGCCGGTCACGGCCTTCGCTCTGCTGGCGGTGGCCGTAGCGATCGTCGCAGAAGGTGGACTCGCGTTCCTCGGCCTCTCCGTCCCCCCGCCACGTCCGAGTTGGGGCTCGATGATCCAGGCTGGATACACCGTCATCAACGACGCCCCCATCGTCGTGCTCGTGCCGTCCATCGTGATGTTCCTGACCGTCCTGTCCTTCAACCTCGTCGGTGACCGGTTCCGGGAGCTGTTCGACGTGAAGGAGACCGTGTTGTGAGCACCACCGTCAGCGCTTCGGCGACCGGCTTGAGCGCCATCGGACTCGAGCCCGAGCCGAACGCCCCCCTGCTCGAGCTGGACGAGCTGGTCACCCACTTCTCGGTCGGGGGCGGGTTGGTCCATGCCGTCGACGGCGTCTCCCTCAAGCTCGATCGGGGCGCGACCCTGGGCGTCGTGGGCGAGTCGGGGTCCGGCAAGACGGTGCTGAGCCGCTCAGCGATGGGGTTGCTGACCGCCTCGAACGTCAAGCAGTCGGGCTCGGTTCGCTACGAGGGGCACGACCTCCGCGCGCTCGAGCCCAAGCAGTTGCGCAAGCTGTGGGGCACCGAGATGGCGATGGTCTTCCAGGACCCGATGACCTCGCTGAATCCGGTGATGAAGATCGGCCGGCAGATCAGCGAATCGCTGCGCTTCCACCTGGGCATGTCCAAGAGCGAAGCCCGAGAGACCGCGATCGCGGGCCTCGCGGCGGTTGGCATACCGGCGCCGGAGCGTCGGGTCGACGAGTATCCGCACCAGCTCTCGGGCGGCATGCGACAGCGGGTCACGATCGCCATCGCGCTCGCTTGCGGGCCCAAGCTGCTGTTTGCCGATGAGCCGACCACGGCCCTCGACGTCACGGTCCAGGCACAGATCCTCGACCTGCTGGCGCACGAGCAGCGGGATCGGAACATGGGCATGGTGCTCGTCACGCACGACCTCGGGGTCGTGGCCGGCCGAGCCGATGTCGTGGCGGTGATGTACGCCGGCCAGGTGGTCGAGCTTGCCCGCACCAGCGATCTCTTCGCCCGGGTGCGCATGCCCTACACCGAAGCCCTCCTGCGGGCCATCCCGAAGTTGGAGGAGCCGAGCCACACCAGGCTGAACGTCATCAGCGGGCGACCACCGGATCTCCTCCGACCGCCTGCCGGTTGTCGCTTCGCCGCGCGTTGCCCCTACGTGCAGGAGTTGTGTGTGACCAAGCAGCCGCCTCTGGTCGAGGCGGGCACACCCGGACACTTCTACCGCTGCTGGTTCCCCGTCAACGCGCCGACGGTCCCCGACCGGTCGAAGGACGCGAGCCCGCAGACGTCGGGTCCCACCCCGGGGAAGCCCGAAGAGGCAAGCGGCGGCCGCGCGACCCCTGCGTCCGCGAGCGCCGCCGAAGCGCAGCAACCCGAGAAGGACGACTGACATGACCGGTCCCGGAACCGCTCACCTGCGGGACGAAGCCCTGCTCCGAATCGAGCACCTGACGATGGAGTTCCCGGCAGGTCGAGGACGCAAGGTGCACGCGGTCACCGACCTGAGCTTCGACGTCGAGGCCGGCGAGACGCTCGGGCTCGTCGGGGAGTCGGGTTGCGGCAAGTCGACGACCGGTCGCGCCATCATGCAGCTCCCGCGGCCCACCTCGGGATCAGTCCGCTTCGAGGACACCGAGGTCACCAGCCTCTCCAAGTCCGAGCTCCGGGAGCTGCGCCCCCGCTTCCAGATGATCTTCCAGGACCCGATCTCCTCGCTCAACCCGCGGCGCCGCGTGGGTGAGATCGTCGCGGAGCCCTTGAACATCTGGAACACGGGTACCCCGGAGGAGCGCACCGAGAAGGTCCGCGAAGTCCTCGACGCCTGCGGTCTGGACCCGGACGTGACCATGGGCAAGTACCCCCACGAGTTCTCGGGCGGGCAGTGCCAGCGCATCTGCGTGGCACGAGCGCTGATCCTGGAGCCGAAGGTCCTCATCTGCGATGAGCCGGTCTCCGCACTCGACGTGTCGGTCCAGGCCCAGATCCTGAACCTGCTCGAAGAGATGAAGGAGCGCTATGGCCTCACGCTGCTCTTCATCGCTCACGACCTGGCCGTGGTCAAGAACGTGTCGGACCGGGTGGCGGTGATGTACCTCGGGAAGCTCTGCGAGATCGGATCGCCGGACAACCTGTACGGGAACCCCGCGCACCCCTACACGTCGGCGCTGCTGCGCTCCATCCCCGTCCCGGACCCGGCGGTGTCCATCGCCGACGAGCCACCCCTGAGCGGCGAGCTGCCGTCGCCGATCGACCCACCCAGCGGCTGTCGCTTCCGCACTCGCTGCCCACGGGCCCAGGAGCGCTCCGCGGTCGAAGAGCCCGAGGTGCGCAAGGTCGGCGACGACCAGTTCGTGGCCTGCCACTTCCCCTTGGTAGACGTCGCGGCCGACTGAGGTCCCTGCCGGCCGCATCCGTGCCGCGCTCCCGTTCCATGAAAGGATGTCCACATGGCCAACGCACCTGCATTCGAGATCGATTCAGAGACCATCTACGAGGTGACCTTCGCGACCACGCGCGGCACGATCGTCGCTGAGCTGGACCCCCGGTTGGCCCCGAACACGGTGAACAACTTCGTGGTCCAGGCCCGAAACGGGTTCTACGACGGGCTCACGTTCCACCGTGTCGTCCCGGAGTTCGTGATCCAGGGTGGAGACCCGGAAGGCACCGGGCGTGGCGGGCCCGGGTACAAGTTCGCGGACGAGCCGGTCAAGGGTGAGTACACCGATGGCGCGGCTCGCGATGGCCAACTCGGGTCCCGACACGAACGGCTCGCAGTTCTTCATCTGCATCGACGACTGCCGGCGGAAGCTGGCGCCGAGCTACAACCTCTTCGGGCACGTCACCCAGGGCCTCGACGTCGCCAAGGCCGTCCAGGTCGGCGACGTCATGACGACGGTCTCGGTCGCGGAACGCCCCATCGGCTGAGACGTCGCGGTTCGCAGGAGGGAGGTCGAGCGTTGGAATGGTCCTACACCGCGCTGTTCGACGCGATCGCCGATTCCTTCGGTGATCGCGAGGCGCTCGTGTGGCGCTCGACCCGCCAGACCTTTGCGCAGACCCGCGAACGGGCGAATCGCCTGGCCAACGTCCTGGCGGACGCCGGCGTGGGCCTCCATGGAGACCCGGAAGCGGGGCCCGGTCACGAGTCGCCCCACGACCACGTCGCGCTCTACCTCAGGAACGGCAACGCCTACCTCGAGTCGATGCTCGGTGCCTGGCGAGCCCGGGCGGCGGCCACCAACGTCAACTACCGCTACGTGGACGACGAGCTCACCGAAGTCCTCGCCGACCAACGAGCGCGGGTCATCGTCTATCACGGCGCCTTCGCCGAGACCCTGAGCAGGGTCCTGCACCGCATCGAGGCGCCGCGCCTCCTGCTGCGCGTCGACGACGGCAGCGGGGATGAGCTGCTGGATGGCGCTGTCGACTACGAGGTCGCGCTCGCCGGCGCATCCGGGACCCACCCGCCGCGCACCGATTGGAGCCCTGCGGACCGGTACATCCTCTACACGGGCGGCACGACGGGGTCTCCCAAGGGGGTGCTCTGGCGCCAGTCCGACTTCATGGTGCGGGCGCTCGGACTTGTCCACCGCGACGGCACCGAGCTCGACTCGATCGACGAGGTCCTCGACCGCGCGCAGCGGCGGGCCAACCTGCGGTCGATGCCCATGCCGCCCTTCATGCACGGGGCTGCCCACTGGAACGCGTTGAGCACCTGGTTGAGCGGTGGCGCTGTCGTCATCCCGGACGTGGTCGACCGCTTCGACGCGGCCGACGCGCTCACCGTCGCCGACCGTGAGCGGGTGACCAGCGCGGTCATCGTGGGCGACGCGTTCGCCCGGCCGCTGATCGAAGCGATCGATGCCGGGGCGCCGGCGCCGGAGTCGTTCACGTTCCTGATCTCGAGTGGCGCGATCCTCTCGCGGCCCCTCGCCGATGCCTTGCGGGCCCGGCTCCCCGGCGTGCGGATCCTCGATGTCCTCGGGTCCTCGGAGGCCGGGCGCCAGGGACTCCACACGGACGATGGTTCGCCCGCCGACCGTGGCTCGTTCGTGCGCGATCGGGGTTCGGTGGTGCTCGCCGATGATCGCCGGCGGGTCCTGTCGAACGGTGACCCCGAGATCGGTTGGCTTGCGACGAGCGGTCGGGTGCCCTTGGGCTACCTGGGCGATGCGGCCAAGACGGCCGCGACCTTCCCGACGGTCGATGGCGTCCGCTACGTGGTCCCGGGTGATCGGGCGCGGCTCTGTGCCGATGGGCGCATCGACTTGCGCGGGCGGGAGTCGGTCACGATCAACTCCGGGGGCGAGAAGATCTTCGCCGAAGAGGTCGAGCGTGCCATCAAGGAGCACCCTGCGGTCGCCGACGTCCTGGTCGTCGGTCGTCCGAGCGAACGCTGGGGCGCCGAGGTCGTCGCCGTGGTCGCGCTCCGAGCCGGTGCGTCCGCAAGCAGGGCCGAGCTGGTGGAGCGCGCCGCCGAGCACGTCGCCCGCTTCAAGCTGCCCAAGGACGTGGTGATGGTCGACGAGGTGCCTCGAAGCCCCAGCGGCAAGCCCGACTACGCGACGGCGCTGGGGCTCGTGTGAACACGGTCCTGCCCCTGCCTGCGGCGTTCGACCTGGTCGAGACGCTCGGGCCGATCCGACTCGGCCTGGACGACCCGTCGTTCGAGCTCGCACGCGGAGGCTTCACGCGCTGCACGATGACACCGGAGGGGCCCGCGACCCTGCGCGGCACACGCCGAGACCACTCGATCGTCGTCGAGCACTGGGGCGACGGTGGTCACTGGGCCATGTCCCGGGCCTTGGACCTGCTCGGTGGATCCGATCATCCCGAGCGCCTCGATCCGTCCTCTGACCCTCGCGTGGATGTCCTCGTGGACGCGCACCCGGGGTTCCGCCTCTGCCGGACCGGTGACCTGTTCGGCGCCCTGCTCGCGGCGGTGGCGACCCAAGGGGTCTCGCACTTCCACGGGCACCGTGCCCACCGGCAGCTCCTCCTCACGCTCGGCGAGCCGGCCCCGGGGCCGGCAAGCGAGCTGCGAACCCCACCGACGAGCGACGCGATCGCGGGGCGCGGCGCGTACGAGCTCCACAAGATCGGATTCGACCCCGAGCAGGCCCACGCCCTGCTCCGAGCGGCGGCGTTCGCGCACGGCTTCGACGGCATCGACGGACCCCTGGCCGCGCGCCGTGCACTCGAGCCGATAGACGCGTTGGCGCCTGGAACCGTCGAGCGGGCGGTGCTGACCGCGTTCGGTGACCCCGACGCACTGCTGGTGGACGAGGTGGGCATCGCGAGGTTGGTCGGTCGCTTCCTCGCGGGAGAGTCCCATGCAGACGCCGACCGTCCGCGGGAGCTGCTCGAGCCGTGGCGCGGGCAACGAGCTCGCTTGGTTCGGCTCATCCAACTGGAGGGAGACGGCGCATTGGGCGCCGGTCCGGAGGATCTCAGTCCTTCGTCGCAACCGCGTTCGGCGTGACGTTCATCTTGGGTTCGTACGCCACGGACTCGAGCGCGTGCTGGGCTCCGGCCTGCTGGTCTCGGAGCTCGCGTCGACACGACGCACACGGGCCGTAGAACCGCTCCACCACTGAGGCCTCGCACCGAGGGCAGGCGTGCGCCTGGTCGGTGGCGACATCTACTCCCAGGCGATCCACGTCGCCACTTTCCCACATCCGGTGCACCGAGTTCGCACAGGGTTGCACCCCTTCCTCCCCACAGGGCACCCGTCGTATGGTCACGACGAACCGGCGACCGCAGTCGCTCGCCCACCCGACAGGAGGACCCCGTGGCAACCTTTTGCGTCAACCTCGACAACGACATCATGAGCCTCGTCGAGGAGGCGGACACCTACTGCCTCGAAGGTCCCCTCACGACGTTCTTCCGTACCCGCGGCGAGCGCGCGGTGATCGACTCGTGGAGCGAGCGCCTCGCGAGCTTCCGCACCGCGGAGGTCCGTAGCGTGCAGCGGTTGAGCTGCGCACCCGCTGCTGAGCGAGGCTGACGCACCGGCGGCGAGCTGGGGTGAGGCGGGCGACCACCGCGTCTTGAGGGGGTACCGGGAACTTCTTCGGCCGGTCGTCATCCGTGGAGTGCGACGGCGCCGAAGATCCCTCGAGTCGGCGCCAGGCCGCAATCACCGACACCGAGGCGACCATGCCAGCACCCCCCTACCCCGTCGAAGCCGAGCCGCACCCGGTATCCCCAAGAGGCGCGTTGGCGCACTTCGTGTCGGTGCTCGTCGCGGGGGCGGTCCTGGTGTGTGCGGCATGCGGTGGTGGCTCGGCGCAGGCCGGGGCGCCCGCGCCGACGACGTCCCGGCCGATGACGACGATCTTTCGACAGCCGGGTGATCCCCAGGTCGAGATCTGCGCCGACCACACCATCGCCAGGATCGACGGCCAACTCACCCAAGGCCGGGTGGTCGGCAAGCCCAGGCGTGTGACGACGGCGACCGCTACGACGTGCACCTACACGCTCGACGAGGGCTCGCTCCGCATGACGGTCTACGACGCGGCGCGGCTTGACGACGCTCGGGCCGAGTACAAGAAGGATCTCGGAGACGCCGGAGCCATCACCGACGTACCGAACCTCGGCGACGCGGCCTTCAGCGACCGTGCGGGTACGACCGTGACCATCAAGGACCACGTGGTCCTGACCGTCGACGTCTCGCAGGTGCCGAAGGCGAACGACCGGCTCCAGATCGCCCAGTCCCTGTCCTTCGAGATCCTCACGACATTCAACGGCTGAGCGGAGCCTGAAGGGCGTCGAGGCGCAGCGACCGCACCACACACGAGCGAGACCTCGCTCACGACAACGGGGGAGAAACCCATGCGCAGCACCCGCAGGACCATCGCACTTCGACTTGCCGTCGTCGCCGGCATCGCCACGTCGGCCGTGGCGCTGTCGGCGACGGCGATCGCCACGACGACGCCGCACGCCGCAGACCGGGTCGTCTATCGGGCGACGCTCGCCCCGGTGAACGGGTCCGGCGCGCAGGGCTCCGTGCAGATCAGCCTCTCCGGCAACCACGCGACCATCGCCGAACACGTCACCGGCCTGGCGGCTTCGTTCGACGGCAGCCCCTACCCCCACGTGCAGCACATCCACATCAAGGGCACGGGCAACTGCCCCACGTTGTCGGCGGACACCAACGGCGACGGCCTCATCAACACCAAGGAGGGCATCCCGTACTACGGGAGCATCGGCACGTCGCTCACGACCAGCGGTGACACCCGACCTTCTGCGGGAACCGCCCTGAACGTCGCACCGCAGGGGGCGTCGTTCGACTACGAGCGCACCATCGACCTGGATCCGGACACGCTCGCCTCCCTGCGGGCCGGAACGGCCGACGTCGTGATCCACGGGCTCGACCCGCGCACCATCAGCCACACCGCGCAGGGCGAGCAGAGCGAGCTCGTACCGTCGCTGCCGCTCGCGGCCACCTCCCCCGCGCTCTGCGGGTTCCTCACGCCCGGCGCATGGGCCGCGGCGCCCGGTTCGACGGTCCCCCCTTCCATGGATCCGGCGGCGGCGATGAGCGCCAGGCCGACCTACACCGGCTGAACGACGCGCTCACCACCGGCCCGTCGAGAATCCTCGGACACGCCTGACCAGGTGTGTCCGGTGGGATCGGCGGGCCGGTGCCGCGTCAGGGCACGTAGACGCCGCAGAGCGCGAGCGTGCAGAGGCTGGTGGTGAGGGCGCCGCCGATGACGTAGGTGCTGGTCTCGAGACGTTCGTCCTGACTGACCAGGAACGCCACTGCGATCGAGAGCGGGAACGCGCTCGAGCGCGTAGCGCTCGATGGAGTTCAGGTTCTTGGCGGAGAGCGCAGCTGCGAGCACCACGGCCGTCATGGCCCCGTAGCTCGCGGGGAGGCGTCGGAAGGTGACCACGAGCAGCACCAGGAAGGCGATGACGAAGGGCACGTGCAGCCCCGCGGTGAAGGCGTTGCCGCCCAAGAGGTCGCCAGGAAGTTCGGCGACCCGGCTGAAGGGATCCTGCGGATGACGGAACGCGTCTTGGATGCTGACCGGCGCCCAGAACCCAGACCCGCGCGCGCCGCTGTAGCTCAGGAAGGCGAGCATCCCGAGCGGTGCGGCCGCCACGGCCGAGGCGCGGGCGAGCCAGCCACGCCACGACACCCCGCGTCGTTCGCGCACGACCTCGACCAGGGCTGCGACCGCGAGGGCGACTCCGACGGGCCGGCAGAGCCCTGCGGCCAGTGCCAGCAACGCCGCGAGCGCAAAGCGCCGCGTGCGGAGCGACCACAGGCACCACACCGCCAGCGCCACGAACAGCGCCTCGGCGTAGGCCCAGGAGAGGACGAACGCGCCGGGGAAGAGCACGAACACCCAAACGGCGCAGCGTGCGACGCGCCGGCTCCCACCTTCGAGCAGCACGACCCGATAGATGCCGAGGACGGCCACCACGACCGCGAGCTTCGCGATGATCAGCAGCGCAAGGTCGGTGTTGCCCGCGAGGGGGACCCGGAGGAGCCGCGCCAGCATCGGGTAGAGAGGGAAGAAGCGCAAGCTCTCGTGACTGGAGGCCGCATAGCCCTGGTCGGTGATGAGTCGGTAGAACCCGCCGTCCCACGAGACCCAGCCGAACACGCCATGGGTGGATGCGGGGAGCAGGTCGGGGCCTCGGAAGTGGCGGACGATCGCGGTGCCCGAAGCCCAGCCGACGATGCTCAGCAACTGCCCGACGAGCACGGGGGCCACGACGTCTCGCCACGCCTGGCGGTCTCCGAGACCGCTCGCGGTCATGGCCCGCCCGTGGTCGCCGAGAACTGCATGACGTTCTCGCTCTCGTATCTGGCCCGATTCGCGATGACTCGGTAGGTGACGCCGGGTCGGGCGTTCTGGAGGACGCCGGCCAGCTTCTCGCAGAGTCCCTTGTGGGTCTCGTAGTTGCCCATCCAGACGAGGAAGATGTTGTGGGTGCCGGCGCGGTCGAGCAGGTTCTGCGCGAACTCCTCGGGCGTCGCTGCGTGGGTCCTGGCGTTGTAGTCGGCCCAATCGACGGTGCTGGGGTCCGAGAACGTCGGATAGCTCCCCACCTGGAAGCCGGCAGGGAGCTCGCGCATCAGGGACGGGCCGAGCTGATCGGGGCAGAGCGCGACCACGTCGCCAGGGTGGCCGTACTGCACGATCGCGTCGGCCGCCTGGCGCGATTGGCTCCTGGGGAGAAGCACGTTGTTCACCGCACCCGGCGTGCAGCTCAGCACGACGACCGCAAGCGCCGCTCGCTGGATGACCGGACCACGGAACAGGGCGAGCCCCAGTCCGCCGATGACGAACGCGAACGGGAGCCAAACCGCGTTGTAACGGCTCTGGAAGGCGGAGTTGGTCGCCAGCATGACGAAGCTGCCGACACCCATCGTGCCCAGGCAGAGCCAGGCCATCCGGCGGGCCAGCGGCTGGGTGCGCAGGTCCAGCAGGACGCGAGCGGAGTCGCTCCTGGTGGCGAACAGGCCGATCAGGACGACCAGCGCCACCACCCACCCGCCGATGGCGTCCGTCGCGTTGATCGCTCCACCGAGGTCCTGGACCGAGGAGACCAGCACCGAGGGCGGGAGGCTGCGGCTCGCCCACGGCGTTCCCGTGTGTGCTCGCTGGTAGGCAAGGGTGCCGAGCCAGGGGACGAACGTGAGCGCGCCCACGACCAACGCGGCCAGGACCTTGCCGGCGGCGCGTGCCTCGGCGGGCTCCCCGGCGCGTCGGCTGCGGACCAACCGCACCGTCACGCACGCCGCGGCGGTCAGCCCCAGCCACATCGCCCAGTAGTGCGTCCACAGCATCGCCGACGTGACCAGCGCGACACCGACCAACGTGAGCAATCGGGGCCGCCGCAGCGCATCGTCGACCAGCAGGTAGCCGGCCAGCGCCAGCAGCATCAACAGCGAGTACATCCGGTTCTCGGTGCTGTACCGGAGTGCGTAGGGCAGGATCGCCACCAGGACGACGGTGCACCAGGCGGCGCTTCGGCCACCGACGCGACGGCCGACGAGCCACGCCAGGGGCAGGAGCGCGACGCCGAACACCCCGGCGAGCGATCGGAACGCCAGGTCCGAGGTCCCGAAGACCTGCGTCCAGAGGTGGACCAGCACGTAGTACAGGGGTGGGTGCCCGTCGTGGCGGAGCGCGCCCGGGATCTGCCCGATCGGCAGTGAGGCGATGTGGGCGGTCAGGGCCTCGTCCAACCACATCGGCGAGCGGGTCCAGAATCGCAGCACCACGGCGGGAACGGCCAGCGCGATCAGCGCGCAGCGGTCGACGAGCCGCCAGCGACCGGTCGTCGCAGGGAACGATGTCGGTTCCGCTTCGAGCCCCTCGAGCCCTTCCGCCGCCGGGGCCCGCGTTGCTGTTCGATTGGCGGCGTTCATGACGGGCCGACTCTAGAAGATCTCGGCTGGGATCCGGTCAATGCCGCGCCGGCGTGGAAGCTCGTCCGCCGGCTCCGCACACGCGGACCTTCCCGGCTTCCTACACTCGGGCGATCGACCACGAACGCACTTCTGCGGCCCCGGACGCGTTCCAGGCCGAAACCATCTGGCGGCCAGAACCGGACGCGCGCACCTCGACGCGCATGGGCCGCTTCCTCGGCGAGGTGGAAGCGGCCCTGGGTCGAAGTCTCGACGGCTACCAGGACCTCTGGAACTGGTCGGTGGCCGAGCCCGAGGCGTTCTGGGCGACGATCCGCGACCACTTCGACCTGCCCATCCACGGCGAGCGATCGGTGCTCGACCTGGGCGAGGAGAGCCCGAGCGGACTCCCGGGTGCGACCTGGTTCCCCGGCGCCCGCTTGAACGCCGCGTCCGTGTTGCTGCACGCCGGCGGGCGGGGCGCGGACGAGCTCGCGATCCTTGCCCGATCCGACGCCCGGGACGACGTGGGCCTCTCCGTGGCGGCACTGCGCGAGGAAGTGGCTCGGGTGCGGCGCTGGCTGGTCGCGGCCGGCGTCGGCGAGGGCGATCGGGTGGCCGGCTACCTCCCCAACGTGCCAGAGGCGGTGATCGCCTTCCTGGCGACCGCGTCGATCGGAGCCGTGTGGACGTGCTGTGCGCCCGAGTTCGGGGTCCGCAGCGTCCTGGACCGTCTGGAGCAGATCCGACCGGCGGTGGTCGTCGCAGTCGACGGCTACGTGTACGGGACACGCCACGTCGATCGCCGGGGCGAGGTCGCGTCCATCCGAGCAGCCCTGGACCCCTCCACGCGGTTCGTCCACCTCGGCCATCTCGACCCGGCGGCAGCGGTCCCCGAGAACGCCACGAAGTGGGAAGTGCTCGACGGACCCGACGATCCGGGGATCCTCGACGTGCCTTTCGACCACCCGCTCTACATCCTGTTCTCCTCCGGCACCACGGGCCTCCCCAAGCCCATCGTGCACGGTCACGGGGGCATCACGCTCGAGCACCACAAGGCGCTCGCGCTCCACGGTGACCTCGGGCCCGGTGACCGGTTCTTCTGGTACACGACCACCGGATGGATGATGTGGAACTACCTCGTGTCCGGCCTCGCGGTCGGTGCGGCGATCGTCCTCTTCGACGGCGACCCCGGCCATCCCGACCTTGGAACCCTCTGGCGCCTCGCCGACTCGTGCCGCGTCACCGCGCTTGGTGTCGGGGCGCCCTTCCTCGATGCCTGTCGTCACGCCGCGCTGGAACCGAGGGCGATCGCCGGCCTGGAAGACCTTCGTTGGTTGGGCTCCACCGGGGCGCCGCTGCACGCGGGGACGGCGCGATGGATCGCCGCGGAGCTCCCGGGGATTCCGGTGTCCTCGATCAGCGGCGGCACCGACGTGTGCACGGCGTTCGTCGGGGGTGCACCGCTGCTGCCCGTCCAGGCCGGTGTGATCCCGGGTCGGTTCCTCGGCGCTGACGTGGCAGCGTTCGACCCCGACGGGAGGGCGCTGATCGGGGCCGAGGGCGAGCTCGTGGTGCGCAGCCCCATGCCGTCGATGCCGGTCGGCCTCTGGGGCGATGCCGACGGGGATCGCTACCGCGCCGCGTACTTCGCCCGTTACCCCGACGTGTGGTGCCACGGCGACTGGATCACGATCGCGGCCGACGGCCGCTGCGTGATCTCGGGCCGCTCCGACGCGACGCTCAACCGCGGAGGTGTGCGCCTGGGCACCGCGGACTTCTACGCCGTCGTCGAGGACACCGACGGCATCGTCGACAGCCTCGTCGTGCACCTCGACGCCGCAGGAGCAGACGAGCTCGTCGCGTTCCTCGTGCTCGAGCCCGGGCGAGCACTCGACGAGGACCTGTTGGCAACGCTGCGATCCCGGCTCCGTGAGGAGTTGTCGCCTCGGCACGTCCCCGACCGGTTCGTGCCCATTCTGGAGGTGCCGCGCACGCTGTCGGGCAAGAAGACCGAGGTTCCGGTCAAGCGGCTGCTCGGTGGTGCCCCGCGCGCCGAAGTCCTCGCTGCCGGGGCGCTGGTGAACCCGAAGTCGATCGACGAGATCTGCGACTGGGCGGCGTCTCGCCCCGTTCCACCCGCGGGCTGATTCGAGCCCGGCGCGCCTCGGCTTCCCGAGATCGGGACGGCCCGGACGTTCCAACTAGCATCGTCTGGCTGCCCATCGTCCCTGCGAGGCTCCGACCACCCATGACCAGCGAACACCTCCCCGCCGAAGCATCGGTCGACGGGAAGCAGGACCACGAGGTCGTGGTCATCGGCGCGGGGCCTGCTGGGCTGACCGCGGCCTACCAGCTCCACAAGCACGGCGTCGCGTCCACCGTGCTCGAGGCCTCGGACGAGATCGGGGGCATCAGCCGGACCGCCCAGCGCGACGGTTGGCGCTTCGACATCGGTGGCCACCGCTTCTTCACGAAGGTGCAACCGGTCGAGGACCTGTGGCACGAGATCCTTCCCGACGAGGACTTCCTCATGCGGCCCCGCAAGAGCCGGATCTTCTACAAGGGGAAGTACTTCGACTACCCGATCAAGGCGACGAACGCGCTGGTGAACCTCGGTCCCGTCGAGGCGGTGCGGTGCGTGGCGTCCTACGTGGCCGCGCGCGTCCGACCGCCCAAGGACCAGAGCAACTACGAGAACTGGCTCGTGGCTCGCTTCGGGTGGCGTCTCTACCGGACCTTCTTCAAGACCTACACCGAGAAGCTCTGGGGCGTACCGGTCAGCGAGATGCCCGCCGACTGGGCCGCACAGCGGGTGAAGGGCCTGTCGCTGGGCAACGCGATCGTGAACGCGCTCATGCCCAAGCGGAACCAGAAGGAGATCACCTCGCTCATCGAGGAGTTCCAGTACCCGAAGTACGGGCCGGGGATGATGTGGCAGGTCTGCCGCGACAAGATCTCCGAGCTGGGGTCCAAGGTCGTGATGGAGTCGACCGTGACGACGATCCACCACGCTGACGGCAGGGCATCATCGGTCGTCGCAACGGGCGCCGATGGTGCGACGACGGAGTTCCCCTGCACCGACGTCGTGTCGTCGATGCCGATCTCACAGCTCCTCGAGGCGATGGACCCGCCGGTCCCCACCGCCGTTCGGGAAGCTGCCGAGGACCTCCGCTACCGGGACTACCTCATCGTCGCCCTCGTGCTCCCCGAGCACCTGGTCGATTTCGACGACAACTGGATCTACATCCACGAGCCCGCGGTGCGCACCATGCGCATCCAGAACTTCGGCTCCTGGTCGCCCTACATGGTCAAACCAGGGTTCAACACCCTCGGCCTCGAGTACACGGTCTGGGAGGGCGACGACGAGTGGTCGGCCCCTGATGAGGAGCTGATCGAGCGGGCCAAGCGGGAGCTCGAGCAGCTCGGGCTCGCGAAGGCCGGCGAGATCGCCGAGGGCTACGTGGTCCGCCAGGCGAAGGCGTACCCGATCTACGACGACCGCTACCGGCGCAACGTGGACGTCCTCCGGGGCTGGCTTGGAGAACACACCCAGAACGTCCACCCCGTCGGGCGCAACGGGATGTTCCGGTACAACAACCAGGATCACTCCATGTTCACCGCCATGCTCACCGTGGAGAACATCACCACCGGCACGCACCACGACGTCTGGGAGGTGAACGTCGAGGAGGAGTACCACGAGGAGTCGACCGCGAAGCCCAGCGGCCCGCGTCCCGACGGCTCCCACGGCACCGGTCGAGACGCACCGGTGATCCCCCGGGACGTGCTCGAGCAGCACGGCAAGGTGCCGAGCGACGAATCTGGCTGACCGCGGCCCTCAGTGCTCGGATCGCCGGCTCTTCAGGGATCGCACCCGGTCGCGGATGCCCCACCGGGTGACGAGCAGCATGGATTCGGCCATGATCTTGCCTGACATCTTCGACTCGCCACGCACCCGGTCGGTGAACGCGATCGGAACCTCGTCGATTCGGCCACCCCACGCCGCCAGCCGGTAGGCCAGCTCCATCTGGAACGCGTAGCCGTTCGCGATGGTCTTGCGGAAGTCGATGGCGTCGAGCACCTCGGCCCGGTAGGCCCGGAACCCGGCGGTGGCGTCGTGGATGTCGATGCCCAGCAACCAGGTGGCGTAGCTGTTCCCCCACTTGGACAGCAGCTTGCGGTGCGTCGGCCAGTGGGGGGTCGAGCCTCCCGCGACGTAGCGGGAGCCGATGGCCACCCCGGCGCCGTCGTCGAGGCGCTCGAGGAGCTTGGGGATCATCGCGGGATCGTGGGAGAAGTCGGCGTCGAGCTGCACGAGCCGGTCGTATCCCTCGTCCAGCCCACGACCGAAACCGGCTCGGTAGGCGTTTCCCAGCCCATCCTTGGCGGGCCGGCGCAGCACCGTGACCTGACCGAGCTCGGCTCCCCGCGCCTCGGCCATGTCGGCGGTGCCGTCAGGGCTGGAGTCGTCGACGACCAGGATGTCCGCCTCGGGCACGACCTTGCGGACGGTCTCCAGGAAGAGCTCGATGTTGGGTGCCTCGAGGTAGGTGGGCACCACCACAAGCGTGCGGGTTCCGGTCCGCCCGTCATCGAGATCGTTCGACATCGGCATCACGCTAGTTGTGCTCGCCGCCGCCGGGAGCATCCGGCGACGGACGCACTCGGCGCGCGGCGCCTTGCCACCCACAAGGCGGAGGACGGCATCAATAGGGCCAGGTTTCGCCGTCGTGCCCCAGGATTCGGGTGAGGCGGCCGAGCTTGCAGGTCAGCAGCACCTTGATGAGCACGTTGCGGAAGAACCAGGGAAGCTCTCCGAGCTGACGAAGGGCGCTGGCACGGCGCTCGCGGCCCGACAGCGGGCCCCGCCGGTACTCGGCCATGGATTGCGATCGCCCGACGTAACGCCATTCTGGCGACCCCAGGTAGGTGCGCAGCAACGCACCGGTCACCCCGATCGAGCTCCACGAGTCGTGGACGAGGAGAGTCCCGCCATCGGCGACGCGGGCACCCCAGTCGACCATGTCCTGCCGGGCGGGTCCGTAGCGGTGGGCGCCGTCGATGTAGAGGAGGTCGATCGGCCCCTCCACGTCATCGAGTGCCTCGGCCGAGAGCTTGCGTACGTGCCGGACCCGATCCGAAACCCCGGCTTCGCTGAGGTTTCGGTTGAACACCTCGTTGTCGCTCTCACCGAGCTCGGCGGTGGTGACGATCTCCTGGGGACCACGGTCGGTGCCGATGTGGGGGTCGATCGCGACGACCTCGGTGCCCACCGGGGCGGAGGAGGCGAGCATGATCATCGAACGCCCCCGAAAGCTCCCGATCTCGACGATGCGCGCTGAAGCCTTCAGCTCGGCAGCACGGTCCCAGAGGCGACGCGCCTGGTCCTCGGTCATCCAGCCTTCGACGTCGGAGACCGAGTCCCAGGCGTGCGCGAAGGTGGTGGCGGGTGAGGTCACGATGCTCCCTGATCGGTAGTCCCGGCACGTCGGTCTCGGCCGGGTGAACCAGTGAGACTAGTGCCTCGCCAGGTGCCGCCCGCCGCTCCGGCCAGCACGCCTGGTTCCACTTGGATACCATGTTCAGGCCGCACCGCAGCATGAACTCCATGGGGGCGAGGGACTTTGGCCGACCACTCCGATCGCGTCGCGCAAGCGGCGGCCAGCATGCGTGCGCCCACGTCCTGCTGGAAGCGGCGGCTCTCGGTGTTCGTCGTCGTGGCGTGCGGATTGTCGGCCGCGTGCGCGCTCACCGTCCTGTTCACCTGGATGGGTGCCGTGCGGAGCGTCAGCGACCTCTTGGGGCAATCGCCCCGGCCGGCCGGCACGATCACCGCACTCTGCATCATCTCGCTGGCGGTATCGCCGTTCGCGATGTGGTTCTTCTATCGGCAGTTCGCCTCCACGCAGCGGGCCTTGACGCAGCTCGCGGGCATCGACACCCTGACCGGGTTGCCCAATCGCCTCGGGCTCACCGAACGTCTCGAGGCCGCCATCGAGGACACCAGAGGGAGTCCCAACGGCGTGGCGGTCCTCTTCGTCGACCTGGACCGCTTCAAGGTGGTCAACGACACCTTTGGCCACGAGCTCGGCGATGCGCTCATGGTCCAGGTGGCGCGCCGTCTCCGTGACACCGTGCGCCCCGGCGACGAGGTCAGCCGGTACGGCGGCGACGAGTTCGTCGTGATCTGCTCCGGGATCTCCAATGCCGGCATGGCCAAGCAGATCGCCCAGCGCATCATCGATGCCATCACCGTCTCGTACGCGACCGGCGCGCAGACGCTGAACATCTCCTGCAGCATCGGCATCAGCCTGACCAACGCGCAAGGAGCCTCCGCCCGGGACGCCCTCCGAGACGCCGACGTCGCGATGTACCAGGCCAAGGGCGCCGGACCGGGCGTCTACCGGATCTACGACCACATACTGGGCAAGGCGCTCACTCCATCGGCCATCGAAGCCCGCCTCCGGATGGCAGTCGAGCGCGAGGAGTTCCGCGTCTACTACCAGCCGGTGGTCGACTCCCTCGGCGGCAGGATCCTCGGGACGGAGGCGCTCCTGCGTTGGGAGGACCCCGAGCGGGGCCTCATCGAGCCACGCGAGTTCCTTCCCCTCCTGGAAGAGACGGGTCTGATCGTCGAGGTCGGGACCTGGGTGCTCACCGAGGCCTGCCGGCAGGCGGCCCGCTGGCGGATCGACCACCCCGAACACGACCTCGAGGTGAAGGTCAACGTCTCGGCTCGCCAACTCGGTCAGGTGGGCTTCTCGGACCTCGTCTCCGGAGTCCTCCAGGACCACGCCTTGTGCCCCGAGTCGCTGGTGCTGGAGATCACCGAGAGCGCGCTGATGGACGATGTTTCGTCGGCGTGGGCCATGCTCCGGGCCACGAAGGCCACCGGGGTCCGCCTGGCGCTCGACGACTTCGGTACCGGGTTCTCGTCGTTGAGCTACATCCGGCAGTTCAGCCTGGACATGCTCAAGATCGACAAGAGCTTCGTGGCAGGAATCGTCGAGGAGCCGGACGACCACGCAATCGTCGACCACGTCGTGGGGCTGGCCCGAGCACTCGGTCTGGTGACCGTCGCCGAGGGCGTCGAGTCCTCGGAGCAGTTGCGGCTTCTGCAACTCCTCGGCTGCGACCGGGCGCAAGGTTTCTGGTTCAGCCCCCCGGTGCCGCCGACAGCGATCGCGGCGATGCTCGCCGATCCCACCCTCCCGGAGCGTTGGAGCCAAGTCGATGACGAGATCGGCGTCCGCGTCGACCCGTCCGCCATCCCTCCTGAACCGCGGGTCTCGAACCCGCTCGGCCTACCGGTCGGGCTGCTCGCCCCCCACGACACCCTCCATCCCAGCGCGCCGGATCCCCACCCCGGCGTGCTGGATTCCGACACGGCCCGACACGGCCTCGAAGTACCGCCTCCGCCCCCCAGCGCGTTGACGCGCCGCGGTGCGGGCCGATTCCGAGCTTCGTCGCCCGCCCCGCACATCGCGTGTCGATCCCGTACCGGTCGAGCCCGCGAGCTCTCCGGAGCCACCCATGCCGGTGCCGTCAGCCCCGGCGTCGCCTCCCATGCGCGCCTCCAGCGCGCCTCCCAGTTCGTCGGCGCTGCCGCCTGCGCACCAACCGAGATCCGAGGCTGCGCCACCGCGCTGGGCCGCACGTGTGGAACGCGTCCAGGTGCGCGTTCCGCCTTCGCCGCCGCTCTCGGCGTCGGCTGGCGCGTCCCTGGAGGGACCTGGCGAGCGCGTCGTGTCGCCCCTCGATCCCTACGACGACGTACGCCCGACCCGACCCCGCGGGACTCCCCTGCCGCCGGCGGCGCCTCGCCCACCCGCCTCGGCCGGGGATGACGGCCAACCGGTGACGATTCCGACCGCACTGCCCCGCTTCTCCGAGTACGCACCTCCGCCCCCAGGAGCTCCCCATGGTTGAACCATCGCGCATCACCGGCACCATCGGTACGTACGTGGAGGCGTTCAACGCCCGCGACCGTGCGCGCTGGGTCGGCTGCTTCGCCGACGACGCCCGTCAGGAGGACCCGGTCGGGCAACCGGCCAACATCGGCCACGACGCGATCGGCCACTTCTTCGACGGCATCGGCGCGATGGGCCAGGTGACGATCAGTCAGCAGCGCGCGGCGATCCTCACCGAGTCCGAGGCGATCGTGTTCTTGCGCGCGGTGACGCGCAGCGCCGACGCCACGATCACCGTTCCCTTCATCGTCGACCACATGGTCTTCGCCGACGACGGGCGCATCACGAGCCTGCGGGCGTTCTGGGACAGCGACAGCATCGAGGTCGTCTCCGACTGACCGTCGTCGCCGGTGGTGCGGTACCGTCGCCGATCTAGACGGCGGCGGTGGCTCGGGCCAGCGCGTGCTGCACGAGCTCGAGCAGGACCATCTTCGTCGACGAGCGTTCGCGCGCGTCGCAGAGCAGCACCGGGGTGTCGCCGGAGACCGCGAGGGCGTCGCGAATCTCACCTGGGTCGTGACCGATCTTGCCTTCGAAGCAGTTCACGCCTACCACGAAGGGCACCTCGTGCTCCTCGAAGTAGTCGATCGCCGGGAAGCAGTCCTCGAGCTTGCGCGTGTCCACCAGGACGACTGCCCCGATGGCGCCGCGCACGAGGTCGTCCCACATGAACCAGAAGCGGTCCTGGCCCGGTGTCCCGAACAGGTACAGCACGAGGTCCGTGCCGAGGCTGATGCGGCCGAAGTCCATGGCCACCGTCGTGGTCGTCTTGGTGGTCGCGCTGCCGATGTTGTCGACGTCTTCGGCCACCTTGGTCATCGCCGCTTCGGTGGTCAGGGGCTCGATCTCCGAGATCGAGCCGACGAAGGTCGTCTTGCCGACGGCAAAGCCGCCTGCGACGACGATCTTGACCGGCATCGGTGCTGCCGAGGCCGCACCGTTGTCATCCCCGTGGTCAGAGGGCTTGGAGGCCATCGAGCACCCTTTCAAGAAGCTTGAGATCCGGTCGGTCCCCTGCCGGACTTGGACTGTTGAACTGCACGAAACCCTCTTCGGTCATGTCGCCGACGAGGACCCGTGCCACGCCCAGGGGGACGTGCAGGTACGCCGAGATCTCGGCGAGAGAGAGCGGCTTGTGACACATCTCGACGATGCGTGCCCGTTCCATGGTGAGGCGACCCGATTGCTCGTCACCCTGTCGTGTCGTGACGATGATCGTCTCGAGCGGGATGTCGGTGGTCGAGCGTGTTCGACCACCCGTGATCGCATAGGGCCTGACGCGGAGCCGACCGCCGTTGGGGTCGTTGGGCGGACTCATCGCGGCAGCGCGCCTTGCAGCTCGGCACGGAGGTCAGGGGTCAGGACAGCACCGCAGCGCTCCACGAGCACGGCCATCTCGTACCCCACGAGCCCCACGTCGCAGTTCGAGTCGGACAGCACCGTCAGGCAGGAGCCATCGCTGATGCCGGTCACGAAGAGGAACGCGTTCTCCATCTCGATGATCACCTGGGTGACCGCGCCTCCGCCGAACCGACCCGCCGCACCGTAGGCGAGGCCGATCAGGCCCGAAGCCACCGCCGCGAAGCGATCGGCGCCATCCCGGTCGAGCCCGTCCGAGACGGCCATCGGCAGTCCGTCGGAAGAGACCACGACGGCGTCCTGGACGCCAGCGACCCGATCGACGAAGTTGCCGACGAGCCAGTTGATGTTGCGGGCTTCACTGCTCAGTTCGGTCATTTCTTGGTGTCCTCCGACGAATTTGCGTCTGTGTCCTCGCCACGGCCCTTCTCCATCCCACTGCGGTAGTTGGAGAGCATCGACCGTACCTCATCGGGGGAACGCCGGTTCTGCGTCGCAGCCCGCTTGCCGTCGCCGCCCGGCACCGCGCGAGCGCCGCCGGCGCTGCGAGGCACGCGTTTGGTGAGTCCACTCGCGGTCGCGGCCGCAGGGGGAGCCTCGGCACGAGCCCCGTTGCTCGCAGGGGTCGCCGCAGTAGCCGGCTCCGGCACCGACTCCGGCTTCGCCTTCGGCGCAGGCGCGGGTCGGGCGGGTCGCTTCGGCGCGGTCGGAGGCGCTCCCTGTCGGCGCTCGGCTGCCCGGGCGTCCTTTGCGAGCGTGGCCCCGTCGGACGCCGGAGGCGGCGTCGGCGGCGCAGCTGGTGCGCCACCGTCGCCCGCTGATCCAGATCCTGATCCCGAAGCGCCGCGTCGCCGAGCCGGCGGGCGGCCGTCGCCGCTGTCGAGCAGGCTGGAGGCGTCCGGGGGTGCCGATTCGATGGCCTCATCGCTCGAGGTCTGGATCGCGCCGGGGCCTGACGACGAGCGGGGCTGGTCCGTGATCAGCGACGGCGGCAGCGAGACCATGGCGGTGGTTCCGCCCGATGGCGAAGGCATGAGCCGCACGGCGATTCCGAAGCGGGCGGCGAGTCGGCCGATCACGATGAAGCCCAGGGACCGAGACAGCGCCAGCCCCACCAGCGGCGGACGGGCGAGCAGGTCGTTGGCCTCGGCGAGCTGCTCGGCGGTCATGCCGATCCCGTGGTCGGCGACCGAGATCACGTAGCCCTCGGCCTTGGTGCGGTGGCCGACAACTTCGACCCGGCTGTCGGGTGGCGAGAAGTTCGCCGAGTTCTCCATGAGCTCGGACAGCAGGTGGGCGATGTCGAGCGCCGCGTTCGAGGCGACGAGGACCTCGTCGAACTGGAGCATGTCGATGCGGGCGAAGTCCTCGACCTCGCCGACCGCGGCACGCACGACGTCGGCCAGGGGCACCGGCTTGCCTCTGCGGCGGTTCGGTTCGGCGCCGGCGAGCACGAGCAGCGATTCGGCGTTGCGGCGCATGCGGGTGGCGAGGTGGTCGAGCCGGAACAGGTTCTCCAGCTGGTCCGGGTCTTCCTCGGCGGCTTCGAGCTGGTCGATGAACTCGATCTGGCGGTCGAGCAGCCCCTGGTTGCGGCGGGCGAGGTTGACGAACATGTCGCCGATGCCCTTGCGCAGCAACTGCGCCTGCTCGGTCGCCACCTCGACGGCCACCCCTTGGATGCGGTTGAACGCACCGGCGAGGTGTCCGATCTCGTCCGAACCACGCACGTCGATGTCGGCGAACGAGGAGGTCAGGTAGCCGACATCATCCTCGGCGGGGTTCTTGAGCGAGTCGACCAGCCGCGGCAGCTGCTCGTGGGAGAGCCGATCGGCGGCGACGGTCAGCTTGTGGACCCGTAGCGTGATCGACCGGGCGATCAGGATCGCCAGCACGACGGCTGCGAGGATCACCAGGAAGGCGAAGAGCACGTAGTACTGCGCGGCCCGCACGGCGTTGCTGCGCCGCACGTTGATGTCGTGGGTGAGGTTGCCGACGAAGTCCGACCCGATCTTCGCGAACTGGGTGTTCTCGCCCTGCACATCGGTGGCGAGCGCCTTGGTGTCCTTGACCGCAGGGTTGGAGCTGTTCGAGAGGTTGCTCGGGTCGGACCAGGGGCTGAGCGCGAGGTTCAGCACGTTGCCCTGGGTCATCGAGCTGTTGGTCTGGTCGAAGAGCGTGTTGCTGCCGTTGCCCTCGGTCGAACCCGCCGAGATGGACTTCAGCACGTCCTGCGAGGTCTGCTGGATCTCGAGGTAGTTGCCGACGCCGTCCTGGGTGCTCGTGACTGCAGCGTCGTGCGCCTTCTGACCGTCGAAGGTGGCATCGGGCCGGACCCAGCCGCCCTGTCCGTAGACACCGACGGCGTTGTTGCCCACGGCGATGCTGTCGCTCGCGTAGGTGAGCAGCGCCTGGAGCTGCTCGAGTGGCAGCACGACTTCAGGCGTGGTGGTCACCGTCGCAAGGGACTGCATGTAGTGGAGCACCGCGCGCAGGTAGCTGTTCCGGTAGGTGTCGATCTCGATCTTCCAGTCCTGACCGCTGACGCCACCCGTGCCGAGCTGCAACCGCTCGGTCTTGATGCTGTCGAACTGGGACTTGACGCCTTCCAGCCCCTGGCCGGCGGTCGTCGCCGGGTCGAGGTGCAGCGCGTTGTTCGCCGTCAAGAACTCTTTGGCCGCGGCGTCCGTCGCAACCCGGCGAGCCTTGAGCTGCTTGGTGACCGACGGGTCGAGTTGGCCGCTCTTCGGGGCGAGCCCTTCCACCGTGACGGTCGATTCGGCGTTCAACGCCGTGACCAGCTTCTGGGTCGATGCCGCCGCGGCGACGATCTGCTCGTCCCGTTGCGCCTGGGAAGCGGTGTTGCTGCGCTCTCGCCAACCGACGCTCGCGAACACGAGGAGCGCGATGATGGGCAGCGCCAGCAGCGCAGCCAACTTGTTGCGGATCTTGAGGTTGTTGAGCACGGCTGGTTGTCTCCTCCCTTCCGCCGGCATCGTCTGCCAAGCGAAAGGACACGCTCCCTGTCGCCTTTCATTCGGCCTGGAGCACCGAACCTTGAGCAGGCGCACCTTGCGGCGAACCAAATGGGGCCAAACGGCCTAGCACCCCCGAACGTGACAGATCTTACTCTGCGTGCGGTGGCGGACCGCGGTCCTCTGGGCCGCCTGGTTGCTGCGGTAGCGTGCCGCTGTGACCACCACCGAACCCTTGACGGCACCGGTCGGACGCGGTGCCTCGGACCTGACCGGCTCGCTCGACGATCTCTCGCTCGACGAGCTGTTCCAGCTTCTCACGGCGACGACGTCGAGCGGCGTGATCGAGTTCGGTGACCCGGTGGGCGCAACGCTGTGGGTCCATGAGGGCCGGATCAGCTACGGAACCTCTCCCGGCGCGCCGACGTCGCGCGACCTGCTGGTGCGCCAGGGCATCACGACCGAAGAGCACTTCGACGGCGCGGTCGCGGCCACCTCGCCGACCCAGGCGCTCCACGAGTCGCTGGTCGACCTGTTCGAGGTGGACGCGGCAAGGATCCAGGCGGTCGCCCGCGAACAGGTGATCACGACCGTGTTCGAGATCGTCGTCGTTGGAGCCGATGCGTTCGCGTTCCACGCCGGTGGCACCGACCCGCTCGGCACGTCGGTGGAGCTCGACCACGCCGAGGTGATCGCAGAAGCCGAGCGACGCCGCGCCGAGTGGCAGAAGATCGCCGAGCTGATCCCGTCCACTGCCATCGTGACCGTGCTCAGCCCGGAGCTCCCCGATGGCAAGGCGGGGATGACCGTCACCGCCGACGAGTGGCAGGTGCTCGCGAAGCTCGACGGCCGCCGCACCGTGGCGGATGTCATCGCGGACCTGGGCCAGAGCGCGTTCGAGGTCTGTGGCGTGTTGTACGAGTTGCTCCGCAGCAACACGGTGCGCGTCCTCGACGAGGCCGAAGGCACTGCATGAACGGCGGTCATCATCACGTCTCGGGACCGGGGGACTCCCCGCTCCTCGAGGACCTGTGCGGCTTCCTCGACGGTTCGCCGACGCCCTACCACGCGGTCGAGTCCACCCTCGGCCGACTCGTCGCAGACGGGTTCGTGGAACGGGACCTCGAGGACTCCTGGGACAACCTGCCCCCCAGGGTCGTGGTCCGACGCGGCGGCACGCTCATCTGCTGGCAGGTCCAGGCCGACGCGCCGCCCGACGCGCCGTTCA
This sequence comes from uncultured Actinomycetes bacterium, assembly GCA_963810075.1. Lineage (GTDB taxonomy): Bacteria > Actinomycetota > Acidimicrobiia > Acidimicrobiales > Iamiaceae > CAWELZ01. Next base: position 825,388 of record CAWELZ010000001.1, on the reverse strand, counting down.
GGATCGTCGGCGCCCACACCGACAGCCCGGGGTTCCGAATCAAGCCCCGGCCGGATGCTTCGTCGGCGGGATGGCAGCAGCTCGGCGTCGAGGTGTACGGCGGCCCGCTCCTGAACTCCTGGCTCGACCGAGACCTGGGGATCGCCGGCCGGGTCGCGATCGGCAACGGCAGTGACCGTGCGCTGCGACTGGTCCGCGACGATCGCGCTCTGCTGCGCATCCCGCAGCTCGCGATCCACCTCGACCGCGAGGTCGGTGAACAGGGACTGAAGCTGGATCGACAACGACACCTTCAACCGGTCTGGGGCGTCGAGGGACTGCCCGAGCACTCGCGCGACTTCGTCGGCTACCTGGCCGAGCTGCTCGACGTCGAGGCCGATGACATCGCCTGGTGGGATCTGGCGCCCTTCGACCTCACCCCTGCGCGGGTCGCCGGCGCACACGACGAGCTCCTGGCGTCGGCCCGCCTCGACGATCTCGTCTCGTGCCACGCAGCGATCACTGCGCTGCGATCGTCGCCGCCCCCGACCCGACACATCGCGCTCGTCGGACTCTTCGACCACGAGGAGGTCGGCAGCGCGTCGGCGGACGGCGCCGGCGGGGCGCTGCTGTCACAGGTGATCGAGCGCCTCGCGCTGGCGCGCGGGGCCACCCGGAGCGACCACCTCCGCTCTCTCGCCAGGTCGCATGCGGTCTCGGCTGACATGGCGCACGCCACGCACCCGAACTATCCCGACCGCCACGAGCCCAGCCACCCGATCAGCGTGAACGCAGGTCCGGTGGTCAAGGTCAACGCCCAACAGCGGTACGCGACCGATGCCTCGAGCGCCGGCCCATTCCTGGACGCGTGCCGCGCGGCGGAGGTGCCGGTGCAGCGATTCGTCTCGCACTCGTCCATGCCCTGCGGATCCACGATCGGCCCCATGACCGCAGCCCGCCTCGGCACACCCGTGGTCGATGTGGGCATCGCCCAACTCGCCATGCACTCGGTGCGCGAGGTGTGCGGCGCGGCCGATCCCGCGCTGTTCACGCACGCGCTGCAGCACTACTTCACACACGCGTGACCCGGGCCGTCCGACTCCGCCCTTGGCAACAACGCGCCCTGACGCGCCTCGACGCCACCCCGGGGCCCGACTTCCTCGCGGTCGCCACACCGGGAGCCGGCAAGACGACGTTCGCGCTCACCGCGCTGCGCCGCCGACTGGCCCAGGACCCCCATCGCCAGGTCGTCGTCGTCGCCCCCACCGCCCACCTCAAGGCGCAGTGGGCCGAGGCCGCAGCACGCTTCGACCTGGCCCTCGACGATGCCTGGAGCCCGCAGAACGGCCGGTTGCCCGAGGACCTGCACGGCGTCGTGACCACCTACCAACAGGTCGCGAGCTCCGCTGATGCGCTGCGCCCCCTGGCGCGTGGCGCACTGGTGGTGTTCGACGAGATCCACCACGCGGGCGACGAGCGTGCCTGGGGTGACGGCATCCGAACCGCCTTCGATGGGTCTGCCTGGCGGCTCGCGCTCTCCGGCACCCCGTTCCGTTCGGACACCCGTGCGATCCCCTTCGTGACCTACGCGCTCGACGAAGCGATGCCCTCGTTCGAGTACGGCTACGGCGATGCGCTCGCCGACGGACGCGTCGTGCGCCAGGTCGAGTTCCCTCGCCTGAACGGCGACATGGAGTGGGTCGCTCCGGACGGGAGCCTGCGCGCCGCCTCGTTCGACGATGCGCTGGAACCTGCTCTGGCGGCGCAACGCCTGCGCACCGCGCTGTCGGCGGAGGGCGAGTGGCTCCCCGCGGTGCTCGACGCGGCCCACGCCCGGTTGACCGAGGTGCGTCGAGGCTGCCCCGACGCCGCCGGGTTGGTCATCGCCGGCGACCAGGAGCACGCTCGGGACATCGCCGACCTGCTGCAGCGGCGACACGGGGTCCGGGCGGTCGTCGCCACCTCGGACGACCCCGAGGCGTCGCGGCGGATCGCTCGCTTCCGCGATGCCCCCGACCCCTGGATCGTGGCGGTCCGCATGGTGTCCGAAGGGGTCGACATCCCCCGTCTGCGTGTCGGGGTCTTCGCCACCACCACGACGACGGAGCTCTTCTTCCGACAGGCCGTGGGGCGTCTCGTGCGGTGGCGTGCCCAGGACGAGGAGTCGCGCGCGTGGATGTTCATCCCGGACGACTCCCGCCTGCGGGCAAAGGCGCAGCAGATCGCCGACCAGCGGCGGCACAGCTTGCGCGCCGTCAACGCGCGCTCGGCGGCCGACCGGGAAGTCGCCCCACTCGAGGCACGTCCCGACGAGCAGCTCTCGATGTTCGCGGCGCTCTCGGCGGTGCCCGTGGGTTCGCTGTCGTCGACCGCCACGTCCGACGGCCACGCTTCGGTGGCACGCGACGGCCTGGTCGACGACTCCGAGTCCGGCGACCACCTCGTCCTCGAGCTGCCGCCACTCCCCCGGCGCACCGCGCCGGCCGTCGGCACGGACCGATCTGCGCGCGCGTCGGAGCCGTCGGCCCGGGAACGTCGTCGCCGCCTGCGGGAGCTCAACGCGGCTCGCGCCGCGGACCTCGTGCGCTTCGCGAACCTCCCCCACGCCAAGGTCAACGCGGAGCTCAATCGCCTCGTCGGGATCGAGCGCATCACGGAGGCCTCGGAGGAGCAGCTGCAGCGCCGTCTGGCCGCGGCCGAGCGGTGGCTTCGAAGCTGACTCCGGCCCCAGAGCCACCTCTCCACACTCCAATGTCGGGAGCAAAGTCGCCATTCTGGCGACCAACCTCCCGGAGTTGGTCGGCGCCGCGCAATGTCGGGAGCAAAGTCGCCATTCTGGCGACCAACCTCCCGGAGTTCGTGACGCAGAGGTGGTCCGAGGTCGGCGAGTCGTTGGCTCAGTTCCCCGCTCGGTCGCTCGGCCAGTTCGGTTGCAGGAGGTGCCATTGCTCGGGCGCCGTGCGGATGATCGCCTCAAGCCGATCGGCGAGCACACCCGTCACCCGGCCCACGTCGGCACGGAGACCCTCCTGCCTGGTGGTGTCGATCGGTGGGTCGATCACGAAGCGGTGGCCGCGCCCCTCGAAATAGGTCGCAGCCGTGAGCAGCGTGGCGCCGCTCCGCAGCGCGAGTGTCGCCGGGCCTGCAGGCAAGGTCGTCTCCTCACCGATGAAGGGCACCGCAACCCCGCCGCCCACCAGGTCGCGGTCGCACACCAGGCACACGATGCGGTTGGCTTTGAGCGCCTTGGCACACGCAGCCCCGGCCCCCTTGCCCAGGGGTATCAACTCCATGCCCAGAGATTCGCGAAGCCCGATGAACCAGTCGGCGAGCTCTGGTGGCTCGACGGGCTCGACCACCGCGGTGACCGGCAAACCTTTGCAGGCGGTCAGCCAGAAGGCTCCCCACTCCCAGCCGCCCAGGTGCGGGAGCGCCACGACGGCACCGCTCCCCGCGTCGAGCGCGGACGCCAGGTGCTCGAGTCCGCTGACCCGGACGCCGGCCTCGAGCACGGCCGGTGGGGTGCCCGGCAACCGGAACGACTCGGCCCAGTAGCGTGCATATGACGTGAAGGTCTCGCGTACGAGCCCTGCGACCACGCGAGGGCTCAGGGCGTCACCGTAGATGCGGACCAGGTTGCGCTCGACCTGCCGGCGCCGCTCGGTCATCACCGCGGCGGCGAGCCGGCCGGCGGTGGCCTCGATCGCGGGCAACGTCGCCTCGGGTAGCCGTCGTGCGACTGCTGCTCCTGCTCGGTAGCCCGCCTCGGCGACCTTCACAGGCGACCGGTCTCGCGCCGCCGCACAGGCTCTGTCAACGGCGGGAGGTCGAGGCGCGCCGGCGCCAGGACCGCTGAGTCGTTCGCGACGTCCGCCGACCACGCCAGCGGTCCGAGACCGGAGCTACCGGTGCACGTGACGATGCCTGTCGCCAGACCTTGACGAATCGCTGCCCCGCGGTCACGGCCGTGAGCACGGCCATCAGCCAGAGGATCGGGATCAGCACCTGGCTGAAGAGCAGGCCCAGGCCGAGGGCGATGAGCCGCTCGGCGCGCTCCATCAACCCGCCTCTGGCATCGAAGCCGAGTGACTCGGCCTTGGCTCGTTCGTAGGAGATCAGCATCGACAGGGCGAGCACGGCCATGGGGAGCAGGGCGATCCGGCCCGGGTGACGGCTCGCCAGATACCACGCCACGCCACCCAGGAGCAGGGCGTCGGTCAAGCGGTCGCAGACCGAGTCGAAGAAGGCGCCGCGTGGGGAGGCGGTCCCTGAAGCCTTGGCGACCGCCCCGTCGAGCACGTCGGGCACCGCGGTCAGCACCAGGAGCACCAGCCCCAGCCGCAACGCGCCACCGCCGATGGCCACCGCCGCAGCGACCGCCATGACCACGCCGAACGCCGTCAGGTGATCGGCCTTGAGACCGGTGCGCTGCAGGTTGGCACCGATGGGCGCCAAGCCTTTTTCGGCTTTCGCTCGGAAGCGGCCGTCGAACATGGACCCTCCAGGAGTAGTCACTTCCATGTTACTGAACTTGCCGCTTCCGAACGTGACCGGATCAGCGGCCCCCGCGTTCAGCGCTCGTTGAGGCGTCCGTCGAGCGTGGTCCAGTCCTCCGGGTTGGGCTCGGCGAACCAGCTCACCACGTGGCCGTCGTGGCCGTCGACCAGCACGAGCCCCCGCTGCAACGGGGGCTCTTCGGCCGAGTACCAGAGGATGCGCCACGTCGGTCGGCTCAACCAGCCGCGCCACCCCATCTGGGCTGACGCGTGACCGAGCGGAACCTCCACCGCGACACCGGCGGCGGCCAGCGCCTGCTCCTCGTCGACATCGAGGTCCCATCCGGCGACCAGGTGGTAGATCCCCACGAGAACCAGAACCAGCGCGGCGAAGAGGAGGCCGTCGTTGACGAGGACCGACGTGCTGCCGTGACGACTGAGCCAGAGCCCGCCGAGGCCTGCGCCGAGCGCGAGATAGAGGTAGCCGGGCACCCGACGCCGATTGTTGTTCGGGAACAGGTACGGCGCCGCCGGGGCGCTCGTGGGATCCAGATCGTCGGGGAGCTCGTCGAAGTGCTCGTCGACCGGCTCGTCATCTTCGGCACGCACGTGCACGACGGTACCCGTGTCGCCACGGGAGGCCGTCATCGATCGGGTGGCCAGGCCTCGCGGACCTTCGCCCACGTCACGTCCAGCGGCTCGGGCAGCACACGGGTCTCCGCGATCGCCGTCATGAAGTTCGAGTCGGCCAACCATCGCGGCAGGCAGTGGACGTGCAGGTGGTCCGGAACCCCGGCGCCCGCACCGCGGCCCAGGTTCGCCCCCACGTTCACCCCATCCGGGTCGTACGCGCGCTTCAACGCGATCACCGCGCGGCGCACGCCGTCCCAGAGCTCCAGGTGCTCGTCGGGTTCGAGATCCTCCAGCGCGGGAACGGCCCGGTTCGGCAGCACCATCAGGTGCCCGGTCCCGTAGGGGTAGGCGTTCAGGATGGCGAAGCAGCGCGTCCCCCGCCAGACGATGTGGGTGACCTCGTCGGATTCCTCCGACTGGTGAAGGCGTTCGAAGAGCGAGCGACCGTCGGCGTCGACGCCGACCAACCGACCCTGGTCCGCAGTGACGGCTTCCATGTACGTACTCCGCCAGCCGGCCCAGATGTGGTCGAGTCCCACCGTCATTCCATCCCGTCATCCTGGTGCAGCCCGCGCTGGGCGACCTCGGCGAGCACCCGCGCGATGAACTCGTCGACGGGGACGCCCCGTTCGACGTCGCCACCACGAGGGTTCACCCCGACCGTTCGCTGCTCGACGTCGTCGTCGCCGACCACCAGGACGTAGGGGATCTTCTCGAGCTTGGCTCGACGGATGCGGTTGCCGAGCTTGTCGTCGGCGTCGACCACGTCGCAGCGGATTCCGGCGGCGGTCAGCCCCTCACGGACCTGCCGCGCATAGTCGTCGTGATCGTCGCGCACCCCGAGCACCCGAGCCTGCACCGGAGCGAGCCAGGTCGGGAAGGCCCCGGCGAAGTGCTCGAGGAGCACCCCGAAGAAGCGTTCGATCGAGCCGAAGAGCGCGCGGTGGATCATGATGGGGCGCTGTCTCGAGCCGTCCGAGGCCACGTACTCCAGGCCGAAGCGCTCGGGCAGGTTGAAGTCCGCCTGGATCGTCGAGAGCTGCCAGGTGCGCCCGATGGCATCGCGTATGTCGACGTCGATCTTGGGACCGTAGAAGGCGCCTGCCCCCTCGTCGACCTCGTAGGGCAGCCCTTCGCGCTCCAGCGCCGCTCGCAGGGCGACGGTCGCGGCCTCCCAGTTCTCATCGCTGCCGACGGTCTTCTCGTCTGCCCGGGTGGAGAGCTTCGCGGTGAACTCGTCGAACCCGAAGGCCCGCAGCACGCTCAGGACGAAGCCGAGCAACGACGCGATCTCGTCTACGGCCTGCTCCGGTGTGCAGAAGATGTGGCTGTCGTCCTGCGTGAATCCCCGGATGCGCATCAGGCCGTGCAGCGTGCCTGATCGTTCGTAGCGGTAGACGGTGCCGAGCTCGAAGAGGCGCAAGGGGAGCTCCCGGTAGGAGCGTTGCCGGCTCCGGTACACCAGGATGTGCATCGGGCAGTTCATCGGTTTCGGGTAGTAGGCGCCGTTGTCGAGCTCCATCGGCGGGTACATGTCGTCGCCGTAGTTCTCGAGGTGGCCGCTCTCCTCGAAGAGTCGGCCGTTGGCGATGTGCGGGGTGTAGACGAACTCGTACCCGCCTCGCTCGTGGCGTTCGCGGCTGTAGTCCTCCATGAGCTTCCGGATCATGGCGCCCTTGGGGTGCCAGATCGCCAAGCCCGCGCCCAGCTCCTCGGGGAAGGAGATCAGGTCGAGCTCCACCCCCAGCTTTCGGTGGTCCCGCTTCGCCGCCTCCTCGAGCCGCTCCAGGTGCGCCTTCAGCTCCGCCTTGGAGGCCCAGGCGGTCCCGTAGATGCGTTGGAGCATCTCGCGGTGCTCGTCGCCACGCCAGTAGGCACCGGCGACGCGCATGAGCTTGAAGTGCCCGAGGAACCGCCCGGTGTCGGGCACGTGCGGGCCCCGGCAAAGGTCGATGAAGCCGGGGTAGCCGGCAAAGGGCGGATCCGACTTCGGCTTCGCGGGCGGGTTCTCGTAGGTGCGAACCTTGCCCGGCGAAGTCACCGACATCGGGTCGTCGGCTTCGCCATCGATGATCTCGAGCTTGAAGCGATGCCCGGCGAAGACGGCACGGGCCGTCTCGTCCGACAGCTCGTCGAGCACGAACGGCTGTGCCTCGCCGATGATCTCGCGCATGCGCTCCTCGACGCGGTCGAGGTCCTCCGGGGTGAACACCTGTGGCTTGCCGTCCTCGCCGTCGGGTAGGAGGAAGTCGTAGTAGAACCCGTCCTCCACCGGTGGTCCGATCGCGAACGTGGCGCCCGGGAAGAGGTCGAGCACCGCTTGGGCCAGGACGTGCGCCGTGGAGTGGCGGATCGTGAAGAGTCCGCGCGGCGAGCTCGAGGTGTGGATCGCCACGTGGTCACCATCCGCGAGCACCCAGTCGAGGTCCCGCTCGACCCCGTTGACCTCGGCGATCACCGCATCCTTCCCGAGCCGCCGGCCGATCTCCGTCGCCAACGCACCCACGGTGGTCCGCTCGGCAACCTGACGCGTCGAACCGTCGGGGAGGATGATCGCGAGGTCGGTCATGGCTGGGATGGTAGCGGCGACCCCTTGTCGGTCAGGCCACGGCATCCCGCTCCGCGGCGGATCAGCGATCGGACGCGGCGGCCGCCAACGGCACGTCTGCCGGAGCGTCTCCGTTGGACATCGGCTTGGCCTCGGACAACCGTGCAGGCTCGGCGACCACGAGTGCCCGATCGGACTTGGTCGCGTAGGCGTCGACGTACTCCTGGCCCGACAGGTTGCGGATCTCGAACATGACCTCGTCGATGATCTGGCGGAGCACGAAGCGGTCGTCCTGGCGGTCGCGGTGGCGGTCCACGGAGATGGGCCGACCCAAGCGGATGGACACAGGTCGGAAGAAGTGCGGCCGCTTGGCATCCGGGGGCATGACGTCGCGGCTGCCGCGGATGCCGACTGGAATGAGCGGTGCGCCGGTGCGCAGGGCCAGCCGCGCCGGTCCGGTGTGGCCCCGGTAGAGCTTGCCCGTGCGCGATCTGGTGCCTTCCGGGTAGATGCCGAAGTACTCGCCGGCCTCGAGGACCCGAGCGGCCGCGTTGAGCGCTCGCTGGCTCGCGTCCCCGCCCGAACGGTCGATCGGGATCATCCCCAGCGCAGGGAAGAGGTACTTGGTCTTCCAGTCGTCGAGGTACTCGGCCTTTCCCACGTAGGTGATTCGCCGGGGCAACACCATCGGCAGGAAGAAGGAATCGAGCACCGAAGTGTGGTTGGGGCAGAAGATCGCCGGACCGTCCAGCGGGATGTGCTCGCTGCCCTCGACGTGGAAGTCCCACAGGAAGTTGAACGTCGGTACGCACACCTTGCGGGCCACGCTGTAGAGCTGTCCCACATCCCGGTTCGCCACGTCAATCCTCTCTGGTGTGCATCCGCATCATACCGGTGGCCGGGTCCCGCGAACAGGGGTCTTCCAGGCCGGGTTCGGTCGGCCGGCGACGTCAGAGCACGACGCCCAGCAACGCCACCGAGTCGGCCACGGCTGCCCCGTCATCGACTGCGGCATCGATCGCCCGGAGCGCGCGGACGGTGTCGAGGTCGTCGTCCAACGCCGCACGGACCTCCGAGAGCGCCGCGTCCGGGCCGGCGGGTGCAGTCCGCCACCGGGTCAGTCGTTCCCGGGCCGTCGACAGGTCCTGGTCGGACCACTCCCACGGCGTCCGGTAGTGGTGGTCGAGGAGGGCGACGCGGATCTCCATGGGGTCGACCCGCGTGCGGAGCTCGCTCACGAAGACCAGGTTCCCCAACGACTTCGACATCTTCTCGCCATCGAGGCGAACCATCGCCTGGTGCAGCCAGTGCCGCACGAACGGCTTGCCCGTGGCGGCCTCCGACTGCGCGGCCTCGCACTCGTGGTGGGGGAAGATCAGGTCGGCACCGCCCCCGTGCAGATCGATCGTGTCGCCCAGCTCACGCAACGCCAGGGCGGAGCACTCCACGTGCCAGCCAGGTCGTCCCGGTCCCCAGCGCGACTCCCACGAAGGTTCGTCGGGAGCGGACGGCTGCCACAGGACGAAGTCCAGCGGGTCCTTCTTGTTCGGGTCGTCGGGGTTGCCGCCGCGCTCGGCGGCGAGCTCGAGCATCGTGGCGCGGTCGAGATGGCTGACCTGACCGAACGCGTCGTAGCTGCTCACGTCGAAGTAGACCGCTCCGCCGGACTCGTAGGCATGTCCTGCGTCGAGCACCTGGCCGATGAAGCCACGGATGTCCGCGATCGTGGAGGTTGCCCGCGGCTCGCAGTAGGCGGGCAACATGCCGAGCGCGACCATGTCCTCGTCGAACCTGGCGATCTCCGCCGCGGCCAGGTCCAGATAGTGGACGCCGAGCTCGCGCGCCTTGCGCAGCAGGTCGTCGTCGACGTCGGTGATGTTGCGCACGCAGCGCGTCTCGTGCCCCAGGTCGCGGCAGGCGGCGCTGGAGCACGTCGTAGGTGAGGTAGGTGGCGGCGTGTCCCAGGTGCGTGGCGTCGTAGGGGGTGATGCCGCAGGTGTACATGGTCACGATCTCACCCACCTCGAACGGGACCACGGTCTGCTTGGCGGTGTCGTAGAGGCGCATCGTTCCTGGCAAGGCTCAGCTCCCGCCGTGCCCATCCGGGAGACCGGACAGCCGTATCGAGAGCCTGGTCCGGTAGCGCACGTTCATGCCGATCAGGATGGCCGTGAGCGCCTCGATCGAACCGGCCGCGGTCAGACGCCCGGCGTCGACCGCCCGCATTCCGGGAATCGCGTCGACGAGCTCTGCGGCGACCCGAGTGGCTTCGGGGTGGTCCGAGCACACGAGCACGTCGCAGTCCACGGGGGCATCGAGGTCACCCAGCTCGGCCGCAGGCACGTGCTGGAAGGCGGCCGCCACCTGTGAACCCGGAATCGCTGCGGCGACATCTGCAGCCACCGATCCACGCGGTGGGATCAGCGGCTGGAACTCCTTCCCCACCCGAGTGAGCGTGTTCGCCATCGAGATGACGACCTTCCCGTCGAGCAGGTCCGCGACGCCAGCAACGGTGGGAGCGGCTCCATCCCAGGGTGTCGCCACCACGACGACCTCCGCGCCGGCCGCGCCTGCGTTGTCCGCGGCGGCGAGCCCGCTGAGATCGTGGTCCGGCCACTTCGCGACGAGCTCCGCGCGCACCTCCTCGGCCCGTTCGATCGAGCGGGACCCGACGATGACTTGATGACCGAGCGATGCCAGCCGAACGGCCAGGGCGCTCCCTGCGGGGCCGGTCGCCCCCAAGACTCCGATGTGCACGGCCGTCACCCTACCGGCGCGCGGATGAGCGGCCGCAGCGCCATCACACGCTGCCGGCACAGGACCTCGGTAGGTTTCGGTTCCGTGGACGCGACGACCCCGGTGATCGAGCTCCATGACGTGACGGTCCGTCGTGAGGGCAACCTGCTGCTGGACTCGGTGCAGTGGACCGTGCGCCGCGGTGAGCGTTGGGTGGTTCTCGGGCCGAACGGATCGGGCAAGACCACGCTGCTCCGCGTGGCCTCCCTCTACCTCCACCCGACGGTGGGCGAAGTACACGTGTTGGGCCAACGCCTTGGACGCACCGACGTGCGAAGCCTGCGCGCGCGGATCGGCGTGGCCAGCCAGGCGCTTGCCGACCAGCTCCGCAGCGATCTCACCGCGATCGACATCGTCAAGACCGGCCGCCATGCCGCACTCGAGCCCTGGTGGCACACCTACGACGAAACCGACCTCGAGCGGGCAAGGGTCGAGCTGGCACGCGTCGGCGCGGTGGACCTGGCGGATCGCCGCTTCGGCACGCTCTCGGCGGGCGAACGACAACGCGTCCAACTCGCGAGGACCCTGATGAACGACCCGGAGCTCCTGCTCCTCGACGAGCCCGCTGCGGGACTCGACCTGGCCGCGCGCGAGGACCTGATGACCCGACTCACGTCACTCGCCGAGCAGGAGCCCGACCGTCCCATCGTGCTTGTGACCCACCACACCGAGGAGATCCCGACGGGCTTCACCCACGCCCTGCTCCTCGCCGGGGGCCGGGAGGTCGTGTCGGGACCGATCGACTCGGCTCTCACTCCCGAGCACCTCTCGACGTGCTTCGGCATCCCGCTGCGCCTCGAGCGACGGGGTGGTCGCTGGTTCAGCTGGACGGAGCGCAGCTGACCCACACGACCAGCGAACCGGCCGCCTGATCGACTTCGGTGCCGCCCGCTCGCGGGCCGGGATCGACCGGTGCGCCCGTCGGTGCATCCGAGTCGAACGCGGGCTGCCAGACCAGTCCGTCGCGGAGCACCGGCAACGTGAAGCGACGAGGCGATGCCGACGCGTTGCAGCAGATCGCCGCGTCGGCGGCCGCTGCGCTGCCGAGATCGGCCATCTCGGGATCGGACGGTACCGGCGGCACCCAGATCCCGCAGAAGCCGGCCGTCTCGGTGTCCTCGTCGTCCGCGAACGGCCGACCATCGGCTGCCGACCATTCGCCGTCCACGGCCGTGCCGTCGGTGAGGCCGGTGCCCTGCCCCGGCCACACCGCGGGTCGCAGCGCACCGACGGACTTCCTGGAGCGCGCCCAGCCGTCGCGCGCAGGCCAGGAAGTCGGCGTCCACGTGCCGCCAGTCGAGCCAGGACAACGGACCGTCCTGGCAGTAGGCGTTGTTGTTGCCGTTCTGGGTCCGACCCAGCTCGTCACCGGCGAGCAGCATCGGAACACCCCGGGACAGGTACAGCGTCGCGAGCAGGGCCCTGCGTCGCCGATCCCGGGCCGCGATGATCGACGGGTCGTCGGTCGGTCCCTCGACCCCACCGTTCGACGAGCGGTTGTGGTCGGCGCCGTCCCGGTTCCCCTCGCCGTTCGCCTCGTTGTGCTTCCGCTCGTAGCTGACCAGGTCCGACAGCGTGAATCCGTCGTGGCACGTGACGAAGTTGATGCTCGCCCGAACCGGTCGACCACGGCCGCCGAAGAGGTCGCCGCTGCCCCCGAGCCGGTACCGGACCTCGGACCCGCGGACCGGGTGGCCCCGCCAGAGGTCGCGCACCGAGTCGCGGAACCGGTCGTTCCACTCGGACCACCGGATCGGGAAGCGCCCCAGTTGATAGCCGTCGGGGCCGACGTCCCAGGGCTCGGCGATCAGCTTGGTCGTCCGCAGGACCGGGTCCTGGTCGATCAGCTCGAACAGCACGGCATCGGGATCGAACTCCTGGGGATTCCGGGCCAGCGCCGTGGCGAGGTCGAAGCGGAAGCCGTCCACGTGCAGCTCCGACACCCAGAGGCGCAGACTGTCGAGGATCAGGCGGCGCACCAGCCCCTTCGAGGCATCCAGCGATCCTCCCGTGCCGGTCGTGTCGAGCGAACGGGTCGCATCGTCCGGATCGAGTCGGTAGTGGCCGGCTTCGTCGAGTCCACGAAAGGCCAACGTGGGGCCGAGCGGACCGCCCTCCGCGCTGTGGTTGTAGACGACGTCGAGGATCACCTCGATTCCGGCTGCGTGCAGCGCCTTGACCATGGTCTTGAGCTCGTGGACGGCGGCGGTCCCGTTGCCACCTGCGGCATAGGCCGTGTGCGGCGCGCAGAAGGCGATCGGGTTGTACCCCCAGTAGTTCGTCAACCCCGCCTCGACGAGGTGCTGTTCGTCCAGGAAGTGGTGCACCGGGAGCAGCTCGACGGCGGTCACCTCCAGCCCGCGCAGGTGCTCGATCACCGCTGGATGTGCGACGGCGGCGTAGGTCCCCCGTTGGGACTCCGGCACGTCGGGGTGCTGCTGGGTGAGGCCCCGCACGTGAGCCTCGTAGATCACGGTCTCGTGCCAGGGCGTCTGCGGCGGCGCGTCACCTTCCCAGTCGAAGGCGGGGTCGACGACGATCGAGCACGGCAGGTGCCCGGCAGAGTCACTCCGGTCCATGCGCAAGGGGCGGTGCGGCGAGCCGTCGGCGTCCAGCTGGTGGTCGAAGACGGTCGCGTCCCAGTTGAGCGTGCCGTCGACGGCGCGTGCGCGGGGATCCAACAGGAGCTTGGACGGGTTGAACCGGGCGCCGGTGCCCGGCGACCAGCTCCCGTGCACGCGGAACCCGTAGCGCTGGCCCGCGCCCACCCCGGGTACGAACCCGTGCCAACGATCGCCGGTGCGTGCGGTCAGCGGCACGCGCACTTCGTGGCCGCGTCCATCCAGGAGGCACAGGTCGACGGCGGTGGCGGGCGCCGACTCGACCGCGAAGTTGGTCCCGTCGCCGTGCAACGTCGCACCGAGCGGTTGGGGTTGTCCGGGCTGAACCTGCATGGCGGCCGAGGCTACGGGCACGGGCGCGCCCGGGGCGTCAACGGGCAGCCAGCTGAGCGGGCAGTCGCTCCCGCGCGCGACGGATCTCGCTCGCCAACACGCGCTCGATGACCGGGCCGAAGAGGGTTCCTCCGTAGTGCAGCCGCATGGTGACGGTCGAGCCCGACGCCGTCGGCGTCACCTGCGTGCTCAGCACCCACGGCGAGTGGTCCCGACCGTCGACCTCCCGCCGCTCGAAGCGCAGGACGGCGGGATCGTCGAGCTCGACGCGCACCATGCGCAGCCGCTTGGCGCGCGCGAGGGGTCCGATCCTGCCGCGGAACTCGACCGACCAGGCGTGCGCATCTCCGGATTCAGGGTCGGCCCGGACGACGAGGTCCAGCCACTCCGGGTAGCGCGCGAGGTCTGCGAGGTAGTCGACCACCTCGGACACCGACGCGCCGGTCTCGACTGCTTCGACGACCTCCATGTGCGCAGTCTGTCCCATCAGGTCAGGCCGACGCACCCTCTCCCCTCTCCGTGTTCGCCGCCGGCCTCGAGTCGATCCAGCAACGTCGCCTTGTGTCGGACGAACCACGGCGCGGTGACGTCGGCCCCGGCGCGCGGTCGGGGTTCCGGGACGGTGTGTGTCGCCGCGATCGTCCCGGGTCGGTCGGACATCACCAGCACCCGGTCGGCGAGCAGGACGGCCTCGTCCACATCATGGGTCACGAGCAACATGGAGCGTCGATCCGCCAGCCACCGTTCCTGGAGCCACGACTGCATCGAGCGACGCGTGATCGCGTCGAGTGCCCCGAACGGCTCGTCGAGGAGGAGCAGCGGGCGATCGGCGAGGTAGGTGCGGAGCAACGCGAGGCGCTGGCGCATGCCGCCGGAGAGCTCGTCCGGCCAGGCCTGCTCGAATCCCGACAACCCGAAGCGCTCGAAGGCGGCGGCGGCCCGCCGTCGCGCGGCGCTCCGTTCGACGCCGTGGACCTCAGCGGCAAGGACCGCGTTGTCGAGGGCCCTGCGCCACGGGAGCAGCCGGTCCTGCTGGGGCATGAAGGCGACGCTTCCCGCCCGTCCGACGATGGACCGGCCGTCGAGGAGGACCGCGCCGTTCGTGGGCTGGAGCAACCCGGCGATGATCCGCAACAGCGTGCTCTTGCCGCAGCCGCTCGGCCCGAGCAGGCACACCAGCTCGCCGTCGCCGACCGACAACGACACGTCCCGCAACGAAGCGAGTCCCGCGTTCCCCTCGAAACGGTGGTGCAGGGACTCGACGTTCAGCACGTCAGCCGCCGCCAGGGGGTAGGAACTCGTTCGTGTAGGCCGCTCGGGTGTCGAAGCCCCGCGCCACGATCTTGTTGCGCTCCAGGAAGGCGACGAACGTCGACCACACCTTGGGGTTCTGGTGCCCCCACGTGCTCGGTGATGGGGCGTAGCGGCTTGCGAGGTAGTTGGCGCTCCGGTGGACGAGATCCGGGTCGAGCCCCTCGGCGCCCGCGAGCAGAGCCTTCGCGGCGGAGCCAGGGTCGGTCATGGCATCCCGGTAGCCGTGGGCGGTGGCTCGGGTGAACTTCCGCACCAGGGCCGGCTCCTTCGAGATGAGCCGTTCGCTTGTGACGAGGATCGGTGTGTACCAGTCCGGGATGCAGTCGGTGTGCTCGATGAAGGGGATCCGTGCGAGCGGAACCTTGTCGATGTCGGCGATGCGGATCACGTCCCACCCGTCGAACACCCAGACGGTGTCGTACTGGTGTCTCGTCAGGCCCTCCCGGTAGTCGGAGTCGCCCACCTGCGTGAATCGAACGGCCGCTGGATCACCGCCGTCACAGGTGACCAGGGCGTCGACGAGCGCCTTCTCGAACGTGCCCCCGAACGCGCCGTAGGTGTGGCCGGCGAGGTCCCGGGGACGGCGGATGCCCGAGGACCGGAGCGAGATCAGGCTGGAGGTGTTGTGCTCGATGATCGCTGCGATGGAGACCACCGGTACACCGGCAGCACGCGCGGGGACCAGCTGCTCGGAGGCGCTGATGCCGAACTGCACCGTGCCCGCGCCCACCGCCTGGTTGACGTCGGCGCCCTGGCCCGGCTGGACGATCGACACGTCGAGACCGGCCTGGTCGTAGTACCCCCTGGCCTTGGCGAGGTAGATCCCGCTGTGGTTGGTGTTCGGCGTCCAGTCGAGCATGACGGTCACGTGCGTACGCTTCCCGTGCGCCGGGCCGCCCGTCGATGCGCGCCCGCAGGAGGCCGCGACGGCAAGACCGGCGATGAGCAGCAGGGCGACACCTCGCCAGCGGGATCGAACGGTCACATGGACTCCTCGGCGTGGATGTGGTGGGCGCGTGGTGCGGCGGTCGAGGCGCGCGTGCGGCGCCAGGGGGTGAGGCGACGGCCGAGGAGCCCGACGAGCCCGAAGAGGATGATGCTCAGCACCGCGATCACGGCGACCCCGGCGAGCATCTGGTCGGTCCGGTAGGAGTTCCGCGAACGGTCGATGAAGATGCCGAGTCCCGAGGTGCCACCGATGTACTCGCCGACGACCGCGTCTCCGATCGCGTACGCCGCGGCGATCTGCAGCCCGGCGATCACGTCCGGGAGCGCCGCGGGGATCCGCACCATCTGCAGCAGCTGTCTCCTCGAGGCACCGAACGAACGGACCAACTCCAACTGGCCCTCGTCGGCGCTGGCGAGCCCGGCGACGGTGCTCACCGCTATGGGAAAGAAGGTGATCAGGGCCACCATCACGATCTTGGGCTGGAGGCCGAAGCCGAACCAGATGGCGAACAGCGGCGCCAGGACGATCACCGGGATCGTCTGCGAGGTGACCACCACCGGCCACACGGCGCGCCGAATCCCGGGGACCGCGTCGATCAGCAACGCGATTGCGATCCCGCCGATCGTCCCCAGCACCAGGCCGCCGAGCGCCTCGGTGAGGGTGGTGAGCGCGTTTCGCCCGAGCGCACCGCGCACGGCCCACCCGGCGCGGGTCACGTCGATCGGACCCGGCAGCACCCACGGCGCCACGCCACCCAACGAGACCCAGACCTGCCACAGCACGATCAACGCGCACAGGAACAACAACGGGGCCGCATGCTGCCAGGCACGGCCCAGTCGGTGGGCGCCGGGATCCGTCACCGGCGATAGCGGTCGGTCAATCCCGACATCGTGAGGGTCGGCACGGACCGCTGCTCGGCGACCTTGATCACCGAGACGCAGCTCGCCGCGCCCGCGTCCATCGTCGCCTCGTGGACCTGCCGAACGAGGGGCCACACGTCGTCCGGAGAGCCCTCGATGGAGGTGCCGAGCGGGCCGACCTCGAAGGCCAGGCCGGACCGCTCGATGACCTCGATCGCGGCGTGCACGTACGCGTACCGGTCATCCGCATCTCCGGCGGGGCTCGGCAGGCATTGGATCTCCACGATCATGGTTGTTCCTCCAGGTGGGCGATGAGGGGTCGAACCCCGAACGGTTGTGTCACGAGCAAGGTGCCCTCGCCGACGTCCACGACCGCTGGGGGCGCCTCCATGCGGTTGCTGGTGCCCCTTGCGCTTCCCGACTCGAGGGTGGCCTGCCGCAGCGGGAACGCAAGGCCGCTGGTGGTCACGCCGTGGGCGGGCCCACCGATCGGAAGGAGAGACACGATCGATCCCGCACTGCCGAACAGCGTCGCCGACGCACCCGGTCGCAGCGGTTGCACGAGGGCTTCCCCCATGTGGGCGAGGATCCTGTGGCCTCTCGATCGAGGACCGCACAGGACCGCGACGATCGCCAGCAGGTGGTCGAGCCGTCCTCCCGAGCCGCCGATGACCAGCACCTCCGCGCCCGCGGGCGACCCGGCTGCGTCCAGCGCGAGGGCGAGGGCCAACTCGAAGTCGGTCTCGTCCTTGTCGACGGGGGCCAGGTGCACCAGGGCCCCTTCGGTCCGGAGGCGTGCCAACTCAGTCGGCTCGATGGAGTCGAGATCCCCGACCAGGTGGTCGACTGCCACCCCTTCACGGCGCGCGTGGCGCGCGCCGCCATCCACCGCGACGACCACCGTTGCCGCGCCGAGCGCGGCGGACCAACCCGGGATCGGCGGGTCACCGTCGACGATGACCGCGACCTGCGGTGGGTGGTGGGAACTGTTGGGGTCGGACATCTCGCATCCCTCCGCTGGCATTACCCAGGTCAGGTCTACGGGTCGACGCAGCTGCCTCTCGGCGTGCACGTCCTCTCAGCTCGGCTGGCCCGAGCTCCCCGGCGAATGGATCGTGGCGAAGCGTAGCCTCAGGGCAGATCGGAGAGCGACTTGTTCACGTCGGCGAGCGACGGCCCGACCGCGTAGTCACTGAGCTTCGAGTTGCCCTCGAAGGCGAAAGCGTTCGAGGGGTCGCAGTTGAACGGGCCCTTGTTGGGCTTGACCTCGGGCACCGTCGTGAAGCCCTTCGAAGTGGCCTTCATCACCGTGTAGCACTTTGCCGCGCTGCTCGTGTCCGACGGATCGCGCGGCGCGATGAGGCCACCGCCGTCGAAGTTCTTCGTGTGGGTCACCTTGTTGACCAGGCACTTGCGGTCGAGCTTGTCGCCGCACGCGCTCGCCGACTGCGCGAAGAGCAGCCACGAGGCGAACGCGTTGAGGCCCAGCATGGCGTGCGCCTTGCCGTTGGGGAGGTACTTCTTGAACAGCGCGAGGTACTTGTCCATCGCCGCACTCTGGGCGCCCTTGCCGGCCTCCTCGAACGGGTACACGAAGATCGGTGTGTAGCTCGGGATCGAGTCGAGTGCCGTGCCCGCCCCCTTGATGAGCACCTGGTCGTACATGTTCGACTCGCTGTAGACCCATTTGATTCCCGTGTAGCCGCTGGCCTTGATCGCCGTGATCAGGCTGGCGAGGTCCTTGGGTTGCCCGCTGAAGATCAGACCCGACACCTTGTTGTGGGCAAGGCCCTGCGCGTACTCCGACCAGTTGTCCGTGCCGGCGGGCGGGTACGTCTCGTTGTAGACGGGGTCGGTCGGGAGCCCGAAGTTGTCGTGGGCGACGGTCACGTCCTGGTCGCGGACCATCTTGACCGATGGGATCGCTCCGTAGATGATGCCGGCCCGCTTCATCGTGCCGGGATAGAGCTGGTTGATGACCGTGAAGCCGCCCTTGTTCAGGGACTGCACGGGCGTCGGTGCCGCTGGGTAGCTGAGCGCCGAGGTGCGGGCGACGGAGCTCGCGGCGAAGGCGTCGAACGCGGGCAGGAGGCACTTCACCCGGTCGACCTGACCCTGGTCGTCGAACGCACCGCCGCCTCCGACCAACGCGAACTGCGAGGCGCACGCCGCGTCGATGGTCTGCTTGTACTGCGTCAGCTGCGCGTCACCCTCGGTCACGACGATCTTGCGGCCGTTGATGCCGCCGTTGTCGTTGCACCAGGCGGCGAACACGTGGGCGACATCCCAGAGCTCCTGGTTGAGTCCGAGCTGGATGGACGAGCCGGCGTCGGAGATGGTCGTCACGTGCACCGAGTCGGCCGTGACGCCGCGGTCGCTGTTGGCGACGTTGGTGCCGGTGGCCTTGTGGCAGACGTCCTTCATGGTGCCGAAGTCCGCGGGGTTGGCGGAACCGGTGCCGTTCGTGCTCCCGGCGCTGCTGCCGGACGAACCGCACGCGGCGAACGAGACCCCACACAACACGACCGACGCGGCCAGAGTGGTCGCTTTCCTGATCAACATTCCCATCTCCTTGTGTAGCGCACTCGCCCGAGGCTGGGGGTGAGTGTAGTGACCGGCGACACGTAACGCGCTCGATTCCGCCGACGAACTGGGTGGTCGAGCTGCTCAGCCCTGCATCGACGCGTCCGGTGCCCGCACCTCGTCGCCGCGGCCCCTCCGGGACCGGCCGATCACGACCGTGCCAACAGGTCCCGCGCGATGTGGGTCACCTGGATCTCGTCGGTGCCGGCGTAGATCTGGAACACCTTGGCATCTCGAGCCAGCTGTTCCACCCGGTACTCGGCCATGTACCCGTTCCCACCGAGGAGCTGCACCGCCTCCATGGCCACCTCGGAGGCCGCCTGCGCCGAGTAGAGCTTCATCGCAGAGGCCTCGGCGAGGGTCAACGACTCGCCGGCGGCGGAGAGCTCGATGTGCCGGAAGACCAGGTTCTCGACGTTGAGGCGCGCGACCTCCATCTTCGCCAGCTTGAGCTGGATGAGCTGGAAGTCGCCGATGGGCTTGGTCCAGAGCGTGCGCTCGCGGGCGTAGTCGACGCAGATTCGCAGGCACTCCTCGATCACCCCGAGCGACATGGCCGCGACCCCGGCCCGTTCGGTCGTGAAGTTCTCCTTGGCGCTGGCGCGGCCACCGCCGCCGGTCTGCTCCTCGGTCTCGCCGAGCAGGCGGTCTCGGCCGAGCCGCACGTCGGAGAAGAACAGCTCGCCGGTCGGCGACGAGTGCAGACCCATCTTGCGGAACGGCTTGGACTGCTCGAGGCCTTCCATGCCCGAGTCGAGGACGAACGCGAGCACCGGTCGGTCGCGGATGTCGGTCCCGCTCCCGTCGTCGAGCTTGGCGTACACGACCATGGTGTCCGCGTAGGGGCCGTTCGTGATGAACGTCTTGTTCCCGTTCAGGATGTACTCGTCGCCGTCGCGCCGGACCGTCGTGCGCATGCCGCCGAGCGCGTCGGATCCCGAGTTCGGCTCGGTGATCGCCCAGGCGCCGACCTTGTCCATCGTCAGCAGGTCGCGGCCCCACCGCTCCTTCTGGGCGACGGTGCCCCGCTTCATCACCGTGCCCGCGGCCAACCCGAAGCTCACCCCCATGGCGGTGACGATGCCGGGGCAGTACTTGCAGAGCTCGATGATCGGGATGAGCGTCATGCCCGCGGCCCCGCCGTCGCCGCCTTCGCGCCGTGGCTTCTCCGGCGGCTCCTCACCGCGGGCGATCGCCTCCTCGACCTCGCGGTCGAACGCGAGCTGACGGTCGAAGCGATCCTTGGCCATCCCGTCCATGCCGAAGGTGGCGTAGAGCTTGCGCACGATGTCGTACGGCGGGAGGTCGCCGTGCTCGAGCTCCTCGACGTGCGGCACGACCTCGTCGGCGATGAAGCGCCGAATGGCCTCCTGCATCATCAACTGCTCATCTGACCACTTGAACACGGACGATCTCCCCTTGGTCTGTTCGCCCGGAGCGGTGCGCCGGGCACTGCCGCTGAACCGTAGGTCAGGTCCAGGCCGAGTCCCAACACGCCGTTACCACCCATCGCTGGAACGCGTTCTAGTCTCTGCGGATGGTCACACCTCGCTTCGACGGCAAAGCAGTGCTCATCACGGGAGCCGGCTCCGGCATCGGCCGGGCCACCGCCCGCCGGCTCGCATCGGAGGGCGCCCGGGTGCTGGCGGGTGACGTGTCCGCCGACGGACTCGCCGGCACCTGCGACGGCTTCGACACGATCACCACGACGCACTGCGACGTCTCCGACGAAGCATCGGTGGCTGCCTTCGTCGCGAAGGGCGTGGAGGACTTCGGGGGCATCGACATCGTCATCAACCTCGCGGGGGTCCTGCACTTCGAGAACACCCACGAGGTGACCCTCGCCGACTGGCAGCGGCTCATCGACGTGAACCTCACCGGCACCTTCCTCGTGTGCCGCGCGGCGCTGCCCCACCTCGTGGAGCACGGCGGAGTCATCATCAACACCGGATCGACCGCGGCCCACATCGGGCAGCCCTGGTCCGCGGCCTACGCCGCCACCAAGGGTGCCATCACCGCCATGACCCGGGCGCTGGCCATCGAGTACGGGCGCCGAGGGGTGCGCGTCAACTCCGTGAGCCCCGGGGCAATCGAGACGCCCATCATGGAGGCCTTCCGGTTCCCCGAGGGCGCCGACAAGTCGCTCCTGCCGCGCACCATGCCCCTCGGCGACTACGGCAAGCCCGAGGACGCGGCCGCCACGATCGCGTTCCTCGCCAGCGACGAGGCCCACTACATCAACGGCGCGGATCTCCGCGTGGACGGGGCCACCACCGCCTGAGCTGCGGCATACGCTGGTCGCAATGCGAACTCGTAGGTCGGTACGAGCCTGTCGACATCTCATGGTCGGACTGCTGCTCCTGGCAGGTTGCTCGACCGCGGTCCGCCCGACCGCGACCGCGAGGACGACGCAGGGGTCCCTTCCGACGGCCTCGTCCTCCGCCAAGACCGGGCCCCCAGACCATCATCTGGCGCGACTGCCACGAGAACTACCAGTGTGGATCGATCAGCGTGCCGCACGACTGGTTCGCGTCGGGTGGCGACCCCATCGAGCTCGCGGTCATCCGCCGCCGCGCCGCCGGGCACCACCCGATCGGCTCGCTCCTGGTGAACCCCGGCGGGCCCGGTGAGCCAGGCGTCGAGTTCCTCAGCAACTTCTTCTCCTACGGCGAGCTGCCGGCCGAGATCCTCAAGAACTTCGACATCGTCTCGTGGGACCCGCGCGGCACCGGTGCATCCGACGGCATCGCCTGCCTGACCGCTGCCGACCTGCTCGAGGCCGAGCCGCTCCCCTACCCGCCGACGAAGGCCGAGCGGGCCAAGGTGGCGGCCAAGGACGCCGCCCAGACCAAGCAGTGCCTGGCGACCGAGGGCGACACGATGCCCGTCGTGGGTACCCGCGAGACGGTGCACGACCTCGACGCCCTCAAGAAGGCGCTCGGCGACCAGAAGTTGACCTACCTGGGCTTCAGCTACGGCACCGCGATCGGGTTGGAGTACCTGAAGGAGTTCCCGACCCACGTGCGGGCCATGGTGCTCGACGGCATCGACCTCCCGGGTACCGACCCGACGTCCACGGCCTACGCCCAGGTGGCTTCGTTCGAGAAGAACCTCGATGCGTTCCTCGCCGACTGCAAGGCGGACCGGTCGTGCGCGTTCGGCGACGGCGACCCACGGGGTGCGCTCACGGCCTTCCTGGATCGGCTCGCGACCGGCAAGCGCATCCCGGCGAGCTACTCACAACTGGACGCCAACGGCCAAAGCCACAACCGCATCGGAACCCTCGGCTACAGCGAGGCGCTCGAGGGCATCATCGCCATGCTCTACAACCAGAAGTCCTGGCCGGCGCTGCGGATTGCGCTCGTGGAGGCGACGGCGGATCCCCCCGACGGCAAGCAACTGCTGAACTTCCGCGACCAGCTCGCCGGGAGACAGCTCGACGGGACCTGGAACCACTCCCAGGAAGCCAACATCTCGATCTCCTGCGCCGACCAGGTCGCCCGCGCGACCAGCGAGTTCGGTGACCCGAAGCTCATCGCGGAGTGGAGCGCGAAGCTGCCGTTCTTCGGCGCGATCGGCGCCGTCGGCCAACCCGGCTGCTACCAGATCCCCGCGCCGCTCTATCCGCTGAAAGCGCTCACCGAGGGCGCAATGGCCGACGCGCCACCGGTGCTGCTGGTCAACAGCCTCCACGACCCGGCGACGCCGTACCAGAACGCCAAGGACGCGCTGGCACTCCTGCCCGACGCCCAGCTCGTCACCTGGGAGGGCGAGGACCACACGTCGGTCGGGAGCAACCACCGCTGCATCGACGACGCCGTCTGGCCGTACCTCGTCTCGACGACGATGCCGAAGCCGGGGCTCTCCTGTCCCGTCAAGTGACCGGACAGGACCGGAGCGGCGCCTGGGTCAGACGTCCATCAGTTCGCGCGAGTCGGTCCTGGGCCTCGACACAACCGGTGACGAGGTCCATGACCACCTGACCGGCGGGCCGGACCTTGTCGGCAGCGCCGATGATCTGGCCGACCGGGTTGAAGTTCACGTCCTTGGCCTGCTCCGGGTACGCGTGGCCCCGCGCGCACCGCCTCGGAGGTCACCATGAACTGCAGCGGCATGCCGAGCGGCTTGGGGTTGTCTGGGTCCTCCCACGCCTCGGTCCAGTCGTTGCGCAGCATGCGGCACGGCTTGCCCGTCAAGGCACGCGACCGCACCGTGTCGCGGGGTCCGGCTTCGAGGTAGCTGTCCATCTGCCCCGGCGGGATGTCGGCCTCCTCGACGGTGAGCCACAGCGATCCGGTCCACACGCCCTGGGCGCCCATGGCCAGCGCGGCCGCCATCTGCCGGCCGCTGCCGACCCCGCCCGCCGCGAGCACCGGGCGTGGGCGCGACCGCGTCGATGACCTCGGGCCACAGCACCATGGAGCCCGACCTCGCCGGTGTGCCCGCCACCCTCGGTGCCCTGGGCGATGATGATGTCCACGCCGGCGTCCTTGTGGTGACAGCGCCTGGTACGACGGAACCGCACAGCGCGGCGACCAGCCGTCCGGCGTCGTGGATCTCGTCGATGATGTCGCTCGGCGGGGTGCCGAGCGCGTTGGCGATGAGCTTCACGTTGGGGTGCTTGAGCGCCTCGAGCACCTGGGGCGTGGCGGTCGCCTCGGTCCAGCCGATCAGCTCGCGGTTGGGCACGTCGTCGGGCATCTCCGGAACGCCGTGGTCGGCGAGGCAGCTTGGACGCGAACTCCCGGTGGCCGGTCGGGCACCATCTCACGGAGCATGTCCTCGAGCTTCTCGGGGTCGAGCTCGCCCATCCCCTCGTACTTGCCGGGGATGACGATGTCGACGCCGTACGGCTTGTCGCCGATGTGCTCGTCGATCCACTCCAGCTCGGTCGCGAGCTGCTCGGGCGTGAAGCCGACGGCGCCGAGCACGCCGCAGCCCGCCGGCCTTGGACACCGCGACGACGACGTCCCGGCAATGGGTGAACGCGAAGATCGGGAACTCGATGCCGAGGTCCTGGGCGATTTGGGTCTGCATGGTGGTGCTCCAGAAGGTGGTGGTGTTCGAAGGGGGACGACGGGCGCGGTCAGCGGCTGAAGCGGACCGGGAGCTCCTTGATGCCGTTCACGAAGTCGGACCTGAAGCGGCGGGGCTCGCCGGCGTACTCGGCCTCGGGGTAGCGGCGGAGCAGCTCTCGGAGGATCGTCTTGATCTCCAGCCGTGCGAGGTTGGCGCCGAGGCAGAAGTGGGTGCCGCCACCGCCGAAGCTGACGTGGTCGTTCGGGCTGCGGTGGATGTCGAAGACGTCCGGGTTCTCGAAAGCGTCCTCGTCGCGGTTGCCCGAGTGGTAGTAGATCACGACCTTCTCGCCCGCCTTGATCTTCTGGCCCCGGATCTCGGTGTCGCGGGTGGCGGTCCGGCGGAAGTTCTGGATCGAGCCGTTCCAGCGGAGGAACTCCTCGGTCGCGGTGTTCCACAGCGCGTCGTCGTCGACGTTGGCCGCGAGCTCGTGGCGAGCCTCGGGGTGGTCGATGAGCGCCATCATGGCGTGGCTGATGAGGTTGCGGGTGGTCTCGTTGCCGGCCACGCAGAGCAGCACGAAGAACAGGTTCAGCTCCTGGTCGTTCATCCGGTCGCCGTCGACTTCGGCGTGCACCAGGGTGGACATGATGTCGTCGCGCGGGTTGGCGCGTCGGTCGGCGGCGATGGCGTCGCAGTAGGCGTAGATCTCGACCTGCGCGGCCTCCTGATCCTCCTTGCTCACGCTGAAGTCGGGGTCCTGGCCACCGATGAGGCGGTTCGACCAGTCGAACACCTTGCCGCGGTCTTCGGGTGGGACACCGATCATGTCGCAGATGATCTGCAGGGGCAGCGGCACCGCCACCTGCTCAACGAACTCGACCTCGCCGTTCGCCGCCTCGACCTCGTCGACGATCTCGCGTGCGCCGGCGAGGATCCCGTCCATCAGGCCTTTGATCATCCGCGGGGTGAAGCCGGCGCTGACCAGCTTGCGGTACCGGGTCTGCCTCGGCGGGTCCATGTTGAGCAGCGTCATGCGGACCATCACCAGCTCTTCCTCGGTGAAGTCCTTCAAGAACGTGGATCCGAGCTCGGTCGAGTAGCCCTCCCAGTCGCGGCTGACCATCTTGATGTCGTCGTGCTTGGTCACCGCCCAGAAGCCGGTGTCCTCCGGCATCTCGTGCCAGTAGACCGGCGCCTCGCGGCGCAGCACCCGAAACTGCTCGTTGGGGACGCCCTGTGCCCAGGTGTCCTCGAGCAGGTCGATGTCGTCGAGGGTGAGGTCGCGGGCAGGTGCGGCGGTGGGCGGGGTCATGAAGTGCTCCTGGTGGTGATGGGACTGGGGAGGCCGACGATGCCGCGCACGGCACCGACGATCCAGGGAAGGGCAACCGCCTCGGGCTCGAGGTGGTGCTGCAACGCGCCGCCGAGCAGCACCGACAGCGCCGTCGCCGCGACTTGATCGGGAGGTGCCGGCAACGAGTGGCCGGCGGAGTTCGCCCACTCGACCAACCCGATCGCGAACTCGGACCGTATGCGCCGGTAGCGCTCGGCGAGTTGCTCGCCGATGGCCTCGTCTCGCGCACCGTGGAGCCACAGCTCCATCTCGAGCAGCAACCACTCGCTGCCCGCACCGTCGGGCGAGGAGGTCAAGCGGGACCAGGCCGCGGCGATGAGGCCGTCGAGGTCGGCTGGGTCGGGGACGTCGGCGACGATCGCGGAGGCGTTGGCGTCCTTCCAATCGTCCAACAAGGCGAACAGCAGACCTTCCTTGTTGCCGAAGTGGCTGTAGAGCGCGCCGGTCGTACGGTCGGCGGCGTCGGCCACCGCCTCGGCCGAGACCGCATGGAAGCCCTTGTGCGCGAACTGGTCGGCTGCGGCCGCGAGCAGGCCGGCGCGGGTCTCGGCCTTGCGCTGCTCTTGTGTCCGTGCCAACGCGCATCCCCCTGGGTCTGCAGTCATCGACGACGCGCAATATCGAGGCGTCGATGTATGTAGAGCCTCCTACATAACCTGCCGCGCGTCAAGGACCCCGCGACCGGGGAGGGGGGCGGCAGACGGTGGGGCTACTCGGGCGGGGCTACTCGGGCGGGGGCAGGATGCGCAGACCGAGCTCGGCGACCTGCGCCGGATCGATGGCCGACGGTGCGCCCGTCAGCGGATCGGCGCCCGACTGCGTCTTCGGGTAGGCGATGACCTCGCGGATGTTCTCCTCACCCAGCAGCAACGCGGCCAGGCGGTCGACGCCGAAAGCGAACCCGGCGTGCGGTGGTGCGCCGAAGCGGAAGGCGTCGAGCAGGAAGCCGAACTTGGCCTGCGCCTCCTCGTGGCCGATGCCGAGCAGCGCGAACATCTGTTGCTGGACGTCGCTCCGGTGGATCCGCACGCTTCCCGAGCCCAGCTCCCAGCCGTTCAGGACCAGGTCGTAGGCCTGCGAGCGCACCTCGAGCAGCTCCGCCCCGGAGCCGGCGGCGAGCAACTCGACGTCTTCGGGGTGCGGCATGGTGAAGGGATGGTGGGCCGGCACCGGGTTGCCGGCGTCGTCGAGCACCTCGAACAGCGGGAAGTCGACGACCCACACGAAGTGGAACCCGCCTTCGTTGACCGGTGGGCGCCCCAGCTCGAGCCGCAACAGCCCGAGGACGTGCCACACCGCGGGCCGCTCGTCCGCGACGAGCAGCAGCAGGTCGCCCGGGGTCGCTGCCATCGCCTCGCGGAGCGCGACCTGTTCGCCATCGGACAGGAACTTGGCGACCGGTGACGACGAGCGCGCCGTCGGCCTCGACCTTCATCCAGACCAGCCCCTTGGCGCCCCACCGCTTGGCGGAGTCCGTGAGGGCATCGAGCCGATTCCGGCCCAGCTCAGCGCCGCCGGGCACCCGGATCCCCTTGATGCAAGGCGCCTTGAAGGCGTTGAAGCCCGTGTCGGCGAACACCTCGGTCAGCTCGACCAGCTCCATGCCGAAGCGCAGGTCGGGCTTGTCCGAGCCGAAGCGCTCCTGCGCCTCGCGCCAGGTGATCCGCTCGATCGCACCGGGCGCGGAGCCCGTCACGGCAACGGTGGCCTCCGAGATCGCATCGGAGACGAACGCCAGCACCTCGTCCTGGCCGACGAAGCTGGCCTCGAGGTCGAGCTGCATGAACTCGAACTGCCGATCGGCGCGCAGGTCCTCGTCCCGGAGGCAGCGGGCGATCTGGTAGTAGCGGTCCAGGCCGCCGACCATCGCGAGCTGCTTGAAGAGCTGCGGAGACTGCGGCAGGGCGTAGAAGGCGCCAGGGCGTCAGGCGGCGAGGGCACGACGAAGTCGCGCGCGCCCTCCGGGGTCGAGGCGATGAGCATCGGCGTCTCGATCTCGACGAAGCCCTGGCGCTCCATGGACCGGCGGAGCGCGGCGTTGATCGTCGAGCGCCCCAGCAGGTTGCGCTGCATCCGCGCCCGCGCGCAGGTCGATGTAGCGGTGGCGGAGCCGGAGGGTCTCGTCCACGTCGACGCCGGTCGTCGATGGGGAACGGGATCGGCTCGGCGGCGGACAGGACCTCCACCTCGCAGTCCCCGATCTCCACGTCGCCGGTCGCGAGCGCCGGCGTTCGCGGGTCCCTTCCGGCCGTTCGCGCACCACACCGGTGATGCGCACGACGTACTCGCTGCGCAGGTCGTGGGCCCCGTCCACCACGCACTGCACGACTCCAGTGCGGTCCCGCAGGTCGATGAACGCGAGGTGCTCACCGTGCTCACGTCGGCGATCGACCCAGCCCGCGACCGAGACGGTCCGCCCGACGTCGGTGGCACGCAGCAGACCGCAGTAGTCGGAGCGCATCCCGGCAGGGCTGCCGGTGAAGCTGAGGGTGGGTTCGGGTTCGGTCACGGGTCCTCGATCGGGCAGTTCGTTCAGTTGGTCTGGTCGCCCGGAGCCGGGCGTGAGAGCTCTTCGTGCAACGCGGCCAGGAGGTTCGTCCGCGCCACGCCCACCTGGGCGCCATCGCCCTCGTCGACCGACCCACGCAGGCGACGCAGGCCCACGTCCCGTCGGCCAGCTCGCGCTCGCCGATGATCACGGCGAGTCGTGCACCGGACCGGTCGGCGGACTTCATCTGCGCGACTTCATCGACCGCTGGTCGAAGGCCCGCTCGGCGCGCAGGCCTGCCCGCCGCAGCTCGGTCGGAGGGTCGCGGGCCGGGTCGCCGCCGGTGGTGTCGACCACGAAGACGTCGACGCGTCGATCGGGCCCGTCGAACACGCCCTCGGCGTCGCAGGCGAGCAGCACCCGCTCGATGCCCGAGCCGAAGCCGATGCCCGGGGTCGTCGGGACCGCCCAGCTCGGCTCGACGAGGCCGTCGTAGCGGCCTCCACCGAGC
The DNA here is from genome assembly GCA_963810075.1 of uncultured Actinomycetes bacterium. Lineage (GTDB taxonomy): Bacteria > Actinomycetota > Acidimicrobiia > Acidimicrobiales > Iamiaceae > CAWELZ01. The sequence continues at coordinate 796,901 of CAWELZ010000001.1, read as the reverse complement.
GACGGTGCTCTGGGCGGCGTCGAGCGCTCGGCTGACGAACTCGAAGGTGGTGTGGGTGTAGTAGTCGAGGCCTCGGACCAGTCGCGGGTTCGAGCCGTGTACGGGATGCCCAACGCGTCGAGCCCTTCCTGCACCCGGTCGAAGTGCGCCCGGCTCGACGGGGAGAGGTGGTCGGTGATGCGGGGTGCGTCGACGACGACGGCCTGCGTGGTGGGCCGCTTGGAGTCGAGCACCCGCATCGGGTGGTCGTCCACCTTCTCGCGGTCGGCCGGGTCGAGCTCGCCGAGCTCGCGCCGGCCAGCCAGGCGCGGAGCGTCTCGACGAACGCCGCTCGGTCCTCCGCGGGCGCCCATCGAGTTGAGCTCCAGCTCGACGCTGACGCAGGCCGAGGCGCGGCCAGGTAGTCCCAGGCCAGGGCGAGCACCTCCACGTCGAGGTCGGGGTCGGCGGAGCCGATCGCCTCGACGCCGAGCTGGTGGTGCTGGCGGAAGCGGCCGGCCTGTGGCCGCTCGTAGCGGAAGTTGGGCGCCGCGTACCAGACCTTCCACGGCGTCGCCGGACGATGCTGCACGAACGCCCGCACGATCGAGGCGGTCCCCTCGGGGCGCAGTGCGACGTGGCGGCCGCCCTTGTCCTCGAAGTCGTACATCTCCTTGCGGACCACGTCGGTGCCCTGCGCCGACCCGCTGGAAGACCCCGATGTCCTCGAACATGGGCGACTGCACCAGGCCGTAGCCCGGCGCGCCCGACGTGACCGGCGAACGTCTCGATCAACGCCTCCCACCTGGCGGTCTCCGGTGGGAGCACGTCGCGGGTTCCCACCGGGGACTTGTGCGTTACGCCGTCTGACACGACCGCCGAGGCTACCGGAGGCCTCCAACCGCTCTCGAACCCTTTGCCGTCCCTGTCCGCCGCGCCCCGTGGGGCGCGTCCCCGGACCGATCGGGCCCCTCGGAACGTCCCGTGCCTCAGCCCTTGCCGGGAAGCACGCGGTACGCGTCGTAGACGCCGTCGATGGCCTTGACGGCGCGGAGCACGGCGTCCAGGTGCGAGGGATCGGCGAGCTCGAAGTCGAAGCGCATCTTGGAGATGCGATCGCCTCCCATGGTCGCGGTGCAGGACATGATGTTCACGTTGTGGTCGCCCACGGCTGCGGAGACGTCGCGCAACAGCCGGGTGCGGTCCAGGGCCTTCACCTCGACGGTGGCCACGAAGAGACCGGGGCCTTCGTCATCCCACTCGACCTCGAGCAGACGCGCCGCCTGGTCGTGGGCCAGACCCATCGCGTTCGCGCAGTCGGCCCGGTGCACCGACACCCCTCTCCCCCGCGTGACGAACCCGATGATCTCGTCTCCCGGTACCGGCGTGCAGCACCGGGAGAGCCGGACCATCACGTCGTCGAGCCCCTCGACGTGCACCCCGGCGCGTCGACCGGGCGCGCTCGGGCGTCGTCCCATGATCGTCGTCGAGAGCTGCTCCGCGGCGCCGGGTTCGCCGCCCCGCAGGAGCCGGCCGACCTTCGCCGCGACCGAAGCCGCCGAGACGTGGTGCTCGCCGACGGCCGCGTGCAGCGCGTCGACGTCGGCGTAGTTGAGTGAGGTGGCCACCTGCTGCAGCGTCGCCGGGCTGAGCTTCTGCACGGGTAGCCCCTGTCGACGCAGCGCCCGCACGAGGTCTTCTCGCCCGTTCTCGATGGCATCCTCACGGCGTTCCCGGGAGAACCACTGGCGAATCTTCGAGGACGCGCGCTGCGTCGCCGCGAAACCCAGCCAGTCACGGGAGGGTCCGGTCCCTTCGGCCTTGGACGTGAAGATCTCACAGGTGTCGCCCGAGACGAGCTTGTGGTCGAGCGAGACGAGTCGGCCGTTGACCCGGGCGCCGACGCAGCTGTGCCCGACCTCGGTGTGGATCGCGTAGGCGAAGTCGACCGGCGTCGAGCCCTGGACCAGGGTGATGACCTTGCCCTGCGGGGTGAAGACGTAGACCTCGTCCTGGTCGAGCGTGACCTTCAGGGTCGCCATGAACTCCGCGGGGTCGGAGGTCTCGGCCTGCCAGTCGACGATGCCGCTCAACCAGGAGACGTCGTCAGCCGAGCCCGAATCAGCGCGGTCCTTGTAGGCGAAGTGGGCGGCCACCCCGAACTCGGCGCGCTCGTGCATCTCCCTGGTCCGGATCTGCACCTCGAGCGGCTTGCCGAGCGGACCCACCACGGTGGTGTGCAACGACTGGTAGAGGTTGAACTTGGGCATCGCGATGTAGTCCTTGAAGCGGCCCTGCACCGGCTTCCAGGTCGCGTGGATCGAGCCCAGCGCGGCATAGCAGTCCTTCACCGAGTCGACGATCACCCGGATGCCCACGAGGTCGAAGATGTCCTCGATGTCCCGCCCCTTGACGACCATCTTCTCGTAGATGCTCCAGAGGTGCTTGGGGCGCCCCGTCACCTCGGCGTCGATGCGCAGCTCGCGCAAGCGCTCGTGCACCTGGCCGAGGACCTGCTCGAGGTACAGGTCACGTTCGGGTGCGCGCTGGGCCACCATCTGGTCGATCTCCGCGAAGCGCTTCGGATGGAGCGTGGCGAAGGCGAGGTCCTCGAGCTGTTGCTTGACGTCCTGCATGCCCAGCCGATGCGCCAGCGGGGCGTAGATGTCGAGCGTCTCCCGGGCGATCCGGTCCTGCTTCTCGACGGGCATCGCCGCAAGGGTGCGCATGTTGTGCAGCCGATCGGCCAGCTTGATGATGAGGACGCGCAGGTCGTGCGCCATCGCCACCAGCATCTTGCGCATCGTGGCGGCCTGCTGCGCCTCGCGTGAGTCGAAGTGCAGGCCGTCGAGCTTGGTGACGCCGTCGACGATCTCCGCGACGTCGTCGCCGAAGTCGGTGCGGACCTCGTCGATCTCGATGCCGGTGTCCTCGACCACGTCGTGGAGCAACGCCGCGGCGATCGTCGTCTCGTCGAGGCCGAGCTCGGTGACGATCCGGGCGACGGCGAGGGGGTGCCCGATGTACGGCTCGCCGGAACGACGGAGCTGCCCTTCGTGCGCCAGCGCGGCGAGGTCATAGGCACGCACGATCCGCTCCGTCGAGGCCTTGGGGTGGTTGGCCCGGTAGGACGCCAGGAGCGGCGCCAGCTCCACGGCGGGAGGCGCGGTGCTTCGCCGCCAGGGGAGCACGCGGTCGACGGTCGCCATGGACCCAAGTGTACGGCCCCGCGTCTCCGCGCCCAGGTGGGGGGCTGCCGTTTCCACGCCTCGCGTGACGTGATCCTTGCAGTAGGGTTGAGCTGAATACTCACCACCCCCGATCCCGGGTCCGGTGGGCCGACGCGGGAAGATCGAGAGCCACCATGTCCCTTCACCTCAGTCGTGTGCGCACGGCCGCCACCTCGTTGCTGATCGTTGCCGCGACCATGGCCGTGGGCGCGCTGCCCGCCGCTGCGGGCACGCCCATCTTCACCGCAGACCCCACTGAGCTGCCCGCCGGCGCCACCACGCACGCCGCTGGGACCTGCCTCCGCGGCACGGTCCATCTCACGCTGTTCGTCGGCTGGGCCGGGGACTACGGGACGCCGAGCGGCTCCCCGATCGCCGAGGCCGACGCCACGTTCGGGTCGGGCAACGCGCAATACGACTGGACCGCCGACGTGGTCGTCCCCATCGATGCGGCCCCGGGCTCGTACACGCTCCGGGCCAACTGCGACAGCGGCCAGAGCAACTACTACTACCGCAACGTCGAGCTCATCATCGACCCAGCGCCGGAGACGACCACCACCACGGCCGCCCCGACGACGACCGCGCCGACGACCACGACGACGCTGCCGCCGGCCGCCGCTCCGGCAACCGCCCAGCCGGCGACGCCCACCTACACGGGCTGAGCGCCGACCTGGCTCAATCCGGTTGCGCCTGGCGATACGTCGCCGAAGCCGCCACCGCGTCGTCCACCTCGAACTGCACCTTCGGTCGTTGGCCGTGGGGCTGGCCGAGCAGCCACTGCAGGTCGACGTTCGCCCAGTCGATGTCGGCCGCGTCGGATCGCAGCACGAACACGCGAGTGACCGGCGGGGGCGACGCATCGGCGCCGTCGTGGTTCGTCGATTCCTGGCACAGGTCGATGCCCACCACACCGGGGTACCGGTCGAAGAGGACCGGCACCAGGTCCCTCGCCAGTGGGGCGATGCGCCGCGCGTAGCCGTCCGCAGAGCGCGCCGTGCGCGGGCGCACGTAGATGCTGAGCAGCACGTCGTCCGCGGTCGCACCGACCTGGAGGTACACGCGCTGGATCTCGTCGTCGCCCGGGAGCAACGGGTCCACGACCTTGACCAACGCGCCGGTGTCCCGAGGCGGAAGTGGATTCGCGCCGACCGTCGTGGTCGCCCGCGCAGTGGTCGGGGCGCTGATGGGCGCTCCCGAAGAGCACGAGCTGGTGGCGCCGAGGCCGACCGCGACGAGCGCCACCGAACAGGAGATCTTGCCCGCCCGGCGACCGCCGCTCAACGCTTCTTGCCCTGCTTGCGGGGTCGTGGCGGGTGCTTCGACGAGTACGGGCTGGTGATGCCGCGGTCGGCTGGCGACTTCGCGCCTGGGGTCGGCGCCCCCTCAGTCGAAGACGCGTCGGCGGCCACGGACACCTTCTCGTCGGCACCATCGGGTGACCCGGCTCGGCGAGCGAGGATCCGCTCGCGGATCTGGGTGTACCGCGGTTCGCGCTCCTTGAGCCAAGCCACGATGGGCGAGGCGATGAACACCGACGAGTACGCACCGGCGATCAGCCCGACGAGGAGTGCGAGGCCGAACTCCTCGAGGGTCACGGCGCCGAGCACCCCGGCGCCGATCAGCAGGATGGACAGCACCGGCAGGACCGCCGAGAGCGTGGTGTTGATCGAGCGCATGAACGTCTGGTTCAGCGAGAGGTTCATCATGTCGGTGTACGTCATGTCGCCGTTCAGCGACAGCCGGGATTGGTTCTCCTTGACCTTGTCGTAGACGACGATCGTGTCGTACAGCGAATAGCCGAGGATCGTGAGGAATGCCACGACGGTGCCCGGCGTGACCTCGAACCGGAAGATCGCGTACACCGCGACGCTGATGAAGACGTCGTGGATCACAGCCACGATGGCACCGACCGCCATGCGCCACTCGAGCTGCCAGGAGATGTAGATGGCGATGGCGATGAAGAACACGATCAACGCACGGAGCGCCTTCTGGGAGACGTCGCGGCCCCACGAGGGCCCAACGTCGTTGCGGTTCGCGTTGATGACGTCGAGCGACTGGTGGGTTGAAGACGCGAGCGCCGACGCGGCCTTGGTCGTGTTGACCCGGGTCGGGACCTCGACGCGGAGGTCGGTCTCGGAGCCGAGCGTCAACGTCTGGATGGTGGCGCCACCGCCACCGACCTTGCCGAGCGCGTCGCGGACGGTGTTCACGCTCGTGCCGTTGGCCGGGAACTGCCAGGACGTCCCGCCGCGGAAGTCGATGCCCAACTCGAGGCCGTTCGTCGCCAGGAAGAACCCGCCGATGACGAGCAGGAGACCCGAGACCAGGAACGCGACCTTCCAGCCCTTGCGGAAGTCGACGTTGTCGTCGAATGAGTAGATGCGCCGAAGGAAGTTCACGCGCCGGCCTCCACGATCTCCGGCAGGGGGTCGGACCTGGTTGCCGGACCGCCCACGCCGAGCAGCCCCGGACGGTCGGCGAACCGCGGGCGGGTGGCCATCCAGAAGACCACCGGTCGCATGAAGAACCACGACGCCGCCAGGTCGATCACGGTGGAGAGGCCGAGGTAGAACGCGAAGCCCCGCACCGAGCCAACGGTGAGCAGGTAGAGGATGACGGCGCCGATCAAGGACACGAAGTCGGCGCTGACGATCGTCTTCCAGGCGGCGTCGAAGGAGTGGCCCACCGTGGAGCGCAGGGTTCTCCCCTTGGCCATGTCCTCTCTGAGGTGCTCGTAGAACACCACGTTGGAGTCCACTGCGACACCGATCGAGACGATGATGCCGGTGATGCCTGCAAGGGTCAGCGCGAGCCCGTTGTGCGCGCCCAGGTAGGAGATGACCGTCCAGAGAACCGCGGTGCTGCTGGCGAGGCTGAGGATCGCCACCAGGCCGAGCAGGCGGTAGAAGAGCAACATGTACAGCGCCACGGCCGCGAGGCCCACGATGCCGGCCACGATCCCGGCGTGCAGCGAGCTCGATCCCAGCGTGGCCGAGACCGTCACGAGCGTCGCCGGTGAGAACTCGACGGGCAGGGCGCCGTAGCGGAGCTGGAGCGCCAGCTCGCTCGCGGTCTTGTGCGTGAAGTTCCCCGTGATGACGAACCCTTGGGGGTTCTTCGGCAGGTCGACGGCGTTGACGGTCGGTGCCGAGATCACCTTGCCGTCCAGGACCATCGAGATCGCCCCGCGCGGCTGGCCCCCGTCACCGGTCCGGTTCGGCGGGCAGGTCTTGGGATCGCCGTAGAAGCAGTCGTTGAACGCCTTGTTGACCTTGTTCTGGTCGCGGCCCTTGATCTTGACGTTCACCTCCCACTGGCTGTTGCTCGTGTTGAGCTGCGCCTGGGCGCTCGAGAGCACGTTGCCGTCGAACTCGACCGGACCGAGCAGGTACCGACCGCCGTCGCCGGTGAAGATCCCCGAGCCCTTCGGCGCCGTCAACTGCGGCACCGTGGTCGTCGGACCGCCGGTCGTGGTTGCCGAGCCCGGAGCCGTCGTCGGCGGGACGGTGGTGGCGCTCGCCCGGGAGAACGCCACCGGTACCACGCCGGCCGGATGCCGACCATCAGGAACGCCTGCGGAAGATCCCGACGCCGCCGTCGTCGAGGGTGCGACCGTCGTCGACGCACCGGGAGCGACCGTCGTCGACGAGCCGGGCTTGGTCGTCGGGGCGGAGGAGGTCGTCGGGGTGACCGGCCCCAGGTCTCGGAGGACCTTGCGGAACTCGAGCTTGGCCGTCGTGCCGATGATCTTCTTGGCGCGATCCTGGTCGGCCTTCTTCTTCAGCCCGGGGAGCTCGACGATCACGGTGCGTCCGGAGCGGACCACCGACGGCTCCGCGATGCCGAGGCCGTCGACCCGCTGTCGGATGATCGCCGCGGCCTCCTGCACCGACTGCGTCGTCGGGTTGGTGCCCTTCTTGGGGGTGAGGGTGGCCGACAGCCCGCCCTGCAGGTCCAGGCCCAGCAGGGGCTTCCAGCCGAACCCAACGGTGCACGCCAGCCCTCCGAAGACCAGCACCATCCAGAACACCAGGGCCCGGAGCCCGCGCTTGTTCATCGCGTCCCTCTAGCGGCGGTCAGGGGAACTTGGCACGGGCTGCGACTGTAGCGGCCCCTCGCCGCAAGTAGCGACACGCCGGCACGCGGCTAGTCGAAGAGCGGCTCGTCGCGACGCCGCGGCTGCGGCATCCCCAGGTGTGCCCAGGCCAGCGGCGTCGGCACGCGCCCGTGCGGGGTGCGCATGAGCAGACCTTGCTGGATGAGGAACGGCTCGTAGACGTCCTCGACGGTCTCCGGGGGCTCGCTCACGCTGATGGCCAACGTTGACAGGCCGACGGGCGCGCCTCCGAAACGGGCGCACAACGCCTGGAGGATCGCCCGGTCGATCTTGTCGAGGCCGAGCTCATCGATCCCGAACAGCGCGAGCCCGGCCCGCGAGGCCTCCTGGTCGACGACGCCGTCGGCACGGACCTCTGCGTAGTCCTGGACCCGCCGGAGCAAACGGTTCGCGATGCGCGGCGTGCCACGACTGCGGCGCGCGATCTCGGCGGCGCCGGCGGCGTCGATGGGCACCTCGACGATCCGCGCGGCCCGGGTCACGATCGCCTGGAGGTCGTCGGCGTCGTAGTAGTCGAGGCGGGCCACCAGCCCGAACCGATCCCGGAGCGGGCCGGTGATCAGGCCGGTGCGCGTCGTCGCGCCCACCAGCGTGAACTTCGGCACGTCGAGGCGGATCGAGCGAGCGGCCGGGCCCTTGCCCAGCACGATGTCGAGCTGGAAGTCCTCCATCGCGGGATAGAGCACCTCCTCGACGGCGCGGGAGAGTCGGTGGATCTCGTCGATGAAGAGCACGTCGCCGGGTTCGAGCTGGCTGAGGATCGACGCGAGGTCGCCGCCCCGCTCGAGTGCAGGACCAGAGGTGACGTGCAGGCGCACGTCCATCTCGGCGGCGACGATGCCCGCGAGCGTGGTCTTGCCCAGCCCCGGTGGCCCGGCGAAGAGCAGGTGATCGGCGGCCTGCGAGCGCCGTCGAGCCGCCTCGAGGATGATGTCGAGGTGGTCCTTCAGCTCCGCCTGGCCGACGAACTCGTCGAGCCGACGGGGCCGGATGCCGGGCTCTTCGGGACCGTCGGAGTCCAGGGCCTCGGCGGTGAGGACCTCTTCGCGTGCCACGTCGACCAGCTCAGCGCGGCGCGCCGAGACGCTGCAACACGCGTCGCAGCGTCTCGCCCGGGTCGGCGTCGGGCTCGATGGTCAGGTCGCGGAGCGCCTCGGCGATCTCGTCGGGGCGGTAGCCGAGCTCGCCGAGCGCCGCCCGGACGTCGCTCGCCGCGCTCCGCACCGGACGCACCCGAGACTTCCGTGAAGGTCGACGAAGAGGTGTCGAGGTCGCCGACGTCGAGACGCGACTTGAGCTCGATCAGCAGACGCGCCGCGGTCTTCTTGCCGACGCCGGGCACCAGGCAGAGCGCCGCCAGATCGTCCTCGGCGAGCACCCGTCGGAGCGCGTCGGGTCGGTGCACCGACAGGATCGCGAGCGCCAGGGCCGGACCGACCCCGTGCGCGGCCAGCAACGCCTCGAAACTGGTGCGCTCGAGGCGGTCGGTGAAGCCGTAGAGGGTCTGCGCGTCCTCGCGGATGTGGTGTGAGATCCAGAGCGTGACCTCGTCCCCCAGCTCACCCAGCGTCATGGCCGACGACGGCCCCATCACCACCCGGTATCCCAGACCGGTGCCCGCGACCTCGACCAGGACTTCTCCGGAGGCGGCGCGGTCCAGCAACGAGCCACGCAGCGAGCCGATCACCGGACCCCCTCGGCCTGCCGGGACCCCGCCACCCGGCGCTGCAGCCCCTGGTGAGCGAGGTGGCAGAGCGCCAGACCCGCGGCGTCGGCCGCGTCCGCGGGACGTGGCACCTCGTCGAGGCCGAGCAAGGTCTGGACCATGCGCTGCATCTGTCCCTTGTCCGCGCCGCCGTGTCCGGCCACGGCCGACTTCACTTCGTTCGGGGAGTACTGCTCGACGACGAGGCCACGCGTCGCGGCTTCCGCCATCGCCAACCCGCTGGCTTGGCCCACCGACATCGCGGTGCGGACGTTCGCCTGGAAGAGCACCCGCTCGATCGCGAGCGCATCCGGGGAGAACTCGTCGAACAACTCCCGTAGCCCCTGCTGGAGCTCGGCCAGACGGGACGGCAACGGGTCGGCCGGGTCGGTGCGCAGCACGCCGATGGCGATCGCACGTGGTCCGCCCGCGGTCGCCTGCACGCAGGCGTAGCCGCACCGCGACACGCCGGGATCGATCCCCAGGACGAACATCTGTACGAGCCTAGGGGGTGGTTGCCACGCGATCGCGGATCCTCGTTCGTGACGATGGACTGCTGCGTTCGACCGCCAAGGTCAGACAAGAGGGGGTACCTGCCGATGGAAGCAGGTGCACGAACCTCAGCAGCCCCCGTCCGACCCCGTCGGCGCCCCAGAGCTCGACCAACAGGAACCGGTCCCGGAGACGGTGGTCCATCTCGACTCGGTGTGGCGGCGCTTCGGCGCGGTCGACGCGCTCGTGAACCTCAACCTGCGGGTCCCCCGCGGCACCATCACCGTGCTGCTGGGGCCGAACGGGGCCGGCAAGACCACGGCCACCCGCATCATCACCGGCGCCATCAGCCCGAACGCCGGGACCGTGCGGGTCTTCGGCCTGGACCCCGAGGTCGACGGGGAGACCGTGCGACGACGCTGCGGCGTGGTGTCTGCCAAGCCCGCTCTCTACGACCGCCTGAGCGGCAAGGCCAACCTGGGCTACTCGGCGGAGCTCTACGGCCTCGGTCGAGGCCCCGAGGTCGACGAACGGATCCACGAGGCCGCGAGTCGGTTCGGCATCGAGGAGGCGCTCGACACCCAGGTGGGTGGCTACTCGACCGGCATGAAGACGCGGCTCGCCCTGGCGCGGTCCGTCCTGCACGAGCCGGACCTGCTCCTCTTCGACGAGCCGACGTCGGGACTCGACCCCGAGTCGAGCCACGCCGTGCTCGAGATGATCCACGACATGACCGGAGGGGGCGTCACGGTTGTGATGTGCACGCACCTTCTCCTCGAGGCCGAGGGTCTCGCGGAACAAGTCGTCGTCCTCGAAGGCGGCACCGCGCTCGTCGCCGGTCCGCCCGTTGAGCTGATCCGCGAGTTCTGGCCGACCGCGGTGGTGCGGCTCGACGCCGAGGATCCGAGCCGGCTCGCGGAGGTAGCGAAGTACCCCGGCGTCCGACGCGTGGAGGCGGTCGGCGAGGGCTTGGACGCCCTGGCCGGGTTCGGCAGCGACGCCGACGGCGACACGGTCGCCCGGCTGCCGCGCACGGGGGTCGATGTCGACCTCGAGGAAGGCGTCAACCTTGCGGACCTCGTCGGCTCGTTGATCGCCGCCGGGATCCGGCTCACCAGGGTCGAGCCCCGCATCCCCTCGCTCGAAGACCTCTACTTCGCGGTCCGGCGGCGTCGCAGCGGTGATGCGGCCATCTCCGAGGACGGCGGCCGTCGCCTGCACGCCGAGCGCCCCCGGGACCGGCGCGCGCCCGCTCCTCCTCCCCCACCAGCGCCCACTGCCAACCGAGGGGAGTCCCGATGAGCGTCGCCACCGCCGACCGCCGCATCCGCCTCGACCGCAGTCGGACCTGGTCGGTCGCTCGCACCGAGCTCCAGCAGCTCATCGAGGCGAAGGACTTCTGGATACCGATGGTCATCCTCGGCAGCATCTTCTTCCTCTTCATCCCACTGGTCCTGCTCTTCACCATCACGCGCATCGACAACATCAACGCGGTCCACCAGATCTCCCAGACGCTCAAGATCCTGCCGCCCGCCGCGCAGAAGGCTGTGAGGGGCAACACCGAGCAGGGACGGGCGGCGTACGCCATCGCGGTGTACCTCATCGCTCCCGTGGCGGTGGTCGTCCCGCTGACGATCTCGACCGCCGTGGGCGCGTCGACCATCGTGGGCGAAAGGGAACGCGGCACCGGGGAGTTCCTCGCACACTCTCCCGCGTCGGTGCACGAGATCTACCTCGGCAAGCTCATCGCCAGCCTCATCCCCGGCTACGTCACCACCGCCGTCGGGTTCCTCACCTACTCCCTGGTGGTCAACCTCGTGGTCGGCCCGAAGGTCGGTGGCTGGTTCTTCCCCACGACCCAGTGGTGGATCCTGATGCTGTGGGTCGTCCCGCCCTTCGTCGCCCTCACCTTGTCGATCGTGCTGCGGCTGTCGGCCCGGGTCAAGAGCACCGCCGCCGCCCAACAGGCGTCGGGTCTGGTCACCTTGCCGCTCATCATGATCGCCTACGCACAGTCGACCGGGTCCATCTACGGCAGCATCTGGCCGGGCATCGTCGTCGGCGCGATCGCATGGGTGTTCGCACTGTTCGGACTCTGGCGCGGCATGAAGGCCGTCAACCGCGGCCGCCTGATGGGCGTCGCTGACGGCTTGTAGGGCTGCGCAGCCGCCAGGCGGAGCAGCGCCACCGACCGATCCCGGATGGCGAAGCCGCACCGGCGAAGCAGGTGCCGGAGTGACGGCTTGTAGGGCTGCGCAGCCGCCAGGCGGAGCCGCGCGTCAGTGGGCGGTCGACTTCAGCGCTTCGACGAGCTGGGCGGTGGGCCGGAAGGTGGCCCCGACCAGGGCTCGGTGCGCGTACGTCACGATGCCGGACCCGTCGAGCACGAACACCGACCGGCGGTACAGACCTCCGAACCCGACGATGCCGTACGCCTGCCCCACCGCCTTGTCGACGTCGGCCAGCAGCGGAAACGCGAACGTGCCCTGCTTGCACGAGAACGCCGTGTGGCTCTCCACGCTCTGCGGGCTGATCGCCAGGACCGAAGCCCCCAGGTCAGCAAACGACGAGATGTCCTCGGTGTAGGCGTTGAGCTGACGGGTGCAGACCGGGGTGTTGTCCCCCGGGTAGAACACCAGGACCACGGGGTGCCCCCGTTCGTCCGCAAGACTGAAGTCTCGAGTCTCCTCGCTGTCGGTTCCCGCGGCGGCCACGCCGCGCAGGGTGAAGTCGGGAGCGGCGTCGCCGATTTCGATGGCCACTGATCAAACCTCCAGTCCGGCGAGCACCTCGTCAGAGATGTCCGCGTTGGCGTGCACGGCCTGCACGTCGTCGTGGTCGTCGAGCGCGTCCAGCACCCGCAGCACGGGTCGGACCTCCTCGACGTCGGTCAACTCGATCTCCGTGGTGGGCAGCATGGTCTGGTCGGCCGACACGACCTCGATGCCGGTCGCCGTCAACGCGTCCGCGACGGTGTGCAGGTCGCTCGGCGGCGTGACCACCCGCCACTGCGCTCCATCCCGCGCGACATCTTCGGCTCCGGCGTCGATCGCCGCGAGCATGAGGTCGTCTTCGTCGACCTCACCCGGGACGACCACGAGGCCCTTTCGGTCGAACTGCCAGGCGACCGCCCCAGGCTCAGCGAGGCTCCCCCCGTTGCGGCTGAACAACGTCCGGACCTCGGAACCGGTCCGGTTGCGGTTGTCCGTCAGCACCTCGACCAGGACTGCCACGCCACCGGGGGCGTACCCCTCGTAGGTGATGGACTCGTAGGTGACCCCTTCCAGCTCGCCGGTCCCCCGCTTGACCGCTCGCTCGATGGTGTCGATCGGCACCGAGGAGTCGCGCGCCTTCTGGAACATGGTGCGCAGGGTCGGGTTGGCGTCCGGGTCACCTCCGCCCTCTCGTGCGGCGACCTCCACCTGCCGGATCAACTTCGCGAAGAGCTTCGCGCGCTTCGCGTCCTTGGCACCCTTCTGGTGCTTGATCGTGGCCCACTTGGAATGTCCGGACATCAGTGCTCCTCGGCGCTGCGCGTCGGGTCGGTGTGGGATCGTGGCGGCGCGCAGTCCTCCACGAGGTCCAGGAAGAGGCGGTGGATCCGTCGATCGGCCGCGAGCTCCGGATGGAACGATGCCACGATGCAGGTGTCGCTGCGGCAGAGCACTGGTTGCCCGCCAACACGGGCCAGAACCGAGACCCCGGCGCCCACGTCCTCGACGACCGGGGCCCGGATGAACACGGCATGGAAGGGGTCGACGAAGCCTTCGACGTCGAGAGCCGCCTCGAAGGAGTCGACCTGTCGGCCGAAGGCGTTGCGCCGGACCGAGACGTCGATCGTTGCGAAGCTCCGCTGGTCGTCGCGTCCGTCCAGGACGCGAGACGCCAGCAGGATCATCCCTGCGCACGTCCCCAGTGCAGGCATGCCCTCGTCGAGCCGCTTGGCGATCGGGTCGTGCAACTCGGTCCGCTCCAGGAGCATCGACATGGTCGTCGACTCTCCTCCCGGAAGCACCAGCGCATCGACGGTGTCGAGCGTTGCCACATCCCGCACGCCGACCGCACGTGCGCCCAGCTCGGTCAGCGCGCGCAGATGGGGTGCGACCGCTCCCTGCAGGGCGAGCACGCCGATCGTCGTCCCGGCCATCCCGGAGGCTCTCCCGCGGCGGTGGTCCGCGCCGGCACCTGCGCCTACCAGCCCCGCTCGGCGAACGTCGTGTCGAGTCCGCCGATCTCGAGGCCGGGCATCGCCGGGCCGAGACCGCGGCTGATCTTCGCGAGCATCGCCGGGTCCTCGTAGTGCATGGTGGCTTCGACGACGGCCTTGGCGCGCAAGGCGGGGTTGTCGGACTTGAAGATGCCCGAGCCGACGAAGACCGCCTCGGCACCGAGTTGCATGACCAAGCTCGCGTCGGCCGGGGTCGCGATGCCGCCGGCGCAGAACATCGGGACGGGGAGTCGCCCGGTGTCGTGGACCTCGGTCACCAGGTCGATGGGGGCGCGCAGCTGCTTGGCCCAGTCGTAGAGCTCGGCACCGTCGGCCTGGGTGATCCTGCCGATGTCGCCCAGGATCGAGCGAAGGTGGCGAACCGCTTCGACGATGTTGCCGGTGCCCGCCTCTCCCTTGGAGCGGATCATGCACGCGCCCTCGGAGATCCTGCGCAGCGCTTCACCCAGGTTCGTGGCACCGCAAACGAACGGGACGGTGAACGCCCACTTGTCGATGTGGTGCGCCTCGTCCGCCGGCGTCAGGACCTCGGACTCGTCGACATAGTCGACGCCGAGCGCCTCGAGGATCTGGGCTTCGGCGAAGTGGCCGATCCGCGCCTTGGCCATCACCGGGATGGTGACGACCTCCTTGATGCCCTCGATCATCTCCGGGTCTGACATCCGGGCCACGCCGCCGTCGCGCCGGATGTCGGACGGCACGCGCTCGAGCGCCATGACGGCGACCGCCCCGGCATCTTCGGCGATCCTGGCCTGTTCCGGGTCGACGACGTCCATGATCACCCCCCCGCTGAGCATCTCGGCGAGCCCACGCTTGACGCGCGCGGTACCGGTCGCCCGCGTCGTGGCGGGCGGCTGCGAGGAGTCGACTGCTTCGTCCATGGACCCATCCTAGGAGCAGGCAGGTCGCGGCCACCCAGCAGATCCGAAGCCGGCGGCAAGATCCACCCCAGGGTCGACCCCGAGCTACCGATCCGCCGGCCCAGATCCAATTCGCACTAAGTTGCCCGACGCGACGCACCCTCGTGCGAGCCGGCGCCGCGTCGGCTCGGGGCACGCGTCCTAGGAGCCCCAATGATCCTCGCAGACATCCACCTCGGTGACCTGATCAAGAGCCTGCTCGTGATGTTCTTCATGGTGATCTACTTCATGATGCTGTTCAACATCATCATCGACCTGTTTCGCGACCAGGAGACCGGTGGTGTCGTCAAGGCCATCTGGGCGATCTGCCTGATCGCGCTGCCGGTCATCTCGATGATCGTGTACCTGATCGCCCGCGGTGACGGCATGGCCAAGCGCTCGATCGCCCAGGCGCAGGCGAACCAGTCCCAGCTCGACGAATACCTCCGTGAGGTCGCGGCCAGCTCGTCGACCGACCAGATCGCCCAGGCCAAGGCGCTGCTCGACCAGGGCGCGATCAACCAGGCCGAGTTCGATGCGCTCAAGCAGAAGGCCCTCGCCTGACCGAGGTCCGGGCATCCGACGGGTCGCGACCTCCGACCTGGTAGCCGACGTTGGTTGATACGCCTCGTGGAGCAGGCACCGCGCCCGGCGCGGCGCTGACCTGGGAGCGACACCCTGCCGATGTCGCGCGCCTGGTCGCCGCCCTCCTCGGACTGGTGCTCGCGGCGGCGTTGATGGCGGCGAGCGAGAACGACGCCACCAGCCTCTCGTCGAGCCTCATCAAGATCGTCGGGCTGCTCCCCTCGCCGGTCACCACCGCCGCCCTCGGTCTCGCACAGCTCGTCGCCCTGACCGGTCCCATCGCGCTGGTCGTCTGGCTCGTCTGGACGCGTCGACTGCGCTTGACCGCGCTGGTGGTGCTCGCGGGGGCGTTGGGCGCCATCGCGACGACCTTCTTCCGCAGCAGGTTCTCCAGCACCACGCCGCAGATCCCCGAAGGGCGGCTGACGGCGCATTCCTGGATCACGGGCGCGCTCTTCCCCTCCCCGATCTACCTCGCCGGAGCCGCGGCCGTCATCACCGTCCTGGTGCCGATGCTCCCGCGTCGCTGGCGACGCGCGGCGTGGCTGTTCCTGATCGTGCTCGCCGGTCTCCGGCTGATCACCGCGGTGGCGGTCCCGACCCACGTTGCGACGGCCCTGCTCCTCGGCATCTCCATCGGTTCTGCGCTGCTCGTGGCGGTGGGGGCGCCGCGTCGACGACCGGGACCCCGCGAGGTGGGCGCCGCCTTGCGGGCCGCGGGGATCGCCGCGACCCACGTGGACCAGGACGTCGTCGGCGGGTTCCGCGCCTCGCTGCCCGATGGCACCGACGTCGCGTTGCGCGTCGCCGACCGCGACGATCGCGATGCGGACCTCCTGTTCCGGCTCCTCACGCAGCGCGCAGCGGCGTGGCATCGAGAACGAGCGGTTCTCGTGGTCCCCCGAGCGGACCGTCGAGCACGAAGCTCTCGTCACGTTGCTCGCCGATCGGGCGGGGGTGCCGGTGCGCACGCTCCTCGGCATCGCCAAGACCGAGGACGAGGCCGGCGTCGTCGTCTACGCCGATCGAGGCGCGACCAGCCTGCTGGAGCTCTCGCCGGCCCAGCTCACCGACGCCCGGCTCGACGAGCTCTGGGCGGCGGTCGACGCGCTGCAGGAGCAGCGGATCGCCCACGGCCAGCTCCGGCTCGACAACGTGTACCTTGCCGGAACAGGGTCGGACGACGACGCGGTCGTCCTGGGTGAGCTCGATCGCTCGGTGCTGAGCGCACCCGACGACCGCTTGGCGATCGACGTCGCGGAGCTCCTCGTGTCCACGGCACTCGTCGTCGGGCCGGCGCGCGCGGTTGCCGCCGCGCAGGGCCGGGTTCCCGGCCAGCTCGCCCGTGCGCTCCCGTTGCTCCAACCCCTCGCGCTCACGCCGACCACGCGCCGGGCGCTGCGCGCCGCGTCGTCCAACAGCAAGGACCTCCTTTCGGAGTTGCGAGACGGGGTCCAGCGCGCGGCAGGCGTCGACGAGTTCAAGATGGCCGAGCTCCAGCGGATCAGCGTCGCCCGGGCGGTGAGCCTGATCGGTGCGGCCGTCCTGTTCTACGTAGCGTTGGCGTTCGTCGCGAACTGGTCGGCGATCGCCTCCGCGCTCTCCGACGCGGACTGGGTCTACCTTCCGGTCATCCTGGTCATGTCCGGGCTGTCCTACCCCGCCGGCGGTCTCTCGTTGATGGGCGCGGTGACCGGCCGACTTCCCTTCACCCAGACCAGCGAGGTGATGCTCGCCCAGGCGTTCCTCAACCGCTTCACCCCGGCCAACATCGGGGGCATGGCGCTCCGCACGCGCTACCTACAGAACAACGGGGTGGACCTGGCCGTTGCCGCGTCGAGCGTGGGGCTCACGAGCGTGGCGAGCGGCGCCACGCAGGTCGTGTTCATCCTCGGGTTCGTGCTCTGGTCGGGTTCGAGCGGCTCCAGTGCCTTCAGCATCCCCGACGCCAGCACCATCGCGGTCATCCTGCTGGTCGTCCTCGCAGTCGGCGGGATCCTCTGGCTCACTCCGTTGCGCCGGCGCCTGCTCGATAGCAACATCGTGCTCAGCGCCGGTCAGGTATGGGAGAACCTGAAGGAGCTGGCCCAACGGCCGGGCAAGGTGGCGCTGCTCTTCGGTGGCGCGGCGCTCGGAAAGATGGTGACGATCATCGCCTTCACCCAGAGTTGCCGCGCCCTCGGCATCGATCTGCCGTTCGCCCAACTCGGCGCGTTGTACCTGACCGCGAACACGGTGGCGTCAGCGGCGCCGACCCCTGGAGGCGTCGGCGCCATCGAGGCGGCGCTCATCGCGGTCCTCACCGGAGCGGGCGTCGAGCCGGCGACGGCGCTGTCCGCGGTCCTGGTGTTCCGACTCGCCACCTACTGGCTACCGGTGCCACCGTCCTGGCTCGCACTTCGCCAGCTGCGTGCCAAGAAGGTCGTGTGACCCACTGCTCGGCCAACCGTCGACCGGGTCCGTTCAGAGCTCGCGCAGGCGCTCGATGCGTTCTTCGAGGGGCGGGTGGGTGTCGAACATGCGGTTGAGCTTCGAGAGCTTGCCCTCGGACTCATCCCGCGCGATCGGCTGCTCGATCCAGAGATGCGCGGTGGCCCGGCTCGACGAGCTCACCACGGTCTGGTCGTCGCGGCAGCTTCTCGAGCGCCGAGATCAGGCCCGGCGGGTAGCGGGTCAACCCGACGCCGGACACGTCGGCGAGCTCCTCGCGGTTGCGGCTCACGGCGAACTGCATGAGCTGCGCGATGAGCGGAGCGAAGATCAACAGGACGAACCCGAAGATCGCCAGGATGTTGCCGGCGCCGCCGCCGTTGTTGTCGTCGTCGAACGCCCGGCCCCCGCCGAACCACATGAAGCGGATCCCGAAGTCGCTCAACAAGGCCACGGCTCCGACCATCGTCACCGCAAGGGTGGACACGAGGATGTCGTAGTTCTTGATGTGGCTGAGCTCGTGGGCCAGGACGCCCTCGAGCTCGACGCGGTTCATCTTCTCGAGCAGGCCGGTGGTCACGGCGATGGCGGCGTGCTCGGGGTTGCGACCGGTCGCAAACGCGTTCGGCGCCTGGTCCTCGACGATGTAGACCCGGGGCTTGGGCAATCCCGCGGCGATGCAGAGCCCCTCGACGAGGTTGTGAAGGCGGGCGTAGGTGCGCGGGTCGGCCGGCACGGCACGGCTCATCTTGAGCGCCACGGTGTCCGACTTCCAGTAGCCGACGAAGCCCATCGTTCCCGCGATCGCGACCGCGATGATGAAACCGACGGGCCCCCCGCCGATGAGCAGGTTGAACGCGGCACGCAACGAGCGCGACGAAGGCCATGAACACGAGCATCAGCACCACGGTGCGGCGCTTGTTCTGTCCGATCTGTTCGTACAAGGAAACCTGCTTGCGAGGAGCCGGAAGGGCCCGATTGGTGGAGGGTCAGTGACCCGTCGGCCGCGGGTCGCTCCAGCTCAGAACTCGACCTTGACCGGTCCGCGCGACTCCGGCTCGGCCTCGAAGTACTCGCGCTTCGTGGCCTTGGCCATCCCCGCGAAGTACATCGCTGGGAAGGTCTCGATCTTGGTGTTCAGCCGGGTGACGTTGTCGTTGTAGTACTGGCGCGAGTAGGCCACGCGGTCCTCGGTCGAGGTCAGCTCCTCCTGCAGTGAGAGGAAGTTCTGGTTCGCCTTGAGGTCCGGGTAGGCCTCGGACACCGCGAACAACGACTTGAGCGTGCCGGTCAGGGCGTTGTCGGCCTCTGCCTGAGCTGCCGGCCCCTGAGCGTTCACGGCCATGTTGCGGGCGGCGGTGACGGCCTCCAGGGTCTCCCGTTCGTGACTGGCGTAGCCCTTGACGGTCTCCACCAGATTGGGGATCAGGTCGTACCGGCGCCTGAGCTGCACATCGATCTGCGCCCAGGCGTTGTCGACGAGGTTTCGCAGCTTGACCAGCCCGTTGTACTGGCCGACCACGAAGAGCAGGATGAGGACCACGAGGACCACGAGGATGATGATGGCGATGGTCACGAACTACTCCGGTCAGGTCGGCGGAAAGACGTCGATGCCCCGGGAAGTGTAGCGGTGCGGAGTCGGTCGATTCCGCCGGTCATGCCAGGACGCGCCGGTAGCAGTCGAGGTAGCGGTCGGCCAGGTGGCTCATCGAGAACTCTTCGGCGCGCGCCAACCCCGCGGTCGTCAGCGCTTCGGTGAGCTCACGGTCCTCCAGGACGCGCCGCAGCGCGTCGGCAAGCGCGGCTGAGTCTCCCGGTTCGACGAGCAGCGCCTCGCGACCACTCCCGCGCCACATTCGCGTACCCGGCGAGGTTGCCCGCCACGATGGGAACGGACGCCGCCATCGCCTCGAGGAGCACGATGCCGAACGACTCCCCACGGATGCTGGGGGCGCAGAACACGTCGGCGCCGCGCAGACGGGCGGCCCGCTCCTCGTCGCTGATCCGACCCAGCCACTCGATGCGCGCGTCGCCGGCGTGCTGTTGCATGAGCACTTCGGTGAGCGGACCATCGCCCCCAACCCAGAGCTTGCAGTCCACCGGCATGTGCGCCATCGCCGACAGCAGCACCTGCAGCCCCTTGCGCTCCTCGTGCCGACCGAGGAAGAGGATCGTCGGGGCCTCGGTCGGCCAAGGTTCGGCCTTGGCGAAGCGATCCACCTCTATCCCGTTGAACATCATCTCGAACTCACCGCCGAGGTGCTCGTGCGCCAGGTTCCGGGCGTCCTCGGAGACCGCGCAGCGAAGGTCCAGACGGCGGTTGAGCCAGCGGGTCAACGGCCCCAGGTAGTCGTAGGCCTTGATCTGACCGGCCGCATGGAACGTCCCCACCATCGGGGTCTGCTTGACCACCGCGGCGGTGACGTTGGGGCCTGGAACGAGCGGTTCGTGAAGGTGCAGGAGGTCGAACTGCTCGTCCCGCAGCGAGCGGATGAGTCGAAGCTGCGCAGAGAGGTCCGGAGCGATCGGCGCCATCGAGCCGTTCGCCGCGGTCGGGATGGAGTTGCCGAGCGGGGTGATCCCCGGTTCCGGCGGTGGGCCGTCGCAAGGTCCGAGCACCCGGGTCTGATGACCCTTTGCCCGGAGCTCGCGGGCCAATCCCAGCACCTGGCCCTGCACACCTCCGGGGACCGAGAGGCTGTAAGGGCACAGCAGGCCGACGCGCATCGGCAGCGACCCTACCCGTGCCGTCCCCGGGGCATGGGGTCGTTACCTTTAGCCAGGTGAACGATCTTCGGCCCGACGCGGCCGCTCCCGAGCCCGGCGACCAGCCGGGTTGGTTGCGGTGGCTCGTGCCGTGGGTGCTCGCCCATCGGAACGTGGCCATCGCCTCGGTAGCTGCGGCGGTCGTGGGCATGGTCGCCACCTCGATGATCCCCGTGATCGAGAAGGTCGTGATCGACGACGTGATCACGACGCACGTGCGCGCCCTCGCCCCGCTGCTCGTGGCACTGGCCGGCATCGGCGTGGCTCGGATGGCGGCGACCATCACGCGCCGCCTCTGCGGCGGAGCGGTCGCCTACGGCGTGCAGGCCGACCTCCGCGACGCCGTCTTCGACCACCTGGTCGACCTCGACGTCGATCGGCACGACCAGCTGCCCGCCGGTCAGGTTGTCAGCCGGGCGAACACCGACGTCAACATGGTCTTCGCGGTGCTCCAGATGGGCGCGGTCGTCACGGGGAACCTCGTCATGTTGGTGGTCTCCCTCGTGGTCATGACGGTGCTCTCACCGCTGCTGGCTGCCGTCGCGTTGGTCGCCATCGGCGCGACCTTCGCCGTGGCCTTCCGCCTCCGGCGAGCGGTGTACATCAGCGCCTGGGACGCGTCGCAGCGCGAGGCCGAGATGACCGCGGTCGCCGAGGAGGTGATCTCGGGGGTGCGGGTGGTGAAGGGGTTCGGCCAGGACGAGCGAGAGCTCGACCGGTTCGCCGGATCGCTGGAGCACCTGTTCGGTGGGCGCGTGCGCAACGTCCGGATCCGCGCGTTGTTCGCGGCGCTGCTGCAGACCGTCCCTGTCCTCGGGCAGGTCGCCGTCCTCGCGGTCGGAGGTTGGCTGACCATCGACGGCACGCTCACGCTGGGCACGTTGGTGGCCTTCTTCACCTACCTCACCCAGCTCACCTCCCCGGCGCGGATGATGGCGGTGTTCCTGGCCGCCTCCCAGCAGGCGCGTGCCGGCGCTGAGCGGCTCCGCGACCTGCTCGACACGCGATCCAAGATCGAGGATGCGCCCGACGCGGTGACCCTGGAGGCGCCGGCGGGGCTGGTCGAGCTCGACGGGGTGTCCTTCGCCTACCCCGGCGGCCAGCCGGTGCTGGACCACTGCAGCCTGCGGATCGAACCCGGCGAGCGGGTGGCGATCGTGGGCGCCTCGGGCAGCGGCAAGACGACCATCGCGCTCGCTGCTCGCGCGGTTCCACGACGCGGATCGGGGCGCGGTGCGCCTGGACGGCCACCGAGTCCAGGACCTTTCGCTCTCGTCGCTGCGACGCAACGTCGGACTGGCGTTCGAGGACGCGTTCCTCTACTCGGGCACCATCCACGAGAACGTGGCCTACGGCCGACCGGACGCCCCCGACGACGACACCGAGTCGGCGCTCGAGACCGCGCAGGCCGCCGAGTTCGTCGCGCAGCTTCCCGAGAAGGCCGAGGCGGTCGTCGGCGAGGGCGGGGTGACGCTCTCGGGCGGACAGCGCCAACGCATCGCGCTCGCCCGCGTCCTGCTCACCGATCCCGCCGTTCTCGTGCTCGACGACGCCACCTCCGCGGTCGACGCGCGGGTCGAGCACGAGATCCACGAAGGGCTGCGCACCCATCTGGAGGGGCGGACGGCATTGCTGATCGCCCACCGCCGGTCGACGCTCGCGCTCGCCGATCGCATCCTGCTCCTCGAGGGCGGTCGGATCACCGAGTCCGGGAGCCACGAGCAGCTCCACGCGCGCAGCGCGCACTACCGCGCGCTCCTGAGCGGCTTCGAGGAGCCGGACGAGCCCGCGCACGGCATCGTCCACCGCCGCGCTGGCGAGACGACCGCCGACGGGGCACCCCCCGTCCCCGCCGAGCCACGGGTCGTGCCGCAGGCTCGCCCCGACTCGGGCGTGCGGCGCCCAGGAGGCGGGCCCGGGTCGCACGGTCGCCCGGGGCCCGGAACCGGCTGGATCGGGACCTCCTCACCGGAGCTCCTCCAGTCGGTGGAGGAGCTGCCCCCGATCCGCGACACCAGCAAGGTCGCGTTGGCAGACCAGGTCCATGACCTCGCCGGCCTCCACTTCCGTCGATTCATCCGTGCGTGGCGCCCCGAGCTGGCAGTCGGGCTCGGGCTCGTCGTGCTCGATGCGCTCGCCACCCTGGCCGTGCCGCTTCTCGTCCGCCGCGGCATCGACCAGGGGGTGGCCTTCGGCGCGCTCAGCGTGGTGCTGCTGGTGTCGGTGGCGGCGTTCGGGGTGGCGTTGTTCGACGCCTGGGCGATGTGGAGCGAGAACCTCGTGACGGGCCGCGCGGCAGAGCGAATCCTGGTCGCACTGCGCCTGCGGGTCTTCGCGCACCTCCAGCGGTTGGGCCTGGACTTCTTCGACCGCGAGCTCTCCGGACGACTGCTGAGCCGTCTCACCTCCGATGTCGACACCATCACCGAGCTGCTCTCGAGCGGTCTCGTGAACGCGGCGGTGGCGCTCGTGACCTTCGTGGGGATGGTGGTGGTCCTCCTCGTCCTCGACGTGCCGCTGGCACTCGCCGTGTTCGCCGTCACGCTGCCGCTCGCCGTTGCGACGGTGCTGTACCAGCGCCTCGCGCGCGTCCGGCCTACGACCGCCAGCGCGACGCGATCGGGAACGTCCTCGCCGACCTGCAGGAGAACCTCGCAGGGGTGCGGGTCACCCAGGCGATGGTCCGGCAGGAGCCGAACCGCCGTCACTTCCACGAGCTCGACGCCGAGTTCCGGGGCGCGGGACTCGCCTCGCTCCGGATCCAGGTCGGCTACTTCGCCTTCGTCGAGCTGCTCGGGACGATCGGGATCATCGTCGTCCTCGGGTACGGCGCGGTCCTCCACGACAACTCCGGGCTCATGGTCGGCACGATCGTCGCGTTCCTGTTGTACCTGACCCAGTTCTTCACACCGATCCAGCAGCTCTCCGCCGTCTTCGACACGTGGCAGAGCGCTTCCGCCGGGATGCGCAAGTTGGACGCGCTGCTCGCTGAGCGGACGACGGTGCCCGCACCTGCCGCTCCCGTGACGCTGCCACGTGGCGCCGGCGCCGTCGCGCTCGAGGGCGTCACGTTCGCATACCCGGGCCAACTCACGCCCGCGCTGCACGCCGTGGACGTGCAGCTGCAGGCCGGACGACGAGTTGCGCTCGTGGGCCAGACGGGTTCGGGGAAGTCGACCTTCATGAAGCTCGTCGCGCGCTTCTACGACCCCAGCGCCGGCCGGGTGCTCGTCGACGGGATCGATATCCGCGAGCTCGACCCGACCGCCTTCCGGCGTCGCCTCGGCTACGTCCCCCAGGAACCTTTCCTCTTCGGCGGCACCATCGGCGACAACCTCCGCTACGGCCGTCCGGATGCGACCGACCAGCAGGTGCGGGCCGCCGTCGCGGCGGTCGGGCTCGACCCGATGCTGGCCACGCTTCCCGACGGCCTCGACACCTGGTTGGTCGAACGGGGGCGTTCGCTGTCGACGGGCCAGCGACAGCTCATCTGCCTCGCCCGCGCCCTGGTCGCCGATCCCCTCCTGCTGCTGCTCGACGAGGCCACCTCCAACCTCGACCTGGCGAGCGAGGCCCGCATCGAGCGCGCGATGGACGTGCTCAGCGAGGGACGCACGACCGTGGTCATCGCCCACCGGTTGGCGACGGCGGCGCGAGCGGACCGGATCCTCCTGCTGGACCGAGGCCAAGTCGTGGAGGATGGCACCCACGAGGTCCTGCTTGGCGCCGGCGGACGCTACGCCGCGCTCTGGGAGGCCTACGAGGGAGTCCACACCGCTCGGGCGTCCTCCCGTAGGATCTCGACGATGCGAGGACCTGGCACATGAGCAAACCGCCACCGACAACGGAACCGGTTCGCTACCTGGACCTCGACCACGAAGCCCGACGACGGGTGACGATCGGGCTCCTGGTCCGCATCACCCTCAGCTGGGTCGTGCTGTTCGGCCTCTACTTCGCGGCACCCTTCGACGGCACGACCACCGGTGACGAAATCGCACGGTTGATGGTTTGCGGCGTCGTCTTCGTGGCTTTCTCGTGGTGGCAGTTCCGGTCGATCCTGCGGGCACGCGTACCCCAGGCCCGGGCGATCGCCGCGGTCGGCGCCTTGGCGGCACTGCTGATCGTCCTCTTCTCCTCGGTCTACCTCTCGCTATCGAGCCACGACGGCGCGACGTTCAGCGAGCCGCTCGACCACGTGAAGGCGATGTACTTCACGATCACGACCTTGACCAGCGTCGGCTACGGCGACATCACACCGAGGACCGACCCGGTGCGCGTGATCGTGAGCGTGCAGATGATCGTCAACCTCATCCTGCTGGGCGGCATGGTGCGGCTGCTCTCGCTGGCGGCTCGCCACAGCTTGAACCGGGCCGACCCGTCGTCGACCACCGAGGTCTGAGGCGGCACCTCCCCAGCGTCCGTCCTCGGGCGTCGGTCAGGCGGGGTCGAGCTCGTTGAGTTCCGCGGTGTTGTCGAGCAGCACCCGACGCAGGGTCGATGACGGCAGGCCACCGAGCTCCTCGAGGTAGTCGAGCGGGCGGGGCATGCCTTCGATGTGGGGCCAGTCGGAGCCGAAGATGACGCGCTCGGGACCCATCAGGTCCAACACCTCGTGGACGTCGTCCTCCCAGAACGGGTTGATCCAGATGTGCTGGCGAAAGGTCTCGACCGGGTCCTGGGAGAACCAGCCCTGCATCTTGTGGCCCAACGCGTCGAGGCGGTGGAAGAGCCCGCGGAGGAAACCCGACCCGTTCTCGACCGAGGCGATCCGCAGGTTGGGGAACCGGGTGAAGAGGTTGTCGGCGACGAGTGAGGCCAGGAAGTCCTCGATCGGCCGTTCCATCTGGAGCATCCGGATGGGTTGGGGTATGCCGCTGTTGAAGTTGGCCGAGAAGCCGTCGCTCGCGTAGCCGTGGGCTGTGTAGCCGCTGTCGCCGGCGTGCACCACCACCGTGATGCCCACCTCGTTCACCCGCGCCCAGAACGGGTCGAACTCCGGATCGGTGGGCGGCTTGGGCCCACTCCGGGTGGTGGGCGCCGCCGGCCGGAACACGACGGTGCGCGCCCCACGGTCGAGCGCCCACTCGAGCTCTTCGATCGCCCAGTCGACGTCGGCGAGCGTGAGGTACGGGGCCGCGAAGATGCGGTCGCGGTACGCGAACCCCCACTCCTCCTCGAGCCAGCGGTTGAACGACCGGAACAGGACCGTGACCGCCTCGGGATCGTGCTTGAGCAGCTCCTCGTAGACCATGCCCAGGGTCGGGAACAGCCAGATCTGCGCGAGCCCGTGGGCATCGAGCTGCGCGAGGCGCGCCTCGCGGTCTCGGTAGGCGGGGCTGATCGGGGTGCGCGCCCGGAGCAGTTCGATCGGGTTGTCGCCGTTGGGGTTCCCGCGGAAGTAGTCGCGCAGCACGCCAGGCTCGGCCACCGGGTCGAAGGTGGGGTTGACCACCGCCCGGCTCACTCGCCCACCCAGCACGTGGTACTTACGGCCGTCGATCTCCGCCCACTGGATCGTGCGCGGGCCCCACGCGGGGTCGAGGTGGCGTGTGAACGCGTCGAGCGCCTCGTAGTAGTGGTTGTCCGCGTCGAAGACCGGGTGGTCGGGAACGGCGGCCCCGGGTGCAGCGCTCTCGGCAGAAGAGGTGGTCGGAGAATTGGCGAGCGAGGTCATCGTCGCACAGTCTCGCGCCTCGGCGGCCAGGGGCCGTCTCCCCGGCTGAGCCGAGGTGCTCAGGCGTCCTTCCAGACCCGCACCGCGATCCAGGTCGTGATGATCGACGGGGGCACCATGATGAGCAGGCAGCGCGCCCCGCCGGCCGAGTGGGGAGCCCACGACACGAGGTACACGGTGGGGTACACCAGGCAGCCCGCCGTGAACGCCACCGCAAGCGCCGCCCACCTGGCCCCGCTCCCCACCGCCCACGCGCACACCAGCGAGGCCGCGATCGCCAGCAGGTCAGCGGCGAAGAACGCGTCGGTCACCCTCGGGTGCCCGGGGAGCAGGTCGAAGATCCTGCGCCCCTGGTCGGACCCGGTCACCACGAACCAGAAGAACGCCCCGACGACCGCCTGCGCCACGAAGTACCAGCGGAAGACCTGCCGTTCCGTCACGGTCGGGCCTACCCGGCGAACCAGTGAAGGGGCGCGGGGGCGAGGTTCTCGTACACGTGCTTGGCCTCCCGGTACTCGTCCAGACCGCTCGGCCCGAGCTCCCTACCCACGCCGGACTGCTTGAAGCCGCCCCACTCCGCCTCCGGGATGTACGGGTGGTAGTCGTTGATCCAGACGGTGCCGTGCCGCAGCCGACCGGCAACGCGCTGGGCCTTCTCCGGGTCCGACGTCCAGACGCCCGCGGCCAGGCCGTAGCGCGTGTCGTTGGCGAGGCGGACCGCCTCGCGCTCCTCGGTGAACGACTCGACGGTCAACACCGGGCCGAAGGACTCCTCCTGCACGCAGCGCATCGAGCTGACGCAGCCGGTGAGGATCGTCGGACGGTAGAAGTAGCCCCCCTGGAGATCGGGGTCGTCGGGCACCCGACCGCCGCAAACGATCGTCGCGCCCTCCGCGACGGCATCCGCGACGTAGGCCTCGACCTTGGCAAGGTGACCCGCCGAGATCAACGTCCCGGCCTCGGCATCCGCGTCGAAGGGGCCGCCGAGTCGGATCCGCTCCGCCCGTGCCACCAACCCGTCGACGAACGCGTCGTGGAGCTCGTCGGCGACGATGAGTCGGGCGCCCGCCGAGCACACCTGGCCCGAGTGGAGGAACACCGCCGTCAGCGCGTAGTCGATCGCGGTCTCGACGTCGGCGTCGGCGAACACCACGTTGGGGTTCTTGCCGCCCAGCTCGAGGGCGACCTTCTTCACGGTCCCG
Organism: uncultured Actinomycetes bacterium; assembly: GCA_963810075.1. GTDB lineage: Bacteria > Actinomycetota > Acidimicrobiia > Acidimicrobiales > Iamiaceae > CAWELZ01. Next base: position 769,594 of record CAWELZ010000001.1, on the reverse strand, counting down.
GCCGCGGTCGCCATGACGGCCTTCCCGGTCGCCAGTCCGCCGGTGAACGACACCAGATCCACGAGCGGGCTCTCGACGAGCGGGGCACCGGCGCGCGGACCGGACCCGAGCACCAGGTTGGCGACGCCGGAGGGAAGACCGGCTTCATCGAGCAATCGCAGCAAGAGGATGGCGGTCGACGGGGTCAGCTCGCTGGGCTTGAGCACGAACGTGTAACCGGCCGCCAGCGCAGGGGCGACCTTCCAGGAGGTCTGCAGGAGCGGGTAGTTCCACGGAGTGACCAGCGCGCACACGCCGACCGGCTCGTAGACGATCCGGCTGCTGATCGACGGGTCCCCCGTGTCCACGCGGCGCCCGGCATCAACACCGGCCATCTCGGCGTAGTACCGGAAGACGCGCACCACGTCGTCGACGTCCATCTCGGACTCCACCAGACGCTTGCCGGTGTCGAGTGACTCAGCTCTGGCGATCGTGGCGCGATCGCGGACGAGCAGGTCGGAGACCCGTTGCAGGAGTGCGCCGCGTTCGGCACCAGAGGTGCTCCGCCATGGCCCCTCGTCGAAGGCCGTGCGCGCGGCCTGGATTGCCGCCTTGGCGTCGTCGGGATCCGCCTCGTCCACCTCGGCGACGAACGCCTGGTCGAACGGGCACCGGATCTCCCGTCGGCCGCCTCGGGCCGCGCCGACCCAGGCACCGCCGATGAACAAGCTGGCCGGTACCTCGGTGCGTGCTTCGCTCATCGACGGCCTCGCATCGTCAGCGCCGACCCGCCGCGTCGGGCTGGACCGACCCCGACGTCGTGGAGAACGGCACGGTCTCGGGAGCCAGCGGCGTGTTGCCGAGGATCAGGTCCGCAGCCTTCTCGGCCAGCATCATCACCGGCGCGTAGATGTTCCCGTTCGTCACGTACGGCATCGCCGAGGCGTCGACGACCCGGAGACCCTCGGTGCCGTGGACCCGCATCGTCTGCGGGTCGAGCACCGACCGCTCGCCGGTCCCCATGGCGGCGGTGCACGACGGGTGCAGCGCGGTCTCGCCATCGTGGGCCACCCAGTCGAGGATCTCCGCGTCCGACTCCACCTCGGGTCCGGGCGACAGCTCGCCGCCGTCGTACGCGTCGAACGCCGGCTGGCTCAGGATCTTCCGGGTCAGCCGTAGGGCCTCGACCCACTCCCGTCGGTCCTGCTCGGTGGACAGGTAGTTGAATCGGAGCGCGGGGTGGACCGACGGGTCGCGCGACACGAGCTTCACGCTCCCACGCGCATCGGAGTACATCGGCCCGACGTGCACCTGGTAGCCGTGGCCGCCCGAAGGCGCCGTCCCGTCGTAGCGGATCGCGATCGGCAGGAAGTGGAACATGAGGTTCGGGTAGGAGACGGTCTCATTGCCCCGGGCGAAGCCGCCCGCCTCGAAGTGATTGCTTGCTCCGGGCCCGCTTCGACGGAAGAGCCAGTTCGCCCCGATGACCGGCTTTCTCCACCAACGCAGCTGCGGCTGGAGGGACACCGGCTGCGCGCAGGCGTGTTGCACGTAGACCTCGAGGTGGTCCTGGAGGTTCTCGCCCACGCCGGGCAGGTCCTGGACCACGGGGACGCCCAGCTCCTCGAGCTCGGCTGTGTTGCCCACCCCGGAGAGCTGCAGCAGCTGCGGTGTGTTGATCGCCCCGCCGCACAGGACGACCTCGCCCGCCATGACCCGCCGCATCCCTTGCCCACCGTGCCGGTAGTCGACGCCGACGGCGCGCCTGCCGTCGAAGACGACCTTCGTGGACAGGCAGCGCGTGCGGACTTCCAGGTTCGGGCGATCCATAGCCGGGTGCAGGTAGGCCTGCGCCGCGCTCCACCTTCGACCGCGGTTGATGTTCCGGTCGAAGCGAGCAAAACCCTCCTGACGTCGGCCGTTCACGTCGTCGGTGAGCGGGAGCCCGGCCTGCTGCACCGCCTCGAAGAACGCCCCGAACAGCGGGTTGGTCGCCGGTCCGCGCTCCAGGATGAGCGGACCGTCGCCGCCCCGGTACTCGTCGGCCCCCTCCCGGCAGGTCTCCATGCGCTTGAAGTAGGGCAGGCAGTGGGCGAAGTCCCAGGTCGACATGCCCGGATCAGCAGCCCACCGCTCGTAGTCCATCGGGTTGCCCCGCTGGAAGATCATGCCGTTGATGCTGCTGGACCCACCCAGGACCTTGCCCCGGGCGTGGGCGATCTGTCGATCGTGCATGAACGGCTCGGGCTCGGATTCGTACTTCCAGTCGTAGAACCGGTTGCCGATCGGGAACGGCAACGCAGCCGGCATGTGGATGTACACGTCCCACCACGAGTCGGCGCGGCCGGCCTCCAGCACCAGCACCCGGTTGGCGGAGTCGGCGCTGAGCCGGGCGGCGAGCGCGCTGCCGGCCGAGCCCCCTCCGACGATGATGAAGTCGTACTGCTCCGTGGCCATGCGTTCCTTCGGGCGGGGTGCCGTACCTGCTCGTTGCAGCCGGCGAGGGATCCTACTTCTGCGTCCCGACATCGTGGACGAGCCCGGCCCTGACCACACGTCGGAGGGGTACCGTTGCCAACGTGCCAACGGTGGAGCGTCCCGACATGGCCGACTACGGCGTACCGGTCGACCCGGAGGGGACGCTGCCGTGGAGCTGGGCGGAGGAGCGACTGGTTGCCAACCGGAACTACTGGGTCGTGACGGCATCCGCCTCGGCCCGACCCCATGCCCTGCCGGTGTGGGGTGTCTGGCTCGCCGAGCCCGACCGGTTCTGGTTCTCGTGCTCTCCCAAAGCCCGCAAGTTGCGGAACATCACCGAGAACCCGCAGTGCGCGGTGACCGTCGACGACACCGTCGAGTGCGTCTCGGTGGAGGGAAGGGCAACGATCGCGGATGCGCACCAAGACGCCGCGTCGATCGACCGCGTCATCGCCGCCTACCTCGCGAAGTACTGGGAGGACCCGGCGGTGCACTCCGAGATGGAGGCGTTCCTGCGCCGCAACGCGATCGTCGAGGTCATCCCGGATCGAGCGTTCGGCGTCATCGAGCGCGAGGACGAGTTCGCCGAGCGCGCCACCCGCTGGCGCTGGTGAGCGGTGGCGGGTTGCCTCCCCCTCCTCCTCATCCTCCTCGGCGCTCGTCCGCGTTTTCGCAGGGTATGGCTGCGCCGGCGCCCTGCGTCCCGCGTCCTTGCGAGCGACGACTCTGCCTCGCCGTGAACACCGAAAACGTCGCATGGCGCGGCATCAGCAGGTGAACGACCACTCGGCGGTGTCGTGGATCGGCCCGCTGGTGTCCAGGGTGGTCACCTTGGCGGTGCCCGAGGCACCGCGGTTCGTCGGTGCACCGTCGACGCTGCCGCCGTAGCCGTCCGTCCACTCCTCGTCGGGGTTGCCCTCATCGAGCGTGCGGGGATTGGCGAGTCCGACCGCGAGGTTGAAGCCGGTCAACCACTCGTCGGCACCTGATGCGAGGGTGATGTCGACGTGGGTGCGTCCGTCGTCGGTCCAAGCCTTGAACTGCCGCCAGTCGGCGCTCGTGTCGTTGCCGACCTCACAGGCCGTCACGTCGGAGAACTCGTAGGTGGCCCCGTGGACGCTGACCGAGCCGCTCCCCTTGCCGGTCTCGTCGCCACCGTCTGCGTCACCGGCCGTGCCGGAGTCGCCGGCCGGTGCCGGGGCTCCCTCGCCCGTGGAAGCAGCTGCGGCAGTGGTGGATGACGATTGACCGGTCTGCGTAGAGCTCCCACCGCAGCCGGCGGTGACCACAGCGACCAGTGCCATGCCAACGAACAACCGAACCATTCCTGCCTCCTCGTGAGTCTCGTTGCTTGGCCAACCACCCTAGGACACCACAGGAACAGGTCAGTTACCTGTCATGACACGGGGCCGCCGACCGCAGGGATGCCGGCGACGGTCGGCGTTGCCGTCACGGTCGAAGTCGAATGGCTTCGACCGGGCGCCGGTGCTCGAACCGCTGAAACGAGCCGCGCCGAGCGTCTTCTCTGGTGGGCGTAACAGGATTCGAACCTGTGACCTCTGCCGTGTGAAGGCAGCGCTCTAACCAACTGAGCCATACGCCCGAAGGGTGGAGGTTCGACGATAGCGCACGCATCCCGGCGACACCCCACGACCAGTTCCATCGGAAGCAGCGGCCGCGTGCGTCGATTGGATCGACGGTGGCGGGTCGAAATCCCCGCCTCGCCATGCGCCGCGCGCCGGTACCGTCTCGCCGTGTCCCAGAATCCGACCGACTACGAGCCAACCCCGCGCACGACCCTCCGCCGCCATCGCGAGCGCGGCTCGTACGACCGGACCACCGTCCACGCCATCCTCGACGAGGCCCTCGTGGCGCACGTCGGAGCAGCCGGTCCAGACGGACCCGTCGTCCTCCCCATGGCGCACGTGCGCATCGACGATGAGCTCTATCTGCACGGGGCCCGAGCCAACGCGCTGCTCACGTCGCTCGTCGTCGGGAGCCCCGTCTGCGTGACGGTGACCTTGCTCGACGGGCTCGTCCTTGCGCGCTCCGCGTTCCATCACTCGATGAACTACCGCTGCGTGACCGTGTTCGGACACGCCGAAGAGGTCACCGACGCGGCCGAGCTCCGCCGCGCCGCACTTGCGCTCGTGGATCACCTCGTCCCCGGCCGTGGCGAATCGGTGCGCGAGCCGTCGAGATCCGAGCTGCGACGGACGTTGTGGGTTCGTGTCCCGATCGACACCTGCTCCGCGAAGGTGCGCAGCGGCGGACCCGCCGACGAGGAGTCCGACCAGGATCACCCCGTCTGGGCCGGCGAGCTGCCGCTCTCCATCGTCGCGGCCCAGCCGCAACCGGACGCAGGGGTGACGATTCCCGGGCCGCGCGTCGGCCGCTTCAGCGGCTGATCTGTTCGGTCTCGGGCGACTTGGCCCGGGCGGACCAGGGCGACCGGCACACCGCATCCGGTGGGCTCACGGCGAGCCTCGGGACGCTTCGGCGACGGCCAGGCTCCCGGCGTTGCGCTCCGGCCCGCACCGGCCAGTCGGTCAGCAGTCCCAGGTGGTTCCCGTTCAGCGCACGCCACGTGGAGGTTGCGTCGTCGACGGCGTGCCCGGCGTTCCTCGACGCCACGTCGATGACCTCTTCGACCGCCACCCGGCGCACGCGGATCACCCGACGATGCTCCGGCGCGCCCACCGACGGCCACGAGCGGACCGAACCGGATCGCACCGACAGGCGCACGCCCATAGCCGGCAGGTCGAGGACGCGTCGCCCATCCGAAGCCCACCAGCGCAGCCGGGCATCGACGACGGCGTCGTCGTGCCGCCCAGCGCAGCTCGCCACCAGCGCAGCTCCGGAGATGACCGTCAGCTCGCGCTTCCTGCCGATCCCGCGCTCGGCAGGGCGTTGCACCAACGTCACGACGGTGCCGATCTGGTCGCCGGGTCCCACGAAGCGCGTGGCGTGGATGATGCTGGCGACCCAGCGGCGGACGACGACCACGCTGACGCGCTCGATCGGCTCCCAGCTCCGGAGTTGCGCGATCAGCTCACCGGACATGACCGCAAGCTACCCAGCGAACCGTCGACTTCACAGCGGCGGTCGTACGTCGAAGGAGACCAGGTCTTCCATTGCAGCCATGAAGCGCAGCACGCCGACGTCGGCATGCTGCGGGCCGACGATCTGCAGACCGACCGGCATGCCCTTCGCGGTCAGGCCGATCGGCACCGATCCCGCTGGCGAACGGCTCAGGTTGAACGGGTAGGTGAAGCGCACCCAGTTCGGGTCCTCGACGCCGTTGATCGTTCCGAGCCCACCCGGTGGACCGACCTGCCCCGCAACCGTCGGGGTGAGCAGGAACGACCCCGAGTGCAGCACCTCGATCAATCGGTAGTTCAGGAGGTGGCCCACGTCGCGTTGGGTCATGAGGTCCGCCGCGGAGAGCTGCTCGGCGAAGGCCAGCAACCCCCGGAGCTCGGGGTCGACCTGCTCCCATTCGGGACGCTCCCGATAGGGGGCCATTGAGCGGAGGTTGCCAACGCCCGAGAGTGCGAGGAAGGCGTCGACGGGATCACGGTCGAACACGTCGTCGATGACCACGATCTCCGTTCCTTGCGCCTCGAGCACCGCGACCGCGGCCTCACAGGTTGCACGCACCTCGTCGTCCAGCGGGGCGTAGCCCAGAGTCGGTGACCACACGACCCGCTTGGGGAGGTGCACGTCCTCGACCCCGTCGATCCACGACTGCTCGGGGATCGGGAGTGAGTTGAGGTCGCTCGGGTCGGGACCGATGACGGCGTCGAGCACGTACGCCGAGTCGCGGACGTTGCGGGCCAGCACGCCCTTGGCCGAGAGGTCCGGCCATCCGGGAGGTGTCGGACCGCCGACCGGCACCCGACCCATCGACGACTTGAACCCGGGGAGCCCGCAGACGGCTGCGGGAATCCGGATCGAACCGCCTCCGTCGGATGCGGTCGCCAGTGGTACGAGACCTGCGGCGACCGCCGAGGCGCTGCCGCCCGACGAGCCACCTGCCGAACGGCCGGGATCCCACGGGTTGCCCGTCCCCCCGAACAGCGCATTGTGCGTGTCGCCCTTCCAGCCGTACTCCGGCGTGTTGGTCTTGCCGATGATCACGCAACCGGCCTGGCGGAGCCGCGCCACCAGGATCGAGTCTTCGGCGGCCGGTGGGTCGTCGCGATGCAGCACCGAGCCGAAGGTCGTGACGAACCCGGCGGCCTCCTCGAGGTCCTTCACCCCGAGCGGGATGCCGGCGAGCGGCCCGAGGTCGTCCCCGGCCGCTCGCGCCCGGTCCACCGCCCGGGCCTGGGTCAGCGCACCGTCACCATCGACCGCGACGAACGCTCGAAGGGCCGCGTGCTCCTCGATGCGCTCGAGGGCGTGGCTGGTCACCTCGACCGCAGACACGTCGCCGTTTTGGATCAGGTCGGTGAGCTGCTCGACGGTCGTGCTCAGGAAGTCCATCTCCGGAACGTACCCCTCGGCACGGCACCTTCGCTCGACCAGGCCCTCGCCCGCCGGGCGCTTCAGCCCGGTGCGACCGCTTCCAGGCACGCCAGATCAGCGTCGTCAGCCGACAGCCGACGAACCGTCGATCCGGGTGGACACGAGCTGCCGTCCGACACGAACGCGACGACGCGCCCGTCGTTCGCGCTCCGGCAGTCCACCACCCGGGTCACGGGCCCGGAGGCCACCCGCACGCAGACACCGGTTTGGTGCACCGTCGGTGTCTGGCCGGGTTGCGATCCCGAGCCGACGAGCGCCACGATCCCGATCACGCCCGCCAGGATCAGCAGCCCGATGACCACGAGCACGCGCAACGGTGAGCCGGAGGGCGGCTCCTCGGAGGGGCGAGCCACATGCAGACCGCTCGCCTTCGGCTGAAGGCGAGCGGTCGCCGACCTCGGATCGTGCCCCCGGTCCTCGGTGAGGTCGACGCCGGCGGGGAACGGGCTCCAGGAAGCGCCGGCGGAAGGAGCGTCGCGCAACGTCAAGTCGTACCGGGCGCGCCGGGCTGGATCCCCCAGGACATGCGCCGCCTCGTTGACCGCCCGGATGCGCTCTTCTGCCAAGCGCCGGTCCTCTGCCTGGAGCTCGACGGTCGCCAAGTGATCGGGGTGGAGCACCCGGGCGAGTAGCCGGTGCGCGTGGTGCACCTCCGCGGTCGAGGCGTGGCGCGTGATGCCCAGCACCTCGTAGTGCGTGCGATCGGCGGTCACCCCGCCGAGCGTTGCCCCACGACGGTGCCGGTGGCAAGCCCACCGACGCGCTCGCGTCGGCGAGGCGCGACGGTTGGGATCCCAATCACGGGTGCGCGCCGTCGGCCAGCAGCGCCCGCGCCACGCGCTCGAGTCCCGCCACCCTGCTGCCCTTGATCAGCACCACGTCGCCCGCTCCCAGATCTGCGGCAGCGAGCTCGTCCAACGCGGCACGGTGGTCGTCGACCCGCTCGACCTCGGCGCCGTAGTCGTCGGTACCGACCGCAACGACCCGGACGTCGAGCTCCTCGGCCAGCAGCGCGATCTCGCGGTGCGCGGCATCGGACTCGGCGCCCAGTTCCGCCATCACCCCGAGCACGGCCACGCGCCGCCTCGACGGCAGCTCCGCCAGCGCCCGCAGTGCGGCCGCCGTCGACGCCGGGTTCGCGTTGTAGCTGTCATCGATCAGGAGCAGACCGTCGGCCCGTCGCTTGACGTCCATTCGCATCGGCGACAACGTGGCGCCTGCCAGCGCGGCCGCGAGGTCGTCGACCTGGACACCCAAGGCCAGCCCGGCTGCGGCCGCCGCCAACGCGTTGCTCACCTGGTGCCGACCGCGTGCCGCCAACCGGACCTCGCAGGAACCCCACGACGAACGCAACACGAACGAGGGCCGCAACTCGTGGTCCACCCGCACCGACTCGGCGGCCACGTCCGCGGCGGGAGCGTGCAGGCCGTAGCGGACCACCGTCGCCCGACTCCGCGCCGCCATCTCCGCCACGAGCGGATCGTCGGCGTTCAAGACGGCCCAGCCCTCCCGCGGCAACGCCTCGATCAGCTCGCCCTTGGTGCGCGCCACCTGGGCCAAGGAGCCGAACTGCTCCAGGTGCGCCCCTGCGACCGCGGTGACGACTCCGACCGTGGGACGCGCCACTTCGCAGAGCCCGGCGATGTGGCCCAACCCTCGAGCGCCCATCTCGACGATGACCGCCTCGACGCCGTCGGGTGCGTCGAGCAGCGTGAGGGGCACGCCCATCTCGTTGTTGAACGAGGCGCGGTTCGCGGTGGTGATCCAGCGCACGCCGAGCACCGAGGCGAGCAGGTCCTTGGTCGAGGTCTTGCCGACCGAACCCGTCACTCCCACCACCCGTTCCGGCACCATCCCGCGGGCGAGCCGTCCGAGGTCCAGCAACGCCGCAAGGGGGTCGTGGACCCGTACCGCCGGACGCCCCGTGAGATCGTGGTGCGCCGTGAGGTAGGCCGCGGCCCCGCCTCGGCAAGCGTCGTCGATGAACTCGTGACCGTCCCGTTCGGCGACGATCGGTACGAAGAGGCGGCCCGCGACGTCCTCGCGTGAGTCGATGCTTGCACCCTCGACCTCGACGACCGGCCCGAGACGTTCGCCGCCGGTCGCGGCTGCGATCGCAGCAGTGGTCAGTCGCATGCGTGCGACGCTACCGGCCGCCCGGAGCGCGCACCTTGCCTGCCCGTCGGTCCCCGGGGCCTGCTGGAAGCGTCCGTACACTTGGCCGGTGACCGACGATCTACCCGCCCCATCCGAACGCGCCGAGCGCGTTCGACTCGTTGTCCTCTTCGGGGGCGCCTCGGCCGAACACGACGTCTCCTGCGTCACCGCGGCCAGCGTGCTCGGCGCTGTTGATCGGGCGCGCTACGACATCGTGCCGATCGGCATCTCGCGCTCCGGCACCTGGCACCTCAGCGCCACCGCGCTGTCGATGCTGCGCGGCCAGCCGAACGAGCTTCCCGCCCGACTCGAGGTCGACGGTGTCGCGACCGAACCCACGGCGATCATCCGTGGCGCCGACCCGGACGTGCCCACGGTCGTGCTCCCGCTGCTGCACGGCCCGCACGGCGAAGACGGCACCGTGCAAGGGCTGCTGGAGCTCGCCCGCGTGCCCTACGTCGGGTGTGGCGTGCTCGGTTCGGCGTTGTGCATGGACAAGTCGATGGCCAAGACGCTCACGGGCGCGGCAGGCATCCCCCAGTGCAAGGCGTTCAACCTCACTGCCGCCCAAGGCGGCGCCGACCACCTCGCCGCAAGGGCAGAAGCCGTCATGGCGATCGGCGAGATCGGCTTTCCGGTCTTCGTCAAGCCCGCCAACATGGGATCTTCCGTCGGGATCTCGAAGGCCCGCGACCGCGACGAGCTCGTCGAGGCGATCGCCCTGGCACTCGGCTACGACGATCGTCTCGTGGTCGAGGAGACGATCGACGGTCGCGAGATCGAGGTCGCGGTGCTCGGCAACGAGGTCGGCACCGCTCCCCCACGCGCCTCGGTTCCGGGCGAGATCGTCCCCGGCTCGGAGTTCTACGACTACGCCGACAAGTACGCCTCGGACACCGCGGAGTTGGTGATACCGGCACGGCTCGACGCGGCGGAGGTCCGCGCCGTGACCGACCTCGCGCTGGAGGCCTACCGGGCGTTGCGGTGCGACGGCATGGCCCGCGTCGACTTCTTCTACGAGCCCGAAGGGCGCGGCTTCCTCCTCAACGAGATCAACACGATCCCCGGCTTCACGCCGCTGTCGATGTACCCGAAGCTCTGGGAGGCCTCGGGACTCCCCTACGCCGCATTGATCGACCAGCTCGTCGACCTCGCGCTGGAGCGACACGGTCGACGCTCGCGGTTCCGCACCGACGTCTGACTGCGAACCAGATGCAGCAGCTTCGGTCGCCGTAACGGCGACCAGGCTCCCGACAATGGTTCGGTGATGGGGTGGGGACGGGTTGTGGGGTGGGTCAGGCCTGGGCCCGGACGAGGTAGTCGAGCAACAGGCGCCGACGACGACGCAGCTCCCCGAGCGTCGGCTCGATGCCGAGGGCGCGCAGCACCTCGACCTCGGTCGCCATGCCGACCACGATCGCAGCGGCCCCCAGGACCGCCTCACGTCCCACGGCGCCCGAGAGCTCGACCACGAGGGGCTCGACCTCGCGTTGGAGCCGGGTCGACGCCGGGGGTCCGAGGCGCAGCACTTCACGGAGCAGGTCCAGCAGCTCGGGTCGTCGGGCGCCAACCCGGAACAACGCGTCCACCACGGCAGCCAGGGGCGACTGGGTGCGGTGGGGCGCAGGGCGCAGCGCCGCAGCCAGCTCGGCGATGGTGCGCTCGATGACCGCGCCGAGCAGGGCCTCCTTGGAGGGGTGGTAGTAGAGCAGTGTCTGCTTGCGTACCCCGGCCTCGGTGGCGACGTCGTCGAGCGAGGTCGCCTCGTAGCCCCTTGCGGCGAAGCTCGAGAGCGCCGCTGCGAGCAGACGCTCCGGGGTGCTGGGAACGTCCACGGGGTCCGCCACCCCCACAATCTACCAATTGGTAGAGACGAGGCGCTAGAGTCGCCGAGGTGATCCCCGAAGCGCTCGATGGCACGCGCCTGTTCATCACCGGCGGCACCGGCTTCGTCGGCACCGCGTTGATCGAGCGCCTGCTCCGCGGCGCACCGGGCTGCGAGCTCGTGCTGCTGATCCGACCGGGCCGGATGCGCACGGTCGAGCAGCGCGCGACCCGAGAGATCTTCAAGAACGACTGCTTCGACCGGCTCCGCGAGGAGCTGGGCGGCAAGGCGGCTTTCGACGAGATGGTCGCCCGGCGCGTCCAGGTGGTCGCCGGAGACGTCGGCACCGACGGTCTCGGCCTCGACGAGGCAGGCCGGGCGATCCTCGCCACGTGCCAGACGATCATCCACTCTGCGGCCACGGTCTCCTTCGACGCCGCGCTCGACCTGGCGATCGAGGTCAACCTGTTGGGCCCGACCCGCATCGCGCGGACGTGTCACGACCTCGGCATCACCCCCCATCTGGTCGCGGTCTCGACGTGCTACGTGGCGGGGAACCGACGCGGCCACGCGCCCGAGGCGCCTGTCGACGACAGCCCGTTCTGGCTCAGCGACCTCTCCTGGCGCGCCGAGGTCGACGCCGCGCGTCGCATCCGAGCCGACGCCGACGCCGAGAGTCGTACCACGCCCATGCTGGAGCGCTTCCGCTCCGAGGCACACGCCGAGCTTGGCGCTGCCGGGACGCCGCTGCTCGCCGCCAAGACCGAGTCCCGACGCCTCGCCTGGGTGAAGGACCGCATGGTCGAGGCCGGTCGGGCCAGGGCGTTCTCGCTGGGCTGGCCCGACGCCTACGCCTACACCAAGGCGCTCGCTGAGCAAGCCCTTGCCCAGAACCGCGGCAACGTGCCCGTGAGCGTGGTGCGGCCCTCCATCATCGAGTCGGCCTGGGCCGAGCCCCGCCCAGGGTGGATCCGGGGCTTCCGGATGGCGGAGCCGATCATCATCTCGTACGCGCGCGGGCTGCTCAAGGAGTTCCCAGGCGTCCCCGAGGGAACCGTCGACGTCATCCCCGTCGACCTGGTCGTTGCGGCGATCTGCGCCGTCGCGGCGAAGGGACCCGAGCCGGAGCTCGACCACCCGTCGATCTACCAGGTCGCCTCGGGGAGCGTGAACCCGCTCAAGTACCAGCGGCTCGTGGATCTCGTCCAGGGCTGGTTCAGCGACCACCCGCTCTACGACGCCAAAGGGCAGCCGATCACCGTGCCCGAGTGGTCGTTCCCCGGCCGCGGTCGGGTCAAGGCCCAGCTCGACCGGTCACGCTTCGCACTCGGCAAGACCGAGGCGTTGCTGGGTGCGCTGCCCCTGCGCGGCAAGCAGGCGGACCTCGCCGCCAAGATCGAGGAGCAGAAGGAGCTCGTCGACCGCGCCGGCATCTACGTCGAGCTCTACGGCGCATACACCGAGTGCGAGGCCATCTACGGCGTCGACCGGCTGCTCGGACTTTCCGAGGCAGGCAGCGGAGCCGACCGCGACGCGTTCGCCTTCGACCCGCGGATCGTCGACTGGGACCGCTACGCCACCGAGATCCACCTGCCGTCGATCATCGAGCACGCCCGCGTCAACACCACGGGCACCAAGCGCAAGATCGACGCCCGCTTCGACCGGCTCCGAGCACAGGTGCTCTCGCCCGACCGCCACTTCGCTGCGTTCGACCTCGAGCACACCATCCTCTCTTCCAACGTGGTCACCTCGTACGCCTGGCTCGCCACCCGACGCCTCCCCCGCGACGAACAGCTCCGCCTGGCGGCCAAGCTCATCGCCGAGGGTCCCGCACTGCTCAAGCTCGATCGGCGCGACCGCAGCGACTTCATCCGGAGCTTCTACCGCCGCTACGAGGACGCGCCCGTCGACCAGCTCGCCGAGGACGGCATCGAGCACTTCAACCAGCTCCTCATGTCCAAGGCGTACCCGGCCGCGCTCCGCAGGGTGCGCGAGCACCGCAAGCTGGGCCACCGCACCGTGCTGATCACCGGCGCGCTCGACTTCGTCGTGGAGCCGTTGGCTCCCCTGTTCGACGACATCGTCTGCACCCGGTTGTCGAGCGCGGTCGACGACGAGGGCATCCGGCGCTTCACAGGGCAACTCACCGATGTGCCACCGACCGGCGAGAGCCGTGCGCAGGCGCTGTTCGACTACGCCGAGGCGAACGGCTTCGACGTGGCCCAGGCCGTCGCCTACGCCGACGCGACGAGCGACCTGTCGATGCTGGAAGCCGTCGGGTTCCCCGTGGCGGTGAACCCCGAGGCCCGGCTCGCTGCACTGGCCCGCAAGCGCGGCTGGCTCGTCGAGCACTGGTCCCGTGCCAGCGGTGCAGCCGCCCCGAAGTTGCCGATCGCACGCCGCCGCGGGCGACCCCGCGAGGCGCTGCTCGAGCGGATCGCCGCGTCCATCGGCGAGCCCCTGCTCCAGTCGGGCTCGAACCGTCGAACCGGCAGCAAGGCGGCACGGCGATGAAGGCGCTGCGGTTCAGCCGCGACGTCCCCCGCTACGCGGCGGCCAAGGTGGCCGGCCGTGTGCTCCCCGGCAGGGGCGCCGGGCCGGGCCCGCTCGAGCTCGTCGACCTCGACGCGCCGGTCGCCGACGGCGAGAACTGGGTCGAGGTCCGACCGCGGCTCGCCGGCATCTGTGGTTCGGACCTCGCCACGATCGACGGTGCCTCGTCTCGCTACTTCGAGCCGATCGTCTCGTTCCCCTTCGTCCCGGGTCACGAGATCGTCGGCGACCTGGCCGACGACCGCCGTGTGGTCGTGATCCCGATCCTGTCCTGCGAGGTCCGCGGCATCGACCCCCCGTGCGCGGCGTGCCAGGAAGGTGCGATCAACCACTGCGAGCGCATCGCCTTCGGACACCTCGAGCCAGGGCTCCAGACCGGCTACTGCGCCGACACCGGCGGTGGGTGGTCGACGCGGCTCCTGGCCCATCGGAGCCAACTGCTCGAGGTTCCCGACTCGCTCAGCGACGAAGGCGCCGTCATGGTCGAGCCCACTGCGTGCGCGGTCCATGCGGCACGAGTGGTCGGTGCACGTCGCCCCCGGTCGGTGGCGCTGATCGGTAGCGGCACGCTCGGGCTCCTGACGATCGCCGCACTCCGGAACCTCGGGTCGGTTGCCGGTGAGCTGGTTGCGACGGCCAAGCACCCGGACCAACGTCGGCTCGCCACCGAGCTGGGCGCCGACCGGGTCGTGTCACCCTCGGAGCTTCCTCGGGTCATCCGGTCCCTGAGCAACTCCTACGTCCTGGGTGGTTCGCAGCTCACGTCCGGGTGCGACGTGGTGGTCGACTGCGTCGGTTCCCCCGCGTCACTGGCCCAGTCGCTCCAGGTCGTGGCTCCCGGAGGCACGGTCGTGCTCGTGGGCATGCCCGGCAAGGTCGACGTCGACCTCACCTCCCTCTGGCACCGCGAAGCCTCGATCACGGGTTGCTACGCATACACCCGCGACGACTTCACCACCGCGCTCGCGCTCGCGCAGTCGGCAGAGCTCGGCCGACTCGTCTCGGCCACCTACCCGTTGGCGCGCTACCGCGCGGCGATCGAGCACGCTGCGGAGGCGGGTCGCGCGCGGCGCGGTGAAGATCGCCTTCGACCTGCGAGACGAGAAGGAGCGCACCCGATGAGCGCCGCCACGCGACCACCTGCACGACCTGGACCCACCGAGGAGAACCCCTGATGCCCCGCCCCGGCTTCGTGCTCGACGTCGACCGCTCGACGCCCCCGATCCTGTTCCACCACGGAGAGAACTTCCGCTTCGAGAAGCTCCCCGCGGGTCGCTCCCGGGTGATCTATCCCGCCGAGCCCCACCCGGGCATCGACGACGTCGACGCGGCCATCCACGCGGCGCTCCGCAACCCGCTGGGTGAGTCCGAGCCACTCCCCGCCCTGCTGCATGCCGGGATGAAGCTCACGATCTGCTTCGACGACCTCTCGCTCCCGCTCCCCCAGATGCGCCGGCCCGACATCCGCCAGCGCATCATCGAGGCCGTCCTCGACCTCGCCGCCGCGGCCGGAGTCGATGACGTGCACCTCATCGCCGCCCTCGCGCTCCACCGACGGATGACCGAGGCGGAGCTGCGCCACGCGGTCGGTGACCGCGTCTACGACGCCTTCGCACCGAGCGGCTGCCTCTACAACCACGATGCCGAGGACCCCGACAACCTCCTCGAGCTGGGCACCACCGACCAGGGCGAGGTGGTCGAGATCAACAAGCGCGCCGCGGAGAGCGACCTCATCGTCTACGTGAACATCAACCTCGTGGCGATGGACGGTGGCCACAAGTCGACGGCCACCGGGCTGGCCAGCTACCGGAGCATCAAGCACCACCACAACGTGCGCACCATGGAGCACTCGAAGTCGTTCATGGACCGTCACGCCTCGGAGCTGCACTCGTCCAACTGGCGGATGGGCGACGTGATCCGCGCGGCCGGCGTGAACATCTTCCAGATCGAGTCGACGCTCAACAACGACACGTTCGGGACCTCCGGACCGCTCTCGATGCTCCAGAAGCGCGAGTGGGAGTGGTCCCTCCGCGACCGGGCCACGTTCATGGGCATGAAGGCCGGTCTCGACCACATGCCGACGAACGCGGCACGCAAGGTCTTCCACTCGTGGCGGTCGCCCTACGGCGTCACCTCGGTGCACGCCGGGCAGGTCGACGCCGTCCACGAGGCCACCCTTGCGCAGGTGTTCGACGAGCAGCTGGTGCGGGTCGAGGGTCAGACCGACATCCTCACCATGGGTCTGCCCTACATCTGCCCGTACAACGTCAACTCCGTGATGAACCCGATCCTCGTGATGTGCCTCGGCCTCGGCTACTTCTTCAACATGTACCGCCACAAGCCGCTGGTGCGCGAAGGCGGCGTGCTGATCCTCTCGCACCCCACCCCCTGGGACTTCAACCCGGTGCACCACCCGAGCTACATCGACTTCTTCGAGCAGGTCCTCGTGGAGACGACCGACCCCGCGGAGATCGAGCAGCGGTTCGAGAAGGACTTCGCCGAGGACGAGTGGTACCGCCACCTCTACCGGACGAGCTACGCCTACCACGGCGTCCATCCCTTCTACATGTGGTACTGGGGCGCCTACGCGCTCAAGCACCTCGGTCGGGTGATCATCGTCGGCGGTGACCCCCGCGCGGTGCGGCGGCTCGGGTTCCGACCGGCGACCTCGTTGGAGGACGCCTTCGAGCTCGCCGCCGACGTCGTGGGCCCGCAACCGACGATCACCCACTTCCACAACCCGCCCCTCGTCATGGCCGACGTCCGGTGACCACCGACGGCGCCCGGGGAGCACCGGCTCCCCGCAAACGGGACCGACCTGCCGAAGCGAGCGCGCCGCTGGCAAAGGCGAAGGTCCTCGTCGCGTTCGCTCGCGCCAAGGCGCCGAGCGCCGGACAGCTCCTGCGCGGCGCCGAGTTCCCGTTGCGCGCGCCGACGGTGCCCAGCGGCGTGCAGCCGCCGAAGCCCACCCCGCGGACCGGCGTGCACTACGACACCGACTGGGCCCGCACCCCCACCGCCCGGGCGGCGCGCCGCGCGCTCGTCGCCGGCGTGATGCGCCCGCTGTCGACCGCGATCGCCGACCCCGAGCTGGCCGGAACCGACCGACTCGACAACCTCGACGGCCCGGTGATCTTCGCGGCCAACCACCACAGCCACCTCGACACGCCGCTGCTGCTCAGCTCGCTCCCGGCACGTTTCCGCAACAAGGTCTTCGCAGCGGCGGCCGCGGACTACTTCTTCGGCAACCGGGTCACCGGCGCCGCGTCGGCGTTGGCCTTGAACGCGATCCCCCTCGAACGCACCAAGATCAACCGCAGCTCGGCCGAGCAGGCAGCCGACCTGCTCGACGAGGGCTGGTCGATGCTCATCTTCCCCGAGGGCGGTCGCTCGCCTGACGGCTGGGGACAGCCGTTCAAGGGCGGCGCCGCCTACCTCGCGGTCCGCTGCGGCGTCCCGGTGGTCCCCGTCCACATCCGAGGCACCGATCGGCTCTTCCCGAAGGGCGCGAAGCGTCCGCGCCGTGGCAGCACCCTGATCACCTTCGGCAAGCCGCTCAGGCCGGGTCCCGACGACGACTCCCGGCACTTCGGGCCGGTGATCGAGGCCGCCGTCGCGGCACTGGGCGACGAGGCGACCACCGACTGGTACTCCGCCCGGCGACGCGCCCATGCCTCCCAGACCCCGCCGCTCACCGGGCCCGACGACCAGTCCTGGCTCCGCTCGTGGGATCTCGGCGATCGGAAGCCGCTCCACCGCGGCAAGCGCACGCGCGCCGAACGCCAATGGCCGTGAGTCGCCGCAGCAACGGCTGATCCGCAGTCGGCAGCAACCGCGTCTGGCACCATGTCCCGCGTGGCACTCGTCACTGACACCCCCAGCGCCGAACGTCACCGCATCTGGTCGTCGTTGCCGTTCGCCGCGTTTGCCGCCTGGGCGATCGGCCACCTCGCGGTGCTCGTCGGTTCCTGGTACCTCACCACCGAGTACCCGGTGGGGGTCACCGACGTCCTGACCGCGTGGGACGGCCCCTTCTACCTCGGCATCGTGCGTGACGGCTACCCGAGCCACCTCCCGGTCGTCAACGGGCACGTGGTGGCGAGCAACGTCGCCTTCTTCCCCGGCTACCCGCTGCTCGTACGCGTGACGGAGCCGCTCCTGCCGTTCTCGACCGCGCTCGATGCGCTCCTGGTCAGCCGCGCTGCTCGGACTGGCGGCGATCTGGCTCTTCGCGGTGCTCGTCGAGCAGACCTGGGGCACCCCGGCGGGCCGCCGCGCCGCGTTCGTGATCGGACTCTTCCCCGGAAGCTTCGCGCTGTCGCTGGTCTACTCCGAGGCGCTCCTGCTCTGCGCGGGGGCCGCCGCGCTGGTCTTCGCGGGTCGGCGCCGCTGGGCACTTGCCGGCCTTGCCGGCCTGGTCGCGACCGCGGCCCGCCCAAACGGGATCGAGATCACCGCGGGCCTCGCCGTGGCGGCGATCGTGGCCTGGCGCGAGCGACGTGCCTGGCAGCCCGCTGCGGCCGCGGCGACCTCTGCGCTGGGCATCGTCGGCTACCTCGGATACCTGTGGTGGCGTACCGGATCGGCATTCGCCTGGTTCAGGACCGAGCACGACGCCTGGGGTCAGCACAACGACGTCGGACAGGTCGCCCTCCACATGGTGGTGACGACGCTCACTGGACAGACGCTCGATCGTGGCAGCGTCACCTTGGCGGTCGGCGCCGTCGCGACCGTCGGACTGCTCTGGCTGCTGCACAAGATGAAGCCCCCTCCGGAGGTGCTCGGCACCGCGGCGTTCGGGGCCGCGTTGATGCTCTCAGGGAACCTCGGCGCCCGGCCGCGGCTCCTGCTCGGGACCTTCCCGCTGCTCATCCCGATCGCCTACCACCTGAAGCGAGCCTGGTTCGTGGCGTGGTGTGTCGCCTCGACGATGACCCTCACGTGGCTCTACGTGGCGTACTTCGAGTCCGGCCAGGCGGGCGTCTGGACCATCTTCTTCCCCTGAGCCAGGAGCGAGACCTCGTCACGGCGCGGCTCAGGGGGCGACGGGCTGCACCGACGTGGGCACGCAGTGCGTGACCACGTCCCGCATGACCTGGATCGTGTCCGAGCCCACCTTGCCGGCGTTGTCCGGCTTCGCGACCGCCCGCAGCTCTGCGGTCGTCAGCTTCCTGACGGGCGGCTTGGCGTTGGGCACGCCTTCGTAGAGGCCGTCGGCGACACACCCCGCCTGCTTGGCGGTCAGACCGTTGACCGCTTCCAGCTTGTCGACCAGGGCCGACCGCGAGGGGGGCGAGCTGCAAGAGGCCAACAGCACGGTCACGGCGCAGGCGCACACCAGACCCGACAGGGCACGAGGGAAGCGTCGACGGATCACACGCCGCACGCTATTCGACCAACCGGATGCCCGACGGTGCGATCGAGCGCTCGGTGCGGGGCAGATCGACGCTGAACTCGGTGAGCGATCCGGGGAACACGTAGGTGGCCAGGAGCACCGCGTGGTCGTCGGTGTCGTAGGTGGTCCGTTCGCACACGAGCACCGGCGAGCTCGTCGCGACCTCGAGCAGCTCGGACTCGCGGGGCTGGCAGCGGCCGCTGCGATCGTCTGGACGCCGTGGCCGAGCGGGACGTCCAGGAGGTCATGGAAGGAGCTGTGGGTGAGCTGCTCCCGTGTCAGGCCGCCTCCGAGCGACGCCGGGCACCAAACGGTGACGAGTGCGAAGGGGCGGCCATCCGCCAGGTTCAACCGCACCAACCGCAGCACCCGTTCGGTGTTGAGCACGTTGCGGACCCGCGCCGGGGCAACGACGGTGCGCAGCTCGAGGATGTGGCGCTGCGACTCGACCCCGGAAGCGGTGAGCTGGGCCTCGATGGTGCCGAGCCGGCCGAGGCGCTGACGCAAGGGGTCGCCGGCGGCGAACCATCCGAGACCTTGCTGCGCGTCGATGAGGCCCTCATCCCGCAACGCCTCGAGCGCCTTGCGGATGGTCACCCGACTGGCGTCGTAGGTCTCGCTCAGCTCGGCCTCGCTCGGCAGCCGGCCGTCGTCGAACATGCCGTCGGCAAGCCGCGTCCGGATGTCCGTCGCGATGTCGAGGTACCTGATCTTGCGCACTTGTATCAGACTTGTCTATATTGAATTGGAACGCAAGTCGACCGGCTACCGCTGTCCGCCGGCGCCCGTCCGTCACCGAGGAGCCCACCATGGCAGTCGCCGCATACACCCCCATCGAACTCGTCAACGCCGTCTACGGCCGCCTTCGCCGAGCGGGTGGCGACGGGCCGAGAGCGCCTCGGTCGCCCCCTCACCTTCGCCGAGAAGATCCTGGTCAACCACCTCCGCGACCCGCAGGACGGCAGGCGTCGAGCGAGGTCGTCAGCTACACCGACTTCGACCCCGACCGCGTCGCCATGCAGGACGCCACCGCCCAGATGGCCCTGCTGCAGTTCATGACCGCCGGGCCTGCCCGAGGTCGCGGTGCCCTCGACCGTCCACTGCGACCACCTCATCCAGGCCAAGAGCGAGGGCCGCGATCGACCTCGCCACCGCGGTGCGACACCAACGCCGAGGTCTACGACTTCCTCGAGTCGGTCTCGGCCAAGTACGGCATCGGCTTCTGGAAGCCCGGCGCGGGCATCATCCACCAGGTCGTGCTCGAGAACTACGCCTTCCCCGGCGGCATGATGATCGGCACCGACAGCCACACGCCCAACGCCGGCGGCCTCGGCATGGTCGCCATCGGCGTGGGCGGCGCCGACGCCGTCGACGTCATGGCCGGCTGCCCGTTCAACGTCCGCTGGCCCAAGCTCATCGGCGTGCACCTCACCGGCGAGCTCATCGGGCTGGACCTCGCCAAGGACGTCATCCTCAAGGTCGCCGAGATCCTGACCGTCAAGGGCGGCACCGGCGCCATCGTCGAGTACTTCGGCCCCGGCGCCGACTCCATCTCCTGCACCGGCAAGGGCACCATCTGCAACATGGGCGCCGAGATCGGCGCGACCACGCTCGCTCTTCGCCTACGACGACGCCATGGCGCGCTACCTCAAGAGCACCGGCCGCGCCGACATCGCCGACGCCGCCGACGCGCGTCGCCGACGACCTGCGCGCCGACCACGAGGTCCTCGCCGATCCCGCCGACGTACTTCGACCAGGTCATCGAGATCGACCTCTCCACCCTCGCGCCGCACATCAACGGCCCCCACACCCCCGACCGGGCCCGCCCGGTCTCCGAGCTCGGAGCGGTCGCCAAGGCCGAGGGCTGGCCGATCGAGATCTCCTCGGCGCTGATCGGCTCGTGCACCAACTCCTCCTACGAGGACATCACCCGGGCCGCGTCGCTCGCCCGCCAGGCCGCCGCACAACGGCCTCAAGCGGCCAAGACGCCGCTGCTGGTCACCCCCGGCTCCGAGCAGGTCCGCGCCACCATCGAGCGCGACGGCCTGCTCGCCGACCTCGAGGCCATCGGCGGCCACCGTGCTGGCCAACGCCTGCGGCCCCTGCATCGGCCAGTGGAGCCCGCCCCGACGTCGCCGAGGACGACGACCAACGCGATCGTCACCTCGTACAACCGCAACTTCCCCAAGCGCAACGACGGCATCGCCGCGACCCTCGCCTTCGTCGACCTCCCCGGAGACCGTCGTGGCGCTGGCCCTGGCCGGGACCGGCTCGACTTCGACCCGCTCACCGACACGCTCACCAACGCCGACGGCGAGGCGGTCACGCCTCGACCCGCCCGTCGGCGAGCGAGCTCCCCGACGCAGGGCTTCGACCCGCGGCGACGACCGCTTCGTCGCCCCGCCGGAGAACGGCCCGACGTCGAGGTCGACATGTCGTCGCCCCGGACAGCGACCGCCTCCAGCTGCTCGACGCCGTTCGACGCCTGGGACGGCAACGACTTCGTCGACCTGCCCGTCCTCATGAAGGCCACAGGGCAAGTGCACCACCGACCACATCTCGATGGCCGGCCCGTGGCTCAAGTACCGCGGGCCACCTCGAGAACATCTCGGGCAACCTCTTCGTCGGGGCCGTCAACGCCTTCACCGGCGAGGCGGGCACGGGCAAGGACCCGCTCGACGGCGAGCACCACGGGCCTATCCCGAGATCGCCCGGCACCTACCACGAGGCCGGCGCAGCCCTGGATCGCCATCGGCGACGAGAACTACGGCGAGGGCAGCTCACGCGAGCACGCGGCCATGGAGCCCCGCTTCCGCGGCGCCGTCGCGATCCTGGTCCGCTCGCTTCGCCCGCATCCACGAGACCAACCTCAAGAAGCAGGGCGTGCTCCCGCTGACCTTCGCCGACCCGGCGGTCTACGACGCCGATCGGCGAGGACGACCGCATCAGCGATCCTCGGGCTGGCCGAGCTCGCCCCCGACGACCCGGTGCGTGCCAGATCGTCCACCCCGACGGCTCCACCGTCGACTTCGAGGCGCATCCACACCATGAACGACGAGCAGATCGAGTGGTTCCAGGCCGGCGGCGCCCTCAACATCATCCGCCGCAACAACGCCACCTGAAGCATCCAAGGGACCACCTTGCACGCTCGTCCCCGATCGGGGGCACGCGCGGGGCCGTGCTAGAAACTTCCGTCGTGCAACCGGCGAGACCTACCGCGAGCCGGATCAACTGGGCGCTGCTGTTCGTCGTGATCGGTGGCGTCCTCGGCCTGGCGTACGTGTTCACGACGAGGTCGATCGGAGGCACCGACGAGCCGCAGCAAATCACCCGCGTCGCACTCATCGACCAGGGGTGGTTCATCCCGCCAACCCGGGATCGGGTCGCCACAGCACCCCCCGACTACACGCTCGACAAGTGTTTCGACACCGAGCTCTACAACCGTGTTCTGTCGTCTGTCGGATCACCGCAAGTCGGTTGGTCCGAGCAGTTCCACAACCCGCCTTGTCTGACGACGAGTCCGAGCCCACCGAGACGCCGTACTTCCCTTCCCAGCTCGTACCCTCTCACCACTCCTTCGGATTCCAGCGGCGTTCGCTTCACGGGTGCTCCCGGATCGTCTGCTCCTGGTGCTTCCCGTGGCGAGCACCAGCTTCGCGACCTGGTGGCTCTGGCGCACCGTGCGCCTGAGCGGATGGGTGGGACTCTGATCCCCGTCTCGGCGCTCCGCAGCTTCAGCTCGGCGGCCGGGCCGTCGAGCTCGGCCGCGGTCGGCGGTGCCGCACGTGGGCTTCGGCGGGGAGCAGCGCTTCGATCGCGCGCATGATCCGGTTCGTGTCCGCCTGCGGGCTTCGCAGCTTCAGGTCGACCGGCGCGCCGACGCGGACGCGGACGGTCGGCGGGTTCGTCACGTTGGTGAGGTTGGGCACGCGCGACGAGCGGGGCCAGACCTGCTCGGTGCCCCACAGGCCGATCGGGACCACGGGAGCTCCGGTCGCAGCCGCGAGCTTCGCGGCGCCCCAGCGACCTTCGAGCTTCGGGTCGAAGAACTTCTCGCCGCGGGGGATGGTGCCCTGCGGCAGGATCACGATCGCCTCGTTCGCCGCGAGCGCGTCCGCCGCGTGGTGCAGCGGCAGGTCCGAACCGCTGCCGCGGTCGACGCGTATGGCACCCATCGCCGTGGCGAACTGACCGACCACGGGCGCATCGAAGACCTCCTTCTTGCCCAGGAAGCGCACCGCGCGGTCCACCCGGCCGGCGACGTACGCGATGGCGATGGGGTCGAAGTAGCTGCGGTGGTTGGCGACCAGGATCACCGGACCGGTCCGCGGGAGGCCGCCGAGGTCACCGAGGTCCCAGCGGACGAAACGCAGCAGCTCCGGGCGTGCCAAGCCTTGCAGCATGCGCTGCGGCTCCAGGCCTACGACCTTGGGAACCCCGGGTGGGACGTCCAGGTACTGCTGCGGCCAACGACGCAGCGCCGCCATGATGCGCAGCCGCGGATCGGGATTGACGGCGACCGGGTGCCCGACCGCTGAGAGCAGGGGCACGTCGAACACGCTGTCGCTGTAGGCGTAGCTCGATGCCAGGTCGATTCCGCGAGCATCCGCCCAGGAGCGCACCGCGGCCAACTTGCCGGGACCCCATACGAAGTCGCCGACGATGGTGCCGTCGTAGGCGCCGTTGCGCTCGCCATAGCGGGTCGCGA
Source organism: uncultured Actinomycetes bacterium (assembly GCA_963810075.1). Taxonomy (GTDB): domain Bacteria; phylum Actinomycetota; class Acidimicrobiia; order Acidimicrobiales; family Iamiaceae; genus CAWELZ01. The sequence continues at coordinate 745,969 of CAWELZ010000001.1, read as the reverse complement.
TCACGTCGTCGAGCCCAAGGGCGCGGCGCGAGCGGTTCCACCAGGTCGTAGGGCGACGTCGTGGCGAGCACCACGGGCCGACCCTCGGCCTGGTGCTCTTCGATGAGAACCCGGCCGAACGGCTGGACCACGTCGATGAGGCGCTCGGCGACCAGCTCACCGGCGGCACGCACCGCTGACCGGTCCCACCCTGCGGCCACGCGCGCCGCCTGACGGGTCAGCAGCATCGCCGGCAGCGTCTCGCCGACGGTGTTGAAGACCTTGTACAGGAGGTTCTCGCCGGGGATCGCGCGGTCGGCGATGACACCAACCGTCCGCAGCGCCTGCGAGACGACCGGTCCTGACGCACCGCTGAGCAGGGTTCGGTCCAGGTCGAAGAACGCTGCGCTATCGGTCATGGCCGAAGGCTACCCAAGCCAGCTCATCCATTGGCACGCCGCACACACCGGGTCCGGCACCCACCTGATCCCGGACGCAACGAGGGACCGACCCGGGGGAGGTCGGTCCCTCATGGAGGTCCGAAAGCGAAGGGGAATCGCTCGGACCGTGTGCTCGAAGGAACCGGAGGGGAGCCGGTTCGACTTCGGCGTTGTGCTCACAGGATGCTCCCGCCCGGCCATTCTGTCCAACGATTATCCATGATATGCGCTATCTTCATTCGCGATGGACCTGCGGCAGCTCTCAGCCCTCGTCGCAGTCGGCGACCACCGGAGTTTCTCCGGCGCCGCGCGGTCCTTGCACACCGTGCAGTCGAACGTCTCCACCCACGTCGCGAAGCTCGAGCGAGAGGTGGGTCAGGTGCTCGTCGACCGCGCCAGCGGATCGCTCACTCCCGCAGGCGAGATCGTCGTCGCTCGAGCCCGGCGCATCCAGGCCGAGCTCGACGCCCTCGCCGGCGACCTCGCGTCCACTGCAGACTCGGTGGCCGGCCAGGTTCGCCTCGGGATGATCGGCACGACCGCCCGGTGGCTCGCACCGCTGGTCCTGGCCGCGGTGCACGAACGCCACGAGCGCGTGCACCTCATCATCGTCGACGCCACGACGTCGTCGCTCATCCCCCAGCTCCACACCGGCCAGCTCGACCTGGCCGTGGTCAACCTCCCCATCGACGACCCCGACGTGGTGACCGAGACGCTCTTCGACGAGGGACACATCGTCATCGCCCCCATCTCGCACCCGCTCGCCCACGCGCAGCGCGTGGACCTCGCCGAGCTCTCCCGGCACTCGCTGCTCCTGCCACCACGGGGCACCTCCTTCCGCGACGAGCTCGACGTGGAAACCCGGCGCGTCGGCGTCGAGTTGCACGCGGCCGCCGAGATCGACGGGATGCGACTGCTCGCCACCCTCGCGTTCGAGGGGTACGGACCGGCGGTGCTGCCCGCCAGCGCCGCGCCGTGGCGGAGCTCGCGGAGTTGGCGACAGGTGTCAGTGGCGGACCTCGCTCCCCGATCGGTCGGTCTTGCCAGCGATCGCCGCGCGCTGCTGTCCTCGGCAGCCCGTGTGGTGCGCGACATCCTCCTGGTGCTCGTCGAGCGCAACGCCGAGGCCCACGAAGGCATCATCCCCCGCAGAGACGCCTCCTGACGCTCCCGGTTGCACATGCGCTTTGGGCCGCGGTGGCCGAAAGATGCAGCCAAGTCGGGGCTGCGACCTACGGGTTCGTCATCGGCCGCCACTAGGCTCCCAACTGCAGCGGCACGGGCGTGCAGATCCGCGCCATGCCCCACTACATCAGTGCGACGAGCAGGGAGTTCCGGAGTGGCCGAGAGCGTGACGATCACCGACAACCGATCGGGCGAGACGATCGAGATCCCGATCGTCAACGGCGGCGTCGACGCCAGCGAATGGAAGAAGCTGCTGGGCAACACCTGGTTCTACGACCCCGGGTTCACGCAGACCGCGTGCACCTCGAGCTCCATCACCGAGATCGACGGCGAGAACGGCATCCTTCGCTATCGCGGCTACCCCATCGAGCAGCTCGCGGAGCACTCCACCTACCTCGAGGTCTCCTACCTGCTCATCTACGGCGAGCTCCCGACCGCCGAGCAGTTCGAGACGTGGAAGCACGAGATCACGTACCACACGTTCATCCACGAGAACGTCCGCAAGCGCTTCATGGAGGGCTTCCACTACGACGCCCACCCGATGGGCATGCTGGTGTCGGCGTTCGGGGCCCTGTCGACCTTCTACCACGAGGCCAAGCAGATCCAGGACCCCGAGGTGCGCGACAAGCAGATCGTGCGCCTGGTCGCGAAGGTCCCGACCCTCGCCGCCTGTGCGCACCGATTCAGCGTCGGGCAGCCGTTCGTCTACCCCGACAACACCCTGCCCTTCGCTTCGAACTTCCTGTCGATGATGTGGAAGGTCGCCGAACCTCACTATGAGCCCGACCCGGTCCTCGCGCACGCACTCGACGTGCTCTTCATCCTGCACGCCGACCACGAGCAGAATTGCGGCACCGCGGCCATGCGGGTGATCGGCAGTTCGCACCCCGACCCCTACTCGGCCTGCGCCGGTGCCGCGGCAGCGCTCTACGGACCCCGGCACGGCGGTGCCAACGAAGCCGTGATCAAGATGCTCAACGAGATCGGCTCGGTCGACAACGTCGAGGCGTTCGTCAAGGAGGTCAAGGAGGGCAAGGGGCGGCTTCAGGGCTTCGGCCACCGCGTCTACAAGAACTTCGACCCTCGGGCCACGATCATCAAGAACATCGCCTACGACGTGTTCGACGTGACCGGCAAGAACCCGCTGCTCGACATCGCGCTCAAGCTCGAGGAGACCGCTCTCGCGGACGACTACTTCGTGAGCCGCAAGCTCTACCCCAACGTCGACTTCTACTCGGGCCTGATCTACCAGGCCATGGGCTTCCCGATCGACACGTTCACGGTGCTCTTCGCCATCCCGCGGGTCTCCGGCTGGTTGGCGCACTGGAAGGAACTGCTCGAGCAGGACCAGAAGATCGCACGCCCGCGCCAGCTCTACGTCGGCCACGACGCACGCGACTACGTCGCGATGTCCGGACGCTGAGCCCAGCTTCACGGGCGCCATGTCGGCGGTGCCATCACCGCCACGTGTGTACGTCCACTCGTGGGCGGCAAGAGGTGGCCGGCGACTCGTTGCACGCATCATCGACAGCGCTCCCGCGGGCTTGCTCGTCGCCGTCGCCGTCGCACTCGGTCCACCAGGTCGACCCGTCGCCCAGGACCTGTTGATCCTGGCGCTCGTCGCCGGCTGGGAGACCACCTGCCTCGCGCGCTGGGGCGCCACCGTCGGCCAGCGCGCGCTCGACCTGCGCGTCGTCGCGTTCGAGCGCACGACACCAGGCGTGCCCTGGCTCCAGGCACTGCGCCGTTCGTTCCCGATCGCCATGTGCTATCTGCTGCCGTTCCCCGGAACGCTCCTGGTGTTCACGCTGCCGGTCGTTCTCTTGATCTCCCTGGCCACCTCGCCGCGTCGACAGGGGTTCCACGATCGGATCTCGGACACCGTCGTCGTGGATCGCCGCATGCCCCTGCCGTTGGCTCGAGCCGATACCGAGCTCTGGTACGACCCGGCGATGACCGCGCAGATGACCCCATGGGGTCGCGCTCCCGACCTCCACGAACGCCGACGAGCGCGCGCCCATCGGCTCGACGGTCTCTGGGGACTCGCCGCGGTCGCGGTCGGGGGTTACCTGATCGCAACCGTCATCAGCCGGAGCGCCTGGCCGCTGCTGTGGCTCGCCGCCTTCTGGATCGTGGTGATCTCCATCGACGAGGCCCGCCGATTGTCCCGTGACGGCCGCACGCCGAGCCACGCCTTCGCCGGGTTCGTGGTCGTCGACGTCGACACCGGCCAGCCCCCGACTCTGGGCCGGGCCCTGGCCCGTTCCTTCGTCCTCGCACCACTGCTGTACCTCCCGCCGTTTCAGCTCCTGCTCGGACTCTGGGTGCACGCATCATCGCAACACCGTGGGCCGCACGACCTCGCCGGCCACACGATCGTTGTCGAGCCCGGGTACGTACCACCGCACTTCGCGCCACCTCCCGGGCCGCGGTGGCCACCACCGTGGCCGGGTGCCCCACGTCCTGCGCCGCCCCCTCCACCACCACGTCGACCCCTCCCGACGATGGCGCCTCCACCGCCTCCCTACGCGTCGCCAAACCCGCCCACCGCACCCGGGGCCTTCTGAGGTGGCCTACCCCTTCCGGGACGAGGAGCGGCCCGATCGACCGATGTGGGCCACCTGGGTGCTGCTGTGCACCTGCCTCGTGGCCTTCGCCTTCTTCCAGCCCAAGCCGATGCAGGGGATCTCGCACGGACTCACCGTCGAAGATGACTCCAAGGCGCTCCTGCAGATCCGCCACTTCGAAGATCGCTGGGCGCTGGTGCCGTGCGAGGTCACGCACGCCAGGAGCATCGCGGCCGGTGCCAGCTGCGACGGCTTCCCGTCCGACCACCCGGGCTCCTACGCCGAGAAGAACGTGTACGCCCCCCTGCTCACGAGTCTGTTCATCCACGCCAACCTCCTGCACCTCCTCAGCAACCTCCTGTTCCTCTGGGTGTTCGGGCGCGGTCTCGAGGAACGGATCGGCGCGCCCGGCGTCCTCGCGCTCTTCGTTGCCGGGGGCATCGCAGCAGGGCTCGGCTACATCGCGGTCCACCCCGAGTCGGCCGACCCGCTGCTGGGAGCGTCCGGTGCGATCGCTGCACTGATGGGTGCCTACCTGATCCTGAACCCCGGTCGACGCATCCTGTCCCTGGTGTACTCGGCCGGTCTCCAGGTCGTCTACCTCCCCGCGTGGGCCATCCTGGGCTTCTTCCTGCTCTCACAGTTCCTCACCGACCCGACCTCGCGCGTGGCGTGGGAGGCGCACGTGGCCGGGATGGTGTTCGGAGCCGCGGTCGCCGGCTGGCTGCGTTGGCGACCGGGCCTCCACGGGCCGTCCGCTCCCACGGCCGCCGTCGCGGAAGTGCCGAAGGCTCCCCCGCCGTGGCCGGTCGCGCCGCCGAGCGCGCCGCCCAGCTGACCACGCCTCAGAGGATGTCGGACGACACCAGGCGTCGCACGTCGGGCGCGCCCGAACCCGCCACCGGCGCGAGCCGGAGTCGGACGTCGGTCACCCAGGCGCCGCCCGCCGACACCAGCACCGGGTCGAGGATCGCAACTGCGAGCTCCGGTGCGACCTCCCCCAGCACCGAGAGTCGCAGCACCAGCTCCACCGCGGCCGCGATCGGCGTCCCCGACGGCCTCCTCGTCGAGCGGCTCGCCCCGGACGACCACCGCCTCGAGTGCCGCGGGGAGCCCGGCCGCTGCGAGGACCCGCTCGGCATCGAGGTCCGAACACGGCAACACCTGCAGGGCATCGTCAGGCGCAATGGCGCCGAACCGACCATCGACCCACACGGTCAGCACCGAACCGACCTGTGGGTGTCGCACGATCCCGATGCGCACGTCGACACCCGAGGGGGCCATCTCCTGCACCACGGCCGGGTGCATCGCGGCGCCGAGCAACTCCTCCATCCGTGCATGGGCATGGCGCAGCTCGTCCGGACCGTGCACGTCGACGGCGATGCCGCCCGCTTCCGTCTTCGCTGGCCGCTCCACTCCGGAGGCCTTGAGCACCACCGGCCACCCGAGGGCTTCCGCCGCTGCGATGGCGCCATCGACGTCCCGCACCACGCGCCTTGCGACGACCGACATCCCGGCGGCTTCCATGAAGGCCGCGGCGGCGTCGCTGTCGACCCATCCGGTGTCGGTCAACCCGCCGTCGGTAGGCAGGAGTCCGTCGACGAGCGCTCGCACGCGCCCGACATCGACCAGGGACGCATCCGGCAGGGTTCCCGGGTCCCGATCCAACCACCGGCCGTAGCGGGCGATCCGCCCGAGGGCGTGCACCGCCGCTTCCGGAAACTCGAAGACCGGCACGTGTCGACCCGGAGCCGGATTCCGCGGCGGGGACGGGGTCAGCCCCAGGTAGCTCGCCACGACGGGAACGGGCGAGGCGTCCGCGGCCGCTTCGATCGTCTCCGCCAGGCGATCGAGGTCGGCCGGCACCGGAGGTGTGCACAGCACGAGCACCGCATCCACGTCAGGGTCCTGGGACACCCGTCCGACGGCGTCCGAGAAGGCCTCCGGGCCCGCCGCGTAGCCGAGGTCCAACGGGTTGGGGCGTTCACCCCGGTCTGGCGCAGCGAGCTCGAGCCCGGCGCCGACCACGGCGTCGGTCGCCAGGCTCGCGGGCCCCCACGAGTTGGCCACGATGGCCAACCGCCCTCCGCGGGCGACCGGCTGGTGGCTCAACAGCACCGCGACGTCGAAGAGCTGCTCGAGCGTGTCGACGCGGATGACGCCGGTCTGCGCGAGCAATGCGTCGAGGCTCGCCTCGAGTGAGAGGCCATTCGGCGTGTGTGCGAGCTGGACCGAACGGCCGCTCTTCACCGCGACGACCGGCTTGACGCGGGTGAGGCGACGCGTGATGCGCGAGAAGTTCTGTGGGTTCCCGAAGCTGTCCAGGTGCAGCAGCGCGAGCCGGGTCGCCTCGTCCTCCTCCCAGTACTGCAACAGGTCGTTGTTGGACACGTCGGGCTTGTTGCCCAGGGACACGAAGGTCGAGATCCCGAGCCCCAGACGCCGCGCGTGGCCGATGATGGCGGCGCCGAGGGTGCCCGACTGCGACGACACCCCGATGGCGCCCGGCAGGGCGGGCACGCCCACGAACGTCGCCTGCATGGACACGTCGGCGGCGGTGTTGACAACGCCCATCGAGTTCGGTCCGATGACCCGCATGCCGTGCCGGTGCGCGAGCTCGACGACCTCGCGCTCGAGGCGTGCGCCGTCGGCACCGGCGTCGGAGAAACCTGCGCTCACGATGACCAGGCCGTGCACGTGCTTCCTGGCGCAATCCAGGACCACGGCGCGCACCGCCGGAGCCGGGACGCAGACCACGACCAGGTCGACCTCGTCGGGGATCGCCTCGACCGACGGCCAGGCGCGCCGACCCAGCACCGACTCGGCCTGGGGGTTGACCGGGTGCACCGCACCGGAGAAGCCACCGTCGAGGAGCCGCTGCAGCATCTGGTGCCCGATGGCGTCGGGACGCCGGGACAGCGCCGACGACCGCGACGGACCGGGGCGCGAGCAACCGCCGCACCGACCGAGTGAAGGCGATGCGCGCCCGCTCCTCGATGACCGCGTGTGCCTCGTCGGTGGGCTCGATCCCCAGCTCGACCTCGATGACGCCTTCCTCGAACCGGCTCTGGACTGCGAACCCCGCCTGCTTGAAGACCGAGAGCATCCGCCGGTTCTGCGGCAGGACCTGGGCCACGAACCTCGTGAGACCCGCCTCACGCGCGGCGGCGGCAAGGTATTCGAGCAGCACCGTGGCGACCCCTCGACCATGGTGGGCGTCGTCGGTGAAGAACGCGACCTCGGCGTTGCTGGACGTCGGGTAGCGGTCGTACCGGGCGATGCCCACCATCTCGTCGCCGATCAGACCGATGAACGCCATGCGGTCCTCGTAGTCGACCACCGTCAGGTGCTCGAGGTCGCGCTCGCTCAGGTTCGGGCGTGGGCTGAAGTAGCGGAAGTAGATGCTCTCGGCGGACTGGCGAGCATGGAACGCCGCGAACAGCGGCCCGTCGCCCGCCCGGACGGGCCGCACGCGCATCGTGCCACCGTCGGACAGCAGCACGTCTGCTTCCCACTGCGACGAGCCGTCCATGCCCGTACGCTACCGACCATCATGACGACAGCACCCGCATCCGCCCCGCCAGCCACCTTCGAGATCGCCGGACGCACGGTGGCGCTCCCGGTCCACATTCGTCACGCCAGGCAGTGGTCCGCCTCGTGGCTTGTCCCCGCGGCAGCCGCGCAGGCCGAGATCGACTATTCGGGCCTGGAGGTCATCCAACCGGTTCCCGCCCGCGCGATGTTGGCGCTGGCGTTCGTCGACTACATCGACGGTGACCTCGACGCCTACCACGAGGTGGCGGTCAGCGTCCTCGTGCGCGCCCACGACGCCGCGCCCGCCGACGGCTTCCGGACCCACGCCCGCGAGCTCGCCCGCGGTGAAGTCGCCGCGTTCATCCACGACCTGCCGGTCGACCAACCCTTCACCTGCGCAGCGGGCAACGAGATCTGGGGCTACCCGAAGTGGATCGCCGAGATCGACCTTGTCTCCATGCGGGGCCGCACCGCGTGCACGCTGCGCAGCGGGCACGGCCACCAGCTGACGCTCGACGTCCCCGATGGCGGTCCGCTCCCGATGCCGGGTCAGATGCCGCCCACCTACTCCTGGCAGGATGGCGTGCTGCGCCGGACCGAGTGGGAGGTCACCAGCCGGGGTGGCGGAGCGCGCCCCGGCGGCGCGCGACTCGCGCTCGGTCCGCGTGGCCCGATGGCCGAGATGCTTCACCGGCTGCGCGTCCCGGCACGGTCGATCATGTCGAGCGCCACCCCTGAGTTGACGTCGACCTTTGGCGCCCCAGAGGTCGTCACGGTCGGGCGATGAGCGATGCCGTCCTGGTCGGGCGGACGGTGGCCATCACCTCCGAGCGTCGTCGCGAGGAGCAGCGCGCCTACCTCGAGCGTCGCGGGGCGAGGGTCCTCGAGGCCCCCTGCGTGCAGACGATGCTGCCGGAGGCGGACACCGAGCTCGTGGGGGCCTTGGAGCAGGTGATCGCGGACCCGCCTGCGGTCCTCGTCATCCACACCGGCGGCGGAATCCGGCGCATCCTCGAGACGGCAGCCTCGATCGGTCTCGAGGCCTCGCTCCGCGACACCTTGACCCAGGCGACGGTCATCGCACGTGGCGCGAAGTCGGCACGCGTGGCACAGCAGTGTGGCATCGACGTGGCCTGGTTCGGGCCGAACGGGCGCTCCCACGACGCCGTCGACTGGCTCGAGCGCGAGCGGCCCCGCGGTCGCGTCGCCGTGCAGTTGGACGGCCACGAGGACGCACAACGTCTGGTGGCGCCCATCGCCGGCGTGGCCGATGGCGTCATCCCGCTTCCGGTCTACCGCTGGACCGTGCCCGACGACACGACGTCAGCCGAGGTGTTGGTCGACGAGATGTGCGCGCACACCGTCGACGCGGTGTTGTTCACCAGCTCGCCCGCGGTGGTCGGACTCACCGAGGTCGCGGCGCGACGAGGTCGCGGCGCGGCCTTGCGTGCGGCCTTCGGGCACGACGTGATCGCGGCCTGCATCGGTGTGGTGTGCGCTGCCACCGCCCACGACCAGGGGGTGCAGCCCGGTCTCGTCCCCGATCGTCCTCGGCTGGGTTCGCTGCTGGCGGCGACCTCCGAGCGTCTTTCGAACACACTGGCAAGTGAGAGACTCGCCGAGACTGCACGCCACAACTCGGATGCCCCGTTGACCGCACGCATCGAAGTCCAGCGCACCATCGCTGCCTCGAGCAGCGAGATCTTTCGTGTCCTGCGCGATCCGAAGGGTCACGTCGCGATCGACAGTTCCGGGATGCTCATGGGTGCAACGGGTGAAGCGGTCTCGGGCGTCGGCGAGCGCTTCACGGTTCACATGGACCGTGAAGCGCTCAACGACCACCCCTTCGGCACGTACGACGTCGAGGTCATCTTCACCGCCTACGACCCCGATCGCGAGATCGCCTGGACGATCGACGGGCAGCTCAAGCCGCCCATCGGCCACGTCTACGGGTACCTGCTCGAGCCCGGCGACAACGGCAACACGGTGGTGACCTCGTACTACGACTGGTCGGACATCCACCCGGAATGGGCTGGACGAAACATCTTCCCGGTCCTGAGCGAGGGCGCGTTGCGGGCGACGTTGGGCATCCTCGCCAGGACGGTCGAACCCGTCGACCGCACCTGAACCGAGCGCATCCCCGCCGTCAGCTCACCGACAGGCCACAGTCGGTCAGTCCGGAGCGAGCGCCTCGAGCACGCGGCGGGCCCGGCCCGTCGCTCACTCCTTTCGGCCGAATCGTGCTTTCGCATGCATGGCAGCGTGGTCCGGAGCGGTCCAGAGGTCGGGCTTCGGGGGCGCCACATGGGTCGGTTGTTCGGCCGCGAGATCGTTCCAGGCCTTGTCCAGGTCTTGCAGGAGCACGTCGATCATCTGGCGGCTGAGGTCGAGGCGAACCACGATCCGCAACAGGTGCACGTCCTCAGCATTGGGCGGCAAGCTGTACGCGGGGATGATCCATCCGTTCTCGCGCATCCTTGCCGACAGGTGGTACACGTCGAAACCGGGATCACCCTTGATCTTGAAGGTCACCACGGGTTCGGCCAAACCGGGGTTGAGGATCTCGAAGCGCCCGGTCGAGCGGAGGCTCTCGTTGAGGTGCCGGGCGTTGGCCAGCATGTTCGCCACGATCGACTCGTATCCGCTGCGCCCCAAGCGAACGAAGTTGTACGCCTGGGCCTGGATCATGGCCGAGCCGCGGGAGAAGTTGAACGTGTACGTCGGCTGGGCGCCGCCCAGGTAGTTGACGCTGAACACGAGGTCTTCGGGAAGCTTGGACTTGTCCCGGAAGATCAGCCAACCCACCCCCGGATAGACGAGCCCGTACTTGTGTCCCGACACGTTGATGGATGCCACCTGCTCGAGTCGGAAGTCCCACCGCAACTCGTGCTCGGAGAACGGGGCGATGAACCCGCCGCTCGCACCGTCCACGTGGAGTGGGATGTCCCAGCCCCGCTCGGCCTTGATGCGCACGAGCAGGTCGTTGATCTCCTCGATCGGGTCGGCCTCGCCGATGTGCGTCGTTCCCAGGACCGCACCCACCGCGATCGTGTTCTCATCGATCTCGGCCTCGACGTCCGCCGCACTCACCACGAACCGATCGGGCTGCATCGGGATCTTGCGCATCTCCACGTCGAAGTAGTTCGCGAACTTGTCCCATACCACGTGCGTCTCGGCTCCGAAGACCACGTTGGGTCGATCGGTGGGCAGGTTCTCCGACTCACGCCGGTGGCGCCATGCGCGCTTGTGGGCGAGAAGTCCCAGCATGATCGCCTCGGACGACCCGATGGTGGCCACGCCGACGGAGTCCTCCGGGCTCGGGGCGTTGAAGAGGTCGGCCAACATGTGGACGCAGGCTTCCTCGATCAACGAGGCGGCCGGGTACTCCTCATGATCGATGTGGTTCTTTCGCAGCGTGTCGTGGATCAACTGCTCGGCCTGGGGCTCCATCCAGGTGGTGACGAACGACGCCAGGTTCAGCGTCTCGCGTCCGTCGAGCATGAGGGCGGTGTGGAGGAGTTCGTACGCCTCATCGGCCGGAACACCCTGCGCAGGGAACGCGAAGGTGTCCAGGTGATTGCGAAACTCGCGTCGGCCGTGGATCGGGCCGAACACATCGGAGTCGGTCGTGGGGTCAGCCATGGTCGTTCATCCTCTTCAGGGTGTGGACGCGATTCGCGTGCTGGGTTCGATCTGACATGGTTCCTCCCGGAGCGGGGCCGTGCACCGAACCGTCACCGTACGCCGTCAGCCGAGCTTCGGCCTCGCCCCAGAAGGGTGATTTGCGTCCGTCTCCAGCGCCGGCGAGGCCGAGAGGATCGTGGCGCCACGCACGGTCATCACCTGTGGGTCTCGACATGTTCGTGTACCCGATCGCTCGACCACCAGGCGCGACTTGGCCCGAGGCCCAGACCGACGGGGACCCCTGCTACAGGTTGAGGTCCTTGTTGGGTCGCACGACGAGCTCGGCGATGTGCACCCGGGCGGGCTGGCTCACCGCGTAGAGGACCGCGTCGGCGACGTCCTCGGGAGCTGCCAAGACCTCGCTGAGCGACGCCTCCGCGGCCTCGAGCACCTCATCGGGGATGCGCTCGCCGTCGCCCACCTCGACCTCGAAACCGCTCATGCCGACGAGGCCCTTGAGCACCTCGGCGTCGAAGTTGCGGGCGAAGTTCGTGGCGATCGCCCCGGGCATGATCGTGACGACCTGGATCGGGTCGTCGGCGAGCTCGTTGCGCAACGTGTTGGAGATCGCGTTGACCGCGTGCTTGGTCGACCCGTAGACCCCCGAGTCCGGACGGAGCGCCGCGACCGAAGAGATGTTCACCACGTGGCCCGTGGCACCGCACGCCCGCATGGCCTTCACCGACGCCTGGCATCCTTCCAGCAGCGCGAGCACGTTCGTCTCGAACATGGCCTTCCACTGCTCGGGGGTGCCGTCCATGATCGCTTCCGGGTGCGACATGCCCGCGTTGTTCACCATGATGTCGAGCCGCCCGGTTCGGGTGACAGCCAGGTCCACCAGCGCCTGGATCTCGCCCGATTCGCGCACATCACCGACGCGCAACTCGGCGCTGCCACCCGCAGCGGCGATCTTGTCGACCGATGCTTGCATCGCAGACTCGGTGCGCCCTGAGAGGAACACCTGGGCACCGGCGGCGCCCAGCGACTCTGCGATGGCACGGCCGATGCCGCTCGAGGCCCCGGTGACGACCGCGGTGCGGCCCTGCAGATCTGCGGTGGTTGACATGGGGACGCACCCTATGCCGACCTCTCCACGATCGCGCCGCAGCCGAGCCACCGACGACGTGCCGACCACGGGGATCTCGAGTGGGCGATGAGGGATTCGAACCCCCGACCCCCTGCCGCGTCATGCAGGTGCTCTAACCAACTGAGCTAATCGCCCGGGACGGAGGAGCGTAGCAGTCGCCCTCTCCGCCACGACAGCGACGCGCCGATGACACCCCGTCTGACGCTGTGTTAGACACGAGCCTCGGTTCGCCATCCCACGTGAGGTTGCGGTGCAGATCATCCCCGAAGGAAGCGCCGTCTACGGCATGCAGCTGCCGGTCCAGGCGCAGAGCTCGATGTTCGCCGCCGACTGGGAGCTCGACGCGACGCCCGACGACCTCGCCGCGGTCGCGCGGACCGCGGACGAGTCCGGGTTCTTCTACGTCGGCGTCTGCGACCACGTGGCGATTCCTCGACGGCTCGCCTCGGCGATGAGCACCACCTGGTACGACCCGGTGGCGACGCTGGGGTGGTTGGCCGGCATGACGACCAACGTGCGACTGCTCTCACACGTGTACGTCCTCGCCTATCGCCACGCCGCGCAGTCGGCGCACGCCTTCGCCACGCTCGACCACCTCTCGGGAGGCCGGGTCATCCTCGGCGTCGGGGCCGGACACGTCACCGAGGAGTTCGAGCTCTTCGGCGTCGACTTCAGCCAGCGCGGCAAGATCCTCGACGAGCGCATCGACCAGGTGAAGCTCCACCTCAGTCACGAGTTCGTGGACGACATGGGCTCCTCCCCCCGACCGGTCCAGCAGCCGCGTCCGCCGATCTGGGTCGGGGGATCGTCCAAGTCGGCCATCCGGCGAGCCGCGCTGCTCGGTGACGGTTGGTTGCCGCAGGGCACCCCCAAGAAGGACATGCCCGACGCCATCCGACTGATCACCGCGACCCGTGACCTCGCCGGGATCACGCAGCCGTGCGCGGTCGGCGCCATCACCGACTTCCTGTACGTCGGCGACCTCGGCTGGGACACGGGCCGGACCGTGAGCGGCTCACCCGAGGAGATCGCCACGTCGCTGCGCGAGTACGTCGAAATGGGCGTCTCACACCTGCAGGTGAGGTTCCGGGCGCGCAGCGCAGGCGAGCTGTGCGAGCAGATGGCCGCGTTCGGCACCCAGGTCGGTCCCCTGCTCAACGACTGAGCCCGCCCCGTCCCCGCTTTTGGGTGCCGTTTCGCAGGCCGTGGCCTGCGAAACGGCACCCAAAAGCCGGAGTGGGACGTCAGGGCAGGAAGTCGGTGAACCGGTCGAGCGTGGCGAGCACCTCGGTCTCGGTGCCCATCGGCACGCGAACCACGGCCTCGTCGCAACCCAGCGACGCGTAGTGCGCCAACTTCGCGGCATCGGGGACGACACCGAAGGGCACCACAGAGAGCGCGTCGCCGGCGCGCCCTGCGTCGGCCCAGGCCTTCCGCAGGACCGGCAGCGCGGCGGACAGGCCACCCCCGCCGATCGGCATCCACCCGTCGGCGTGGTCCGCGATCGCGGCGAACAGCTTGGGACCGGCGCCCCCGCCGATGAGTGTGCGCACCCGTGGCTGCTGCACGGGCTTGGGCCAGGCGTAAGCGGGCTGGAGGCTGACGAGCCCGCCGTCGTAGTCCGCGGCGTCCTGGGACCAAAGCGCCTGCATCAGCCCGAGCTTCTCGGTCACCAGCGCCCGGCGGGTCGCGAACTCGACCCCGTGGTCGGCGGCCTCGGCCCGGTTCCACCCGTAGCCGACCCCGAGCACGAAGCGGCCACCCGAGAGGTGGTCGAGGGTGGCCACCTGCTTGGCCAGCGCGATCGGGTCGTGTTGGGCGACCAGGAGCACGCCGGTGCCCAGCCGCAGGTCGGTCGTCACCGCCGACGCGGCGCCCAATGCCACCATCGGGTCGAGACCCCGGCGGTAGTCCTCCAGCCGCACCCCTTCGACCAGTCCGGGTGGTTCTGACTCACGCACGGGCAGGTGGGTGTGCTCCGGAAGGAACAACGATGCGTAGCCCCGGTCCTCGACCGCTGCGGCGAGCGTGGCCGGGTCGATGCCCTGGTCGGTGAGGAAGACGGTGACTCCGATGCGCACCCCGCGAGTATGGACGATCTGACGTATCGTCAGACAACATCTCAGCCGAATCCGACGATGCGCACGCGCTCCACTCCCGTGTGCTAGAAAACTAGAACACGTTCCAGTTTGGGTCCGGTCCCCGATCGTCCCCACGCCGAAAGGAGTCCGGACACATGGAGTTCGGCGTCTTCAACTCGCTCTACATCCCCCAGCGTCTCGCCGACCGAGACGGCGACGCCGCCGAGTACAACCGGCTGCGCGACGAGATCAACTGGGTGGTGGCCGCCGACAAGGCCGGCTTCAAGTACACCTGGGCCACCGAGCACCACTTCCTCGAGGAGTACTCGCACCTGTCGGCGAACGAGTCGTTCCTCGCCTACGTGGCCGCGCTCACCGACAACATCCACATCGCGTCGGGGATCATGAACGCCACGCCCCCGGTCAACCACCCGGCGCGCCTCGCCGAGCGGGCCGCCATGCTCGACCTGCTCTCCGACGGGCGCTTCGAGCTGGGGTTGGGACGTGGCTCCTCCACCACCGAGCAGAAGGGGTTCGGCATCGACGACCCCGAGATCACCCGCGAGATGTTCGACGAGACCGTGCCGGAGATCGTCAAGATGTGGAAGCCCGGCAAGTACCCCGGCTTCGAGGGTCGCTTCTTCTCGATGCCCGAGCGAAACGTCCTCCCCAAGCCGCTCCAGAAGCCCCACCCGCCGCTCTGGGTGGCCGCCG
Source organism: uncultured Actinomycetes bacterium (assembly GCA_963810075.1). Lineage (GTDB taxonomy): Bacteria > Actinomycetota > Acidimicrobiia > Acidimicrobiales > Iamiaceae > CAWELZ01. Next base: position 730,698 of record CAWELZ010000001.1, on the reverse strand, counting down.
GCAGCCCCTCGACCTTCAAGAAGGCCGGCGAGATGGGCCTGGGCGTGCTCTGCTTCTCGATGGCGCCGCCCAAGGTGCTGGCACCGGCCATCGAGGCCTACAAGGAGGAGATCGCCAAGTGCGAGAACCCCGTAGGCGACTACATCAACGACAACGTCATGATGACGACCCAGCTCCTCTGCCTCGAGGATGGCGACCGGGCCCGCAAGATCGGCACCGACATCACCAGCGGCTACCACGACAGCCTCGTGTTCCGGTACCTCGACACGTTCCCCCGCCCGGACGGCATCCCGGTCTGGCCCGACCTGATCCCCGAGCCGACCGAGGAGGGCCTCCGCAAGGCCACCGCGAAGGGCATGGCGCTCATCGGTGACCCGGAGGAGTGCTCCGACGCCATCGCGCAGTACGAGGCGATCGGCGCCGACCAGCTCACGTTCGGGATGCTCTCGACCACGATGTCGGTCGAGGTCGCCATCGAAACCGTCGAGACCTTCGGCAAGCACGTCCTGCCGAACTGGGACAAGGACCCGGTGCACCGCACCACCCACCAGCGCGACGGCGCCAAGTAGCCCCCCACCAACGACATCCCCGCTCGTCCCCGGCAAGGCCGGTGCTGAGCTGGTCCGCCTAGACTCGCCCCCACGTCGATCGGGGATCGACCGGTAATCGGCAAGGGGAAGACCATCAGCGTGCAGAACTCCGGCTTGCTCAGCAAGGTCGTCGATCGTGCCCGGCCGGGCACGGCTGGTCACCCCCAACCCACGATCGCGATCGTGGGCGCGGGGTTCGGCGGGCTCGGCATGGCCATCCAGCTGCAGCAGCACGGCTACCGGGACTTCACGATCTTCGACAAGGCCGACGGGGTGGGCGGCGTCTGGCGGGACAACACCTACCCCGGCGCCGCCTGCGACGTCCCGTCCCACCTCTACTCGTACTCCTTCGAGCGGCGCCGCGACTGGACACGGCACTTCCCCAAGCAGCCCGAGATCCTCGACTACCTCGAGACCTGCGTCCGCACCCACCACCTCGAGGCCAAGCTCGAGCTCGGCACCGAGATCGTGTCGGCATCGTGGGACGAGGACGCGGCACGTTGGACGATCACCACCGCCGCAGGCGACGAGCGCCACTTCGACATCGTCATCTGGGGACTCGGCCAGCTCAACCGGCCCCGGTGGCCCGACATCGACGGGCTCGACGAGTTCAAGGGCACGATCTTCCACTCCGCCCGCTGGAACCACGACCACGACCTCTCCGGCGAACGGGTCGGGGTGATCGGCAACGGCGCCAGTGCGGTGCAGTTCGTCCCTCCGGTCGCGGCGCAGGCGTCCACGCTGTACCAGTTCCAGCGCTCGGCGAACTGGATGCTCCCCAAGCCGGACGCCCCGTTCTCGGATGCCGAGATCCGGCGTTTCCGCCGCATCCCGTTCTGGGAACGTCTCAACCGCTCCAAGCTCTACGCCACGTTCGAGCTCCGCTTCATGGCGCTGCGCAGCGGCAGCAAGGCCGGCAAGCTCGCGGGGACATGGGCACCAAGTTCATCGCCGCCCACGTGCCCGACCCCGAGCTGCGCGCCACGCTCACCCCCGACTACCCCGTGGGCTGCAAGCGGATCCTCATCTCCGACGACTACCTCGACACGCTCTGCCGGGACAACGTCGAGGTCGTGACGAACCCGATCGACCACGTCGAGGCCGACGCGATCGTCACCGCGGACGGCACCCGACGCGAAGTCGACACGATCGTCGTGGCCACCGGCTTCGAGGCCACCGACTTCCTGGCGCCGGTCGAGATCACCGGTCGGGACGGGCGCAACCTCCACGCCGAGTGGAAGGAGGGCGCGTCCGCGTACCAGGGCATCGCGGTGTCGGGCTACCCCAACCTGTTCATCCTGTACGGGCCGAACACCAACCTGGGCCACAACTCGATCATCTTCATGCTCGAGGGGCAGTACCGCTACGTGCTCGCCAACCTGCGCCGCCTCGCGACCACCGAAGCGGCGTGGGTCGACGTCCGCCCCGAGGCGGCCCGGCGCTACGACGAACGGATCACCGCGGCGTTGCACGACACGGTGTGGGAAGCCGACTGCGACTCCTGGTACAAGAACGAAGCCGGCAAGGTCACCAACAACTGGCCGGAGATGACCGTCCGCTACTGGTGGGACACGCACCACCTGCGGATCAGCGACCTCGAGCTGGGTGGCTCGAGGCGCGCGTCCCAAACCGCCTGAGCGGCGGGCGCAGGGGCGCGGCGCGGCGCCGTCCCCGCACCACCGAGATCGGTTCGGGGCTCAGGCCTCGCTGGTGAGGACGATCTTGCCGAACTTGCCGCCCGAGGCGAACTGCTCATACGCCGCGGGTGCCGTCGCCATCGGATGCGCCTGGTGCACCGGGACGGTCAACGTGCCGGCCTCGAAGAGCGGCAGGACGTGATGCTCGACGGCCCGGGCCGCCGCGGCCTTGCCCTCCAACGGTCGGGCCCGCAGGGTCGAAGCGAGGATCCGACCGCGGGCTCCCATCAGCGCCAGCAGGTTGATCTCGGCCTTGGCGCCGGCGCCGACCCCGATCACCACGACGCGGCCACCGGTGGCCAGCGCCTTCACGTCGGCAGCCAGGTTCGGGCCGCCGACGAGCTCGAGGATCACGTCGAAGGGGCCGTGCTCGCCGAAGCCCTCGGGCTCGATCACCGTCGCGCCGAGCGCGGCGACGTCGACTCGCCGAGCCGGATCCCGCACGGACGCCACCACCGTCGCTCCCGCGGCGATCGCGAGCTGCACTCCTGCGCTACCCACACCGCCGGCCGCGCCGTGCACGCACACCCGCTCCCCCATCGCCAGCCCTGCCTGGGTGAAGAGCGCGTCGTGCGCGGTGGTGAACACCTCCGGCGCGCCACCGGCCTGCTCCCAGGTGAGCCCATCGGGCACCGGGATCGCGGCGCGCTCGTGCACGACGAGGCGCTCGGCCTGTCCTCCGCCGCCGACGACGGCCATCACCCGGTCGCCGATGGTGAAACGCGTCGCGCCGGGCCCCAACGCCACGACCTCGCCGGCGGCCTCGAGGCCCGGGATGTCGGCTGGCGAACCGGGCGGTGCCGGGTACAGCCCGCGCCGCTGCATGAGGTCGGCGCCGTTGATCCCCGCGGCCCGAACCGCGACCAGGATCTCGCCTTCACCTGGCTCCGGGTCGGGGTGCTCGACCCACTGGAGTTCCCCGTCGATGAGCGTCACGGCGTGCATGGTCCGACCCTACCCACCTCTGTTTCGGGTGCGCGCCCGCGGGCCCACCGGTCTCGGAGAGCTTGGCGACGGCAGGACCCGTGTGGGGTCAGGCGGGCCAGAGCTCGTCGGTGTACGTGTCGGTTCCGACCACGGTTGGTCGGAACGGTGACGCCCAGAGCACCTCGGCCTTGCCGCCTGCGGCGTAGCGGTCCGACAGATCCGCGAAGTGGGCGTCCCACGAGGCCTCGGCGCCGGCCTCGAGGAAGAACAGCTGGAGGAACCGGCGTTCCTCGCCCTCGGCCCGCGGCACATCTCCTGGGGCATCGGCCAGGAGCGGGCGCGGTGAGGCGTGGAGCGCCTGTGCGATCGGCGACCCCTCGAGGACGTCTGGCAGCGCGACGTCGCGCATCCACGCGGCCGTGTCGGCCGGGTCGACACCCTCGGGAGACTGGCCGACCAAAGCGACGAGCCCGTCGTAGCGGTGGTCGAGGGCAAGCTCGATGGGCACGCCGTCGGGGTCTCGCTCGACCACGAGCTCGTGGTTGTAGAGGGCGGTGTGCACGTGCTCACGGTGGGGGTTCATGCGCCCGTTGGCGTGCAGCCAGTTCACCTGGTCGACAGCCCAGCGGTTCCACTCGTCGTGGTGGCCTTCGAGGACCCAGTAGATCGCCAGGTACGTACCCCGACCTCCTTCCCCCGTGATCGAGCTCGGGCCGGATGCCACCTTCGCCTTGTCGTCGCGGGTCGCCACGAAGCGCGCCCCCGAGAACTGCCATGGACCGATCATGCAGCCTGCGTAGAAGTGGTCGCGCTCGTACCACCGATTGAAATCGACCTCGTGGCCGCGCTCGGGCTCGACGAGGGTGAACAGCAGCGAGCCCAGTTTGATCGGGTGGTCGGACGGCATGGAGCAGCTCCCTACTTGATCGCGACCGGATTGACCGGCGAGCCCACGGCATTGGTGAACGGCAGGGGTGACGCGTCGAGGAGGAACTCGTACACGCCGTCGTCGGCACAATCGGCCGCCAACTCGTCGAGCACCCAGTTCTGACCTTGGGTCATCCCCATCTCGACCAGGTGCAACAGGTGGACCGGAAAGAACGCGGCGGGGTCCTGCGGTGGGTAGGGATCGAAGGTCAGGTTGTCGGCCGCGACGGCGGCCACGTCCCGAGCGTGGAACCAGGCCGGGCACTCCCACCCGAAGCCCGACGACTCCATCGCATAGGCGTCACGGTCGGGTCGCCGGCCTCGCAACACCTGCATCTGCCCGGTGTGGACGAGCACGATGTCACCGGCGCCGACCGTGACCCCGGCCGCGTCGGCGGCCGCGTCGAGATCCGCTGGCGTGATGCCGTAGCTCGGCTCGAGTCGTTCGACGCCCTTGGTCCTCGCCACGTCGAGCAGCACGCCCCGCGACACGACGGTGCGCATGTGGTGGATGCCGAGGCGGGTCGCACCCGCGGCGGTGATGGTGGCGGGGTCGACGCCGTTGTAGACGCGGCCCGCGTAGCTGCAGTGGGCAAGACCATCCCAGTGGGTCGCGACCTGCATCCCCATGGTCACCACGTCGTCGCTCGTGCAGAACAACGACCGGTCGCCCAGCATCGCCTCGTCGATCGCCGTCATGGTGCGCAGCACGTTGCGTCCGGGGATGTTGCCCCGTTGCAGGTTCTCGGAGAACGACAGCGGCCACGCCAACGAGAAGCGGCGGCCCGTGCGCACGCAACCGGCGGCGCGTTGCACCGCCTCGGGGGAGATCAGGTTGAGGGTGCCGATCTCGTCGTCGTCGCCCCAGCGCCCCCAGTTGTTGACGGCGGCGGCCGCCTCGTGGAACCAGTCGGGCAGCGGCATCAGAACTCGAGCACGCCCCGGGCCAGCTTGCCTTCGTGCATGTCAGCCACGACCTGGTTGAAGTCGGCCAGTGGGTAGACCTGCGAGACGAGCTCGTCGAGCTTCAGCTTCCCCTCCTGGTACCACTTGGCGTAGAGCGGGATGTCGTGCTGTGGCCGCGAGCCGCCGTAGCGGGAGCCCTTGATCGTGCGGTTCACCTGCACCAGGTTCACGGCCGGAAAGCTCACCTCGTCGGTGAAGCCCGGCACGCCGACCTCGACGGCGGTGCCGCCCCAGTCGAGGACGTCGAGGCACTGCTCCAGGATCTTGGTGTGCCCCACGCAGTCGAAGGCCCAGTCGACGCCGCCGGCGCCGAGGGGACCCTTCACCATCTTGGGGTGGAAGGGGTACATCTCACGGATCGTCTCGACGGCGTCGACCTGGGCACCGTTGACGAAGTCGGTCGCACCGAAGGTCCGCGCCAGCTCTTCCTTGCGGGGCTCGGTGTCGACCGCGATGATCCGGCCGGCGTTGGCGACCGCCAGGCCCTGGATGACGTTGAGGCCCACGCCGCCGACGCCGAACACCACGGTGGTGTCGCCGGGCTCGATGTCCGCGGTGTTGAGGACCGCACCCACGCCGGTGAGCACACCGCAGGCGATCAGGCAGGCCGAGGTGAGCGGGATCTCGGAAGGGATCTTGACGGCCTGCACCTCGGCCACGGTGGTGAGCTCCGCGAAGCTTCGAGGTGGCGGCGAAGTTGCTGGCCGGCTCCCCCTGGTACAGGAAAGGCTTCTTGGCGATGCCGATCGACTGGCGACACTCGGTTGGGCGACCGCGCTGACACTTGGAGCACACGCCGCAGTTGGCCAGCGTCGAGACGACCACGTGGTCGCCGGGCTTGACCCGCTTCACACCATCGCCGACCGCTTCGACCACACCCGCGCCCTCGTGGCCCAGCACCGCCGGAGGTTTCCACGGGATCGTCCCGTTGATGACGCTGATGTCGCTGTGGCAGACGCCGGCCGCGGTCATGCGGACGATCACCTGACCGGGGGCGGGATCGGGATTGGCGAGCGCCAGGTCCTCGGTGTACTCGGCCTGTTCCTGGCCGAGGAAGACGATGCCTCTCATGCGACTGCTCCTTGTCGTTTCACGAACGTTCGGTTCACGACGACCAGACGATCGTCTGCATCTCCGTGTAGGCGTGCATGCCGAAGACGCCACCGTCCCGGCCGATGCCGCTCATCTTGAAGCCGCCGAAAGGGGCCTCCATGTTGCGCTGCGCGGTGTTCAGGCCGACGTTGCCCGCCTCGAGGCGCTGGGCGACCTGGTAGCCCTTGAAGTGGTCCTCGGTGAACACGTAGTCGTAGAGCCCGTACGGCGAGTCGTTGGCGATGGCGATGCCCTCCTCGTCGTCGTCGAAGGGGATCACCACGACGATCGGCGCGAAGAACTCCTCGCGGGCGCCCGAGTTCTGGTTGTCGGTGGCGAGCAGCGTCGGAGCTACGTAGAAGCCGGTCTCGATGTCCGGGCGTTCGCCCCCGACGAGCACCTCGGCACCGGAGCTGACGCTGTCGGCGACCATCGACTCGACGCGCGCCCGGTGTGCTCCGGTGATGACGGGTCCGACCATCGTGGCCTTGTCGAGTGGGTCACCGACGGTCATGTGCGCAGCAGCCGCCTTGAGGCCCCCGACCACCTCGTCGAGCTTGGAGCGGTGCACGATCGCTCGGGTCGGCGCCGTGCAGATCTGCCCAGAGTGGAAACCCCACACGCTGGCGAGCGCGGTCACGACCTTCTTGACGTCCGCGTCGTCGAAGACCACCGCAGCACCCTTCCCGCCCAGCTCCATGAGGCTCCGCTTCATCGTGCGGGCACATTCGGTCTGGATCGCCACGCCAACACCGGAGGAGCCGGTGAAGCTCACCATGTCGACGTTGTCGGAGGCGACCAGGGCCTGGCCGGCCTCTGTGCCCGAACCGGTCAGGATGTTGACCACCCCTTCGGGGATCCCCTCCTCATGGCAGATCCGCAGCACCTCGAGACACGACAGCGGGTCCTGCGGCGCGGGCTTGACGACCACGGCGTTGCCGGCGGCGAGCGCCGGCGCGACCTTGCCCGCCATGTTCGTGATCGGGAAGTTGTAGGACGTGATCGCGGCGACAACACCAACTGGCGCACGGTGGATGACCGACGAGATCAGACCACCCGGGGCGAGCGGCGTCTCCGGCATCGGTGTCGGGAGCAGGGGCTGGTCGAGCGTTGCCCGGCCGGCCTCGCCGTAATAGGCGAAGCGGCTCGCGCAGGCGGGTGCCTGCATCTGGGAACCGACCCGCATGGTGGCGCCGGTCTCGGCGATGACCAGCGGGACGAAGTCGGCCATCTCCGCGAAGATCCGTCGGGACACCTTGGTGAGCAGTGCGGCCCGTTTCTCGGGCTTCATCGCCGCCCAACCGGGCTGGGCGGCCTTCGCCGCCGCGGCCGCGGCCTCGACGTCGTCGACCGACGCCTCCGGCGCCTCGGCAACCACCTTCTCCGTAGCGGGGTTGATGATCTCGTAGGTACCCTTGCCACCCTCGACGAACTCGCCGCCGATGAGTTGACGGTAGGGACCGTCGCCGACCTTCTGCGTCATGGGTGCTCCACTCCTCAGTCCGGCACACGCCGGGTTCGTGCGGACGGGGACCCGTCCGGTTCGTTCAGTGCAATCTGCGGCCCGGGACCGCTCAACGCTTGTCGAGGCGCAGCAGCTTGATCGCGTTGCCGCGACGAGCTTCTCGATCACCTCGTCGCTCAGGTGGCCCATCTGCGATTCGGCCACCTTGCGGGTGTCGGGCCAGGTCGAGTCCGAGTGCGGGTAGTCCGACTCGTAGGTGACCCGGTCCTCGCCGATGGCGTCGAGCATCTGCAAGCCGTACGGGTCGTCGAAGAAGCAGCCGTAGACGTGCTTCTTGAACAGCTCGCTAGGCGGCTCCAGCACCTTGTCGGCAACACCGCCCCAGCCCCGGTTCTCCTCCCACACCACGTCTGCCGCGGCCCAGGACGTACGGGATCCAGCCGATCTGGCCCTCGGAGAAGGCGATCTCGAGCTTGGGGAAGCGTACGAACACACCCGACATGAGCCAGTCGACCAGGCTCATGCTCGCATTGATGAAGGTGAGCGTCGAGCCCACTGCCGCGGGCGCGTCCGGCGAGGTCGACGGCATCTTCGACGACGAGCCGATGTGCATGTGGATCACCGTGTCGGTCTCCTCGCAGGCGCGGAAGAACGGGTCCCAGTAATCGGAGTGGATGCTCGGCAGACCGAGGAACGGCGGGATCTCGCTGAAGCACACGGCGCGCACCCCGCGCTCGGCCATGCGGCGCACCTCGGCGCCGGCCAGTTCCGCGTCCCAGAGCGGGATGATGATGAGGGGGATCAGCCGCCCCCCGGACTCGCCGCACCACTCGTCGACGGTCCAGTCGTTGTAGGCCTTGATGCACAACAGGCCGAGTTCTCGATCCTTGGCCTCGGTGAAGGTCTGGCCGCAGAACCGGGGAAAGGTTGGGAAGCAGAGCTGCGCCTCGGTCCAGTTCGTGTCCATGTCCTCCAGGCGGGGCTTCACCGAGTAGGACCCGGGCCGCATCTCCTCGTAGGTGACGCCGCGGATGGTTACGTCATCGCGATCGACGCCGACCGCTGAGTCGACGCGCACGAGCGGTCGCACGAGGTCCTCGTAGAGCCACCAGTCGGCGATCGGCCCGTCGTCGCCCTTCTCGCCCCGGACGGCGACGAACTTGCCGCCGACGAACGAGATCTCCTTCACCGGCGCCCGCACGATGCGCGGCCCGATGTCGAGGTATTTCTTGGGAAGCCGGTCGACCCACACGTTGGCGGGCTCGACCACGTGATCATCGACCGAGATGATCTTCGGGAAGTCCTTCATGGGCGGCACCCTACCGGTTGCCACAGGCCGAGTCAGGTCAAAACTGGAACTTGTTGCCGTTTTTCAGCCTGCCGGATAGGGCTGCTGCGGCACCTGCGGGGCAGGTGGTTGCACCTGCTGCGCAGCGGCGCCATCGGAGCCCGGAGTCCTCTTCGCGCGCATGGCGACCGCGCCGACGACCAAGAGCGCGCCCCCGGCGAACACCAGGATCAAGCCGAGTCCCGGGGCTTGCAGCTTTGCCCCCTCAGGGAACGTGCTCGCCATGCGATCCGGCAAGCGCTTGAGGATGTCGTAGGTGTCGAAGGCCGCGATACCGATCGCCGCGACCCCGCCGATCAGCAGCAACGGGCGAGCGACCGCACGTAGGTTGCCGGCCAGCACCACCACGGCGAGTAGGACGGCGATGGCACCGATCGCCATGTCGATCTTGGCGTCGCCGGACAGCTTCCAGCCGGAGATCGACTGTTCCACGCCGCCCGTTGGCGTCGACTTCATCCAGGGCATGAACGCGCCCACGATGATCGCGGCGCCACCCAGCAAGGCCAGTACGGCGCCGAACTTGCCGCCGCCGGACGACTGACGTGCCGCAGGGGGCGCGTCCTGGCCGACGGCACCCACCGGCGCGGGTGCTTGGCCATATGCAGGCGCGGCTGGCGCCTGGCCGGATGGAGCCGCAACGGGCCCCTCGGACCATGCCGCGGCGGCCGGCGCAGCCGTCACAGGAGGCGGCGCGGCCGGCGGGGAGGCTGGGGACGGCGCGGCGCCCGGTGGCGGGGCCTGCGGCGGACTCTGGGGTGGCGGCGGGGCCGTCGGTTGTTGGGGCGCCGGCGGTGCGGGCTGAGGCGCCGCGGGCGGCGGGAAAGCGCTCGGGGTCGCCTCCGGAGCTGCCGCCGGAGGGGGCGACCAGACCTGGGTCGGGTCTGCCTGCGGGGTGACCACCTGCGTCGGTTCCGGTGTCGGCGGTGCAGCCGGAGCGACAGGAGCAGCGGGCGTGTCCGGTGCGGTCGCCTCGACGGCTTCGGTCCGGGGCGCGTCGAACCGGTTGCCGCACTGGGTGCAGAACACCGCCCCCGACGGCATCTGCGCTCCACATGCTGTGCACGTCTGATCCGCCACGTGGCGCTCCTCGTTCGAGTCCGGGTATCCGGCCCCCACTCTGCCAGATGATCGAACCGCGCACCTGTGACCGACCAGGAAACACGCGCGGCGATGCCCCGCCGAGTTGCGCTGTCCGCTCGACTTCATAGGTCCCTGTCCCAGCACTCCGATGGCGATGTTGGGACGGGTGTGTGCTCGTGTGTGGCGGGGCGCCGCTCGCTGGGTCTGACTCTCGGAAGGCCGGAATGCGCAGGTCGCCAAGCGCTGGCCAGGGCTTGCTACCAGCCCTGCGTGCCGGGGCCACCCTTGAACGGCCCGACCAGGTTGGCGGTGACCCATCCGCCGTAGAAGCCGCCGGGCTGTGGCTCGACCACCTCCTCCCCCACCAGGCAGGAATCCATGGGTCCGGCGTAGAAGGCGACGAAACCGGCGATGGCGCCGAACGAGGGACTCGGGTCGTCGTACCCCCAGGCAGCGCCCGGCGCGACCGCCTCCCCCACGGTGACGTCGTAGTAGTGCGCCGCGCCCTTCCACTCGCAGAACGACGCCTGACGGGTCCGCATGAGGCAACCATCCAAGATGTCGCCGGGGGGAAGGTAGTAGTTGGGCGGATGACTCGTCTCGAGGACCCGGAAGGCGCTGATGGTGTCGGCGATGGTGACCCCGGCGAACACGACCCGGATGCGTGCCGCGACCGGCTCCAGGCGGGGAGGTCTGGGGTAGTCCCACACCGACTCCTCGCCGGGGCCAAGGGTTCTGCCCGAGCGGTGGCGGTCACCGGGAGGCGGAATCGTCATGTCACCAGCATGCCCGCCGGGACCTCTTCCGAACGATGCTCGCTGGCGACTTGTGGCGGTCGACGACGAACCGATGACGTATGCGTTCGCCTACGCCACCCTCCCCGACCACCCAGCGTGCGGCTACGGGACGTTCACCATCCGGATCGAGTACGGCGCAGCGCTGTTCCGCGCCGAGGTCCTCTCACATCCAGCAAACCTCATCATCCGCTTCGGGGCCCCGATCGGCCGGGAGCTCCAGCGCAGGGCGACGAAGGGATGCCTCTCGGCGCTCGAGCGCTGGACCAGCGACGGGACCTGACCGAAAGCGCCGCAAGGCTGCGTCTTGACGGCGTCCAACTGGAGGCGGCGGGGGGAATCGAACCCCCGTACAGGGCTTTGCAGTCCCGTGCCGCTGCCCGCGAAATCGCTGGTCAGCCGGTGCGAACGTAGCACGATCGGCGCCGACAAGGAGCGGAGAGGGAGCAAGCGAATCAGTACGGGGCGTCGGGACGGCCAAGGGCGAAGCGCCCGCGGCGTTGTCAACAGGGTGTCCCCGGCCAGAACTTGGGTGATATCCGCCGATGCAGCCTTTCCTTCGGAGCCGTCGTTGCCGGGTAGCGGTTTCGACCTCTCGCCAAGTGCCCCTGTGCTTGACTGACCCCATGAACGATCGGGCAAGCCGAACGTTGACGGTCGGTTGCCGCTTGGGGGCGTCGGTCCTCGTGGTCTACGCGGTCGGAATCAACCTTGATAGCCGTCCTGTTGGAACCTCCGAGTCCCCTGCCTATTGCGGCAACTCGTTCACGAGCGGACGAGACTCCAGCAGCGCCTCAACACTGTGCATGTTGCACGGCGGCATGGCAATCACGATCGGCATCGCCGCTGTGGTACTCGGTTTGGCTCTCATTGCCGTCGATGCTTGGCGCAGGGCTGTTCGACGCAAGAAGCGCTCCGCTACGCCGGTTTTGAACTGAGCAACAAGCCACACGTTGGGGAATGCCGAAGTAGTGATGCCCGAGGAAGCAACGCAGCTCGAAAGAATCCCCGGGGTTGGTGGGGTCTTGGGTGTGATTCTCGGTGTGGTCAGTCCGTGCGTTCTGGCTAGCGGGGGTCCGCGTGTCGGACCATCGTCCACGAGGTTCCTTGCTTCTCGAACAGCTCGAAGCCAGCCGACTCGTAGAGGCCACGCGCCGGATTCTCCTCGCTGACGCTGAGACTCATGGCCGAGTACCCCTGAGCGATGCTGGCGTCGATGAGGCCAACGAGGAGCTGTCGTCCTATTCCCTCGTGCCGACGCGACGCGATGACGGCGATCGACAGTTCGGGCACATCCTCTGCGACGAAGCCGTAGCCACAGTTCACCTCGGTGAAGGTGCGATACCAGGCTGCGCCCACCGGTCCGTCCTGTTCGGCGACCAGCCCAAAGTCCCCTTGCCTCGGCCATCCGGTGAGGTACCTCGCGTAGCGCGGGTCGGCCATCACCTCCTCGGCCGTGGGCGTCGGCTTGTCCGGGCGCCAAACAGCGGCCTCGCCGAGCATCGTCGCGAGAAAGGGAAGGTCCTCATCCCCGGCCGGGCGGCAGTGCACATCTTCCACACCGCCCAGTCCAGCAGCTCAGCGCACTCAGCGGCGTTCGGCAGGGCATTCGCTCCCCCTCGAGCCCGGAGGACAGCGTCGGACTCGCCGACGCCAACATCCAGACCTTCGCCGAGTCGGTGTGACGTCGCCACTCGCGGGATCCTCCGATGATCCGGGGCTCGAGAGCGTATCTGTTCTGATACGCTCAGGGCATGTCGGCAAATCTCATTGCCACAGCCCGGGAGCACGCGGGTCTGTCCCGTGCCGAGCTCGCGCGCCGCGCCGGGACTTCCCGACCGACGTTGTCGGCCTACGAGCACGGCCGAGTCTCCCCCAGCCTCCAGACGCTGGAACGGATCCTCGCCGCCACGGGAAATCACCTGGTCACGAGGCCCGATATCCGGTGGCGGGAAGTGCCGGTCGGGCGCGGCGCAGGTGGCCGCGGTTCCCGACGCACTTCCCGAGGTCCGTCCGGAGGACGCCTTCCGCGCCCTGGAGCTCCCCCTGCATCTCTCCTGGTCGCATGGCGACCGCCACGTCGACCTCGCCGACCGCCGCCAGCGCGCCCGGGCCTTCGAAGTGATCCTCCGGGAAGGTGGCCCCGAGGACATAGCCGCCACCGTCGACGGTGCCCTCCTCGTCGACCTTTGGGATGAGCTAGTCCTTCCCCGGCAGCTCCGCGCCGCGTGGCAACCACTGATCGACCAGGTCCGGCCGTCACGTGGCTGAATCCGACGCCCTCACCGAGCTACAACGGGAAGTGCTCCGGTGCTTCTTCGCGCTTCCCGAGTCGGCCGGCTTCCTGCTGACCGGTGGCGCCGCGCTGCTCGCGGCGGGACTGTCGGACCGACCCTCGCAGGACGTCGACCTCTTCGGCACCGAGCTGGCCGTCGGGATCGTTCCCGGCGCCGACGCGTTCGAGGCCGCGTGCGGTGAACGTGGGTGGGCAGTGACGAGAATCCGCGACGCCACGACCTTCCGCCGGATCCACCTCACCACGCCCACCGGTGAGGTGCTCGTCGACTTCGCCGTCGACGCTCCACCTCAGGGACCTCCTCACCGCACCTCACTTGCACCGACCTACCCGCTGCCGGAGCTCGCGGCGCGCAAGGCCCTCGCCTTGTTCGACCGGGCGGCCGCCCGCGACTTCGCGGACCTCCTGGTGCTGTCGCGTCACTTCGAGGTCGACGCCATGCTCGAAGACGCTGCCGCACTCGACGACGGCTTCGACATGACCGTCTTCGTCGACATGCTCGCGACGATCGATCGGTTCACCGACGCGGAGCTCCTGGAGACGACCGCCGACCCGGCCGAGCTGCGCGAGTTCGTCGCACGGCTGACCCGGCGTCTCCGTGCCTGAGTGAGCGGCCTCCTGTACGCCGGGCACCTGCCCCAACCCTCAACGGAATGGGCCGCGAAGCCCGTGCAAAACCCGTCGGTGACTATCTGTGTGGCGCGATCCGAACCTCGCCCGCCTTGGCCGCTCGTGGCCCATCGCGTCGGCCGACCATCGGTCGGACGACGCGGGTCACGGAGGTGCCGGTGGCGGGTCATCTCATGAGTGCACCCCTCCCCCGCGTGCCGACTTCGTCGCGCACCCCGTCACGCCGACCATCCCGGAGCGACCCGATGCCCAACCAGCCGACCCCACCATCGACGGAGCTGCCGCAGCTCCTCGACGTCGCCCAGGTTGCCGAGGCGCTCGGCGTGAACGTCCGCCACGTGCGCCGGCTCGTGTTCGAGCGCCGCATCCCGTACGTGAAGTGGGGACACCTCGTGCGCTTCGACCCGGCGGACGTCGCCGCCTGGCTGGCTGACAAGCGCCGACCCGCACAACCGGCCTAAGGAGTGAGCTTCGCCCCGGCGAGCCTCACCCCACCTCGTCGAGTCGCTCGACCGAGGGGTGCACCACCGCCCGGGCTTGTCGGGCGGACGCCTCGGCCAGCCGCTCGCCGAAGGACGCGGCGATCGCCTCGTCCAGCTCCGGGAACAGGTGCCCGTAGCGGTCGAGCGTGACCGAGATCGACGCGTGGCCCATGCGTGACTGGATGGCCTTGGGGTGGGCGCCCTCGGCGATGGCCAGCGACACGCTGGTGTGGCGAAGGTCGTGGAACCGGCACGTCACCCCTGCCCGCTGCTGGGCCGGCCGGAAGTGGTTGTTCCAGAAGCTCGAGGACTGCACCGGGTTCCCGGCGCCGTTCGGGAACACCAGCCCGTCGGGGCCCGGCGCGCTGAAGCGCTCGACGTGGTCGGTCAGCACCTCGGCGGTGAAGGGCGACACGGTGATCGAGCGCACCGACCCGACCGTCTTGGGCCCCTTGCGCAGCCACTCCCCCGAGCCCAGCCGCACCAGCTGCTCGGACACCCGGACCTTCCCGCGGCGAAGGTCGAGCTTGGCCCGGCGCAGGCCCACCAGCTCGCTCCATCGCATCCCCGAGTCGACCGCCAGGAAGACCATCGCACGAAAGCGCGGCGAGTGCGCCTCGGCGAGCCCGAGCGCCTGGTCCCAGTCGAGGAACACCATCTCGCGCTTGGGCACCGCCGGCGGGTCGGCCCGATCGCACGGGTTCGCCACGATGCGCTGCTTGTCGACCGCCACCTGGAGCACCCGGCGCAGCGTCCGGTAGTGGCGGTGGACCGAGCTGGGCGCGAGGCCGGCCTCGAGCTCGTCGTTGAGCCAGTTCTCGATCTCGTCCGGTGGGATGTGCCCGAGCCGGTAGGCGCCGAACCGGGGCAGCACGTACTTGTGCAGGTCGCGCCGGTAGGTCTCCTGCGTGGTCGGCGACAAGCGTCGCGATAGGCGCAGGAACTCCTCGGCCCACGTCGCGAACGCCACGTCGGCGCCCCGCGGGTCGATCCAGTTTCCCCGGGCCTTGTCGGACTCGACCTCGACGAGGAAGCGCACGGCGTCGGCCTTGCGCCGGAACGTGCGCGAGCGCTGCCGCCCGAGCGGGTCCCGGTAGCGGGCGCGGTACCCGCCGGTCGAGGTCCTGGACTTCTCGATGAACGCCATGTCGGCCACCTTTGCGGTGCGCACACAGGGAGCAGAAAAGGAGCAGCTGCGGCGCGAAATCGCGGATACGGGCGGCTGACCAGCGGGTTTCCCGGACAACGTTTGGTCAACAAAAACGCCGCTGACCAGCACAAAAGTGCTGGTCAGCGCTGGAGGCGGCGGGGGGAATCGAACCCCCGTACAGGGCTTTGCAGGCCCTTGCCTAAACCACTCGGCCACGCCGCCAGGCGAGGTGGTCACTGTAGACGACGGGCCCTCGAGTCCCGACTCGACCGAACTGGGTGGGGTTGGCGGTGCCCCCGTACCGCCAACCCCACCCAGTTCGGTCGGGAGGACGTAGGCCGGCACCTGAGCGACGGCCGTCAGCCGGGTGGCACCTGCTCTGCGGCGGCCAGGAGCTGGTCGCGGAAACGGGGATCCGCGATGGCGGCCAGGCGCCGGGCCCGTTCGCGCACCGTCGCGCCACGCAGCTCGGCCACCCCGTGCTCGGTGATCACCACGTCCATCTGGTGCCGAGGCGTCGTGATGATCGCGCCGGCGTCGAACTGGGACACGATCCGTGACCGGACCTCGCCGCCGACCGTGGTCGTGGAACGCAGGCAGATCAACGACCGGTCCTCGAGCTCGAGCCCGGATGCTGCCACGAAGTCCTCGTGGCCACCGATCCCCGAGAACTGCCGCCCGCTCAGCGTGTCCGCCATCGCCTGTCCGGCCAGGTCCACCGCCAGGGCTCCATTGATCGACACCATGCGATGGTTCCGGCTGATCATCTCGGGAGAGTTGACCACGTTCACCGGCAGGAAGCACACCTGCTCGTTCTCGTGGAGCCACTCGTACAGCTCGGGCTCCCCGAGCGCGAACGTCGTGATCGACACCCCGTCGAAGATGCCCTTGCGGGCATTCGACACCTTGCCCGCCTCGCAGAGCCGCATGAGCCCTGTGGTGAACATCTCGGAGTGGATCCCGTAGTCCCCACCGCCGCCCTCGGCGAGCATCCCGACGACCATCCCCGGGATGCCCCCGATACCCGTCTGCAGGGTGCAACCGTCGTCGACGTACGCGCCGACACGCTCGGCGATCAACCGGTCCGCCTCGGTCGGTGCCGGGTCGACGAGCGGAAACGGCACCGCCTCGGTCTCGACCAACACGTCGATCTCGTCGAGGTGCAACCGGTGGGTGTGCTCGGGGGGCAGGCCGAACGTGCGCGGGAAATGCGGGCTCACCTCCACCATCAGGACCCGGTCCGGGTCTGCGCCGGCCCGGTGGAGCTCGTGCACGGACGCACCCGCGTGCAGCGACAGCGAGCAGTAGCCCTCGGCGTCGGGCGGATGCGCGATCGTCGTCATGACCCGCGGCGAGATCTCCTCGAGCTCCGGCGCGAACCGCCGGAAGTCGGCCGGCACGAAGTCGATGTGCGCGCCCTGGTCGGCCATCAGTCGTTCGAGCGGCCCGAAGAACCCGCAGAGGTAGCGAACCCCCGGCCTGGCGAAGACCTCGTAGATGTCGGTGATCAGCGCACCGCCGATGAGGAGGTCGTCGAACGACTCGCGCCGACCCAACGCGTGCAGGATCGACACCGGGTGGCCCGGCCCGAGAGGCATGCCGAACTGGTCTGTGTCGCGGACCCGTGCTGCCGCCTCGTCGGGGGTCAACAGGTCAGGCATGTGCGGTCATCCTTCCTTCCCCACCGGGGCATCGAGGTACCGGCGATGGACCGCCGTCAGGAACCGCTCGACAGCGTCCACCGCGAACAGGCTGCGCGGCGAGGCGAACACGTCGAAGGCGTGCTGCGCGCCGGGCAGCTCCGCGTAGACGACGGGCTCCTTCGAGACTCCGCGCAACATCGAAACGAAGGACCGGGCCTGCTCGACCGGCACGAGGCTGTCGTTGGCTCCGTGCAGGACCATGAAAGGCGGTGCGGACTCGCTGACCCAGGACATCGTGGATGCACGCTCCCACGTTTCGCGATCGTCGTCCATCGGGACCTTCATCACGAGGTCGGTGAGCATCTGCTCCATGTCGGCGCGACCCGTCCCGTCCCGGTTCGTGAAGTCGTAGACGCCGTAGAAGGGCACCGCGCACGCCACCGACGTGTCCACCTCCTCGAAGCCCGGCTGGAACCCGGGGTCGTTTGGGGAAAGTGCCGCCAGGGAGCTCAGGTGGCCGCCGGCGGAACCGCCGGTGATCGCCACGAAATCCGGGTCGCCCCCGTAGTCGGCGATGTGCTCCTTGATCCACGCGACGGAGCGCTTGACGTCGACGATGTGGTCGGGCCAGGCAGCCCGGGGGCTGAGCCGGTAGTTGATCGCCACACAGACCCACCCATGCTCGGCGAGGCGCTCCATGAGTGGGATGCCCTGTTGCTCCTTGTTGCCGATCACCCACGCACCGCCGTGGACCTGCAACAGCACCGGCGCCTTGTCACCGGGGCGCAGGTCGGGGCTGCACCAGATGTCGAGCTGGTTGCGCCGGCCGAACTCGCCGTACGCCACCTTCGCCTCCTGCACCCAGCGCCTGCGGGGGTAGTGGGCGGGACCAAGGGCGAGCTGACGGCGCCGAGCCTTGGTGGAGACCCGCTCGATGGGACCCGCGTGCCAGGCGAGATCCGGCCCGATGCCCACTTCCAACGCGGCGTCGAGGACGTCCTCGGACTCCATCCCTTGCTTCCAGATCGAGTACAACCCGTACCAGGAGGCGGCCGTGACACCAAGTGCCTCGAACCCCTGCCGGCTCCGCAGCGCACCGTGACGTACGTGCTCGAGGGTCGCAAGCGCCTGCCACCCGATGGTGTGGAGCGGGAGCTCGGAGGTCAGCCAGGACGGGAAGAAGGTCAGGACGCCGGTGCGACCCTTCCGCGAGAACGGGCGGTGCGCGTTGGCCGTGTTGAGCGCGCCCCACAGCGCGTCGTTGAGGAAGCGCCGACCGGCGACCTCGCGCCGGGCGGACCTCATGCGACGACCGGCTGCTCGTCGGCAAGCTCGCGCAGTCGGTTCTTGGCGACCTTGCCGAGTGTCGCCTCGGGCAGCTCGTCGAGGAAGTACACCGCCCGGGGCACCTTGAAGTTGGAGAGGTTGGCCTTGCAGTGCTCGATGATGCGTGCACCGAGCTCCTCGTCGGTGCCCTCGGCGAAGGGCCCCCGCACCACGAAGGCCACCGGCACCATGTCGAGCATGTCGTGCGACTTGGCGACCACGGCCAGATCGTCCAGCCCGGGCACCTGGCGGATCGTGTCCTCGACCTCGCGGGCCGAGACGTTCTCGCCCCCGACCTTGAGGGCGTCCTTGTCGCGGTCGGTGTAGAAGAAGTTGCCCCGCTCCCCCATGCGCACCCGGTCCCCCGTGCGCAGCCAGCCCTCGTCGGTGAACGCGGCGGCGTTGGCGTCGGGGTTGTTGTAGTACTCGAGGAAGAGCTGGACGCCCCGGATCCCGCGCACCCAGAGCTCGCCGATCTCCCCGTCGGGCACGGGCTCGAGCGTGTCGGGGTCGACGATCATGAACTCGTAGCCCGGCGTCGGGCGACCCATCGACATGTCGGGGTACGGCTCATAGGGCCGGGTCTGGGTGGCGTGGGTGACCGTCTCGGTCATGCCCCACGACGCCACGACCCGCATCTTGAGCCAGTCCTCGAGGACCGGCATGACGAGCCCGAACGCACCCACCTTGATGGTGTGGTCGGGAACCGGCTGGTCGGCCACGGCCTTGAACACGAACGGGATCAACGAGATGTGGGTCACGGAGTGCTTGGCGACCACCTCCCAGAAGCGACTCGCCGAGAACTTGGGCTGGAGCACGACGGTGCCGCCCACCCCCAACGTCGTCCAGATCGACCAGCTCTGGGCGTTCACGTGGAAGAAGGGCAGATAGATCAGGTAGACGTCGTCGGCGCCCATCTCCACGTTGATGGGGCCCTGACGAGCCGCCCAGAGCGCGTTGCCATGGGTGTGCACCACCGCCTTGGGACGCGAGGTCGTCCCCGAGGTGAAGAGGATGCCGGCGGGGCTCAGCGCGTCGACCTCGGGGTCGGCCAGCCCGACGGCGTCACCCCGCAGTGCGTCGAAGGGCTCGTGGCCGTGCCCGAGCTGGTCCTCGGGAGCTTCCTCGCCGCTGTTGTCCTCGGTGACCACCGTGAACCGGAGACCGTCGGTCGCCTCGTCGATGAGCGCCGCGTACTGCGGCTGGGTGATCGCGCCGATGGCCTCGCTGTGCTCGGCGAAGTACGCGACTTCAGCGGCGACGCTGCGGGTGTTCGTCGTGACCCCCACGGCACCCAGGCGCGCACATGCGTACCAGGCGATGACCGCCTCGGGGCAGTTGTCTGCGTGGATCAGGACCTTGTCGCCCTTGGTGACACCCCGTTCGGCGAGACCCGCGGCGACGGAATCCATGTCTGCAACGAACTCCGCGTACGTCCAGGTGCGATCCCGTCCTGAACGGGGCTCCCAGACGAGGAATGGGTGGTCGGGCCGCGTCTCGGCCCACCGTCGAACCATCCACGGGATGTCCTGTCCGACGAACTGGAACTTGGCGACGGCGGACTTGTCCATTCGGTGCTACCCCTTGCGCGTGGTCGAGCGCCGGCGGACACGCCGGCTGGTCGCCCCCATCATGGCTCATGACCACCGGATGTGACGGACCGTCAGATCGCGCGAGGCGGCTCAGAGCTCGGACTCGGCCGACGCCCACCATCGCCGGAGCCAGAAGCGGTCCACGACGAGGTCGAGCGCGAGGAAGAGGACGGAGAGCCATCCGAGCGGCGCCACCCTCGTGAAGTAGGAGGGCCAGCCGAATCGGAGGATCGGTGATCTGATCACGATGAACGCCAGGTAGTAGGTGGCAGCGAGAGCGAGCGCCAAAGGCGAGCCGATCGTGAGGATCGGTCGCGCGCCACGGAAGCGCATGCACAACAGCGCTGCCAGGCCGACGACCGGCGCAGCCCACCACCCGATGATCGCACCCCCGACGAAGCCCGCGCCCACCGTGACCAGCAGGGAGGTCGCCAGCTTCGGTGCAGCGCCGCCGTAGCGGAAGATCCGCGATGCGTCGAAGGGCAGGGGAACGCTGGCGGTGGCGGATCCGGTGCTGGGCCGGTGGTGCTCTTCGACCAGCGGGGCGAGCTTCCGTCGCCGCATCGGGATGAGAACCAGCGCGAGGCACAAGAGCACGGCGATCGCCGAGAGGAAGATCGCGATCCACACCACCCGCTGGGGTGTCCAGGTCAGGGTCACCGAGAGGGTCTTCGCGTTGCCCGGGTCGATCCGCCAGCCGTTGGCGTAGCCGTCGACCAACGTGCTGCCGCCGATGTTCTTGCCGTTGACGGTGGCCTGCCAACCCTCGCTCTGCGACTGGCCCAGCACGAGCCAGAACGGCTTCGACGCCTGCGACACGTCGAGGTTGATCTTGGTGCGACCGTTGTTCTCGACCGTGACCTTCGGCGACGACGACTTCGTGGTGTCGACCAACGGCCCGGTGCTCCCATCGGCAGCTCCGCCGGCCTTGGAGCGGAGCACGAGCTGATCGACGTCGAAGCCCGTACTCGTACTGGGCGCGGTCAACAGGTTCTGGCGACCCTGAGGCATCTTGACGCCGGTCGTCCTGGCCGGGCCACACGGCCGGAGGTCGAGCCCCCGTCCGGCGAGTGCATCACCGACCGTGCCCGACATGGTCATCGACACCCATTCGCCGTTGACGCTGACCAGGTCGGCTCGGCAGTTCGACGCAAGCTTCGTCTCCGCCGAGGGGACCGAGGCGTGGAGGCCATCGACGCCCCAGGAGGCGATCGAGATCGGCATGGGGACCGGGTTGTTGGAGTACCAGTCGTTGGTGAGCGTGTACTTCTCGCCACGGATCGTGAAGCGGATCGTCGTCCCTGTCAGCTTCTTCGGGAGCGGCACCTGCACGGTCGTGACCGAACCCACCCTCTTGGTGACCGCGACCTTGGGCACGTTCACGCGCACGGTCTGGTTGTCGACCTTCACATCGAGCTTCGTCGGGATCGAGTGCTGCCCGTCAGCGAGCACCGCGAGGTTCAGGTGATCCAAGGTGATCGGCTTGGCAACGTGGTACTGCGCGTAGTTGCCCACCGAGGTCTGGAACCCGGTCGTCCACCAGGTCTTGAGATCGCCGTCGATCGCGGCCGTGGCCCGCTGGTCCGCCGCACCGGTGAGGTGACGGCTCTCCGTGACGTCGACGCCACCGTGCGCGGCGTCGGGCATGCCCAGGGCCGCGTCGATCAGCTTCGGGGGCGCGCCGGCGTCGAGTCGGGCGGTGCCGTAGATGCCGAAGGTGCGGGCGGTCGGCAGGACCCAGGTCCGGGCGATGATGCGCTCGGGGTCGTTCCGCAGGGCGTTGTACGGGTCGATGCGATCCCGGGTCAGGACCACCGCGAGCGGATTGCCCTTGGACGACGTCCCCAGCGCGTGCAACATGTCGGACGGGAGCTGGATGTACTCGACCACCCCGTTGGGCTCGTCGCCCACCTGGACTTCGGCAAAGCCGACGGAGCTGAGCGATCCGTAGTCGTACTGCTTGCCCACGCTGTCCCCGACGATGGTGATCTTCACCTGCCCGAAGGTCTGCTTCGGGAACGTGACCGTCTGTCCATCGCCCGTGCGAGAGCTGGCGTCGAGACCGACGGTCGTCGTGAAGCCGTTGTCGAAGCTGAGCTTGACCTCGGTGATCCAGCGGTTCGGGTGTCCCCCCTGTTGCTGCAGGAGCCGGATGTGATCGGTCGTCCGCTTCCCGTCGAACGTCAGCTGGAGCGTCTCGTCCTTCGTCGGGCCGAAGGCGGCGGTGGCCCAAGCCGTGTTGGGGTCGCCATCGACGGCGTACATGGCACGGACGTCGGGGGTGAAGGTGACGGGGTTGCCGTAGCTGGTGGCCACTGCTGTGATGCCGCCGCGCTGGACCGCGACCGTGCGGGCGTTGTCGCCGCCGGCATTGTCGAAGATGTCGATCCGTTGGTCGCTCGGGTCGTTGACGAGGGGCTTCTGGCCGGCGAGCTCCGTCTCGCCGAAGGTGTCCTGGATCGTGCCCCAGCGCTCACCGCGCTTGCGGTTCGAGTCGGTGAGCACGAGCGACGGCTGGTCCCGCTGCTGCGCCCGAAGTCCCGCGGGGTCGTCGGCATAGGTGCCCGAGTACAGGACCAGCTCCCGGCCGGTCAAGAGGCCCGCCCCAGATGCGGTGACGAGCCCGCTGCCGTCGCCGTCCAGCACGATCGGGTTGTTCGCGGGCGCAGTCCGGATGATCTCGGGAGCATCCGTGACGGGCACGATGGCGAGCTTCGGGGTGGCGGACTTGCCCCCGTTTGCGAGCCGAGTCTCGTCGATCATCGGGAAGTTGGGATCCGTCGGTGCCTTCGACGTGCCGCCGAAAACCTGGGGAAGTCCCAGTCCGCCCGCTTGTTCGAGGATCTTCCACACCTCCGTGGGCCGGATCGTGCCGTAGCGCTCCCAAGCGAGATCACCCCGCACGTTGAGGTCGCCCGCCGAGAGGAAGCGCGCGATCGGCGCCACCGCGCCAGGTTGCAGGACATCCTGTTGCAGCTGGTCATCGAACGCGTTCAGCAGGTTCGCAGTCGGCAGGGTCCCGTAGGCGACCTGCTCGCGCGCCACGAAGGGTCGCGAGGTCAGGCCCGGTGTGATCGGGTCGACCGAGCTCACCAACTTCCCGTTCCACCGATAGGACGCAAAGTTGGAGCCCGGGATCTCGAAGATCCGCGATTGGTGGTCGCCTGCATTGAGGGTCGCCGCGTCGTCCTTCCAGTAGTTCGGGATGGCGGAGGGTCGACTGATCCCCTTGGTGATGAACCATCCGGTGAACAGTGCCGGCTGGTTTGCGATGAGCAGGACCACCAGTGCGGCCGAGGCGGCGAAGACGCGTCGATCCAGACCCGCGACGAAACGAACCGGCCTGGGGATCCCGGCGATTCGCATGCGTTCGTGGAACGCCGTCACCCCAGCCCCGAGCATGGTGGCCATCCCAAGGACGATCAACGGCGCCGCGCGCGGCAGGGACCGCATCGCGCTGCCCGACTGCGAGCTGGTGAGGAACCACTTGAACAACGAGCCGACCAGCGCCGGATTCGTCCAGGGGTAGGCACCCACCGCCATGAGCAGACCAAAGAAGATGAGGGCGATGAAGTAGGCACGCTCGCGGAAGCGGGCGATGGCCGCCGCGCACAACGACAGGATGGGCACCAAGAAGCTCGTCGCCACCAACCAGACCGCAGTCGTGTACGCGCTGCCCGCGTCGACGATCGGCGTGAGCTTGTCGGTGCCGTAGAAGTACCAGTAGCCCAGACCGCGCAGCACCTCGGTGGCGGTGGATGCCGTCGCCACCGTACGTGCGGTCTCGCTGTACTTGAGCACGTCGATGCCGTAGCGGCTCTGGGCCCAGAGTCCGGACATCCACCAAAGCGACGCGAAGAAGGTCAACACCCCCATCCGCACCAGCGCGCCGAAAGCCCGACGGAACTTGGCCTCGCCGATGACCCAGACCGCAAACGGGAACCACAGGACCGAGGCAAACAACGAAAACGCCAGTGACGAGGCGTTGACGCTGCCGATGCACTGGATGGTCAGTGCGAACAACGCGGGGTAGCGCCAGCCGCGTTCGCGGATCGACTGCATCGAGAAGGCGACCAACCACGGCAACCCGGTCCAGGGAAGGGCGATGACGGTGAACGCCGACGCGTAGTTCAAGAAGTACGGCGTGAACATGTAGGCGAGCGCTGCGACGAGCACTCCTGGACCACGCCAGCGCAGAGTCCGCAGCAAGTACACGACACCGGCGCCGGCTGCGAAGACCACCGTCGAGAGCCACAGGCGTTGCGAGATCCACACCGGCATGCCGATGGCGTGCATCAACCAGTAGTAGGGCGCAACCGGGAAGAGATAGCCGACCCCCTGGTGCGGTACGGTCCCGGCGAACGTGCCCGGATCCCAGAGGTAGGGCGCGTCGCTGAGCATCCGCCCCGGGTCGAGGTAGAGGTAGACCTTGTTGTCGGCGGAGACGACACCGTGTCGGACCAGCAGAGGCGGGATGTAGGCCAGGACCGCGAGAAACCCGTAGATCCAGTGCGCGTTGGTCCAGTCTCCAACTCGGCGCCGCGCGCCGCCGCGAACCGTCACCGCCACCGACCCGAGCGGCCCCGACGCCCCCAGGTCCGGGCCTCGCCGGCGAGCGCCGCGAAGATCTCGACTGCGGTGGTGTCCCAGGAGAACGCCGCCGCATGGTCGATGGCGCCTTCGACCAGCTTGACCCATCGTTCGTCGTCCTGGCACACCTCGACGAGGGCAGCCGCCAACTCCGCCTCGTCGTCGACCAGGATGCCGCTCCGACCGTCGTCGACGGTATCGATGTGGCCGACGACGCGGGTCGCCACGGCAGGAGTGCCGCACGCAGAGGCCTCGGTGAGGGTCAACCCCCAGCCTTCACGCACCGACGCGGACGCCACCGCACGTGACCGCTGGTAGTAGTCGATGAGGTCGTCATCGCTGACACGGCTGGCCAAGGTGATCCAGTCCGATGCCCGGAGCCGCGTGATGAGTCGCTCGATGCGCTGGCGCTCGTAGCCGTCGCCCACGATGGTCAGCGTGAGGTCGGGTACCGAGCGGCGAGCCTCCGAAGCGGCCCGGATGAGCATGTCGAACCGCTTCACCGGCACCATACGCCCCACGGCCAGGATGTCGTGCGGACGCAGCCGGGTCGGGTCACTGGAAGGCACGAAACGCGTACCGATGCCGTTGTGCACGACCTGCACGCGGTCAGGGCGCAAGCCAAGGCGCTCGATGATGTCGTCCCGGGACGACTCCGATGGCGTCACCACCAGGGTGTCGCGGTAGAACGGCGGCGCCCAACGCTCTTCGATGCTGTTCCCGACCTTCGCGAGCATCGGAGGGAGCGCCATGCGCCACATCTCGGCGTGCACGTGGTGGATGATCACGATCTTCGGACTTCTCGTCCAGAGAGGGCTGAGGAACGGCATGCCGTTCCAGATCTCGACCACCGCGTCGCGGGGTCCGTGACTGCGGGTGATCTCGGCGAGCATGGCGCGAGGGAAGACCAGGTATCGCCCCGCCTTGCGCACCACCTCGTAGCCATCCCGCTCGGTCACCCGGGGCCGTCCGACGGCGTACGAGGTCCGCATGAGCACCTCGAGGCCCGCCTCACCCCACAACCTGGCGATCTCGTGGGCATGAAGTTCGGAGCCCCCCGCCTCAGGATCGTCGAAGTCGCGCCATGCGAGCAGGTGAACGCGGCGGATGCCCACTTCGCCTGCAAGGCGCGCGACTTCCGCGACCGCCTTTTCGTGGCGGTCCGGTGGAACGAGGCCGGAAGGGGTGTCGGAGTCGGTGGTCATCTGTTCACAAAGGAGATCGCGTCACACCGCCGACGCACGGGGTGCCAGGGGTAAAGCACACGATCGGAGCAGGCACCGTAGCAGCGTAGGGGTGCTACCCCTCCTGCAGGACGCCGCCGCGAACCACCGCAGCCGGCCAAGACCGGACACCCTCCGAGCGCGAAGTTCCGCCGCGGCTCCTGAGACGACCACGACTCGTCGACGCAGCGGTCCGCACTCCAACGCGCCAGTGCGTTCCAAGTTGGGGAGGACGCCCGCGCGATCCAGGAAGCTGGTCCGCAAGGAGAATGTCGTGGGGTGGGCAGACTCTTGGGGGCCACCTCCGGTGGTTAGCATCTGTGCTCCGTGACGACGACCACCTCTCCGCGGCCGACTCGGTTGTTCACCGGAGGCCTCATCGCCATCACCGCGCTGGGCTTGGCCATCCGGCTCTGGTACGTCCACGGCAACCACGCGAACCGGCGGCTCTGGGGCGACGCGTACTACTACTTCTCCCAGGCCAAAGAGCTGAACAACGGGCATGGGTTCGTCGCAGTGCTCCAGTCGGTGAAGTACAACGTGTGGGTTCCATCCGCCGAACACCCTCCCGGCTTCACGCTCCTGCTCGCCGGGCTCCAGCGCATCGGCCTCACCACCCCGGACGCCGACCGGTACGCGCTGTGCTTCCTGGGGTCGGCCACGATCGTCCTGGTCGGACTCCTGGCGCGGCGCCTCATGGGCAACCGTGCTGCGCTGATCGCCGCCGCGATCACCGCCGTCTACCCGCAGATCTGGATCAACGACGCGGCCCTCATGTCCGAGACCCTCTTCGTGTTCGGGTTCACCCTGGCCATGCTGGAGGTGTACGCGTACCACCAGGAACCCCGGCTCCGCCGACTCGGGGTGGCGTCCGTCGGGTTGACGATCGCGGCGTCGGCACGCCCCGAGTCGATCCTGTTGTTCGGCTTGATCCTCGTACCGCTGGTGATCGCGCGACGTGAACACACGTGGCGGGTTCGTGTCGAGCACCTCGCCCTGGCCGCCCTCTTCCCGCTCCTCGCGTTCGTGCCCTGGACCGTGTACAACGCCAGTCGATTCTCCAAGCCAGTCCTCATGAGCACCGGTTTCGGCCAAACATTGCTGGCCGCGAACTGCGGAACCACCTACTACGGCAAGTACCTCGGCTCATACTCGCTGCACTGCCTCCAAGGATGGGTATCCGCCGGAGCCGCCGAAGGGTGAAGGTCCCGACCAATCGGTCACCGATGCCTTCTACCGCGACAAGGCCGTGGCGTACATGAAGGGCCACGCGGGAAGGCTGCCTGTGGTGGTGATCGCCCGCGAGGGAAGGATGTGGGGCATCTATCGCCCGTGGCAGCAGAACAAGTTCGACCGCTACGCGGAGGGACGCGGCTCGCTTCGGCTGGTGACCTGGGCGCAACGCAGCTACTGGTTCCTCGCAGTGCTCTCGTTCTTCGGCATCGCGCTCTGGAGGAAGTGGAAGATCCCCATCTATCCGCTCATGGCCCAGATCGGGCTCATCACGTTCGTCGCCGCGATCACCTTCGGAAACACCCGCTACCGCGCCGGCGCCGAGATCGCGATCGTCCTCTGGGCAACCGCGACCATCGAGTGGCTCATACTGCGCTGGCGAGCACCCGCGGACGTGGCTGCGCCCGACCCAGACCCCGAACCCCGAGAGGCGGACCAAACGCGTGTCCACTGACATCACCCAGGCGGAGATGGCCCACCGGCTCCCCGAGGCCACCACCGTCGACCGGATCGAGTTTCTCATCGATCGTGCGCGCGGACGATCGGTGATCCACGTGGGCTTTGTGGACAGCCGCTGCTGGGAGTTCCACGACCAGTTCGGAAAGTGGGTCCACGGCCAACTGGCCGAGGTCGCCACCTCGCTGGTGGGCATCGATGTCGACGCTGACGGCGTCGCCGCGGCCCAGGAGCGCGGCTATGCGGCGTATGCCGCCGACTGCACGGACCTCGAGCAGGTGTCGGCCCTGGACCTCACGCCGGCGGATACCGTCATCGCCGGGGAGATCGTCGAGCACCTCGACAACGCCGGCGGCTTTCTCGAGGGAGCTCATGCGTTGGTCGCGCCTCAAGGGAGCCTCGTGCTCACGACGCCCAACGCGCACGGCCTGATGAACACCGGGGCTGCCCTCGCCGGGTACGAGGTCAACCACCCCGACCACGTGACCCTCTATTCCTGTTTCACGTTGTCGAACCTCCTCGCCGTGCACGGTTGGGAGGTCACCCAGGTCGCGACCTACGTCCCCATCGTCAAGCAGCTCTCCGGAATGAGCTTCAAGCTGAAGTCGCTGGCAATGGGGGCACGTGCGGTCCTCGGACTCGAGCGCGTGCTGGGTCGACTCGGCATGCCCTATGTCGCCGATGGTCTCGTGGTCGTTGCTCGGTCAACTCGCTGAGTCATCGGCGTCGCGTGCGGATTCGAGCCGCTCGACACGGGCGCGCAGCATCGCGGCTTCTTCGGCGAGGGTCCGTGTGCGCTCCTCGGACTTCGAGAGCTCCCAGGAGAACTGCACCACGATCAGCAACAGCACCCCGACGGCCACCGCGAGGAACGTCGCCGGCGGGTAGTAGATCCCGACGGCGTTGCTGGCTCTGGTGAGCAGGTTCGGGAACAGCACCAGCACGATCAGCACGGCGCTCGTCCCGAGCCACAGCATCGTGTACTTGCTCTTGAGGCGATGGCGCCTGACCATGCGCAGGACGAACGCCAAACCGATGAGGGTGACGACCACTATCGCCACGTGTGCCCGAGTGCTCATCCCGCCGTACGTGAACGACGGGCTCGCCGTGGCGAGGGCGTGCGCGATCATGTCGTCCGCTCCTGAGGTCGGCGGCGGGCCTGCACCACCAGCATCAACACGACCCGCAAGTAGTGGTAGACGAGCCGGAGACGCATGGTCGACGCCTCGCCTTCGGTCCGGGCCTGCATGCGGGTCGGCACCTCCTCGACGCGAAACCCCTCGTTGAGGGCCAGCAGCAGCGCCTCGACCGACTCCATGTACTCGCTCGGGTAGTTCTCTGCGAAGAACTCCAGGAGCTCGCGGCTGAAGGCCCGGAACCCCGAGCTGGTGTCGGTGAACGACTGCCCGGAGAGCAGGCGCACGACGAGGCGCAGCACGCCCATCGCCCGACGGCGGGTCGTGCCCACGTCATAGGTGTGGGACTCGTCGGCGAAGCGGCTGCCGACCACGAGGTCCACGCCGCGGTCCAGCGGCGCCAGCAGCACCGCCAGGCCCTCGGGCTCGTGCTGACCGTCGGCGTCGAGCTGCACCGCTCGCTGGTAGCCGTTCTCCACTGCGTAGCGGAACCCGCACCGGAGCGCTCCCCCGATCCCGAGGTTGAACGGGAGGGAGAGGACCACGACCCCGGCGTCTCGGGCAACGCGGGCGGTCTCGTCGACCGAGCCGTCGTCGACGACGACCACGTCGAAGCCCTCGAGCGCCGCAAGGTCGCCCAAGACTTTGGGCAACGCCAGCTCTTCGTTGAAGGCAGGGATGATGACCAGCGTGTTGATGGAGGTCCTCCGACCGTGCGGAACGGCACCGCCGCTCACCGCGGTGTCATCACCGGGACCCGGCGTCGACATGCGGTACTCTACCCAACCGCCCATCGGAGCCCGGACACCGGGTTGCCCCCACCCAGCACCCGACTGGCGTCACCGATCTCCCCCATGACCTCCTCGCATCCGTCGGCTGCCGAGCCGACCCGATCAACGCCATCCTGGGACCGGCGGGATGCGATCGCCCTCGTGGTGATCGCCGTGGTGATCGCGATCCCGTTGCGGGGGCTGCTGCGCGATCACGGCGCCGCCATGGAAGAGGGGTTCATGCTCGTCTTCCCCGAGCAGGTCCTCAAAGGACAGATCCCCAACCGGGACTTCCTGCACCTCTACGGCCCCGGGAGCCTCTGGGTGCTCGCAGGGGTGTACAAGGTCTTCGGGGTGTCGCTCGCGACCGAGCGCCTGTTCGGCCTGGTCCAGCACGTGGGGATCACCCTCGGCGTCTACTGGCTCTGCCGCCGCTGGGGACGATCGGCCGCGCTCGTCGGCGCGCTGACGGTCATCTTCATCAACCTGGCGACGACCGGGCTGATGGCGCTCGCCTGGAACGGCGCGATCGCGTTCGGCCTCTGGGCGGTCTGGGCCATGCTGACCGCCCGCGAGACCGACCGCACCCGTTGGTTCGTCGTGGCGGGCATTCTCGCCTCGATGGCCCTGCTCTACCGGCCCGACCTGATCCTCGCCATGACGCTTGGCACCGTAGGCGTGTTGTGGGGGTTGGGTTGGCGCCGCATCCGGTTCTTCGTCGCCGGCCTCGGCCTCGCGGTGGTCGGCTACCTGGTCCAGGCCGCGCTGGCCGGCCCCGGCCACGCCTTCAAGGGCATGGTCACCGACCCGGTGTTCACCCTCCGCGAGGGCCGCACCCTGCCGATGCCACCGGTGTGGGACCACCTCGTCGGCTACTTCCAGAAGGCGGCGGTACTACGGACGGTCGGATGGCCGTTCCCACAAGCGGCGCTCTCCCACCAGCTCTGGTTCTGGTTCTTCATCACCGTGCTGTCACCGCTGGTGGTGCTCGGCGTGACCGCCTGGGCCTGGCGGCGCGACCCGGACCGGAGACGAACCAGGGCGCTGCTGACGATCGGGCTCTTCGGGCTCGGCCTGTGCACTCAGGCGCTGCAACGCGCCGACCAGACCCACCTCTCCTGGGTGGGCTGCGTCACGATCGCCACGTTGCCCGCGGCGGTGGCCGAGGTGCTCGTCCTGCGCACGGCGACGCGCCGCTGGTGGATCCGGCTCCGCGCGCCGCTGGCGACCGGCGCGGTCTCGCTCGTGATCCTGTGCGGCGTGACGCCCCAGTTCACGATCCGCGGCTACGTCGACGAGTCGATGCAGACCTTCGGCAAGCACGTCATCGGCTTTCCGATCAACCGGAAGAACCGCAACTTCTATGTGCCCAGCCCGAGCATCGCCGACGCGGCGCAGGCACTGGTCGACACCCTCGACGCCCAGAACCCCAAGCCTGGCGAGCGGCTCTTCGTCGGGCCGACCGACCTGCGCTACACGCCCTACACCGACGCCTTCTTCTACTTCTTGTACCCGGAGCTACCACCGGCGACCTACTACATCGAGATGGACCCGTTCGACTCCAAGCCGGGAACCCGACTGGCCTCGGACGTGCAGTCAGCTGACTGGGTGATCCTGACCAACGTCTGGAACGGTTGGATCGAGCCCAACAAGTCGATGGCCGCGGGTTCGAACGTGCCGAACGAGATCGTCAAGCGGGAGTTCTGCCAGGTCGGCAGTTGGGGCATCATCCCCGACAACGCCGGCAACTCACTGCCCATGTACGAGCTCTACCACCGCTGCAAGCCGCGCAAGGCGCTCCCGTGACCCGATCGAACGCCGAGCAGGTCGCCGTGGCGACGGCCCCGGCACCCCGGCCGCGGCCCCACTTCAAGGGCCTCGAAGGCATGCGCGCGGTTGCTGCCAGCATGGTGGTCCTCACGCACGCGACGTACCTGGCCGGAGATGCCCGCAGCTCGTGGCTCGCCACGCCGGGCCGGTTCGGCGACGCGGGTGTGGCGGTGTTCTTCGTCCTTTCGGGCTTCCTCATCTACCGGCCGTTCGCCGTGGCACACCTCGATGGGAACCGCTCGATGCCCACCCTGGCGTTCTGGTGGCGACGCCTGCTGCGCATCGTGCCCTGCTACTGGTTCGCCCTGACCGTGCTCTGGGGCATCCACCACTTCCAGCCGTTCGGGTTCACCATGGGATTCGAGCTCGGTCCCCAGTGGTGGAAGTACTACCTGCTGATCCAGATCTACACGCCGCTGGCACAGGGCGGCATCGCGCAGTCGTGGTCGATCGCGACCGAGGTCAGCTTCTACCTGCTGATCCCGTTCTGGTCGATGCTCATCCGAGCCTTGTCGCGCCGCCGACGCACGCCCTTCGCGCTCGAGTTCGGGGGTGTGGCCTTCCTCTTCGTGTTCGGGTACCTCTCCCGGTGGTGGTTCAGCCACTCCACCGCGCTGTTCGTGCCGCGCAGCTCGCTCCTGCCCGCCGGGGTCACGCTGCGGGCGGTGTCGTTCACGTGGTTGCCGAACCAGATCGACACGTTCGCGGCTGGAATGGCCATCGCGGTCATTTCCGCGTGGCTGATCCGTCGCGACCGGAACGACGCGCTGGACCGCTGGATGCGCTGGCCCACACTGTGGTGGGTCGCCGCGTTCGGCGTCTACATGGTGATCTCCTACTGGTTGGGTGACAACGCGGGCGACTACCGCAGCACCTACTGGCAGCTCCGCCAGACGCTCTACGGCATGCTCGGCGTGCTGATGCTGCTACCACTCGTCTTCGGCGACCAACGTGTGGGACTGGTCCGGCGCTTCGTCAGCTGGAAGCCGATCTGGTGGGTCGGCACGGTGTCGTACGGCTTCTACCTCTGGCACCTGACGATCATGGAGCGGCTCATCACCATCCCGGCTCCATTCGGCGGGGCACCGCAGTGGCACGGCCTCCGCAATTGGCGCCTCTTCGACGCGAACGTCTACGGCCTGATCGTCGCCAGCTTCATCCTGGGCCTCGCGGCGGCCGGGTTCAGCTGGTACGTGGTCGAGAAGCCGTTGTTGCGGTTCAAAGGGCTGGTCGGCGGGCGACGGGCACTGCGCCCCGACGACCGACCGGACACGCCCGTCAACGTTTGACGAGCACCAGCACCAGGTTCCAGGTCACGACTTCGCGCACACCGGGCACCTTCACGATCCACTGCGCCCACGACGGGTGGTAGCGCGGGATGGCGTCGAGCACGTCGACTTCACGGTGGCTGTTCGCCCATCTCAGGGCGTCGGCCACCGACACCTCGAACAGGGAGCTCCCGTAGCGGTTCTTGGCCTCGGACCCGGTCTTGTCTCGGTAGCGGCGCGCCGCCCGCTCGCCGCCGAAGTAGTGCCAGGGAGCGGTCTCGTGACCGCCCCACGGCGACAGCCAGTTCGTGAACGACAGGTAGACGATCCCGCCCGACTTGGTGACCCGCACCATCTCGTCGGCCATCGCCCAGGGATCCGGCACGTGCTCGAGCACGTTGGACGAGAACACCACGTCGAACGACCCGGTCCGGAACGGCATCTCCAACGCGCTCGCGTTGGCGATCCCCGTGGGCGGCTCGCCCCGCCAGGTGAGCTCGCCGAGGTCGTACTCGATGCCGTAGCACGCCGCCCCGGCGGCGCGCATCGCCCGGGTCATGTAGCCGGCACCGGTGCCTACGTCGAGAGCGAGGGCGCCATCCAGCTCCAGGTGGTCGCGCAGCTGCGAGACCGTGTCGTCGGCCAGCATCCCGTAGAAGCGATCGGGATCGCTCTGCTCGATCCGAAACCCACCGAGCAGGTCCAGCGACCGCCGGAGCGTCGCCTGGTGGGGCGGGTGGTCGGGCGAGGTCGAAGCCATCCGGGCGACGTTAGCGGCAGCGTCGGGTCGCCACGGTAGGTTGCGAACGTGGATCTCGGACTCCTCGGGAAGCGGGCGGCGGTGGCCGCGGGTTCGGCGGGCCTGGGACTCGGCGTGGCCCGCGCCCTGGCCGGCGAAGGCGTCCGGGTCGCCATCTGCGGCCGCGACCGGCAACGCCTCGATGCGGCGGCCAAGGCGATCGGAAGCGATGTGGTGACGATCGTCGCGGACCTCTCCTCCACCGATGCCGCAGAAGGCTTCGTCGCACAGGCCCGAGACCGCCTGGGCGGTCTGGACATCCTCGTCGCCAACGCCGGCGGGCCCCCCACGAGCACCGCATCGGCAGCGACGCTGGACGACCATCGCCGGGCGCTGGAGGAGAACCTGCTCTCGACCGTGGCGATGTGCTCGAGCGCGGTGCCCGACCTGCGTGCGCAGGGCTGGGGCCGCGTCTTGGCCATCACCTCGTCGACGGTCCGCCAGCCGGCACCGATGTTGGTGCTGTCCAACACGGCGCGTGCCGGGGCCACCGCCTACCTCAAGACCCTCGCCACCGAGGTCGCGGGCGACGGCGTGACCGTCAACTCGCTCCAGCCGGGCCTCCACCGCACCGACCGACTCGCCCACCTGGGGGTTGACCCCGAGCGACTGGCCCGCTCCGTGCCCGCCGGTGTGCTCGGCGAGGCCGCCGACTTCGGCGCCGTCGCGACGTTCCTGTGCTCCCAGCAGGCCCGCTTCATCACGGGGGTGGGGTTACCCGTCGACGGCGGATCCTTCTCCGGCTTGCAGTAGCCGCAGCGGGTTCGCCCGACTGACCGTACCCTTTCACCATGACGAAGCGACGTGTGATCCTGCTCGGCGGCGCCGTGGTGCTCGTCGCTGCCGTCGCCGGTGGCCTGTGGTGGTACCTCCGCGACGACTCGCCGGCCAAGGTCGACCTGAACAACGCCGCATCGACCGTGACCACGGTGCCCGGCGGGAAGGTGACCTCGCTGGACGGGACGTGGAAGGTCGACACCTCGTCAGGCTCGTTCGACTTCTCCTCGGCGACAGGAACCTTCGCCGGCTTCCGCGTCGCGGAGAAGCTCTCCCAGATCGGTTCCACCACGGCGGTCGGACGGACCGGGTCGGTCAGCGGATCGCTCTCGATCGCCGATTCGTCGGTGTCCGACGCATCGTTCACGGTCGACCTGACGACGATCACGACCGACCGCGACCGACGGAACAGCCAGGTGCAGCGCGCACTCGACACGGGCGAGTTCCCGAAGGCGACCTTCACGCTCACCAAGCCGATCACCCTCCCGGCGGACGCGATCAACGGCGCCGACGTCGCCGTGGACGCGGTCGGGGACCTCACGATCCACGGTCAGACCCAGGAGGTCACCATCCCGCTCCAGACGAAGCTGAAGGGCTCGACGATCGTGGTCGTCGGTTCCGTGGACCTGAACTTCTCCGACTACGGCGTGTCGGTGCCCAAGGCACCCGTCGTGCTGTCGGTCGACGACCACGGCACCATGGAGTTCCAGCTCCTGCTGACTCGCCACTGACGCGACGGCGTTCAGGGCAGCGGCACGTCCAGTCCGTCGGATCCGAGCACGATCTCGCCGTCGAAGTGGCCACGTGCGAGGTCGAGCCACTCGTCCTCCTGGCCCGGCTGCACGGCCGGGACCATGTGGGTCAGCACCAAGGACCGCACACCCGCACGAGCAGCGGTTCGGGCTGCATCGGCGACGGTCGAGTGGTAGTCGAGCACGTCCACGAAACGTTGCAAGGGAACGGGCCGGATCAAGTCGTCGCGCACGACGGTCTGCACGTACTGGTCCGCGTCTCGGCACAGGTCGTCGAGCGAGTCACACGGGATCCCGTCACCCCCAAGGACGACCGATCGGTCGCCGAGCTCGACCCGGTAGCCAACGGTCGGCTCGACCGGACGGTGGTCGGTCGCGGCGACCACGACGTGCACGTCACCGATGTCGAAGGTGTCGCCTGCGCCGACCTCGTGCACCTCGACCCGAGGGCCTTCGGTGAGGTCGACGTGGTGCGCCAATCGGTACGAGATGTCCGGGGCGAGCATCGCGAGTGTGGCGTCGACGACCTCGGCGGTACGGGGCGGCCCGTAGATCGTGAGTGGCTCGCTGGTGGGCGACATGACCCAGGCGGTCGTGATGACGTCGTTGAGGTCCGTGAGGTGGTCGCTGTGCAGGTGCGTGAGCAGCACCGCCGAGAGCTGCATCGGCAGGACGCCTGCGCCGACCAGACGCATGACGACACCCCGACCCGCGTCGACGAGCAGGTTCACCGTCCCCGCGCGCACCAACGACGACGGCCCGGCGCGGAGCGGGTCGGGTAGCGGGCTGCCCGTGCCCAGGAGCGTGAGCCGGAGTTCGTCCATCGCCCGACCGTATGTGTTGACACTCTCACTGTCAATAGAACCAGGGCGCGCTCGTCGTTCACGGTGCTCGTCGTTCCCGGCCCCCGGCTCGGGGCTCGGTACATTGGCCAGATGGCGAACGCGGTGCCCGAAGATCCCTCCTCCCTGTTTCCCGAGCATCGCCGCTACAAGGAGCTCGTCAACGCGTGCGACGGCGAGCCCCCGGTGCGAACCGCGGTGGTCAACCCCATCGACGAGACGTCGTTGCGCGGTGCGGTCGCCACCGGTGGCATCGGCATCATCCGACCGGTGCTCGTCGGTCCCGGCGCCATGATCCGAGCCGTCGCTGCCGAACACGGAATCGACCTCGACGGGTGCGAGATCGTCGAAGCCGCCGATGACGTCGAAGCAGCACGACTGGCCGTGCGACTCGCTGCCGAGGGATCGGTCCAGCTCATCGAGAAGGGCAACCTCCACTCGTCGACGCTGCTGCACGCCGTCCTCGACCGCACCGCCGGGCTCCGGGGCCCGAGCCGCCTCTCGCACGTCTTCGCCTTCGACGTGCCGGCCTATGCCAAGCCGATCCTTGTCACCGACGCGGTCGTGAACATCGCCCCGGGACTGCTCGACAAAGCCGCGATCTGCCAGAACGCCATCGACCTGGCTCACCTGCTCGGACTCGAGGAACCCAAGGTGGCGATCCTGTCGGCGATCGAGACGGTCGACCCCGGCATTCCCTCGACCATCGACGCCGCCGCACTGTGCAAGATGGCCGATCGCGGTCAGATCATCGGCGGCGTCCTCGACGGGCCGCTCGCCATGGACGACGCGATCAGCCCGACAGCGGCGGCGACCAAGCACCTCACCTCCCAGGTCGCCGGCGACGCGGACGTGCTGGTGGTACCCGATGTCGACGCCGGCAACATCCTCTACAAGGACCTCACGTACCTGGCGGGCGCAGATGCCGCCGGGGTGGTGCTGGGCGCCAAGGTCCCGATCGTCCTGACGAGCCGCGCCGACGACGTGCGGACCCGGATCGCCAGCGCCGCGCTTGCCTCCCTTGTGGTCCGCCACGCCGGCGCGCGCTGAAGTCGAGCTTGTGCAGCCGCTTGCAGCGGCGACCCGGGCACCATGCACAATCGGTGCATGGCAGCTTCCGCTTCATCTTCCGCGGACGCCCGCGCGGCTGCCGAGGACACCCGGCTCGGACGGCTCTCCGGATGGTGCTTCGACCACCGCCGCCTCGTCCTCGTCCTCTGGCTGGTCGCCCTCGTCGCGTTCGGAGCGGCGAGCAGCACCGTGGGCACGAAGTTCTCCGACTCGTTCGGCGGGAGCGGTTCCGAATCCGCACGGGCTCAGACGCTGCTCGAGAAGCGCTTCCCAGCCCATTCGGGCGCCACGGTCGATGTCGTCTTCCACGCCGACCATCCACTGAGCGACGCCGCGAGCCGGACTCGGATCGACGACCTGACCGCGCAGCTCTCGGGTCTGGCCGGCGTCGCCACCGTCGCCGCACCCGACCCGACGCAAGGCCTTCGGGGCCAGACGTCGGCGGACGGCAGGACGGCGTTCGCGAGGGTCACCTTCGTCGACGGCATCGGAAACCTCGACGGCGCCGAGGTCGCCAAGGTGCTCGACACCGCACGGGCCGCCGACGACGCCTCTCTGCAGGTCGAGGTCGGCGGACGACCGGTCGCCCTGGTCGAACAGCCCAACATGGGGTCCAGCGAGGTCATCGGCATCCTGGCCGCGATCGTCATCCTGCTCGTGGCCTTCGGCTCGGTCATCGCTATGGGCCTGCCGATCATGACGGCACTGTTCGGGCTCGGAATCGGCGTCAGCATCCTGGCCTTCGTGAGCCACGTGCTCGACACGCCGTCGTTCGCCCCGGAGATGGCGGTGATGATCGCGCTCGGTGTGGGCATCGACTATGCGCTGTTCATCGTCACGCGGCACCGCGAGACGCTGCACGGTGGGGCCACGCCGCGCCACGCCGCGGTGACCGCGCTGGCGACCTCGGGTCGGGCCGTGCTCTTCGCCGGGACCACCGTCGTGATCTCCCTGCTCGGCATGCTGCTGCTCGGCATGTCGTTCATCTACGGCGTCGCGATCGGAGCGATCGCCGCCGTGGTGATGGTCATGCTCGGGTCGGTGACCCTGCTCCCGGCCATGCTCGGCTTCGCCGGGCCCGCCATCGACCGCTTCGGCATCAAGCGCTTCCTGCACCGCGGCGAGGGCGACGCCACCCAGACCCTCTCGTACCGGTGGAGCCGCGTCGTGCAGCACCGCCCAGTGGCACTCGGCGGCGCTGCGCTGGCCGTGCTGGTCGTGCTGGCGCTCCCCCTGTTCTCGATGCACCAAGCCTTCAGCGACCAAGGCAACAACCCGACGTCGCAGACCACTCGTCGCGCCTACGACCTGCTCGCCAACGGATTCGGGCCGGGCTTCAACGGGCCGCTCATCGTTGCGGTCGACCTTCCTGCGGCCGCCGACAAGGCGACCGCTACCAAGCTGCAGACCGCCTTCCAGTCCGACCCGGGTGTCGCCCTGGCCGCGCCGCCCCAGTTCAACCGCGCGGGCGACACCGCCACGCTGCTCGTCGTGCCCAAGACGTCGCCGCAGGACGCCAAGACCGAAACCCTGGTGCACCGCCTGCGGGACGACGTGATCCCGTCGGTGGTCGCGGGTAGCGACGTCCAGGCGTTGGTGGGTGGGATCACCGCCGCTTCGGTCGACACCGCGGCGCACCTGACCCGGCGACTGCCCTGGGTGATCGGTGGCGTGGTGGTGCTGTCGTTCCTGCTGCTGATGGCGGTGTTCCGTTCGCTCGTGGTGCCGCTGAAGGCCGCCGTGATGAACCTGCTCTCCATCGGCGCCGCCTACGGGATCATCGTGGCGATCTTCCAGTGGGGCTGGCTCATGGGCTTTGTCGGCGTGCACAGCACCGCGCCGATCGAACCGTGGATTCCGCTGATGCTCTTCACGATCCTCTTCGGGCTCTCGATGGACTACGAGGTGTTCCTGCTCTCGCGCATCCGCGAGGAGTGGCTGCACAGCGGTGACAACTCCTCTTCGGTGGCGGATGGGGTCGCCACCACGGCCAGGGTCATCACCGCGGCAGCAGCGATCATGGTCTGCGTCTTCGGATCGTTCGTCCTGGGTGACCTGCGCGTGCTCAAGCTCTTCGGTCTGGGGCTCGCCAGCGCGGTGTTCATCGACGCGACCCTGGTGCGCATGATCCTCGTGCCGGCGACGATGCAGTTGCTCGGCGACGCAAACTGGTTCTTCCCTGGCTGGCTCAACCGGATCGTGCCGTCGCTGGGCATCGAAGTCGAGTTCGCCGAGGAGGAGCAACCCGAGCCGGTGGCCACTTCGTAGCCGCAGCAGTCATCTTCCCGACATGACCGAGCCAGCCATGCGAAGCTGGCCCGATGCTCGTCGACTCCGACCGCCGCTACGCGTTCCCGGTCGGAGCAGAACGACTCTGGGCAACCCTCGCCCGCGTCGACGACTACCAGCGGTGGTGGCCGTGGTTGGACGAGTTCACCCCGGGTGCGTTCGAGCCGGGTGCACGCTGGTCGTGCGCGGTACGGCCTCCGCTCCCCTACACCGTGCGCTTCGACCTGCTGGTGGACGAAGTCGCCGTAGGCGAGCACATCCGCGCGACCGTCGAGGGTGACCTCACCGGTGTGGCACGCCTGGACATCATCGAGACTCCGTTCGGCAGCGAGGTTCGCCTCCGGTCGTTGCTGGCACCCACCCACCCGGTGCTCCGGGCGATCGCCGGGATGGCCCGACCGATCGCGACGTACGGCCACGACTGGGTCCTTGACACCGGCTTCCGCCAGTTCACCGACCACGCCATCTACGAAGCCCAGCTGTGCAGCAAACCTCTCGCCCGATGACCACCGGAAGTGGTGGGCACGAAGCCGCGTGTGAACGGATCGGACTCGGCTTCGAGCCGCCAGGCGCCGCCCGCGGCGATTGACGCTCGTCAGTTCTTGGTGACGGTGACCGGCGCGCCCAGCGACCGCAGCGCCTGGGTCGTCAGGCCGACCGGCTGCGGGTCCTGGCCGAACACCCAGCGCAGGAACGACACGCTGGACTGGTCGATCGCCGGGAACGCCTTCTCGACGGGCGGGAACGCCGATCCGCAGCCGTCGGAGGCCAGCTTGAGCAGCGACGGCGGGATCGGCAGATTCAGCGTCTTCGCGATGCTGACGATTCCGCCCTTGTCGCTGCCGATGA
This sequence comes from uncultured Actinomycetes bacterium, assembly GCA_963810075.1. Lineage (GTDB taxonomy): Bacteria > Actinomycetota > Acidimicrobiia > Acidimicrobiales > Iamiaceae > CAWELZ01. The sequence continues at coordinate 690,808 of CAWELZ010000001.1, read as the reverse complement.
GGCACAGGTCGGAGAAGACCAGATGGCCCGCTCCGGAGATCTGGACGAGGTACTTGGGATCGTGCATCTGTGCGTAGACCGCTCTGCTGGTGGCAGGTGCGATGATGCCGTCCTTGGTCCCGATCTCGACCATGCCGGGCTTGTCGGCGGGCGCGGGGATCGTGCCCGCCGCACCGTCCTTGCCGCTGAAGCCGACCGAGTAGGAGATCCAGCCCTTGATCCGCGCGTCCGCCGCGGCCGCCTTGTAAGCCGCGGCCGCACCCGCGGAGTGCCCCGCGACCGCCACCTCGGCGGGATCGATCGTCCCAGCGAGAACCGCACCCGATTGCTTCGACTGGGCCTCGACGAGGTCGAGCGTCGCCGAGAGCACCTCGGGGTCGGTGGACTTGGCCACACCCTGACCCGCGGTGCCGAGGATGCCGTCCAGTGACCGCTCGACGTGGTCGGGGGCGGCGACCACGTAGCCCCACGACGCTAGGTGGGTGGTCAGCGAGACCGACTGCTCGGGGAAGCCCGCGTAGCCGTGGCTGAACAGCACCACCGGGTACCCGCCCTTCTGAGCGCGAGCGGGAGCGTCCTTGAAGGCCGCGGCGGGGTACTTCACGCGATCAGCGGCTGGGACCTTGGCCTGCAGATCCGGGTTCAGGAACCCGGCGATGTCGATCTGCTCCTCCGCGTGCCCAGCCGTCTTGCCCTTGGCGACCGGATACCAGACGACCACCCGTCGACCGCCTGCAAGGTTGAGGTCGGTGTAGCCGACGGCGTAGGGGCCCGTCTTCGCGTACGGCGCGGGGTTCTCGTCCGCCGGGTGCAGCTCGTCCTTGGTCACCGACGAGCCCCCACTGCTGCACGAGGCCGCGACCACGGCCAGGGCGACCAACGCGCCGACGACCCTGCGAGCGTTCAGGTGGTGCATCGAAGTCCCCTTCGTGACGAGCCTCCGCAGTCTGCCACCTGCACCAACGTTCCCGACGCACAGCCCGATCGCCGCCGCCCGCAGGACGTTCTGCCGAGCAGTCCCGCGATCTGGAGCACAATGCGAGCGTCGTCGAACAAGGGGAAGCGACATGCCCTACAGCACCGGACGCATCGTGCACGACGCCGACGCGCACATCATGGAGACGCCCAACTGGCTGCGCGACCACGCCGACCCCGACATCCGTGACCGGATCGAACCGCTGCGCTACCCGGGCGGCAACGAGCTGCGCCAGACCGGCGACCCCGCAGCCCAACAGCGCGACCTCGACGCCGCGTTCGCCAAGCTCGCCGCGCGGCACGGCTCCGACGAGTACCGCGCCGACGAGGCGGCCGAGATCATGGCGCGCAAGAACTTCGCGGCCACCGGCTCGTTCCTGCCGACGACCGCGGCCGGGCGCTCGACCTGCTCGGCTTCTCGAGCCAGCTCGTGTTCAACACCTTCCACAACCGTCGGCTGCACGACTGGGAGCACAGCGGACGACCTCGACCTCGCCTACGGCACCGCCCGTGCGCACAACCGCGGGATGCTCGAGTTCTGCGCGCACGACCCGCGCCTGCTGGCGACCTGCTACGTCCCCCTCGTCGACTTCGACCGCGCCGCGGCGATGGCCGCCGAGGCCATCGACGCCGGCGCGGGTGCGCTCCTCGTGGCGTCGGGCTGTCCGGAGGGCCACTCGCCCAGCCACGTCGGCCTCGACCCGGTGTGGGCCCGGGCCCAGGAGGCCGAGGTCCCGGTCGTGTTCCACGTCGGCGGGACCGATGACCTCATCGACCCCAACTACTTCGTCAACGGCCTGCCGGTCCCGCCCGACTTCCACGGCGGCGAGGAGAACTTCCGGTCCGTCGACTACATGGGCATCCCCGGCCCTCCGGCGCAGACGCTGGCGACGATGCTCTTCGACGGCGTGTTCGAGCGCTTCGACTCGCTGCGCGTCGGCGTCATCGAGCAGGGCGCGATCTGGGTGCCGTCGTGGATGCGCCAGATGGAGTCCGCCTTCGAGGCGTTCGCCCGCCACGAGGAACGCCTGCGGGCGCTGTCGCTGCGCCCGACCGAGTACGTGCAGCGCCAGATGCGCTTCACGCCCTACCCGACCGAGGACGTCGGCTGGATCATCGAGCAGGCCGGGCCAGACGTCTGCATGTTCTCGTCCGACTACCCCCACGTGGAGGGCGGACGCCGGCCGCTCGAGCGCTTCGAAGCGTCCCTCGGCGATGCCCCGGACGACGTGCGCGACCGGTTCTACCGCTCGAACTTCGTCGACCTCATCGGCCGGGGAGCCGCGTCGCTCGCCGCCTGATCACCGCGCCGTCGGCCCGCCGACAGCCTGGCTAGGGTCCCGGGGCACGCCACGAACGGGAGCTCGAGCACCGATGTCCGACGACCTACGTCCGCAACCGTCCGACCGCTTCACCTTCGGCCTCTGGACCGTCGGCAACCCGGGGCGGGACCCGTTCGGCCACGAGACACGCGCCCCGCTCGACCCGGTCGAGTCGGTCCACCGCCTCGCCGAGCTGGGCGCGTACGGCGTCAACTTCCACGACGACGACCTGGTCCCGCCCGGCTCGACCGTGGCCGAGCGCGACGCGATCGTCGCCCGGTTCCGAGCTGCGCTCGACGAGACCGGCCTGGTCGTGCCCATGGCGACGACCAACCTGTTCTCGCGGCCGGTCTTCAAGGAGGGCGCCTTCACCGCGAACGACCCGGCGGTGCGCCGACTTCGCGGTGGCCAAGGCGCTCGACGCGATCGACCTCGGCGTCGAGCTCGGCGCCACCGTCTTCGTGCTGTGGGGCGGCCGCGAGGGCTGCGAGGTCGACGCGGGCAAGGACATCGGCCTGGCGCTCGACCGCTACGCCGAGGCGCTTGACGCATTGTGCGAGTACGTGCTCCGCCAGGGCTACGACCTGCGCTTCGCGGTGGAGCCCAAGCCGAACGAGCCCCGCGGCGACATCCTGCTGCCCACCGTCGGCCACGCGCTCGCGTTCATCGGCGAGCTCGAGCCCACCCGGAGATGGTCGGCCTCAACCCCGAGTTCGCCCACGAGACCATGTCGGGCCTGTCCTTCAACCACGCCGTCGCGCAGACGCTCTGGCACGGCAAGCTCTTCCACATCGACCTGAACGGCCAGCGCGCCGGCAAGTTCGACCAGGACTACCGCTTCGGGTCCGAGGGCATCCGAGACGCCTTCTACCTGGTCAAGCTGCTGGAGGAGTCCGGCTGGGAGGGGATGCGCCACTTCGACGCCCACGCCTACCGCACCGAGGACGCCGAGGGCGTGTGGGAGTTCGCCGCCGGTTGCATGCGCACCTACCTGATCCTCAAGGAGAAGGCGCGCGCTTCGCCACCGACCCCGACATCGCCGAGGCGCTCGCCATCGCCGGCGTCGCCGACCTCGCCACGCCGACGTCTGGGCGGCCGGCGGACTCGACGAGCTGCGCTCCCTGGACCACGACGCAACCGAACGTGACGCCGCCCGGCGGGGCCTCGGGCTCGAGCGCCTCGACCAGCTCGTCAACGAGCTGCTCCTCGGCGTGCGCTGAATGACCCGCACCACCGCACCCGAGGTCGACGCGAAGGCCGCGCGGCTCCTCGAGGAGCTGACCGACGACGAGAAGCTCGGCATGCTCGCCGGCGACGAAGCCTTCTGGCCGGGCCTGATCTCGATGGTCGGCGAGGGTTACAACCTGGTTCCGTACGTGGCCGGCGCGGTGCCCCGACTCGGCATCGACGGCATCCGGTTCACCGACGGCCCACGCGGCGTCACGGTCGGCGCTTCGACCTGTTTCCCCGTGGCCATGGCCCGCGGCGCCACCTTCGACCCCGAGCTCGAGGAGCGCGTCGGCGACGCGATCGGCAAGGAGGCACGGGCCCAGGGGGCGAACCTCTTCGCCGGGGTGTGCGTGAACCTGCTGCGCCACCCCGCGTGGGGCCGGGCGCAGGAGACCTACGGCGAGGACCCCGACCACGTCGGGGCGATGGGCGCGGCGCTGGTGCGGGGCGTGCAACGCCACGTCATGGCCTGCGTGAAGCACTTCGCGCTCAACAGCATGGAGGACGCCCGCTTCGCCGTCGACGTCACCTGCGCGGACGACGTGCTCGATGAGGTGTACCTGCCGCACTTCGAGCGCATCGTGCGCGAGGGCGTCGCCGCGGTGATGTCGGCGTACAACTCGGTCAACGGCGAGTGGTGCGGGCAGAACCGCGACCTGCTCACCACGATCCTGCGCGACCGGTGGGGCTTCGACGGTTTCGTGATGAGCGACTTCATCTTCGGGCTCCGCGACAGCGCGACCGCGATCAACGCCGGCCTCGACCTGGAGATGCCCTTCGCGATGATCCACGAGCAGCACCTCGCCGACGCGATGGCTGCCGGTGAGGTCTCGATGGCGACCGTTGACCGCGCGGTGCTTCGCCTGCTGCGTCAGCAACTCCGCTTCCGCGACCTACCGGTCGACCCTGACGACTACGGCCCCGAGGTGGTGGCCTGCGCCGAGCACCGGGCGCTGGCGCGCGAGGTCGCGACCCGGTCGATCGTGCTGCTGCGCAACGCCTCGATCGAAGACCGACCCGTGCTGCCCATCGCCCTCGACGCCACGGGCCGCATCGCGGCCATCGGGCGCCTGGCGGCGCTGCCCAACACCGGGGACCGCGGGTCGAGCAACGTCCGTCCCCCCGACGTGGTCACGCCGCTCGATGGGCTGCGGTCGGCGTGTGCGTCGACGGCGACCGAGGTCGTGCACCACGACGGGGCCGATGTCGCCGCCGCAGCCCAGGTTGCCGCCGAGTCCGACGTCGCGCTGGTGGTCGTCGGCTACACCCACGACGACGAGGGCGAGAACGTGGGGCTGTCCACCACCCCGGAGCTGGCCGCCCTCTTCCCGCCGTTGCCCGACGAGCTCGCCGCCGACCTCGGCGCCGCCTTCGCGTCCGCCGACCCCGACGGGCCCGGCATGGGCGCCGGCGGCGACCGCAGCTCGCTGACGCTCCGACCGGAGGACGAGGAGCTGATCCTCGCGGTCGCTGCGGCGAATCCACGGACGGTGGTGGTGTTGATGTGCTCGAGCGCTGTGCTCATGGAGCGGTGGCGCGACGTCGTGCCGGGCATCCTCGTGCTCTGGTACCCGGGCATGGAGGGAGGCCACGCGCTCGCCGACATCGTGTTCGGGCACGACTCTCCCGGCGGCCGACTGCCGTTCGCGATCCCGACCGACGAGGCCCACCTCCCCTTCTTCGACGCCCAGGCAACCTCGATCGAGTACGGCCCGTTGCACGGCCAACGGCTCCTCGACGACCTCGGTGTCGAAGCCGCGTTCCCCTTCGGGTTCGGGTTGACCTACCCGGACGAGCGCCTCCCCCACCCCACCTGGTGATCCCCCTCCCCCAGTACCTCCAAATGTCGGGGCAGAAGTGGACTGGTTCCACACTTCGCCCCGACATCCGTGCGGGGGTGCACGCGCTTGGTCAAGGCAGCGCGACTTGTCACCTTCAGCGTGCTTCTCGCCCCGCCACTCGTGTTCGGGGAGAGGGTCGCTTCGATGTTGGGGCAGACTGCGACGGAACAGACCTGCACTCGAGCAGAGAGATGGTGACGCGGTGAAGGCTGCGGTGTACGACGAGACCGGACCCCCCGAGGTGCTGCGCTACGAGGAGGTGCCCGACCCCGAGTGCTTCCCGGGTGCGGTCATCGTCGAGGTGGCGGCGATCAGCATCGAAGGTGGCGACACCCTCAACCGCGCCGGAGGCGAGTTGGCCGCCGAGCCGCACATCGTCGGCTACCAGTGCGCTGGCACGATCACCGAGGTCGGCGAGGGCGTCGAGGACCGCCACGTCGGCCAGCAGGTCGTGACCACCATGATGTACGGCTCCCACGCCGAGAAGGTCGTGACCTTCGCCGAGATGACCTGGCCGTTACCCGAAGGCGCCGACCTCGTGCGCATGGCCTGCGTGCCGATCGCCTCGGGCACCGCGCACGACTGCCTCTTCGAGTTCGGGCACCTCGCACCGGGCGAGACGGTGCTCATCCAGGCCGGCGCTGGCGGCGTCGGCATCGCCGGCGTGCAGCTCGCGAAGCGGCACGGCGCGACGGTGTTCGCGACGGCCTCGTCACCCGAGCGCCTCGCCCGCCTCGAACCGCTGGGACTAGACCGCGGCTTCGACTACACCAAGGACCGATGGGTCGACGAGGTGCGCGCCGCGACCGATGGCCGCGGTGTCGACCTGGTCGTCGATCCCGTGGGAGGCAGGGTGCTGACCGGCAGCGTGACCTGCCTGGCGCGCCGGGGCCGCTGCGTGACGGTCGGCAACGCGGGTCGGGAGCCCCACGCCTTCGACACCGACCTCCTGATGGCCGGCAACACGTCCATCACCGGGGTGTTCTTCGGCGGTGAGATCATGACCCCCCGAGTCCACTCGCTCGTGGCCGACCTGCTCGACGACGTCGCCTCCGGCGCACTGACCGTCGTCGTCGACCGGACATACCCCCTCGCCGAGGCGGCCGATGCTCACGCGTACATCGAGAGCCGCCAGGCCTTCGGACGGGTGGTGCTCATCCCGTGAACGGCTCCCACATCCTTGGAGGCGCTTCGTCGTGAACGAACCACTGCTGTCCACTACCGCACACCTCGACGCCGCGCGCCGAGAGGGCGACCGGGTGGCGAGCCTGCCGATCGACTCGCTCGACGCCCCGGTGCCGGGACTCGCCGACTGGAACGTCGAACGCGTCGTGCGTCATCTGGGCAAGATCCACCACTGGGTCGCGAACCTGGTGGCCGCCGGCCCCGAAGCCGACCTGGGCGAGGTGGCCGCCGCCTCGGCATCGATGCCCAAGGGCCCGGCTTGCCTGCCCGCCTACCAGGACGCCCACGAGGGGATGCTGGCCGCACTCGAAGCCTGCGATCCCGACCAACCCGCCAAGACGCTGGTCGGCGAGGACACCGTCGCGTTCTGGTGCCGTCGCATGGCCCACGAGGTGGCGATCCACCGGATCGACGCGGACGACGCCGTCCACGCCGCTGGTGGACCCGACCCGCGCCTGCTCGACTCCTCCACTGCACGGGACGGGGTCGACGAGTGGATGCACGTCTTCGTCGGGGGCCGGAGCGGCGGCGACGACGCCAGCGGCCAGCTCCGCGGCGCCGAGCTCGCGCTCGAAGCGACCGTGGGCGACGACCGACCGGCATGGTGGCGCGCCACCTTCGACGACGCTGCGTCCATCTCCTCCGTGGCCCGACTCGACGTCGGCGAAACCGCTGCCCCCGGAACCGCGCCGGACGCGACGCTGTCAGGTCCGGCCGACGCGCTGTTGCTCGTCTGCTGGCGCCGGCGCCCGATCGACACCGTCGAGGTCTCCGGCGACCCGTCGGCTGCGCACACGTTCCTCGAGCGAATGCGGTTCTGAGCAAGCGTCTTCACCGCGCCGCCGGCCCCGGTACGATCCGGCGATGGCCTCCGAACGATCGCTGCGCGGAGCGGCCGCGCTCGTCGGGGTCGCCGACGCGGTCTCACCCACCGGCGAGCTGGAGCTGACCGGTCGGGCGCTCGAGGCGGCCATGGTGCGCGAGGCGCTCGACGACGCCGGCCTCACGCTCGCCGACGTCGACGGGGTCTGCCACGCCGGCTCGTCGATGGCCTTCGCCGAGTACCTGGGTGTGCACCCCACGTTCACCGAGGCGACCAACACCGGCGGATCCAGCTTCGAGATCCACGTCGAGCACGCCGCGGCGGCCATCGCCGCCGGGCTCTGCGAGGTGGTGGTCGGCGTGTACGCGGCGACGCCACGCAGCGATCGCACGCAGCAGCGTCGCCGCCCACCGTTCAGCCGGAGCGGCGCGGAGCCCATGCTGGAGTGGGAGGTCCCCTACGGCCTGCGCATGCCCATGGGGCCCTATGCGTTGGCGGCCAGCCGCCACATGGCCCAGTTCGGGACGACCTCCGAGCAGCTCGCCCAGATCGCGGTCAGCACCCGCGAGTGGGCGCAGCGCAATCCGCGTGCCCGCCACCAGGAACCCATCACGATCGACGACGTGCTGGCGTCACCGATGGAGTCGTCGCCGTTGCACCGCCTCGACTGCTGCCTCGTCACCGACGGCGCCGGTGCGTTCGTGCTGACGAGCGCCGAACGAGCGCGGGACCTCGCGAAGCCTCCCATCTACCTCCTCGGCGCGGCCACCTGCCACGATCACCTCATGATCAGCGAGATGCCGGATCTCACCGTCACGCCAGGCGCGGTGTCCGGCCCGCGGGCGTTCGCCGCCGCGGGCATCGCCCCCTCCGACGTGGACGTGCTCATGGGCTACGACAGCTTCACGATCACGGCGCTGCTGCATCTCGAGGACCTCGGCTTCTGCGCCAAGGGCGAGGGCGGGCCCTTCGTCGAGGACGGCAAGCTCGGGCCTGGCGGCTCGCTGCCCATGAACACCAACGGCGGCGGTCTGTCGTACACGCATCCCGGCATGTACGGCATGTTCCTGATCGTGGAGGCCGTGCGCCAGCTGCGCGGGGAGGGCGGTCCCCGCCAGGTCTCCGGCGCCGAGATCGCGGTCGCCCACGGATCGGGCATCGTGCTGTCGTGCATGTCGACGCTCGTGCTCGGCACGGAGGCGACGTTGTGACCGACCAGCCCACCCGCATCGAGCCGCTCGCCTCGGAGGTCGCCGGGCCGTTCTGGGACGCGACCCGTGAGCAGCGTCTGGTGCTGCAGTGGTGCGTGCCCTGCGACCGGGCGGTCTTCTACCCGCGCGAGGTCTGCCCGGGGTGCCTGGGCACCGACCTCGAGTGGCGCCCCGCCTCGGGGGACGGCACCGTCTACGCCGTGACCGTCGAGCACCGCCCACAGAACCCGGCGATGCGGGAGCTGGCGCCCTACACCGTGGCGCTCGTCGACCTCGACGAGGGGGTGCGGATGCTCAGCAGCGTCGTAGGCGCCCAACCCGACTCGGTCGCCGTCGGCCAGCGCGTCCACGTCACCTGGGAGCCGCTCTCCGACGGCCGCAACCTGCCGCTGTTCACCCCGAGCTGATCACCGCGTCGAGCGGGTTGGCGACGTGCATGCCCAAGCGAGCCGCAGCGTCGCACAGGTCTGCGTCTGCGCTGGCCATGACCTTGGCGCCCACCAGTTCGGCCGACGCCAGGTGGACCGAGTCGTAGGCCCTGAGCGCCTGGCGGTCGGCGAGCTCTCCGGCGCGCTCGATGAGGGCGTCGGAGACATCGACCAACATGAGGCTGTCCACCACGAGCGCCAAGCCGGCCTTGGCACGACGATGCGCGGCGCCGGTGAGGCGCTTGCCCCGTAGCGCGGCTGCCAGAGCGGCTCGCGCTTCGATCGAGACCAGCGCGACCGACGCGACGACATCGGAAACGTCCCAGATCCATTCGACCCGCGCGGAGCCTTCTTCGTCGACGAGCAGCTTCAGCAGCGACGACGTGTCGACGTAGGTGATCAACGACGTTGGTCGGCGACGAGGTCACTCACCGGGCCGGAAGCGGCGATCCGATGAGCCGGCCGCCGCCGGGCGTCCGCCCTCGGAGGCCGGACATCGCCGGACGCGACGAGCTCGGCGAGGTGGTCCGTGGGTTGCTCGAGCGCCGAGAGCCGAGCGATCGGTCGGCCCCGTGTGGTCACGACGACCTCGTCGCCGTCGCGAACGCGCTCCAGGTATTGGCTGAGGTTGTTCTTCAGGTCCCGCACACCGACCTCGACCCGTTGTGTTGTAGCTACTTGCATACCGCCATGCTAGCTACAACACGACAGGGTGGCGACCTCGTCGGTGACGTCGGTGACCCACGACAGGTCAGCGGTTGCGAGGCGGTCCTGCCAGACCTGCGGCGACGCGTCCATGAGCGTGCCCAGGTCCCAGTAGTCGCGCCAGAGCGTGATCACGCCATCGTGCACGTGCTGGATCGAGGCGAAGGGCAGGGTGACCGACTCGCCGGAGGGCCAGCGCCAGTGCTCGGTGTGCTCGGTCACCACGATGGGTCCGTTCGCCACCGTCGTGGCGGGCCCATGGTCGTAGCCTGCCAGGCCTTCGAGGCCGAGCTGCAATCGGGCCACGATGTCCGCCGGCCCCTTCCCCGCCGCAGCCGGGCCGGTCGGCACGTCGTAGTAGATCGACTCCGGCCCGAAGAACGACGCGATCGTCGTCCAGTCCCGGTCGTACAGCGCTTGCCAGAACGCGCCCACGACCTCGGTGGGCGCCGTCGCGCTCACCGGGCACCTCGCAGCAGCGCCCCCGGCACTTCGCCGGTGTGCTCGCCGTCGCTGAAGGTGACGGAGCCGGACTTGATGGTGTGGACGTACCCCTCTGCCTGCTGCACCAGGCGCGTCGCCCCACCCGGGAGGTCGGCCACCTTCTCCGGGCGGCGCAGCGCCAGACGCTCGAAGTCGATCACGTTCACGTCGCCGACCTTGCCGGGCGCGAGCACCCCCCGGTCACCGAGGCCGTACATCGAGGCGGTCGCGCCGGTCATCTTGTGAACCGCGTCCTCGACCGACAGCCGCCCGTGGTCGCGGTCGCGCGCCCAGTAGGAGAGGAGGTACGTCGTCGTCGACGCGTCGCAGGTCTGACCGGCGTGGGCGCCACCATCGCCGAGCCCGAACGCCGAGGTCGGATGGCGCAGCATCTCGCCGCAGGCGTCCAAGTTGCCGTCCGAGTAGTTGAGGATCGGGCTGTTGAGCAGCTCGCGACCGTCGTCCGCGAGCAGCAGGTCGACGAAGGTCTCCCAGCGGTCGGCGCCACGTTGGTGCGCGACGGCCGCCACCGAGCGCTCCGGTCCCGGCTCGTAGTCAGGCGGATCGCCCAGTAGGTAGACACGCTCGGGGTTCATGAACCCCATCAGCAGCGGGTCGTCGCCGAGCGCCTGGAGCTCGTGCGCGAACCGGGCGCGCAGCTCGACGTCGGCGGCCAGGCGTGCGACCTGGCCGGTCCAGTCGAGCAGCCCGACGCCCGACTCGCCCCACGCCGCGGTGAACTGCAGCGGGTGGAACGTCTGGAAGCCGAGCAGGATCGACACGGTGCGGCCGTGGACCTGCGGTCGGATCGCGAACCCTTCCGACGCGGCGATCGAGGCCAGGTCGAGCTGCCGCTTCCACGACGTGGGGTCCGCGTTGTTCTGGGTGAGCGCGAACGTGACCGGGCGTCGGATCGCGGCGGCCAGGCGGCACATCCACTCGACCTCCTTCTCCGGCGCGGCCAGGTCCTCGCCGAGCGCACCGGCCGGGGCGAGCTCGAAGACGCCCGTACCCAACTCACCCAGCACCGCGCCGATGCCGAAGAGCTCGTCCTCGGCGGCGAAGGTCCCCGGCACCGGCTCGCCGTCGATCGCCCGGTGGGCGAGGGTGCGCGACGTCGAGAACCCGAGCGCACCGGCCCGGATGCCCTCGCGCACGATGTCCGCCATGGCCGCGATGTCCGCCGCGTCGGCCGGTTCGTTCTGTGCGCCGCGCTCCCCCATCACGTAGGCGCGCACCGCGCCGTGGGGCACCTGCGTGCCCAGGTCCATGACGTGCCGCTTGGACTCGAGCGCGTCCAGGAACTCGGGGAACGACTCCCACGCCCACCGGATGCCGGTCGAGAGCGCCGCGCCGGGGATGTCCTCGACCCCTTCCATGAGGCCGATGAGCCACTCGTGCCGATCGGCTGCGACCGGCGCGAACCCGACTCCGCAGTTGCCCATGACCGCGGTGGTCACGCCGTGCACGCTCGAGGGCGCGAGGAGCTCGTCCCAGGTGGCCTGCCCGTCGTAGTGCGTGTGGATGTCGACGAAGCCAGGTGTGACCAGGGCGCCGTCCGCGTCGATCTCCCGATGCGCGGTTCCGTCGACCTTCCCAACCTCGGTGACGACCCCGTCGGAGATGGCGACGTCCGCGTTGCGCAGCGGCGCACCGGTGCCGTCGGCGACCCGTCCCCCACGGATGACGAGATCGTGCATGGTGGTCCCCTTTGTTCTGACGAAGTGTCAGGTACCGTACCCCTGACCGAAGCGGCTGCGTCACGCGTGGTGAGTGTCGGTGCCCAGCCCGGTTCCCGCCCGGTTCGATCGCCCCGCGCCGACATCCCGGAATCGAACCGATATCATCTTCCCGGGCATAGGCGGACTGGCTGAGCAAAGGGGCACGATGAGACGGGTAGTGGCGACCTTGGTGGCGACGTTCGGGTTCGCGATCGCCGCCCTCGTCCTCGCGTCGTGTCAGTCCCCGCCGGCCGTGCTGTCCGGGGTGCTGGTCACCCCCGACCCGTCTGCGCCCACCACCACGGTCCCCTCCTCGACCTCGACCACGACCGGTTCGGGTCCGGACGACCACCCTTCCCCAGTCGACCACCACCGTCGCGGTTTCGACCACCACCAAGTCTCCGGCCACCTCGACCACCACCGCGGCCCCCACGACCACCACCAGCACGATCCACGACCACGACCACGACCACGACGACCAGCGCACCCACGACCACCGCGGCCCCAACGACGACCGCAGCTCCCAGCACTTCCACCACCGCACCCGGTTCGACTTCACCACCGACGACCGCTGCGGTCCCCTCGGGGCAACCACTGCACGGCGTCCTGGTGTCCGTGTACTCCGCCGGATCGGGAGCGCTCGTCGCGCAGACCGTGACCGACTCGAGCGGCCACTACTCCTTCAAATCGGACCAGCTCCCCAACGGGAGCTACCGCGTCAAGTTCGACCAGGCCGACTGGTGGTCCGGCGCGACGGCCTTCGCCGACGCGACCGACGTCACGATCGCCTCCGGGTCACCGGTGACCATCAACGAGGCGTTGCACCCCGTGGCCGGCGCCATCAACGGTCGGGTGACCGCAGGAGGATCGAACCTCGGCGATGTGCACGTCGCCGCCTACGCGAAGTCGACCGGCGACCTGCTCGGTACCGCCACTTCGCGGGCGAACGGGACGTACACCGTGCCGGGCCTGTACGCCGGTGACTACCTGGTGTCCTTCTCGAAGGACGGCTACACGACCCGGTACTCGGGTTCGGCGATCTCGCGTTCGACCGCTCCCACCGTCTCGGTCAGCTCGGGCCTCCCGACAACCGGGATCGACACCGACCTCGATCCGGGCTCGACCGCGACGGGCACCATCGACGATGCCACCTACTTGAGTGCATCCGACACGCTGAAGATCAGCGCCGTCCTCGCCAACGGCGACACCGCTGCGTCCACCCTGCTCGTCACCCCTTCCAACAACTTCACCCTCAACGGACTTGACCACCTGCCCTACACGTTCGTCATCTCCGGCCCGAGCATCGCCACGCTCAGCGTCGGGCCGTTCACGCCACCCGCCGGCGGGAACCTCGACCTCGGCACCCTGCACGTTCGAGGCGCCGGCTGCAACCCCACGATCTTCGCCCCGGGCGCGGACCTCTCCGGACGCGACCTCCACGGGATCTCCCTCATCGGCTGCGACCTCCACGGCGCCAACCTCAGCAACACCAACCTCACCGACGTCGATCTGACCAGTGCGAACCTCACCGGCGCGAACCTGACGGGCGCGACGCTCACCGGCACGATCCTGACCGCCGCAGACCTCACCAACGCCAACCTCACCAATGCGCTCCTCGACCAGACGGTCCTCCACCACACCGACCTCACCGGCATCGCGACCGTCGGACTGGTCAGCACGAACCTGGACGCCTACGAACCCACCCTTTCGGCCAACATGAGCATCGCGTTCGACCGCCTGTTCGCCCCCGGCGTGGACCTCAGTGGGGCGCTCCTCACGCATCCCGGCGTGAGTGCCTTCACCGATCTCTCGGGCGTCGATCTCCATGGCGCGAACCTGCAGGGCGCGACCTTGTCGGGGATCGACCTCGACGGCTCGAACCTGGCAGGCGCCGACCTTTCAGCCGCGACCGTCATCGCAACGTTCGACGACGCTGACCTCCAAGGCGTCGACGCGCACGGGGCCACGATCAAGGACGAGTCGACGTTTCGCAACGCGAACCTCACCGGTGTCGACCTGAGCGGTGCGCACCTCGGTCAGGACGGGTTCATCGCGTGGGGTGCCATCCCTGACTTCAGCGGTGCCCTCCTCAACAACGCGAACCTGACCAACGCCACCCTGAGCGGCGTCGTGCTGGCCGACACCGACCTCTCGACCGTCACCTTCTCCGGCGCGACGTTCACCAGCGTCACCTCCCACGGCCTCACCGGGTCTGCGACCGGCCTTCCCGCTGGGTGGTCCCGCATGGGAGACGCGCTCGTGGGACCCGGTGCCCACGCCACCGACGCCAACCTCGACGGCGTCGACCTCTCCGGCGCGTCGCTCACGCCGATCGACTTCAGCCGATCCACCATGATCGGCGCCGTCCTCACCAACGCCACGCTCGGCGACGGCTCGAGCTCCTCGACCTGCTGGTTCACCAATGCGAACCTCACGAATGCGTCGCTCGCGGGCGCACACCTCTCGTTCTGCGGCTTCGCCGGTTCCGACTTGACCACCACCGGTGCAGCCGGCGCGCACCTCGACCACGTCGGGTTCGTCGGCGCACGGATCACCGACGCCGACCTCTCAGGCGTGGACCTGTCGCAGAGCACCTTCGGGTCCGCGATCCTCACCGAGGTCGACCTCGCCGGCGCGACGATCCAGGGCACCGAGTTCCACGGCGCGTACCTCGGCGGGATCGCCTCGGGGGGAGTCGTCGGCACGCCGGTCACCGACACCTACGGCGACCCGACGATCACCACCCACTGGCACCTGATCGACGGCTACCTGGTCGGGCCGACGGCCCACCTGGCCGGCGTCGACCTGAGCGGGCAGTCGATGATCCAGTACGACTTCGACGACGCGGACCTCACGAATGCCAACCTCTCCAACACCACGCTGACCGACGCCAGCATGGTCGGCACCCACCTCGACGGGACCGCGCTCGTCGGCGCGACGTTCACCGGTGTCACCTCTGGCGGCATCACCGGCGTTCCCGCCAGCATGCCGACACGTGCCGGGGTGGTGAACGGCTACCTCGCGGCCCGCCACGCAAACCTCTCGCAGGCGGACTTCACCGGCCAGTCCCTCGCCGGGCTCGACCTCACGAACTGCAACCTCATTTCAGCCGACCTGACGAACGCCGACCTCACCGGCACGACCTTGACCTACGCGCAGCTCCAACAGGCGACGATCGACGGCGCCGACTTCACGAGCGCCAACTTCTTCGGCGCGGCCAGCGCGGGCCTTCGCGGCACGCCTGCAGCGATCTCGTCGAGCGTCCACGTCGCCGCCGGCTACTTCGTCGGGCCCTACTTCAACCTCACCAGCGCCGCGCTCCCCAACCTGGACTTCGACGGCTACAACCTCTCGCACGCCAACCTCATCGGGGCAGACCTCACCGGCACCTCTCTGCGCAACGCGAACCTCTCCGGCGCCCGATTCGACGACGGAACCGGGCATCCCACGACCCTCACCGACACCGACCTCGACGGCGCCAACCTCAGCGGCGCGGTGATCGGTGGCGCCATCACCGGCGGCATCACCGGCACGCCATCGGCGCTTCCGACACGTGCAGGCCTGGCCGACGGCTACCTGCTCGCACCCAACGCAAACCTCCCTGGCGCCGACCTGACGGGCGCTGCCCTCGATGGTCTCGACCTCAGCAACGCCGACCTCACCGGGGCAACGCTCACCGGGGTCTCCATGGAAGGGACGACCCTCACAGGCGCCGTCCTCAAGCAGGTCCGATCCGGCGGCATCACCGGAACGCCGCAGTCGCTCGCCACGGGCTGGTTCCTCCTAGACGGCTACCTGATCGGTTCCACGAGCAACTACGCGGGCAGCGGCGCAGATCTGTCGGGCGCAACGTTCCACGGAGCCGACCTTTCGGGGCGCAACCTGTTCGATGCGAACCTCACCAATGCCGATCTCTCCGATGCGAACCTCACGGGCGCGAACCTCACGGCTGCAAAGCTCGTCGGCGCGAACCTCAGCGGCGCAGACCTCAGCGGCGCGACCTTGAACGGCACCGCATTTCGCGATGCAATCGTCTCTGGCACGACCTTCGATCAGGCTTCGCTCCAGGGAGTCAGCTCGGGGGGGCTCGAGGGCGTTCCCGCGGCAACCGCTTCGGGCACCAGGGTCGTGCGTGGCTACTTCGCCGGTCCGGGAGCTGGACTAGCGCAGGCTGACCTCAGCGGCATCGACCTCAACGGGTTGGACCTCACGAACGCCTATCTCGGTGGCGTGCACTCCGGCGCCATGACAGGCACCGCACTTGGTTTGCCAACAGGCTGGATCGACGTCAACGGCTACCTGGTCGGACCCCACGCGGATCTCAGCGGTGCAGACCTCACCGGCGCCGACCTCAGCAGCGTGTCCCTCTCCGGCGTCAACCTCGCCGACGCAACCGTGCAGGGCGCGAACCTGGCGACCAGCCTCGACTTCGTGACCACAGGGGGCCTCGTCGGCACGCCGGCGTCGCTGCCCCCCGGCTGGGTACTCGCCAAGGGCTTCCTCATCGGGCCATCCCTCTACAACCTCTCCTACATCGATCTTTCCGGCGCTGACCTCCATGGTGTTTCGCTGACCGGGGTCTACCTCGGTGGCGTCGACCTGACCGGAGCGAACCTCCAAGGGGCCGATCTCGGGAACTCCCACCTGGAGAACAGCCTGCTCACGAACGCCGACCTTCGCGGCGCGAACCTCGGGGACGCGTATCTCGACGGCGCGAATCTCGACGGTGCCCAGCTCGATGGCGCGACGCTGCCCAGCCCCTACCTCGCCGTCCGCGCCGTCGGCGTCACCGGCACCCCGGCCGATTGCGCTTGCCGGGTCGTGAACGGCACGCTGCTCGCCCCAGACGTCAACGCACGCGGAGCACCGCTCTCGGGAGTGACCCTTGCTGACATCGACCTGCGCAACGCCGACCTCAGTGGCGCCGACCTGAGCGACTCCACGATCTCTGGGAACCTCGTCGGTGCAGACCTGACGGGAGCAAACGTCTCCGGAACCGATTTCACCGACGCCTTCTTCGCCGACGACACCGGCATCGCGCGCGGACAGATCTGCATGGGATCCCCGCCGTGATGCCGATCGGCGCGGGGATCTTCAGGTCCATCATCATCGGGAACGGTTCACACCTCTCCAACGTCGACTTCAGCGGCGTGGACTTCAGCGGGGGCGGGTTCCTGGACGTGACCTTCACGAACGTGGACTTCTCCGGCGCCAACTTCAGCGGCGCGACCTTGCAGGGCGACACCTTCACGTCCTCGAACTTCGCGGACGCCGACCTCTCCGGTTCGACGGTGACGGGCAGCCAGTTCTCCCACGTGAACTTCGACGGCACGGACTTCTCCTCGGCGCAGATCTCAGCCGAGTTCCTGGCAAGCGATCTCTCGGGCGTCAACGTCGCCGGTGCGACCTTCGCCGACGGCTCCTCGTTCCCACAAACGCGCTCGAGCGCGCTCACGGGCACGCCGGCCTCGCTCCCGAGCGGTGTCGGCATCACGAAGGGCCACCTGGTCGCACGATGGGCCGACCTGTCGGGCGTCGACCTCTCCGGCGGCAACCTGGCCGGTCTCGACGCCCTGGGCGCCACACTCGACGGCGCGAACCTCAGCAACGCGGACCTCTCGAACCTGCAGCTCGACGAAGCCTCGGTCGCCGGGGCCCAGTTCGCCGGGGCCAACGCCGACCACCTCCACGCCCCCAACCTGGTCGGCACGCCGGCGTCGCTGCCGACCGGCTGGGTGCTGGCGTACGACACCCTGGTCGGCCCGAACGCCGACCTCTCGAAGACGTACCTTCGCTACGTCCCCACGAACGTCGACCTGACCGGCGTCGACTTCACCGGGGCGGGGCTTCCGGACGACCTTCGCAACCTCGACTTCGCCGGCGTGAACCTGGCCGGCGTCGCCCTCACCGGCCACGACCTCTCCGGCGCCAACTTCGCCGGGGCGATCGGCACCCCGGTCGGCTGGCACCGCTCGGGGAGTGGCGCCTCGATGCCCACCTACCGCAACACGACCTGTCCTGACGCGACGGTGGTCAGCGCACCGCAGACTTGTCTCGGCCACGGCTTCTCGGAGGCACCATGATCAGGCGACCCCGTGTGGCGCTCCTCGCGGCGGTCATCGTGCTCGCCGCGACGCTCGTGGGCACCTCCTGCACCGCGCCCCCTCCCACGCTCAACGGGACCCTCACCGATCTGCTGACCGGCGCGAACCTGAACCACGTCAGCGTCACGGCCTACAGCGACGCGTCCGAGACGGTGGTCGCCTCGACGGTCAGCGGCAGCGACGGCACCTACTCGTTCCCTGCGAGCCTGCTGCCGGCGGGCACCTACCGGATCCGCTACTCCGACGCCGACTGGTGGCACGGTGCCTCCTCCTGGAGCGACGCCACGAGCGTCGTGCTCACGTCGACGACCACGACCCTGGACGTCGGACTCGTCCCCGCCCATGGGACCATCTCCGGTGCTGTCACCGACGGCGCGAACCCGCCGACAACGACGCTGCAGTACACCAGCATCACGGCGTACGCCGCCGAAGACGGCCGCGCGGTCGCCACGACGCACCCGACGAGCGCGGGCGACTACACGTTCAGCCTTCCCACGGGCAGCTACGTGGTCGGCTTCGGCTACACCGATCGGGCCCCGCTCTTCAACGGCGGCGCGCCCCTCGCCTCGCTGGCGCCGCTGCTCACCGTCACCACCACCACGCCGCTCTTCGGCGTCGACGCAACCCTCGAGCCGGCGTCTTCGATCACGGGCGTCGTCACCGACGGGCGGACGCCGTTGCCGAACGTCCAGGTGACGGCCATCGATGTGGCCGCCGACCAGGTCGTCGGCACCGCCATGACGTCGTCGGGTCGATTCACCCTCTCCGGCCTGAGCCACACCGCCTACCGGCTGCAGGTCGACGATCCCTCCGGTCGGTTCCGGGCCGCGCCCTGGGGATCGAGCCAAGCCGACCCGGCGGGCTCGACGAACTTCACCCCTGACGTCGGTGCGGCGTTGGACGTCGGTTCCCAGCAGCTCATCGGGCACGACTGCGACCCTGCGGTGTTCGTCACCGGGGCTGACCACGGTTCGAAGGCGTTCGCCGGGTCGAACCTCACCAACTGCGACCTGCACGAGCAGGGCTTCGCGGCAGCCGACCTCCACGGTGCGATCCTGACCAACGCCGACCTCGCGGGCAGCGACCTCTCTGGTGCGAACCTCGTCTCCGCCCAGCTCTCCGGCGTCGACGCGACCCTCGACCTCCTTCGCGCAGGCGGACCTCCAGGGCGCTTCGGTCGCCGGGACCAACCTCGGCGGTGCTGACCTCACCGGAGCGACCCTCGTGCTCGTGCGGTCCGGAGGCGTCATCGGCGCAGCGGCCGCGCTCCCCGCCGACTGGAGCGCCACGAACGGCTACCTCGTGGGTCCCGGCGCGTTCCTCGAGAGCGCCGGACTGGCGAACGCCGACCTGAGCGGTCGGAACCTCGCGTTCTCGGACCTCCGCCACGCGGACCTCGTCGGCGCCAACCTCTCAGGCACCAACCTCGCCGGCGCCGACCTCCGGGATGCGTCGCTCACGGGCACCGACCTCTCTGGTGCGATCGTGCAGTCACTCCACACCGGGACCATCTATGGCATCCCCGCCCGGTTGCCCGCCGGCTGGGCATGTGACTGCAGCCAGACCTCGACCCCCTCCGGCGTGCTTCTCGGCCCCACGGCCGACCTCGACGGGCTGCAGGTCGGCGGTCTCAACCTGAGCGGCGTCGACGTGACCGATGCGCACTTCACGATGACGAGCATCGGCACGTTGACCTTCGAGAACACGACCGTCACCGGCGCCGACTTCGGTGGTCTGGGCTTCACGACCATCGGCCAGTTCGGCCCGCTCATCGGCACGGCCGCGTCGTGGCCCTCCGGGGTCACCCAGTCCGGCACACACCTCTCGGGCCCTGGGGTCACAGACCACACCGGCTGACCACGGCGAGGCCACCGCTGTCCGCCTGCCCTGGCCGCACGCTTGGTGAGGAGTGCGGCACGTTCCGGTAGCGTGACACCCCGGAGGATCGACGTGACCAAGCTAGAAGTGCTCGCCATCCCCGTCTACTTCGGGACGATGGGGGCCGAGTACGCCCACCACCGTGCGCGACTGCCCGAGGCCGGGCCGCTGCCCGGCGACTACGAACGCCGCGACACGCTCACGAGCCTCACGATGGGCACCGCGAGCCTCCTGGTGCCGCTGGTCGCACCCACGATCCTCGGACCGATCACCCCGGGCAAGGGCCGCTACGGCAAAGCCCTCGTCGCCGGCGCGCTCGGCGCGATCGCGGTCACGACCGTCGCCGACGTGGCCGCACGTCGTGCCGAAGCCGAGCTCGCTGCAGACGAAGAGCGCTCGATCCATGAGCTGAACGTCGATGCGGGTCCCGACGCGGCGCCGGCCCCGACCGGCCGCCGCGCCCGTCGGCGCCGCGCCCGCCTCGCCCGCAAGGTCGCCAGCGTCGGCGGAGTCGCCTCGGTCGCCCTCGGCGGCACCGCGATCACCACCGCCTGGGCGCACCTCACCCGACCGAGCGCGATGTGGCGACGCGGGGAGCGGTTCGACCTGGGCACCGGCGTCGCGGCGTGGACGGCGGCCATCGTCGGTTGGGACCTCATCTACTACTGGAACCATCGGGTCTGGCACGAGACCCGGTTCATGTGGGCCAACCACGTCATGCACCACTCCAGCGAGCGGTACAACCTCTCCACCGCGCTGCGCCAGAGCGTCACCGACCCCTGGCTCTTCCTGGTGCCGTACTCGCTGCTGTCCCTCGCCGGGGTCCGTCCCGAGCTCGTCGCGTCCTCCCGCTCGATCAACCTGCTGTACCAGTACTGGGTGCACACCGACGCGATCGACCGACTCGGCCCTGCCGAGGAGCTGGCCAACACCCCG
This sequence comes from uncultured Actinomycetes bacterium, assembly GCA_963810075.1. GTDB lineage: Bacteria > Actinomycetota > Acidimicrobiia > Acidimicrobiales > Iamiaceae > CAWELZ01. The sequence goes on along the minus strand of CAWELZ010000001.1, from coordinate 669,966 downwards.
TCGCACCACCGGGTGCACCACGGCGTCAACCCCGAGTACATCGATCGCAACCACGGGGGGATCCTGATCCTCTGGGACCGCCTCTTCGGCACGTTCCGGCGCGAGGACGACGAGGTCGTCTACGGCCTCACCAAGAACATCGACACGTTCAACCCGCTGCGCGTCGCCGCGCACGAGTACTACGAGATGTTCCGCGACGTGGCCGGCTCGACGACGTGGCGAGAGCGCCTTTCGTACGTCCTGCGAGGCCCCGGCTGGGCGTACGAGCGCCGAAGAGGTAAGCCGAGCGGCTCCTGAAGGGGCAGACTGGAGGCATGGCAGCCCCCTCCCACCTGACGCTGCACGGTCACGACGTCGCCTACCGGTTGGCCGGTGAGGAGCACGACGCAACGATCCTGCTGATCCACGGCATGGCCGGCAGCTCCGACACCTGGCGCCGGGTCATGCCGGCGCTGGCGGAGCACTACCGCGTCGTGGCGCCCGACCTCCCCGGCCACGGGGCCTCCGACAAGCCACCGGGCGACTACTCGCTGGGGGCGTACGCCAACGTGCTGCGCGACCTGCTGACCGCCCTGGACATCGAGCGCGTCACGGTCGTCGGCCAGTCGCTCGGTGGGGGTGTGGCCATGCAGCTCGCGTACCAGCACCCGGAGCTGTGCGAGCGGCTCGTGCTGGTGTCGAGTGGTGGGCTCGGCCGCGAGGTCAGCCTCCTGCTCCGACTCCTCTCCGCCCCGGGCGCCGAGCTGGTGCTCAAGGTGGCCGCACCGTCGTTCGTGCGCGACGGTGGCGACGCGTTCCGTCGGTGGCTCGGCTCGCGGGGCATCCGGGCCGCCCGACTCGACGAGATGTGGCGGGCGTACGCCTCGCTGGGCGACCCCGACACCCGTGAGGCCTTCCTGCGCACCCTGCGCTCGGTCGTCGACCCGGGCGGCCAGTCGGTGAACGCCCACGACCGGCTCTACCTCGCCGACACCATGCCCACGATGATCATCTGGGGCGACGCGGATCCCATCATCCCGGTCTCGCACGCCGAGGCCGCGCACGAGACCATGCCCGGCAGCCGGGTCGAGATCCTGCCCGGAGTCGGGCACTTCCCCCAGGTCGAGGCACCCGAGAAGGTCGTCGAGCTCCTCGAGGACTTCCTCGACACCACCACCGCCGCGCACATCGAGCCCGAGACGTTCCGAGAGCGCCTGCGCCTCACCTCGTAGCGGCGCCGCCTTCGGCCGCGACGCCCCCGCTCACCAGGTGTCGATGAACGACCGCCCTCGGGATCCTGGCTCGTGCGGCGGGGCGGTGCGGAACGCGTCGAGCACGCGGTCGCGCGTCTCGGCCGGATCGATCACGTCGTCGATCTCGAGGTGGGCCGCCATGTTGAGCGCCCGCCCCCGGCGGTACGCAGCCTCGACCATGAGGTCGAACGCCGCCTGCCGCTCGCCGTCGTCCTCGATCGCCTCCAGCTCACGACGGAACCCGAGGCGCACGGCCCCTTCGAGCCCCATGCCCCCGAACTCGCCGGTCGGCCACGAAAGGGTGAAGAGCCCTGCCCGGAAGCTGCCGCCGGCCATCGCCTGCGCGCCGAGGCCGTAGCCCTTTCGCAGCACCACCGTCCCGAACGGAACGGTCATCGCGGCCGCCGTGACGAACATCCGGCTGAAGTGCCGCACCTGCGCGGTCTGCTCGGCGTCGGGCCCGACCATGAAGCCCGGGGTGTCGCACAGGAACAGCACCGGCAGCCCGTGCGCATCGCAGAGCTGGAGGAACCGGGCGGCCTTGTCGGCGGCGTCCCGATCGATCGCGCCACCCAGGTGCCCGGGATCGTTGGCGAGGATGCCGACCGGCTCGCCCTCGAGGCGCACGAGCGACGTCACCATGCCGGCCCCGAACCCGCGGCGCAGCTCCAGCACCGAGTCGTCGTCGGCGAGTCCGCGCAACCACCGTCGCGGACGTCGTAGACCTGCTTGCCGGTTCACCGGGACGAGCGTGCGCAGCCGTTCCTGGTCGGGCGCGGACCAGTCGTCGGAGCGAGCCCTGGAAGTACGCGAGGTAGCGCTTGGCCACCTCGACGGCTTCGACCTCGTCGGCCACGGGAAGGTCGACCACGCCGTTCGCGACCTGCACGTCGATGGGGCCGACGTCCTCGGGGCGGAACACCCCGAGCCCGCCGCCCTCGATCATCGCCGGACCGCCCATGCCGATGTTGGCGTCGCGTGTCGCGATGATCGTGTCACAGCAGCCAAGGAGCGCGGCGTTGCCCGCGAAGCAGCGGCCCGCGGCGATCCCGACCGTGGGCACCAACCCCGACAGCCGGGCGAAGAGCTCGAAGGCGCGGGTGTCGAGTCCAGAGATGACCGGCACGTCGGTGTCGCCCGGCCGGCCGCCGCCGCCCTCGGCGAAGAGCACGACCGGCAGCCGCAGCCGCTCCGCGAGCTCGAAGATGCGATCCTTCTTGGTGTGGTTGCGCTGGCCCTGGGTGCCGGCGAGCACGGTGTAGTCGTAGGCCACGACTGCGCATGCGGCGCGCTCGGCATCGACCAGGTCGCCGTTGACGCGCGCCGTGCCGGTGATGAGCCCGTCGGCGGGGGTGTTGGCCTCGAGGTCGGCCCGTTCGCGGCGAGCCTCCTGGGCCGCGAAGGCGAACCCGCCGTACTCCCGGAACGACCCGGGGTCGCACAGCGCCGCGACGTTCTCCCTGGCCGTTCGCTGGCCACGGCGGTGCCGCTTCGCCACGGCGTCCGGGCGGGCCGCGTCCGCGAGGAGCGCCCGGGCCCGTTCGAGGTCTGCCAGGTCCGGTCGCTCGTGTGCACTGGGGTCCGTGTGGGACGCGTCTGACGAAGCGCCGGGATCCGGTGCGTGCGGCTCACCGACGAGCTCCTCGACCTCGGCGAGCAGTTGGCCGGAGGTCACCGCGTCACCCACCTCGACGCAGAGGCGCGTGATGCGGCCCGGCGAGCCTGCAGCGATCGGGTGCTCCATCTTCATCACCTCGAGCAGCACGACCGTGGCCCCCGCCGAGACTCGCTCGCCCACGATGCCCGGCACCGCGGACACCGTCGCCGCCATGGGAGCCTCCAACCGAATCGTGCTGCGATCGACCTGGTCACCACCGTCCATGCGCCCTACCTTTCCACGACCGGTTCGTCGGCGGCGGGTCCACGTGTCCAAACGAGCCAGCGCGGCCATCGGTATGCTGCACCGCCATGGCCGTCCGCGACGCGTCGATCACCGGGGCCGACGCCGAGGAGTACCGCCGGGAGCTGACGGGCTACTGCTACCGCATGCTCGGGTCGGGGTTCGAGGCCGAAGACGCCGTGCAGGAGACGATGCTGCGAGCCTGGCGGCACGCGGACGCCTTCGAAGGACGTGCGAGCCTGCGCACCTGGCTCTACCGGATCGCCACCAACGTGTGCATCGACATGCAGCGGGCCGTGCAACGGCGGGCCCGCCCCATGGAGATGGAGCCCCCGTCGCCACCCGACGAGTCGCACCTCGGTCCGATGCTGCCCGAGCTCGCCTGGATCACCCCGATCGCCGACTCTGCCGTCGCGCCCTTCACCACCGATCCTGCTGAGATCGCTGCGCAGCGCGACACCATCCGCCTGGCGTTCGTCACCGCCCTCCAGCGCCTCCCCGCACGCCAGCGCGCCGTGCTGCTGCTCACCGACGTCCTGCGCTGGCACGCGGACGAGGTCGCGACGCTGCTCGACACGACGGTCGCCGCCGTGAACAGCCGACTGCAGCGGGCCCGGACGACCCTCGCCAACATCGAGGCGGCCCAACCGATGCCGAAGCTCGATGACGCCGACGCCGACCTGCTCGCCCGCTACGCCGACGCGTTCGAGCGCTACGACATGGCCGAGCTCGTCACCTTGCTCCACGACGACGCCATCCAGTCGATGCCGCCGTTCGCCATGTGGCTCCAGGGCGCCCAGGACATCGTCACCTGGATGGTGCAACCGGGGCCCAGCGGTTGCCGAGGGTCCCGCATGGTGCCCACCTCGGCCAACGGCTGCCCCGCGTTCGGCCAGTACCGAGTCGATCCCGAAGGTGGCCACACCCCATGGAGCATCCAGGTCCTCGAGATCTCCGACGGCAAGGTCTCGTCCATCAACCACTTCCTGGCCCCTCTCGACCCCGAGCGCCTCTTTCCAGCGTTCGGCCTGCCCGCCCACCTCGACGACTGACCCCGATCGGCCCGCGACGAGCAACGACTTTTTCTTCCGCGGGAGCGATGAGTTCCCGCGGCGCAGGACGTCTCAGCAGGTGCCTGTCCCATCCGACTCACGCCCCTTGGAGACCCACCGCCATGACCACCCGACAGCACGCTCCGGACGGCGCCCCTTGCTGGGCCGATCTCATGTCCAACGACCTCGCCGGGAGCCGTCGCTTCTACCCGGCATTGTTCGGATGGGAGGCCCAGGAGGCGAACGAGGAGTTCGGCGGGTACTTCATGTTCACCAGGGAGGGCGTGCCCGTCGCTGGCTGCATGGGCGCCCAGGGCGACGACAAGGAGGACGGCCGCTGGCGCCCCTACCTGTCGGTGCCCGACGCCCCTGCCGCGATCGACGCCGCCCTCGCGCTCGGGGGTGAGCTGCGCAACCCGCTGGCGCCCGTCGCCGACATGGGTGTGCAAGCGGTGCTCGCCGACCCGGCCGGCGGCGCCTTCGGGATCTGGCAGCCGGGAACCTTCCCCGGCTTCACCGTCCTCGAGGAGGCGTCCGCACCAAGCTGGTTCGAGCTGCACACCCGCGACCACGCCACGGTCGTCGCGTTCTACGAGTCCGTGTTCGGTCTCCAGGCCGTGCCGGTTTCCGACACGGACGAGTTCCGCTACTCGACGTTGCGAGCGGCGGGTTCCGACCAGGACCTCGCCGGCGTCATGGACGCATCCGCGTTCCTCCCCGAGACCGAGGCGCCGACCTGGGCCATCTACTGGGAGGTCGACGACATCGACGAGACCACGCGCCTCGCGGCTTCACTCGGCGCCAGCGTCGAGCACCCGCCGGAGGAGACGCCCTATGGCAAGCTCGCCGTGCTGACCGACCCCGCCGGGGCGAGCTTCAAGCTGCGCACCTCACCGGCCTGAACCCACGCGCCGTCGCCCTCCGAACCCCGGGCCGGCATGATCGACAACCGGGTCTCGGCGGCAACCTGCGGGCACGTCAGTCGGCGGACGCCGACGAGTCGCTCGCTGCGGCCATCGCCTCGAGCGCCTCGCCCATCTGCCGGTGCACGAGGTTGATGGCCTGGAGCGGCCGGATCATGACTCGGAACTCGACGATCTTGCCGTCCTCATCGCAGCGGATGATGTCCACCCCGTTGACGTACTTGCCCTCGACCGTCGTCTCGAACTCGAGCACGGCGACGTCGCCGGAAGCCACCTCCTTCGTGTAGTGGAAGCCGCCACCCGCCTCGCTGCCCGTCGACCCGGCTTTGGACTCGCCGGGGAGCGTCTGGCCCGCGGCCAGCAGGTACTGCGTCGTGATGGCCTTGCCCCGCTGGGGCGTGTAGACGATCGGCGAGTAGAAGACGACATCGTCGTGCAGGAGCTCGTCGAGGCCACCTGTCAGGTCACCACGCAGGTGCTGCTTCCACTTGGCAAGCGTGGTCTCGATCATCGAGGTCCTCCAGGGGTCGGTCGAAGCGAAGGGGCGTGCGGCGGCGGGGTTCGCACCCTGCGCGTGCGCAACCTACCCTCACACCACGTTCGTGGGCTCACGTCCGCGCATCGACCACAGGGGAACGCATCGATGTCCATCGCCATCACCGACGACCACCTCGCCCTCGCGGCGAGCGTCCAGGACCTGCTCACCGCCCGCGGCTCGCTGGCAGCCGCGCGCGAGCTGCTCGAGTCCGCGGACGAGCAAACGCCCGCGTTCTGGGACGAGATCCGCGGCATGGGCTGGCTGGGCCTGCACCTGCCCGAGGCGTTCGGCGGGTCGGGCTTCGGCCTCCCCGAGCTGGTCGTGGTCGTCGAGCAGCTCGGGCGGGCGCTGACCCCAGGCCCCTTCACCCCCACGGTGCTCGCGAGCGCCACGATCGATGCCTGCGGTGACGATACGGACCGTCAACGGCTCCTGCCAGGGCTCGCCTCGGGCGAGTTGGCCGGTGGCATCGGGCTGGACGGCGACCTCCTGGTCGAGAACGGAACCGCGTCCGGCTCCGCGGGCGTCGTGCTCGGCGGCGGGCTGGCGGACGTCCTCCTGGTGGCGGCCGGGGACGACGTCATCGTCGTCGACGCTGCGAGTGCCGGCGTCTCGATCGAGACCCCGCCGAACCTCGACCCCACGCGGCGTTCGGCACGCGTGACCCTCGACGGCGCTGCGTGCGTCGTCCTGGGCGGCGCCCGTCAGACGATGCTCGACCTCGCCCGCACGATCCTCGCCGCCGAGGCCGTTGGCGTGGCCGCCGCCTGCACCGACCTGGCGGCGGCGTACGCCAAGGAGCGCCTCCAGTTCGGTCGCCCGATTGCCATGTTCCAGGCGGTCAAGCACCACTGCGCCAACATGCTGGTGGCCACCGAGCTCGCGACGGCGGCGGTCTGGGACGCCGCTCGGGCCGCCGAGCTCGGAGGGGCGCAGCGCTCCTACACCGCGGCGGTCGCCGCGACGCTGGCCATGCCGGCCGCGGACCTCGCCGCCCAGCTCAACACGCAGGTGCACGGCGGGATCGGCTTCACCTGGGAGCACGACGCGCACCTCTTCCTGCGACGCGCCACCGCGCTCGAGGCGATCATCGACGCCGACGAGGCCGCCGCCACCGTGACCGACCTCGTCCGGGACGGCGTCGTCCGGGCGCGCACCATCGACCTCCCGGCCGAGGCCGAGGCGATCCGCGACACGGTCCGGGCCTTCATCGACGAGGTCAAGGACCTGGACGCCGACGCGCAGCGCGAAGCGCTCGTCGAGTCCGGCTACGCCATGGCGCACTGGCCCGAGCCGTGGGGCCGTGGCGCCGGCGCGGTCGAGCAGCTCGTCATCGAACAGGAGCTGGCGGCAGCCGGGATCAACCGTCCCGGCTACGGGATCACCGGTTGGGTCATCCTCACCCTCATCCAGCACGCCACCTCCGACCAGGTGGCGCGCTGGGTCCGCCCGGCGCTCGACCAGGAGGTGATCTGGTGTCAGCTCTTCAGCGAGCCCGACGCCGGCTCCGATGCCGCGGGCATCACCACCCGGGGCACCCGGGTCGACGGCGGTTGGCTGGTCAACGGCCAGAAGGTCTGGACCAGCGGCGCCCACGTCGCCAGCTACGGGTTCGCCACGATCCGCACGAACCCCGACGTCAAGAAGCACGACGGCATCACGACGATGGTCATCGACATGCACGCCGAGGGCGTCGAGGTCCGGCCGCTCAAGATGGTCAACGGCGGATCGGAGTTCAACGAGGTGTTCTTCAACGACGTCTTCGTGCCCGACGACGACGTCGTGGGACCGGTCGACGGCGGCTGGACGGTCGCCCGGGCGACGCTGGGCAACGAGAGCGTGAGCATCGGCGGCGGTCAGGGCGGCATGACCCTGCCGGTCGAGCTGCTGCTCGCCCCCTTCGACGCCCACCCAGACCGGTTGGGCGGTGGGGCGGCGCGCGTCGGTCGCTACGCGGCCACGAACCAGTCGATGGGCCTCATGAACCTGCGCACCGCGAGTCGAGCGGTGGCTGGCGGGGGCCCCGGGCCCGAGGGCAACGTGACCAAACTCGTGCTCTCCGAGATCGGCCACGAGGCCGCCGCGATCCTGGCCGAGCTCGACGGACCGGACGCGGTGTTCCTCGATGCCCCCGGCGAGATGACGAGCACGCTGGTGCTGTCCCACCGGGGCATGTCCATCGCAGGTGGCACCTCGGAGATCAAGCGCAACCAGATCGGCGAGCGACTGCTGGGGCTGCCCCGCGACCCGCTCATCAAGTAGCTCCCGTCGTTCAGGAACGCAGGTCCAGGCTGTACTGCGTCCGGCCATGCCCGGAGCCCGGCGACTCTGCCGCAGAGACGAGCAGCCGCTGGTTCCCCCGTTTCCAGGTTCCCCCCCAGTCGGCCTGGGGGCTTTGCCCGAGGGCGTGCGGCTTCGAGATGACCTCCCAGCTCGCCAACTTCTCGGAGTAGAAGGCAAGGACCTCTTTGGGAGATGCGTTGTCGACGGTGAAGGTCTGCGTCGTCTTCGTTCCGTGCACGTTCGGACTCCCCACTGGTGTGGCGTCCTTGTACTGCGGCAGCGCGTCGAAGACGACCGACCCGCCGTTCGAGCTCCGTCGTGCACCCGTCGTGTTCCGGTTGCCCGCACTGCTGCATGCGCCGATGCCGATGCCGAAGCTGACGAGGAGCACCGCGGCGCTCACCAGGAACACGGATATGCGCTCAGACGTGTGGTCTGAGCCGCTACCGGCGTGAACAAGTCGACCGGCGGGACGCCTTCGCAGCGATTCGGTTGCCGGCTCGATCGAAGACTTCATCTCCGAGCACTCGCCTCCGTGGCCCGGCTCAATCAGGATCTCGAGCCGCTCACGTCGATTCGCCAGACACGGGCGGGGCACTGCTGATCACATCGGCCCACGCGGCGACCGTGCACACCTCCGCCTGCCGCGGGAAGACCTTGTCCAGCAGCACCCGGTGAACCTCTTCGTCGGCATCGGCGCAGGCGTCACGGAGCACGGTCAGCCCGAAGTCGAGATCGGCGGCCTGACGCAGGGTGGAGAGCACGACTCCGCTCGTGGCGATGCCGGTCAGGACCAGCGAGTCGACCTCCAGCGCCCGGAGCACGACGTCGAGGTCGCTCCCCGCGAACGCGCTCACCCGCTTCTTGACGACCACCACATCGCCTTCGCGCGGCGCCACCGCCGAGTGCACCTGGGTGGCCTCGTCGTCGACTCCCATCGCCGTGTGCTCCTTGAGCCCAGAGAACATGCGGTTGCGAGCACTCACCTCGGGCGAGCCGGGGCGGAAAGCGACCCGGGCGTAGACCACCGGCAACCCATGCCCGCGTGCTGCCTCGATCGCGGCGCCCACCGCTGCGAGGAGGTCGGGGGCCCGCTCCGCGGCACGGGCGACGATGCCGTTCTGGACGTCCATGACCAGGAGCGCGCTGGTTGCCATGCCCCGATGGCTACCGCGTGCACGAGGTCACCTCAAGTCACCCGGCCACGGCCCCCATCGAGTCGGTCCGCTCAGACGCCGAGCGACCGGCCGATGATCTCCTTCATGATCTCGGTGGTGCCGCCGTAGATGGTGCTGATGCGCACGTCCGCATAGGCGCGGGCAATCGGGTACTCGAGCATGTAGCCGTATCCGCCGTGGAGCTGGACGCCCGCGTCGACGACGCGCTTGTGCAGCTCCGTGCTCCACCACTTGGCCTGCGCGGCCTCCTCGGCGCTGAGCTCGCCGACGTTGAGCGCCTCGACGCACCGGTCCACGTAGACCTGGGCGATGTCGATCTCGGTGCGCATCTCGGCAAGGGTGAACCGACTGTTCTGGAAGGAACCGACGGGCTGCCCGAACGCGGTGCGCTCGGTGACGTAGGCCAGCGTCCAGTCGAACGCCGCCTGCGCCCCCGCGACGGCGGCCGCTGCAATCGAGAGCCGCTCCTGGGGCAGGTTGTGCACGAGGTGCACGAAGCCCTGACCTTCGGCTCCGAGCAGGTTCTCCGCCGGAACACGCACGTCGGTGAAGAACAGCTCCGCGGTGTCCTGGCTGTGCAGGCCGACCTTGGAGAGGTTCCGGCCTCGCTCGAACCCCTCCATGCCGCGCTCGAGGATGAGCAGGCTCATGCCCTTGTGCTTCTCCGTCGGGTCGGTCTTGACCGCGGTGATCACCAGGTCGGCGTTGATGCCGTTGGTGATGAACGTCTTGGAGCCGTTGACCAGGTAGCTGTCGCCGTCTCGGATGGCGGTCGTGGACATCGAGGCCAGGTCCGAACCGATCCCGGGCTCGGTCATCGCGATCGCCGTGATGAGCTCGCCGGACACGATGCCGGGCAGCCAGCGCTGCTTCTGCTCGTCGGTGCACAACGAGAGGAAGTAGGGCAGACAGACGTCGTTGTGAAGGGTCAGGCCCAGGCCGGCGCCGCCTGAACCGGCCCGCTGCACCTCTTCGCCGATGATCAAGTTGTATCGGAAGTCGCTGACGCCGCCACCGCCGAGCTCGGCGGGCACGTCGGTGCCCAGGAAGCCCGATGCGCCGGCGGCGGTGAACAGCGCTCTGGGCACGATGCCGTCCTGCTCCCAGCGCTCGACGTTGGGGGTGATCTCTTTGGCCACGAACTGCCGGAACGAGGTCCGGAACAGGTCGTGCTCGTCGGTGAAGAGGGTCCGTTGCATCGCGACAGTCTTGCCGAGAGTGGCCTCGGACCCGTCCTCGTGGTCGACGTTCAGTCGAAGACGAGCGCGACCGCGCTCTGCGAGGCGACCGCCAGCAGCTCACCCGACCGGGTCCAGATGCGTGCGGCGCCGTGCACGTAGCCGTTGTCCGCGAGGTACGGGTCGTTGTCGATGAGGATCCACTCCGTGCCCGACGGCACGGGCTGCCCGAAGCGGATGCTGTTGTCGAGGCTCCGCCCACCTCCCAGGTGACCTGCCGCTCGCACGACCGCGGCCGGGACGAAGTCGGCCAGGTACCCGAGGGTGGAACGTGACGGTGCGTGGTCACGCATGCGCGCCCAGACCTGGGCCGTGTCGGCGGTCGTGGTCGCCTCACGGAACTCCGCGGTCGCGAACGGCCCCACCTCCACCACTTCCGGAAGCTCGAAGGGGAGGTTCACCTCGAAGGGCGCCGAGTCCTCAGGTGAGGACACCTCGGGCATCGCGCCGAGTGGCGCACCGAAGCTGCCGTCGTTGACCTCGGCCGTCGAGCCGAGCGCGGCGAGCACGAGCCGGTCCCCGACCATCGCGCTGAGCCGCACCTGGCTGGTGCGGCGCCCCGCGGCGAGCTCCTCGACCGTGAAGGTCAACCGCTCGCCCACGTCGGCGGAGCCCACGAACTGCACCGTGGTCCAGAGTGCGTCCCGGTGGGTTGCACGCTCGAACGCGGCGACGGCGAGACCCAGCCCGGTGCCGCCGAAGAGCTTGCCGTCGAAGCGGGCGAGCGCGGGGGTGAGCTCGAACGACGCGCTGCCTCCGTCGCCCTGCTCGAGACCGAGCCACTCGTGGCCGTCGCCCGCCTGGCCCGGACCGTCGGGGTCGTGCCCGACGGGCCCGTGCGCGGCGCTCACGAGCCCTCCCGGGTCTGGTTCGTCGTCTTCATGGCGCCATGCTGCCAAGCGGCGCCGGTCGGTGACGAAGCGACATCGACCCACCTGGTGCCGGCCCACGCCCTACGGTGGGAGTCGGCGGGCCGTACCGCCGCTACCGTCCCTCCCTCTCGAGGTGTCCATGACCGAGCCGCTGCCCTCCACCACGCGCTCCACCGAGCGCGCCACGATCTGGACCGCGCGTCTGCTTGTGCAGTTCCTCTACGCGATCATCATCATCACCGAGGTCATCCTCATCGTGGGGTTCCTCCTGCTGCTCTTCGGAGCGAACTCGCAGGCGGGCTTCGTCGCCTGGGCCTACCGGAACCTGGATCGGGTGATGGCGCCCTTCCGTGGCATCTTCGAGCCCGTCCACATCGGGACCGCCGGCAACGACGTGCCATCGGTGTTCGACACGTCGGTGCTGTTCGCGATGGTCATCTACGGCATCGTGCTGCTTGCACTGCGCGCCCTGATCGAGTGGCTGGGCGGTCACATCAACCAGATCGACCGCGCGGAGCGCGACGAGATCCAGCACCAGCGCCAGCTCGAGCGCGACGAGCACTACGCCCGGGCCGTGGCCCGGAACCAGCAGGCTCTGGGAGACCCCAACATCCCGCAGCCGCCCTACCCCGATCGCTGAGCGCCCGCGGCACGATCCGCGGCGGCCGAGCCGAGTGGGGGTCGCCCGCCAGGCGGCGTAGTGTCAGCGGTTCGAGACACCCCCATCGCACACGGAACTGGCAACGGATCACCCATGGCAGAGACCCCCCGCACGATCGTCTACACCTTCACCGACGAGGCACCTGCGCTCGCGACCGCGTCACTGCTGCCGGTGATCCAACGCTTCACCGCGGCGGCGGGCGTCACCGTGGAACTGCGCGACATCTCCCTCGCTGCCCGAATCCTGGCCGTGTTCCCGGACCACCTCGACGACGCCCAGCGGGTCAGCGACGACCTGGCCGAGCTCGGCGCCCTCGTCACCCGGCCCGAGGCCAACGTCGTCAAGTTGCCCAACATCTCGGCGTCACTTCCCCAGCTCAAGGCCGCCATCGCCGAGCTCCAGGCCAAGGGCTACCCGTTGCCCGACTACCCCGACGAGGCCACCACCACCGAGCAGCTCGACGCGAAGGCCCGGTACGACAAGGTCAAGGGCTCGGCGGTCAACCCGGTCCTGCGCGAGGGCAACTCCGACCGACGGGCACCGACGTCGGTGAAGCAGTATGCGCGCAGCCACCCCCACTCGATGGGTGCGTGGTCGTCGAGCTCGAAGACGTCGGTGGCACACATGACCGCGGGGGACTTCCGCGCGAACGAGCAGTCCGTGACCTTCGTCGAGGAGGACACGCTGCGGGTCGAGCACGTCGGCGCCGACGGCACGACAACGGTGCTCAAGGAGTCCCTCCCCGTCCTGGCGGGCGAGGTCGTCGACGCTACGACCATGAGCGTGCAGGCCCTCGAGGCGTTCCTCGGCGAGCAGATCGCCGCCGCGGCCGATCAGGGCGTGCTGTTCTCGCTGCACCTCAAGGCCACGATGATGAAGGTGTCCGACCCGGTCATCTTCGGGCACGCCGTCAAGGTCTACTTCGCCGACGTGTTCGCCGAGCACGGTGAGGTGCTGGCCGCCGCTGGGGCGGACCCCAACAACGGCCTCGGATACGTGCTCGCCCGGGTCGCCGAGCTGCCCGACGACATCGGATCGCCCGTGCTCGAGGCGATCAACGCACGCCTGGCGTCCGGCCCGGCGATCGCCATGGTCGACTCCGACAAGGGCATCACCAACCTGCACGTGCCCAGCGACGTCATCGTCGACGCGTCGATGCCTGCGATGATCCGGACCTCCGGTCAGATGTGGAACGCCGCCGGCCAACAGCAGGACACGCTCGCGGTGATCCCCGACTCGAGCTACGCAGGCGTCTACGAGGCGGTCATCGAGGACTGCAAGGCCAACGGCGCGTTCGACCCGTCGACGATGGGGTCGGTGCCGAACGTCGGGCTGATGGCGCAGAAGGCCGAGGAGTACGGCTCGCACGACAAGACCTTCGAGATCGCCCGACCCGGGACGGTGCGAGTCGTCGACGCGTCGGGCACGGTGCTCATGGAGCACTCGGTCGATGCGGGCGACATCTGGCGGGCCTGCCAAACCAAGGACGCGCCGATCAGGGACTGGGTGAGGCTGGCCGTCACCCGGGCCCGGGCCACCGGCGTGCCGGCGGTCTTCTGGCTCGACCCGTCGCGAGCTCACGACGCCGCGCTCATCGCCAAGATCGAAGACGAGCTCGCAACGCTCGACACCGACGGCCTCCAGATCGAGACCATGACCCCGGAAGACGCGACCCGCTACTCGCTGCAGCGCATCCGCCGAGGCGAGGACACCATCTCGGTCACGGGCAACGTGCTGCGCGACTACCTCACCGACCTGTTCCCGATCATGGAGCTGGGAACGAGCGCCAAGATGCTCTCGATCGTGCCGCTGATGAGCGGCGGCGGCCTGTTCGAGACCGGCGCCGGCGGCTCGGCACCCAAGCACGTGCAGCAGTTCGTGCGCGAGGGCCACCTGCGTTGGGACTCGCTCGGCGAGTACCTTGCACTCTCGGCCTCGCTCGAGTTCCTCGCTGATGCCACCGACGACCCACGCGCCGCCGTGCTCGCCACCGCTCTCGACAAGGCCACCGGCACGCTGCTGGACGCCAACGAGTCCCCCTCTCGCAAGGTGAACGAGATCGACGACCGCGGCAGCCACTTCGCTCTTGCCCTCCACTGGGCCCAGGAGCTCGTGGCACAGACGGACGTGCCGGACCTGGCAGCCGCGTTCGCGCCGCTCGCCGACGCGCTCGCAGCCAATGCAACGGCGATCATGGCCGAGTTGCTCGCCGCGCAGGGAGCCCCCGTCGACATCGGCGGCTACTACTCGACCGACCCCGAGCTGGTCGAAGCGGCGATGCGTCCCAGCGCGACGTTCAACGCGCTCCTCGCCGAGCACTGACGCCGCTGCGGACGCTCCTCGCCGCGCCGCTCAGTCGCCCGCGAGCGTCCGGATGGCGCGCTCGACGACCACCGTCGCCGCGATCCGAACCTGATCGACGTTCCCGTCCACCTCCCCGGTGGCGGCCGCGACGAACGCGTCCCCGTCGCGTCGGGTGTGCGCCGGGAACACCGCTCGGGCCAGGCCGTCGTGTGCCGACTGGGCGACGAGGAAGCAGCCGCTCTTGTCGAGACGGGCGTTGGTGGCGACCATACCGATCGTGGTGTTGCCGAAAGGCGCTCCCGCGCCGTCCAGTCCGTCGAGCGCAGCAGCAGCTGCGGCCGGGTCGGCGATCTCGAGCGCCACGCTCCCGGCCGCGTTGACCGCCACCAGGGCGGCGACCACCACCTCCCCGAGGCGCACCGACGCGGCCACGACGCCACCGGCGCGCGTGCTGTCGCCCCCACGCCACTTGCCGGTCGTGCAACCCGTGCCGACGCCGACCGCGCCCACCGCATGGTTCCCGGTGCTCGCGTCGGCGCACGCGGCACGCCCTTCGGTGGGCCCGGGCCGGACGCCGGCATCGCCCACGAGCAGGTCGAAGACGCCCAGCGCGGCCACGATCGGCACCGGCCCCGCGGGCGTCGGGTAGCCGCGTCCGTTGGTCTCCAGCCACTGGACCACGCCGTCGGCGGCGGCCAGCCCGAACGCCGATCCGCCCGTGAGCAGCAAGGCGTCCACCTGGTCGACGAGGCGGTTCGGGTCGAGCAGTGCAAGCTCCCGGCTGGCCGGTGCACCACCGCGCACCTCACCTGAGGCGACCGTGCCCGGCGGCAGCACCACGACGGTGCAACCGGTGCGTGCGGTCGCGTCGCTCCAGTGACCCACTGCCACACCGGGCACGTCCGTGAGGCGCCCGGCCCCGTCGCCGAAGGGCGGTTCGGTCATCGATGCGCACCTCCTGCTGGTCGGGTTCGCCGGCGCGTCGGTGCAAGGGCCGGCTCGGGGGGCCGGCTCTCAGTGGCGATTGGCGAAGTACTTCTGGTAGCCCTCGGCGACGGTGCGCAGCTCGGGGTCGGCCTCGAACCGCGGTGCGAACTTCGCCCACGCCTCTTCTCGCTTCGCAGGCAGGTACTCGGTGGGCCAGTAGCCCTCGTGCGGCCGATAGTTCTTGAGCACGTGACGCGCCACGGTCGCCTTGTGCACCTCGTCGACGCCGTCCGCGATGCCCATCGTGGGGGCCGTGGCGTACATGGCCTGGAGCGGGGTGAGGTTGGTCGTGCCGAGAGAGCCCATGATGTGCAAGGCGTTGTACGAGACGTCGCGCAGCACCTTGGCCATGGAGTACTTGACCGCGGCGATGTCGGTCCGGGTCTCCAGGGTGCTCGAGTTGTCGATCTTCCAAGCCGTCTCGAGCACGTACAGGCGCAGCATCTGGATCTGGGCGTAGGAGTCCGCGATCTTCTCCTGGACCATCTGGTGCTCGCCGATGATCTTGCCGTGCGACTCGCGACTCAGCGCCCGTTCGCACATCATGTCGAACGCCAACTTGCACTGGGAGATCGTGCGCATCGCGTGGTGGATGCGCCCGCCGCCGAGACGGCGCTGTGCGAGCACCTTGGCACCGTCTTCGGGACCGAGCAGGTGGTCGAGGGGGACGCGCACCTCGTTGTAGACGATGTGGTTGTGGGTGCGGGGCTCGGGCTGGATCTCGACGCCTGGCGTGTCGCGGGGCACCACGAACATGCCATTGGTGCACATCACGAACAGGATGTCGGCGGCCCGTCCGGCGCTGGTGAACCACTTCTCACCCGTGATGACCCATTCGTCACCGTCGCGCACCGCGTGGGTGCGGAAGAGGTTGGGGTCCGACCCGCCCTGCGGCTCGGTCATGGAGTAGGCGGAGAACATCTCCTGGTTGAGCAACGGCTCGAGCCACCGCTTCTTCTGCTCTTCGGTGCCGTACGCGGCCAGCATCTCCATGTTGCCGGTGTCCGGTGCGGCCGCGCCGAAGAGCTGCGGTGCGGCCGGGTAACGGCCGAGGATCTCGTTCAGCAGCCCGAGCTGGAGCTGGCCGTAGCCGGGACCACCCAGGTCCTCGTCGAGGAAGATCGCCCAGAGTCCTTGTGCCTTGACCTGATCCTGCAGTTCCTTGACCAGCGCCTTGACCTTGGGGTCGGGAAGGCGGACGGCGTACGGGAAGATGAGTCCGAGCGGCTCGACCTCGTCACGGCAGAACTGCTCGACCCAGTCGAGCTTCTTCTGGAATTCGGGGTCTGTCGAGAAGTCCCAAGCCATGGATGTTTCCCCTTGTTCGACGAGTCGGACCGCGCGGCGGTGCGCCGCGTGCGTCTCCTGCAGGCTGCCCCACGGTCGTGGAGGTCCGCAAGCTACGACCAGGACCCTCTCCTCGGTTCACTCGGTCGGCTCGGACTCTCCTTCGTTCGCGCCGGGTCCGAGACGCACCCCCCAGGTGGTGGTGACGGACTGTCCCGGCGCGAGCCGGATGACGCCGTCACCGGTCGCGAAGGCGTTCGGTGGGCAGGTCATCGGCTCGGCGGCCATACCCCCTCGTCGGCGCGCCGGGCCGAGCGTGTCGCCGGTGTAGATCTGAACGACCGTGTGGTGGTCGTCGACCCACAGCTCGGCGCACCTGCCATCGGGAGCGGCCAGGCGAACCCACGACCGGCCGGCGGCATCTCGTGCGAGGTCGGTGAACGCGTCGTCGAAGACCTGATCGCTCAGCGGTCTCGGCTCGCGGAAGTCGAACACGGTCCCCTCGACCGGCTCGGAGCCGATGGGAAGCTGACGCTCGTCGTCCGTGAGGATGTGGGTGGCGGCGTCGAACTGGAGCGTGCACTCGTCGATCGACCCGTCACCAGGCGAGAGGTAGGGGTGCTGCCCGAACCCGTAGGGACACGCTCGGTCACCGAGGTTCGTGGCCGTGGTGGTCACCGTCAACCCGTGGTCGCCCAGCGCGTACGTGACCCGGAGGTCCAGCATGAACGGGTAGCCGGTCTGCGGGTGGATTCGGGCCGCCACCGTGACCCGGTCGACCTGGTGGTCGGACGCCTGCCACGACTGCCACCGCAGCAACCCGTGGATGGCGTTGTGCCGGTCCGGTTCGGTCAGCGCCACCTGGTGGTCGACCGCCTCGAAGCGATAGCGGCCGTCGGCGAGTCGGTTGGGCCACGGGATCAGCAGGGCCCCGTGGGCGCCATCACACATGGCGTCGATCGGATACGACTCCAAGACCTGACGCTCGCCGACGGCATACTCACGGATTCCCCCGCCGACCTCGACGATCGTCGCCCGCTGCTCGCCGGACGCGATCTCGAACTGCTTGCCCGACGGTGATGTCGTCATGGTGGACCTCCTTCTGAGCGCGACGTCCGTCGCACGTCGGTTCGCCCTACGGCCTACCCGAGCCGAGCCGGACACCGGGCACCAGGTTCAATGCGGGTGCACGCCGATCAGACGTAGTCGTGGCCGCGGAGCCAGTTGAGCGCGAACCAGCCCCAGATGGGCGGCAGGTACGAGGTGCACAGCCGAGCGGTGAAGGTAGCAGCCACCGCGATCGACTGCGGTACCCCCGCCGCGGTCATCCCGCCGATCAGGCCCGCCTCGATCACGCCCATGCCGCCGGGTACCGGCGCCATCCCTCCGAGGAAGGAGGCGAGCGAGTTGATCACGATGATCTGCAACAGCGGCAACTCGACGCCGAACGCTCGGAGTGCCGCCGAGATCACCAGTGCATAGAAGACCTGCGAGCAGAGGTTGCCGCCGAAGATCATGAGGGCCTTGCGGGGATCGCTGAGGATCGCGCGCAGGTTCTGCTTCGCGGCCTGGTACTGCGGACCGACCCGTTGCTTCACCGCGGCGCGCAGGCGGGGCACGAGCAGGCCGATGGTGACGAGCACGCCGATCACCACGATGCCGACGATGACGAGCTGCTCGATGTTGCCGCCACCTGTCGATGACGGGATGAACTGCGTGCTGGTGAACACCAGCCCGATCGCCACCAGGACGACCTGGGTGATCGAACCCGCGATGGCGTTCATCACGCCGGAGCTCGCCGCGACCGCTACCTTCAGGCCCTGCTTCTGGAAGAAGCGGATGACCAGTGCCGTGGTGGCGACCGTCCCGCCGATGAGACCGGTGAAGTTGTTGGCGAACTGCTCGGCCAGCACCGGGGTGAACGGCAGGGGCGCGCCGACGGAGCCCATCAGCGCCACCGATCCCGAGAACTGCGGCACGAACGAGAAGAGGAACGCGACCAACACCCAACCGAGACTCGCACCGGAGAGGGTGCTCGTCAGGTCGACCCCGGCGAACTGGTTCACGATCAGGTAGAAGCCGAGGAAGGTCGCTGCGGCCATCAGCACGCTGCCGACCGACACCCGCCGCAGCGCGGTCAGCTTCGGGGCCTCCTGGCCGGTGCGAGCGGCGCCGTCCTCGCGCAGCGTCTTCAGCCACTTCTTCGGCTGGGTCACGCCACGGCGGACCACCCCCGAGAGGGCGGCGGTCTGCACGAGCGGCAGCAGTGCCCCGAGCCCGTCTTCGCCGAGCGACCGGGCTGCCGCGGCGAGTGCCCGGTCGTTGCCGACGAGCAACGCGGTGGTGACCAGCAGGTCGACACGGTCAGCGTCGTACCGCTCACTGCTCGCCCCCGCCGTACCGAAGGACAGGTCGAGGAGGCCGGTGGTCCCGTCGGCCTCGAGGACGAGGTTCGCCGAAGCGAGCTGGCCGTGCGTGAGCCGGGCCGCGTGGAGGTGTTCGACCGTCGACCACAGGCCGTCCAGCACGTCGTCCGTCAACTTGTCGGGTGGCACCTCGGTGTAGGGACGACCGGGACGATCGAGGAGCACGAGCAGCGCGAGGTCGTCGGGGCCCGCGGTCGCCGCGAGAACCACCGAGCTCACGGGTATGTCCGATTTGGCCGCCATGAGCAAGAGGTAGGCGCGGTGCTCGAGCTGGGAGGAGCGGCTGACTGCGATCGACGGCCCCGTGTCTCGGTACATCGCCAGGCGCCACAGCCGGCGCGCCAAGCGCGCGTCGGCGGCATCCCGACCGATGACGATCACCGAGGCCGGTCCACCGTCAGGGGTGCGAGCCGTGAAGCGCGTCTCGCCCAGGACCTGCGCGTCGGCGAGCTTCAGGTCGCCGAGCGAGATCGCGAGATCGTGCAGCGCGGCGCTCACCGACGCCAGCGTGGGGGTGGCCCTGGGCGTGCCCACGACCAGGCACGCCGCCGAGGACGTGGCCCAGCCGATCCCCACCGCGGCCGCGATCGCCGCGAGGGGTCCGATGGCCCCGATCGCGGCCCCGAGGACCACCGTCCAGGTGACCGCTCGGACCATCCGCCGCGCGGGTCGAACCAAGTACGGCGCGACCATGTGCAAGAGCGCGGTCGCGCCAGAGAACCACACGAGTCGGCCGACCGCCAGCTGGCTGGCATCCGCGCCGATGGCCTGTCGCACCGCGTCGAGGTCGAGCCACCTCGACAGGAGCCCGGCGAGCGCGGCGCCGATGGCCGCGACCGCAACGAGCATGGACGCCAGCCGGAAGTTCCGGGTCACCACCAGCGCGCCCAAGATGACCGCGACCGCCCCCACCGTGCCCACGAGGAACACGAAGTCCCCGAGTGAGCCCAACCAGCCGGGCAGCTCGGCGAACGTGCGGTACAGCGCGGTGCCGCGTCCGGTGAACCGGCTGGTGGCGACCACGCAGACCACCACGGCGAGCGTGGCGACACCGAGTTGGGCCGCGTCGCCCGGTCGACGGCGGACGCTGCGCAACGGGATCACACCGAAGAACGACGGTGCCCAACGCTCCGGCGGAGCCGCGGAGAGCACCGCCGAGATCTCATCCCGTCCAGATGTGGCGCCCGCCGGCGGCGCGATCTCCATCCGAGAACCCTAGGGGCGCGCCGGCGGTCCTCGGGCATGGAGCAACGTGCGCCCGGCCGTGTGCCGGGCGGGCTCACCCGCCGGTGTAGCGGGTGCCGGGCGGGTCGACCGCCCAGGTCGCCTGCGCACCCCAGCGGTTCTCGTACACGAGGTCGGTCAGCGGCAGTCGCCGTACGGGTCCGTGACTCCCCACCGGTCGACCCAACGGGATCGTCGCGGCGATCCGCACGTCGTCGGGTATCCCCAATCGCTGGGTCAGCTCGGCGACCACCAGTTGGTGCCAGTTGGTCATCACCCCGCCGTAGCCGAGCGCGCGGGCGGCGAGCAGCAAGTTCTGGCAAGCCGGAAAGATCGAGGCGCCGTCGTACAGGTCGGTGGGCCGCCCGCGCTCGTGCAGACACGCGAACACGATCACCGGCGCCTCGCCGATGTGGTCGACGAAGTGGCTCATCGTGCGCGCCATCCGAGCCTTGCGGCTGGTGTCGTCCGACGGCGGGTCCTCGCGGCTGGGGGCCCACGCCTGCTGATAGCCCGCGGTGAGCAGCTGGCGCACCTCGGCCATCTCCGGGGTGTGGCGCACCACCAGGAACCGGAACGGCTGGCGGTTGTGCCCCGACGGCGCCCGGGTCGCGGCGAAGAGGATCTTGTTGAGGTCTTCCTCGGGGACGTCGTCGGACCGGTAGCGGCGGATCGCTCGCGTGGAGAGCAACCCGCCATAGAGGTCGGGTCGCTCGTCCTGCTGGGGGTCGCTGGGCATGGTTCGAAGCTAGCGATGCGTCGCCGTGCGACCGGACCCGCCCGTCAGCACCGCGGGCCGGATCGGTCAGGCGCCCACCGACTCGCCATCGCCGCCCGCCGGGTAGCCGCTCGGGTTCGTGAGCAGGCGTCGGCTGAGCTCGGCGACGTCGTCGGCCACGTCGCTCGGCGCGTCGACCAGTTGTCGACGATCGAGCACGAGCACGGGCGGGTTGGCCTCCTCGTCGCGCTCGAGAGAACGCGCCCTCGTCGGGGCCGAGGAGGAGCACCACGGCATCGGTGCGGTCGGTGTGCTCCGCGCACAGGCGCTGCGCGACCGCGGCGCCCGCGGCGATGCCGACGAAGGTCGCGGCGGGAAGCTCGAGATGGCGGAGGACGGCGAGCACCGCGTCCACGGCTTCCTCGCCGACGGGGTCGTCGCGGCCGCCGAACCGGGGGGCGATCGCCCGTAGGCCGTCGGCCGCCAACGGCACGAACAGCTCCTCCCACTCATCGGTACCGGAGCCGGCCACGTCCCCGATGAGGACCACCGGTGGGCCCGCACCCTGTTCGCGGAAGCGCACGACGCCGTCGCCGATCGGCGCCTGCCCGCGCTCCAGCGGGAAGAGCTCGGGGATCTCCGTCTCGCTGACCATGGCGGTCGTCGGACCGACCCCGACCGTGGCGGGCGAGAAGGTGGCCCGCTCGGCCTCTTCGGCTGCCGAGCGACGCGACATCCGAAACAGTGCGTAGCCCCCCACGACCAGGTAGGCGCCCGCCAGCAGCAGGAAGAGGCTTGACGGACTCGCGAGGTCGATGGCCATGCTGCCCAGGATCGGTCCGGCGATCGCTCCGGCACCGTTGATGAGCACCATGCGCGCCCCGGCCGCGACGGTGAGGGCCTCGTCGAGGTAGTCGTTGAGGTGGGCCACGCTGAGCGAGTACAGGGGGAACGCCGAGCCGCCGGCGACCGTCGTCAGCGCGATGAGCACCAGGCGTCGGTCGACGGGGACCTGGGCAGCGACCACCGCGACGACCGCCGCCACAGCCGCGGTCGTCGCGATGACGATCCGTCGGTCCACCCGGTCCGACCAGCTGCCGAGCGGGAGCTGCAGGGCGACGCCGCCCGCGAGTGCCGCCCCGACGAACGCGCCGGTGGCGAAACGGTTGAAGCCGGCGGTGGCCGCGAACACGACGCCCGCAGTGAGCATGGCTGCGCCCACGAAGCCCGAGATCGCGGCGCCCAACACGGCCAGCGGCGCGATCTTGAGCACCCGCGCCGTCGAGATCGGGTCGGGCTCGGGGAGCGCAGGCGAGGGGAACTTCGCGAGCGAGACGGGCACGACTGCGAACGACACCAGGATCGACGCGAGGATGAACGGCTTGTAACCCATCGGACCGACGAGCGCGTAGAGGACCTGGCCGGCGAGCAGGGCACCGCTCACCACGACCATGTAGGTCGACAGGAGGCCACCACGCGAGCGATTGGTCGCAACGCCGTTCAGCCACGTCTCGCACACCACGTAGAGCGCCGAGATGCACAATCCGACGATGGCCCGCAGGAGGAACCAGGTGATCGGCTCGATGAACACCGCGTGGAGGAGCAGGGCGCCCGAGGCGAGCGCAGCGAGTCCCGCGAACACCCGCACGTGGCCGACACGGTCGATCGCCCGGGGAGCGAAGAGCGACCCACCTACGTAGCCCGCGTAGTAGCCGGCGAGCACGATCCCGATCACGCTCGGCTTGAAGCCCTCGAGCCCTGCCCGGGCGCCGAGCATGGTCGCCGCCAGGCCACCGCCGGCCAGCAGCAGTCCCACGCTGACGAGCAGCGGGGCCGCGTCCCGCAGGGCGGACCCGAGGCCTCGCCCGGGAGATTCGAAGACGGCGGCCACGGGCCGAGAGCCTAGGGACCGCCCCGAGGAGTGCGAACCGGGGTGCGCCGGTGGTCGAGTGAAGTGGCCCGTGGCGGCAGGGGCGCCACCGGCGCGTCCGTCAGGCGAAGCAGGTGGCGAGCAAGGCCTCGAACGCCTCGGGATCGGCCTGGATGTGGAAGTGGCCGTCGGCATCGCGGCTGATCTCGAGGGTCGGGCAGAAGAACCCGCCGGAGGGGGTGAAGAAGTGCGGCGAGCCGACCGCGCCCCGTTCGACGCCCGTCGCGTGGTCGGTCTCGATCGCCGCCCGGTCCGCGTCGGTGACGGTGAGGTCGTGTGCCGACGCGAGCCGTTCCAGCACTGCCGGGTCGGCGATGTCCGCGCCCTCCTCGAAGAGCAGGTGCCGCAGGGCGAGGCTCACCCGTTCGCCGGTCGCGGCATCCTGCCGGTACGCCGCGGCGGCGAGCGCGAACGCAGGGAGCGAGCTCGCGGGGAACGATGTCTCGGCGAAGCCGGCGAAGAGGTCCGGAGCGACCTGGCTGCGGATCGCCGCGACCTCCTCGGCGACGACGCCCGGGTCGAGGGGCTTGCCGTTGACGCGCTCGAGTGGCCAGGCACGCACCCGAAGCGTCACGTCTCCGCGGCCCAACTCGTCGCGTCGTTGCACGAAGCGCGTGAGGCCGACGTGGGTGAACGGACAGGCGACGTCCGCGTACACCTCGACGACGCGGTCGGCGGTGCTCACGTGGTCGTCACCACGTGCACTGGGTCTTCGCGTAGCGGCCCAGCACCAGCGACGCCGGACAGTTGTGCGCGGTCACGTAGACCCATTGGTTGATGCCGACGAAGGCGGTGAGCAGCAGGAACCAGGGCGACACCAGGGCGGCGAGCGCGGCGCTCACGAGCGTCATGGTTCCGGCCATGGCGAACAGCAGGCGTTCGAGCGGCCAGCGGCTCGGTGGTGTGGGGGCCGATGTGGGGGTCGTTGTGGGGGTCGTTGTGGGGGCGTTCGCGGTGGTCATCGTGGTTCCTTGGGATCGTAGGTTGCGGGGCACGGGTTGTGCGGGCTCAGTGGGAGAAGTGGACGTGAGGTATCCGGCGGTCGAGCCAGTTCGGGATCCACCACGCCCGCTCGCCGAGCAGGCCGAGCAGCGATGGCATGAGCATCATCCGGATGATGGTGGCGTCGAGCAACACCGCGAGGGCGAGCGTGAGCCCGAGCTCGGTGGGCGGGATGGGGCCGGTGATTCCGAACGCGATGAACACCACGATCATGATCAGGGCGGCGTTGGTGATGGGGCGCCCGGTGCGGGCGATGCCTTCGCGGACGGCGAGTTGGGCGTCGCCGGTCGCGTCGCGCCGTTCCTTGATGGCGGCAAGCAGGAAGAGCTGGTAGTCCATCGAGAGCCCGAACAGCAGGGCGAAGAAGAACAACGGCGCCCAGGCGTCCACGAACCCCTGAGGATGGATGCCGATCAAGCCCGCTCCGAAGCCGTGCTGGAACACGAGCGTTGCGAACCCGAACGCGGCCCCCACGCCGAGCAGGTTCAGCAAGATCGAGATCAGCGCGATCGTGAGGCTCCGGAAGACCACGAGCAGGAGCACGAACGCCACGATCATGATGAGTCCGACCGCCAGTGGAGCCTTGCCCGTGAGCACCGCGGTGAGATCGGTGTTCTGCGCGGCGGGGCCACCGACCTGGGCTGAGGGCACGGAGTCCGACAACGTCGAGCGCAGACGCTTCACGAGTTGCGAGGTCGCGGGGTTGTCGACGGCGGTTCGGGGCGTCACGCGGATGGCTACCCGTCCCGTCGACGCCGGTGGCGCCGCGACCTGGGCTGCGGCCACACCGGGGTCGGACGTCGCGACCGCGAGCACCTTGTCGGAGGTGCCGGCGGAGGTCGTGATGAACACCGGTGCGGCGGCACCGGGCCCGAACGCGTTGGTCACGAGGTCGTAGCCGTCTCGGCTCGACTGGCCCTTGTCGACGATGCGGGCCCCCGGCATGCCGAGATGCATCCCGATCGCCGGCGCCGCCAGCAGCGCCAACAGCGCGATGCCCGCGGTGAGCGTGCGCGCCGGTCGGCGCATGGCCGCGGCGGTCCAGCGTGCCCAGCGACCCTCGGCGGCCCGGTCCGGGTCGTCGTGGCCGCGGGTCACCAGCACCCGGTCACCGAGGCTGACCAGCAGCGCGGGCAGCAGCGTCAACGCCGCGAGCGCCACCGCCACCACCGAGAGGATCATCCCGAGCGCCATGGCACGAAACACCATGACCGGCACCAGGAACACCGCCGCGAGCGACAGGACGACCGTGAGCGCCGAGAGGAAGACCGCCTTGCCCGCCGTGGCGAGCGTCGCGGCGATCCCGTCGAGCGCGTCCTTGCCGTCCTCGCGCTCCTCTCGGTAGCGCGACACGATGAAGAGGCTGTAGTCGATGCCCACCGCGAGGCCGATCATCATCGAGAAGTTCATCGACCACACCGACAGCGGGGTCACGTGGGTGAACAGGTTGAGCGCGCCGAACCCCACCGCGATGCCAGCGATCGCCAGGAGCAACGGGATGCCCGCGGCGAGCGCCGAACCGAACGCGATGAGCAGCAGGATGATCGTCGGCAGGCCGGACACGAGCTCGGCCAGGTGCAGCGCCCGCTCGTTCGAGGCGTTGAAGTCACTCCAGACCGCCCACTCGCCCGTGACCTTGGCCTGCGCACCCGACGGGAGCGCCACGGTCTGGACGTGCTCGATCAGCTTCTTGGCCGACTCGGGACGTTGCGCGTCGGTCACGGCCTGCAACCCGACCGGAACCAACGCGGTGCGTCCGTCGGGTGAGACCATCCCGGCGCTCGGCGGCAGCGTCAGGGGATCGATCACCGAGGTCGCCCCAGGGGCTCCGTCGAGGGAGGCGACGAGCGTCTGCAGCCCCGCGGAGTTGCCGGCGATCGGGGTCGCCTGGTGGTAGACGACGATCGCGGCTTCGGCGTTGGCCTGCGGGAAGTCGCGGCGCAGCTCGTCGCGCACGTGTTGCGCGGTCGAGCCCTGCGCCTCCCAACCGGCCCCCGACAGCGAGCCCGTCAGGGTGAGCGCCAACGGCGCGGCTGCGAGCGTGGCCACGAGCCAGATGAGCAGCACGGCGCGGCGGTGCCGGCCCGAGAAGCGCGCCATGCGCGCCAACCACGGGCCTTCGTGCTCCGGGTTGTCGTCGATGACCAGCGGGGTCTTCGGCTTCGTAGGTGTGAGGGACATCTGGGCTCCAGGTCGTGGGGTCGAGTGCGTGTCGGCACGGGGGGGGTTCGGAGGTGTGTCGGGGCGCGCTCGTCCACGGCCGCGTCCGATGACGCGGTCGACGACGACGCTCTGGTGGTGGGCGATTCAGGCGAGCTTCGTGAACATCTTCTGGACCTCGGCGAGCTCGTAGCCCTCGGCGACGGACCGCTCGGGGTCCTCGAGGCACCAGGTGAGCCCGGCGGCGACCAGCACGAACCCGGTCTGTTCGAGGGCCTTGTTGGCCGCCGAGAGCTGGGTGACGATGTCTCGACAGTCACGCTCGTCGACGAGCATCTGCTGCAGAGCCCGCACCTGGCCTTCGACGCGGCGCAGGCGGTTCGTGAGGTCCT
Source organism: uncultured Actinomycetes bacterium (assembly GCA_963810075.1). Lineage (GTDB taxonomy): Bacteria > Actinomycetota > Acidimicrobiia > Acidimicrobiales > Iamiaceae > CAWELZ01. The sequence continues at coordinate 643,659 of CAWELZ010000001.1, read as the reverse complement.
TGATGGTTTCGGGGGGCAGTTCCATGCGATGCGCTCCTTGGGTCTCGATCATCCTACTATATACCCCTAGGGGTATCCAACCTCTCGACGGGCGAGTCGTGCAACCGGAGTCACCGACGCACCCGAACGAGGCAGTCCAGCGCCGGGCGCTCCGCGCCCTCGACCGTCCGTTCGACCGTCTCGGCGCGCTCGACCTCGAGGCCGACATCCAGGTCCTCGAGGTCGGCCAGAACGTCACCGGGTCCGTAGAGCACCGACGGGTTCTGGGGGCCGCCAGTACCACCGGCAAGGTTGGCGCTGTCGTGGGCGACCACCAGGAGGGTGGCATCCGGCGCCAACGCCCGCACCGCGACCGCCAGGGCTCGGCGTCGCTGTTTCGCGGGGAGCTGCAGGTAGAACACCACGACGAGGTCGTAGCCGTCGGCAGGGGGTTGCCAAGTGGTGGCATCGGCACGGACCCAGTCCACCTCGACCTGGCGTTCGGCGGCGAGACGGCGGCCCTTGTCGAGGCCGACCTCGGAGAAGTCGACACCGGTGGTCTCCCACCCCTGCTCCGCGAGCCAGACCGCATTGCGACCTTCGCCGCACGCCAGGTCGAGCGCCCGGCCGACTCGCAGACCAGCGGCCTGCTCGGGCAGGAAGCGGTTCGGCTCGGCCTTCCAGACGTAGTCCGCGGTCGCGTAGCGGTCGTCCCAGTCGTGGTGGTCCATCGGTCGTGTCCTCCCGGTAAGGGTCGCGGCGAGTCCGGGTCAGACGGTGGCGAGGCCGAGCTCGGACTCGATCGCCGCCTGCGGCTTGGCGCCAACGCTGGTGGCGACCTGGTTGCCGTCTCGGAACAGGGCGACGGTCGGGATGCCCCGGATGCCGTAGCGGGCCGCTACCTCCTGGTTGGCGTCGACGTCGACCTTCACGACCTTCACGGCGTCTCCGTGGTCGGCGGCGAGGTTCTCGAGCTCGGGGCTGACCATGCGGCAGGGGCCGCACCAGGCGGCCCAGAAGTCGACGACGACGGGCACGTCGGACTGCAGGACTTCGGTGTCGAAGGTGGCGGGCGTGTCGGCGTGTGTGATGGTGCTCATGGGACTGGGTCCTTTCGGGATGGTCTGCTCAGTTGAGCACCCCGAACAACGGTACCCCCGTGGGTATCTATTCCGGATTGGCGGAAGAAACCCCCCGGGGTATCTGTTGACCTTGCTGGATAGGGTGAAACCGGCTCACCGGGCCACCGCTCACCACCGTCGAAACCAACTGATCCCACCACAAGGACACCGCCATGCAGGCCATCGAAACCACCGTTCCCCTGACGCTCGCAGAGGCGGAGACCGCGGCGCGGGCCACCCTCGCCGAAAACGGTTTCGGGGTCCTCACCGAGATCGACGTCGCCGCCACGCTCAAGGCCAAACTCGACGTCGACCGTCCCCCGCTCAAGATCCTCGGCGCCTGCAACCCGCACTTCGCGCGACGTGGCGCTCGAGCTCGATCCCACCGTTGCCCTGTTGCTGCCCTGCAACGTCGTCCTCGAGCCAAGTGGGGACGGTGGCACTCGCGTCAGCGCCGTCGACCCGCACGCCCTCATGCCCGACGCGGCCTTCAAGGAGGTCGCCGACGGCGCAGCCGCGAAGCTCACCGCCGCGCTCGAGGCGATCGGGACCTGGAGCGAGAGCTCCTGATGGGCTGCTGCGGCTGGAGGCGGTCGGATCGTGCGCCCGACCCCCTCCCGGTGACGACTCCCGAAGCGACGGTGCTGGAGCGGCGCCGCGCGCTTGCCGAGGCCGCGCTCGTTGCCGCGACCGGCGGCGCCCCGCTGTGCCGCACCGGCAACGGGCCGGACGTGACGGGCCCCAAGTTCGCCGAGGGTCGACTGGCAGCCGTGGCGGAGCTGCAGCGCAAGGGCCGCGCCGCGGCGGGCAGCGAATCCGAGACGCTCGCGCAACAGGTGTTGGCCCGCTGGCAGGACGAGCTGCACACCTCCCGGGTGCGGGGCCCAGCCTGGGATGCGTACCGCGACGGTGGCATCGCCGAACTGACCTCCGTCATCGAGGATCTGCGCGGCGTGACCCCGTCCAGCCCCTGAGCGTGCGCCCGATCGCGAAGGCGGGCACCTCCGGATAGATTGGTGGTCGTCGATAGGTCTGATCCCGCGCAGACATCGACCGTTGTCCAGAGGAGCTCCTCCGATGACCCGACACCAACCGATCGAGGTGCAGGACTGCTGCTCCTCGATCCTCACCGCCCCGCTCACCGAGGGAGACGCCGCGCTCCTCGCGTGGGCTTCGCGGCGCTCGCCGACCCGGTTCGCCTGCGCGCCCTGTCGCTCATCGCCGCATCGGAGACCTGCTGCTCCTGCGACCTCGAAGGACCGCTCGCCAAGTCCCAACCCACGATCAGCCACCACACCAAGGCGCTCGCCGAGGCCGGCCTCATCGTCGGTGAGAAGCGCGGCCGCTGGATGTGGTGGCGGGTCGTCCCCGAACGGCTCGCAGCGCTCCAGTCCGCCCTCTCACCCAACGCCTGACCCCGCCCGCCCGACGGGGTCGAACGGTCCCGGAGCACGGCCTGCAAGCCGGCGGCGCAGGACTCCCAGGGGCGGTCGGGACCTTCGCCTCTAACGACGATGACCAGATCCGTAGTTGGATCTCGAGCATGAGGACAGATCTGCGACTGCTACCGGTCGGCGGAGACGTCTCCACGGGCGCGCGGCTGCGCATCGGGTTGATTGCGCCGCCCTGGGTGGCAGTGCCGGCGCCGGTGTACGGCGGAACCGAACTGGTCGTGGACCAGCTCGCCCGCGGCCTGACCCGCATGGGCTACGAGGTCGTGCTCTTCACCACCGGCGACTCGACCTGCCCGGTCGACACCCGGTGGCTCTACCCGGAGGCGTTGGGTACGACGGCGTCAAACGGGGTCGAGCAGGCCCACGTCGAGGCTGCCTACGAGGCCCTTGCCAGCGTGGACCTGATCCACGACCACACCTTGTCGGGACCGCAGTGGGCGGTGGCGAGTGGATGCCGGGTCCCGGTCGTGACCACCGCGCACGGGCCGTTCACCCCGGAGTTGCGCCGCGCGTATGGCGCGATGGCTACGGGAGGCGTAGAGGTGGTGGCCATCTCGCATGCACAACGGCGTTCCGCGACGGAGATCCCGATCGGCACGGTCATCCACCACGGAATCGACACGACCGGACTGCCCATCGGTCGAGGCCAGGGGGGCTACGTCGCGTTCCTCGGGCGGATGCACCCCGACAAGGGCGCGCACCGTGCGATCGAGATCGCCAGAGCGGCGGGAAAGAAGATCCTGCTCGCGGCGAAGATGTGGGAGCCGGAGGAGCGCCACTACTTCGAGACGAGCGTCGAGCCGCTGCTCGGCCCCGACGCGATCTACGTGGGCGAGGTCGGGGGCGAGGCCAAGCGGACGTTCCTGGAAGGTGCCGAGGCGTTGGTGAACCCGATCCGGTGGCCGGAGCCGTTCGGGCTCGTCATGATCGAGGCGCTGGCGAGCGGAACCCCGGTGCTGTCCTTCCCGGAAGGCGCGGCGCCAGAGATCGTCGAACACGGCCGAAGCGGATTCCTCTGCGCCGACGAAGCGGAGATGGTCGAGGCCCTCCACCGGGTCCCGGACCTCGATCGCCACGAATGCCGTGCTCGTGTCGACGAACGGTTCTCGGCGGATCGCATGGTGCAGGACCACCTCGACCTGTACGAACGGCTCGTCTCCCGCGCACACGCCGTCCCCCTCGCGCTCTCGCAGTCAAGCGTCGCGGCCAACAGGTAGCCGTCCCGACGTGACGGTCCCGCCGGAGGACGCGACGTTCGAGGCGCTCGTCTTCGATTGGGACGGCACCGCCGTCCGCGACCGCCAGGAAGACGCCTCGGTCGTCCGCGACCGGGTCGAAGCCCTTTGCGCCGCTGGGGTGCACGTGTTCGTGGTCAGCGGCACTCATGTCGGTAACGTGGACGGGCAGTTGGCGGCTCGTCCAGCCGGCCCAGGTCGGCTCCACTTGTGCCTCAATCGGGGTTCCGAGGTGTTCGCGGTCGACGAGGCCGGGGTGCGGACCGTCTGGCGCCGCACCGCCTCCCCCGCCGAGGAAGCCGCGCTCGACCGGGCGGCGGATCGGGCGGTCGACGCGCTGGCCGCCAGGGGTCTCGAGTGCCAGGTCGTGTCCCAGCGGCTGAACCGGCGCAAGATCGACATCATCCCCGAGCCCGAGTGGGCCGATCCGCCCAAGGCGAGGATCGACGAGCTGCTCGTAGCGGTCACCAAACGACTCCACACCGCGGGTTTCGAAGATCTCGCCGACGTCGTGGCCCTCGCCGCGGAGGCCGCCACGGCCGCCGGACTCGCGCACCCGTGCGTCACCTCGGACGTGAAGCACGTAGAGATCGGGCTGACCGACAAGTCCGACTCGGGTCGCTGGGCCGTGGACTGGCTGGCCGAACGCGGGATCACCGGCTCCCTCGTGCTGGTGGGCGGCGACGAGTTCGCGCCCATCGGCGGCGCGGTCGGGAGCGACTCGATGATGCTGGTCCCGGGGCTGGCCCGGGCGAAGGTCGTGTCAGTCGGCGTCGAGCCCGGAGGCGTCCCGGTCGGAGTGGATCACCTCGGCGGCGGCCCCGAACGATTCCTGTCGCTGCTCGATGGTCAGCTGTCTCGTCGCCGTCACCGGCGGGTCCCGGGCATCGACGAGGACCCGGCCTGGATCATCGCGCTGCCTGACGACCCGGCCATGGATCGGGCCGCCGAGGCGCTCGGGGCGCTCGGAAACGGCTGGGCCGCACTGCGCGCCTCCCGTGAGGAGGACGGGCCCGTGGCGTCACCGCTGTTCGTGGTCAACGGCGTCTACACGGGAACCGGCCCGAGCCAACGTCTCCTGGAAGGTCCCGTCTGGACGCAGCTCGCGGTCCGGACAGGTCGGCCCGACAGACGCCTGCTCGACCTCAGGACCGGGATGTTGACGCGCACCTCCTCGGGTCACGCGGGCCTGACCAGCATCCGGTTCCTCTCGGCCGCGTGCCCCACGGCGATGGCGATGCGCGCGGAGAGCGGTGACGCCGACCTGTCCACGGGTCCCGCGATCGCCGAACCGCCAACCGGACAAAAGCTGAGCCGCGAACTACGTGGCGACGTCGAGATCGGCCGCACGAGTGACCCCCATGGCGGCGGCATCGTCGTGGCCACGCGAGATCGCGACGGCGTCGTCGGCGACCTCCACGTGGTCGAACGACTCGCGGCGTGGGGCGCCGACCCGCGGCAGGCACCCGACGCCTCCGTGGCCGTCGACCGTCTGACCGACCTCGACGCCCTCGGCTTCGATCGACTGGCCGCCGAGCACCGTGCGGCCTGGGCCAGGCGGTGGGCCGACGCGACCGTCACCATCGAAGGTGACCAGCACTCACAGCTGGCGGCCCGCTATGCGCTGTTCCACCTGCTGGCCGCCGCTCCCGACGCGGGAGAAGCAGCGGTCGGCGCCCGCGGGATGACCGGGCCGGCGTACGGCGGCCACGTGTTCTGGGATGCCGACGTCTTCGTCCTCCCGGTCCTCTCGGCAGTGGCGCCCGCGGCCGCACGGGCCATGTTGGAGTACCGGATCCAACGGCTCGCCGCGGCCCGTGCCAACGTGTCCGGCGAAGGTGCAGACGGCGCCCGGTTCCCGTGGGAGTCCGCACGCGACGGCGACGACGTCACGCCCACCACCGGTCAAGACGCGGATGGGCGCACCGTCGAGATCCTCACCGGAGCACTCGAGCAGCACATCGTCGCCGACGTCGCCTGGGCGGCCTGCGCGTACGCGGCGTGGACCGGCGACGCGGAGTTGCTCGCCGGTTCGGGACGCGAGCTGCTGACCGAGACCGCGGCTACTGGGCCAGCCGGATCGAGATCGATGCCGCGGGCACCGGCCACATCAGGGGCGTCATCGGCCCGGACGAGTACCACGAGCGGGTCGACGACAACGCGTACACCAACGTCATGGCGCGCTGGAACCTCCGCCGCGCCGCACAGATGGCCGAGGAGCTCGACGACGGAGCTGCAGAAGCCGCGAGGTGGCAGCGGCTGGCGGACCGCCTGGTCGACGGCTGGGACCCCGAGCACGGCACGTACCAGCAGTTCGCCGGCTACTGGGACCTCGAACCCCTCGAGATCGCGTCGTTCGCCCAACCTCCGGTAGCGGCCGACGTGCTGCTCGGCGCGGACCGGGTGCACGGTTCGCAGCTCATCAAGCAGGCCGACGTCGTGATGCTCCACCATCTCGTGCCGGACGAGCTCGTCGCCGGCTCGTTGGCGGCCGACCTCGCCTACTACGGGCCGCGCACCGCCCACGGCAGCTCGCTCTCGCCCGCCGTCCACGCCGCCGTCCTGGCGCGAGCGGGGCAGCCTGATCGCGCCCTCGAGCTGTTTCGCATGGCAACGAGACTCGACCTCGACGACCTCACCGGGACGACCGCCGGCGGTGTCCACCTGGCAACGCTGGGTGGCGTCTGGCAGGCCCTCGCCACCGGCTTCCTCGGCCTGCGCCCACGCGCCGGCGTCCTGCGCATCGACCCGCGCCTGCCCACCGCCTGGCGCGCGCTCTCGCTCTCGTTCCGGTTCGAAGGGCAACCCGTCACGGTCCGGGCCGAGCACGCCGGCGTGACCGTTCGTTGTCGTGAACCGCTGGTGGTCCAGGTGGCGAACGGCGACCCCCTCACCTGTAGACCCCCCGAATCGCACTTCGGCCTCCAAGGGAGTGAACCATGAAGACCGTGCTGGCGGCGGTGGACGACAGCCCCGCCGACCGCGACGTCCTCCAGACCGCACTCGTGATCGGCGACCTGACCGGAGCGGTCGTCGAGGCCGTGCACGTGCGCGCCGCGGGTTGCGCCGAACCACTGGACCTGGCCGCCGAGCACGGGGTCGAGTTGCGGTTGCTCGACGGCGCGATCGGTGACTCCCTGCTCGAGGCGCTGGCGGACGGCGACGTGGTCGCCGGTGTGATCGGTGGCAGGCGCTCCCCCACTCAGGGCCGACCCGCCGGCCCCAACGCACTCCAGGTCTTGGAGCACACCTCCAAGCCGGTCGTCGTGGTGCCCCCGGGGTGCTCGCCCGCGCTCGACTCGCGACCATCCGGCGCCGCGACGCGTGCTGATCCCGCTCGAGGGCGAGCGCGAGTCCTCGCAACCGGTGGTCGATGCCCTCGACCACCTGCTCGCGACGCAGGTCGAGCTGCTCGTCCTCCACGTCTTCACCGAGGCCACGATGCCGCGGATGCTCGACCGCCCTGGTCGTGACCTGTCGATGTGGGGCAACGAGTTCGTGGCCCGGTTCTGTTCCCCGGCGAGTCGCATCGAGATGCGCATCGGCGAGGTCGCGAAGCACGTGGCGGAGCTGGCCGGCTCCGAACAGGTCGACCTCGTGGTCATGAGCTGGTCACGGAACCGCTCGGCCGGCCACGCCGAGGTGGTGTGCGAGGTGCTCGCCACCTCGGAGACACCGATCCTGCTGCTGGCGGTCGCGCCGGACAACGCACTGCCGCCCGGCGATCGCTGAAGCAGGGAGCGGCGCGGCGGGCCGTCCCCTCAATCCGCGCCGGGGACCGGCAGATCGCCGGGGTCGAGGCCCGCCCGACGGGCCTCGTGAATCACCTCGAGCGGCCCTGCGCCGCTCACCTCAAAGGTGCCGTCCTCCACCACCACGTCGAGGCTCTGACCCGCGATGGCGACGCCCTCGACACGCAGGTGGCCCATCCATGGGGGCAACTCGGGTTGCAGCCAGACGCGCCCGCCGGACGCCCACGGGTCGAGCCGCAACAAGCTCCGGATCCACAGCAGCGGGGCGGCGGCGGCCCATGCCTGCGGCGAGCACGACGCGGGATAGGACGCCGGGCTGGGCGGGTTCCCGCGTTCGAACCCGGCGAACAGCTCAGGCAGTCGCCCCTGATGGGTCATCGCCACCTCGACCTGCGCACCGATCAGCCGGTGGGCTTCCTCGACGAACCCGTAGCGGGCGAGACCGGCCGCGCAGATGGCGTTGTCGTGGGGCCAGATCGAGCCGTTGTGGTAGCTGACCGGGTTGTAGGCGGGCATCGAGGAGCCCAAGGTGCGGACCCCCCACCCCGAGAACATCTGCGGCGACAGCAGCCGCTCGGCCACCAGCGCGGCGCGCTCAGGGTCGATGATTCCCGTCCAGAGGCAGTGGCCCATGTTCGAGGCGAGTGCGGCGACGGGCCGCTTGTCGGCGTCGAGGCCCATCGCATACCAACCAGCCTCCTCGACCCAGAAGTCCTCGTTGAACCGGCGGCGCAGCTCTGACGCCTTGGCCCGGTACCGCGCTGCGGTGGACGCATCACCGGCGTCGATCGCCAGGTGTGCCCGCGCCAGGTACGCCGCGTAGACGTAGCCCTGCACCTCGCACAGCGCGATCGGGGCTCGCGCCAACTCGCCGTCCACGTGGCGTAGCGCGTCCCACGAGTCCTTCCATCCCTGGTTCGCCAGGCCATGTTCGCCGCGCTGTTGGTACTCGACGTAGCCGTCGCCGTCCCGATCGCCGAACTGCTCGATCCACGCAAGGGCCCGATCGGCGTGCGGCAGCAACCGGGACGTGGTCTCGTCCGAGGCGCCCCAGCGCCGCAACTCCCCCAACAGCATCACGAACAGCGGGGTCGCGTCGATCGTCCCGAAGTACACGTCGCCGCCACGCAGCGACGGGCCCGCCGAGGAGCCGAAGCGCACCTCGTGGAGGATCCGACCCGGCTCCTCCTCGGAGACCGCGTTCACATCCTCGCCCTGCAACCGGGCGAGCGTATCGAGGACGCCCCGTGCGAGGGTCGGATCGGCCAACAGGGTCATCCAGCTCGTCAGCAGCGAGTCCCGCCCGAACAGGGTCATGAACCACGGCGCGCCGGCAGCCAGTATCGGTGTCTCGGGGTGCTCCGGATCGAAGATTCGCAGCGAGCCCAGGTCCTCACCCGCGCGGCGCACCGCCTGTGCCATCCCCACCACGTCCGTGTCGATCACCGGCAGCGTTGCCCGCCAAGACGCCAGTCGCTGGGCCGGCAGCGCGCTGACATCGTCGATGCCGCACCGAAAGCGCGGGGCGATGACCTCACCGGCCAACGCCACCTCGACCTCGATGCACAGCTCCCACGATTCCCGCGGCGCAAGCTCCCCGCGCCAGGTGACCACCCCATCCTCGATCGTGGCCGGTTCGCTGAACGCAAGGCGCACCGACTTGTCGACCTCATCGTCGACCAGGTCGAAGCGCACACTCCGGGCCGTAGCGTCGACCTGGCGGTCCCGCGGGCGGACCCGGCTCTCCTTGACCTCGAACAGGCCGGCGAAGTCTACGTCGCACGCGAGCTCGACCACCAGCGGCGTCGGTTCGAGACCGTGGTGCACGAGGACGATCCGCTCACGCATCCCTGACCCGATGCTCCGATGCCGGTACGCGACCGTCTCGGTGTCCGCCTTCCCCGCCTCAGAGTTGACTCGACCCAGGAACGTCGCCGCGAAGGGCTCGGTCACGTCGACGGTCAACGGCTCGACCCGGTCACCGTTCACCCGCAGCTCCCAACGCGACAGGATCCGGGTGTCCAAGAAGAACAGGCCGTTCACGAAGTGGGGAGTCAGATCGCCCGTTCGGCCCGAAAGGCAGAACGTCTGGCCCTCGACCAACGTCACCGAGCCGTCCCGCCGCGCCAAAGACGGGACCTGCGTTCGACCTTCGAACGGCGACGGCTCCGTCGTCACCGCTGGCTGAGGTGTTCCGGCGGGAAGTTGGCGAGCCATCGGTGGCAGCCTTCCACGGTCCTGCTCCCTGCGCCGAGTCAGCCCTGCTGCTCTGAGGTCCAGCCAGTCAGGCCAACAGCGCCACGGCGACGAAGACGGGGTAGCCGAGCAGCAGGATGACGCCGTCGCGTCGGTGCAGCGCGCCACGCCGCGTGGCCAACCCGAGCACGAGGACCAGCAGAGCGACCATGGCCAGGTACGGGAGCCGGATGGCCTCGGGACGGCCGATGGAGATGGGCGCGATCACCGCTCCCGCACCGAGGCTCATCGTCAGGTTGTAGGCGTAGGAGCCGACCACCGCGGCGACCACCGCGTCGGTGATGCCGCGTCGGGCGGACGACCAGGCGAGGACGACCAGCTCGAACGCGGTGGCGAACCCGACGACCACGAGCCCGAGCCGCGTCTGGGTCGACTCGATGCCCGACAGCCGCCGCACGCCCTCGACCAACGCCATCGAGCCGACGGTCAGCGCCCCGAGGCCGATGAGGACGAGCGCGAGCTCCCGGCCTGGCCGGATCGACAAGGGTCGCTCCGCATCGAGCTCTGCGGTCTCGCCGAGCGCCGGGGGTTGTCGCTCCAGGATCCAGATCACCGCCACGAACGCCACGTAGCAGGCGACGAGCACGCCCCCCTCGACCCGGGTGACCGTGCCGTCCCAGACGACGACGCCGGCGAAGACCGCGGCGGCCAACCCGCCCAGTGCGTAGCGACGGACCCGTGCCCCGAACGGCATGGTCGCGACCAGCGCGCCCACGCCGATCGCCACCGACACGATCGCGGCGTTGGCGCCGATGACGTCGCCGAGCGCCACGCCGTCGACGCCGCGCGCAGACGCCGTCACGACGGTGGCGAGCTCCTCGGGCTCAGCACCCGCCAACAGCAGCGCCAGCGCGAACGCGGACACCCCGAGGCGCGACGCCGCCGCGGCGAGGTGCTCGGCGAACAGCTCCGCTCCCCAGACGATCGCCGCGACGCTCACCGCCATCAGCGCCAACCACCCGACGGTCGAGATCATCCCTCGATTCTTGTGCCTCCGGCCACGGCGGCCTCTGCCGGCGCCTGCAACGGCCGACGTTGCGGATCGACGACCCCGGTAGGTGAGCAGCTTCGCCACCACCTGAGGCTGGGCACCGCGCCGTCGCGGGCACCGTCATCTGGTTCGCAGGGCGAACGTGGATCGGTGGCGTTCGGCGTCGACGCTTCGGTCGGGATCGGGCGACGCGACGCCGGGACATTGCTACTGTCTTTCCACGTTGTCGCACCAGGCGGCAGATGACGTTCAGAGGGAGATTGACATGCGCAGTCGAACGCGTGGGTTGTGCGCCGCAGGACTCCTGGCGCTGTCGATGGTTCTGCTGGTGGGTTGCAAGGCCTCCAAGGCCTGGATCATCGACACGGTCGCCGGCACCGGAACCCACGGAGACACTGGCGATGGCGGCCCCGCGACCGACGCGAAGCTCGGGACCGTCCTCGGGCTGGCGTTCAGCCCGAACGGCGACCTCTACCTGGCGGACGACACCCGCGTCCGCAAGATCGACGCCGGCGGCACCATCTCCACCGTCGCGGGCACTCTCACGGCCGGCTACTCGGGCGACGGCGGCCCGGCCACCGCAGCGCAGCTCGGCCACCTCACGGGCGGACTCGCCTTCGACGCCGACGGCAACCTCTACCTCGCGGACTTCGGCAACAAGGTCGTCCGCAAGGTCGACACCAACGGCGTCATCACCACCGTCGCCGGCAACGGCACGGAGGGCTACTCCGGCGACGGCGGCCCGGCCCCGGCAGCGGCGCTCTGGGACCCCAAGGGCGTGGCCGTCGACGGATCCGGCAACCTGTACATCGCCTGCGGCAACGGCGTGGTCCGCAAGGTCGACCCCAGCGGAACCATCTCGACCTTTGCCGGCTCCGACGCGGCGGGCTACTCGGGTGACGGTGGCCCAGCGACGAGCGCGAAGCTCTACAGTCCGGAGGACGTTGCCGTCGACGCCGACGGCAACGTCTACATCGCCGAAGGGCACCGTGTCCGCAAGGTCGACACCAGCGGCATCATCACCACCTTCGCCGGCAACGCAGGCTACGGCTTCTCGGGCGACGGCGGCCCGGCCACCTCCGCCACGCTCTGGGTCCCCTCCGGCCTCGCGTTCGATGCGAAGGGCAACCTGTACATCGCCGACACGAACGCCGGCGCCGTCCGCAAGGTCGACACCAACGGCATCATCAGCACCTACGCCGGCAAAGGTACCTCCGCGAGCTACTCGGGCGAGGGTGGACTGCCCACCGACGCGACTCTTCTCTCCCCATGCGACGTGGCGTTCGACTCGGCCGGCAACGGCTACATCGCGGACGAGGTGAGCTATCGCGTGCTGCGCGTCTCGCAGCAGGGCGGCTCCATCAACGGGACCATCACCGACGGCGGCTCGGGCATCGCCGGCGCCACCGTCGAGCTCTACGCCAGCGACGACCTCGGCACACCGGTCGCCACCACGACGTCCGACGCCGACGGCAACTACGGCTTCTCAGTCGTGCCCGGCACCTACGAACTCCACATCGTCGCCCCATCGGGCTACGTGAGCGAGTGGTACGACCACGCGGCCGACAGCACGGGCGCCACCGTCATCACGGTGGCGCGCAACGACGAGCTCACCATCGACGTGGGTCTCGCCGCGGGGAGCTGAGGGACCTCGAATGGGGCGCCGCGGCGCTTCCGTGGCAGTCGCTGCGAGCCGAACCTTCCATCGGTGAGGCCCCTCGTCGATCAGATCGCCTCGATCTCCTGGCCACGAAGCGAGCCCGGTGCGGCGGCGGTCGGCGTCGACGCTCGGGTCAGTTGCGGGCGGTGACCAACCAGGCGCCGGCTCCGAGCGGCACGCCCACGCCCGGCTCGTAGCGCTCCTCGAGCTCGCGCCGCACGTCGGCGACCACGACGTCCCGGTTGTCCTCTCCGGCCTGGCCGATGAGACCCCGCACCATGCCCATCCCGAGCAGGAAGTCGAGCGAGTCGTCGAGCGCTCCCCCGCCTCCCAGCACGATCGTCGGGGCGATCGAGGTGCAGGTCACCTGCGAGAAGCTGGACGACTCGAGCAGCGTCGTGATCTCGTCCGCCTCGCACAGCGCGAACATGCCGGGTCCCCCGGCCTGGCTGCCGAACGTCGGGAGCGGCCGGTGGCGTTCGACGGCGCGGCCGACAACCATGAGCCAGTCGTTGGCGGGCAGCCCCTGCCAGCAGACGAACGCGAGCCGACCACCAGTCACGAGGGACGCGCGGAGGTTGGAGAACGCGGTGACGGGCTCGTCGAAGAACATGAGCCCGAACTGGCTGATGATGGCGTCGTAGGTGGCGCCGTAGAAGTCGTGCGTCTGGGCGTCGGCGACGACGAACTCCACGTTCTCGATCCCCGCCTGCCGGGCACGGCTGCGGGCGACCTCCAGCAGCGGTTCGGAGAGGTCCAAGCCGACGACCCGTCGGGCACGAGCGCCGGCGGCGAACGTCGTCGTCCCCGAGCCGCAGCCGACGTCGAGCGCGACCTCGTGCGGCTCGAGCGCGGCCAGCTCCAGCAACGCGTCGGTGACCGGCGCAAGCTGCCGGTCGTAGCGATCCGCGTGATCGACGTAGTGCACGGACTCGCCGCCGTTCCACGCCTCGGCTTGCTGCTGGTTCGGGGCCACGGCAGCTCCTCGGCGCGGTCTGGTCGTGGCGCCGATCATGACAGATGCGGCGCTCGGCGATCCGTTGGTTGCGCTCGTATTCAGACTCGCAGCGCTGAATGGGCCCGTGCCGCAAGCGCACTGATGATCTGGAGGTCGGACTGGCCAGGCACCACAGTGGAGTAGGCAACCATGTAGATGATGACAACTCGACCCACCCGGGTGACCAGCGTGTCCACCCCGGTTGCCCAGTCCGAGTTGTGCGCGTGGCAGTGCACCGTGGCGGAGAACTGCCAGCCTGTGGTGCCCGCTGGGAGCTTCGCCGCTGGAATCTCGGTCTCCTCGGGTGCAACCAGCGTGAGACCGCAGTCGGTTGCGGCGTTCGTTGCGTCGAGGTCCTGCTGCTGCGCATCGATCTGTTGTGGCTTGTCACAGTTCTGCGCCCACTGTGGCGAGTTGAGCGCGTTCACCACGTCGGTCGCGGCTTGGGTCGACGGTTCGACCAGCACCTGAGATCGATACGACAGGTATTTCGCGCCGTTCGAAGCCACGAACGAAGTCGACAAGCGGTTGGCGAGAAACGGCGACGACGAGGCCGGCAGACAGGGGTCCGACTTGTGGGATCCCATCGATGGGCCGTCGTGCGGGGTCGCGTCGGAAGGTACGTCGGACTGCGCGAGGCTCACCGTGGTCGCGACCGCCGTCGGATCGAGCGGCGGCTGGGTGGTCGGTGGCGTAGTCGTGGTCGTCGGATGCGCCCGCGATGTGGTGGAGGGTGCGGGGGTGGTGTCGAGCGTCGTCGATGCCGCCGACGTCGTCGGCCCGCCGATCCTCGTCGACGACGCCTTCGGAGGCGCCGATATGCATCCCGAGAGCAAGGCGGTGAGTGCGCCGATCACGACGGCCCGGCGCACCGATCGCCGCCCACTGGTTCCGCTCATGTCGATCCCGTCCATCATCTGTCTCCCCGCACCCCGCGACCTCTTCTCGACAGTATCGGCCGCGTGCGGCCGAGGACTGAAGGTTCTTCGGCGCGACGCCAGGAGTGCGCGCCCTCGGCACCTCGGTGCTGCTACCCGATCGGGCAGGTTCGTCGCACCGGTAGCGTGGCCACGAAGGTCGCATCGCCGTTTGGGGCCAGCCCCCGTTCGGCAGGCGACGACCGAGTCGAACCGAGGAGGCTCACACATGGATGATGCCGAGATCGCACAGCAGATCAACGCGCTTTCCGACGAGGAACATGCGTTGGAACGGTCCCACGCGGACGGCGGGCTGGGACCCGACGAGCTCGCCCGCCTCCGGTCGATCGAGGTGTCGCTCGATCAGTGCTGGGACCTGCTGCGCCAGCGCCGTGCACGCCGCCATGCGGGCCAGGATCCCGATCAGGTCGTGGTCCGATCGGAGGACGTGGTCGAGGGCTACCAGCAGTGACGCCGCCCGCGGCCGCGGCGGTCGACGATTCGGCGCGGCGTTGCGGGCTGTTGGCGAAGCCGAGCACGGGATGCAACAGGGCGGGCACAGGATCGGCCTCCTGAGCGAAGCCAGCCATATGCTCGGGCCGATCACTCATGCTTGGAGTCGACCTGATGGCTGACACGACAACGGAGGCCGACCGGTCCGCCGCGCCGGGCCCTGACGAGGACGAGGTCATCAGGACCGTCGACCTGACCAAGGTGTACCCCGGCGGCGTCAAGGCTGTCGACGAGCTCAACCTCGTGGTGCGCCGTGGCGAGATCTTCGGGCTGCTGGGGCCCAACGGCGCCGGCAAGACCACGACCGCCGGCATGCTCACCAACCGGACCTTGCCGACCGAGGGTCGGGCCTACGTCGGTGGCGTCGACGTCGTGGAAGCACCCGGCGAGGGCCAAGCGGCTGCTCGGCGTGGTGCCCCAGACCAACACCCTCGATCGGTCGCTGTCGGTGTGGGAGAACCTCTTCTTCCACGGGCGCTTCTTCGGGATGAGCGCGAAGCAGGCGAGCCAGGAGGCGACGTACCTGCTCGAGCGGTTCAAGCTCACCGAGCGCGCCAAGATGGACGTGCTCGCGCTCTCCGGCGGCATGGCGCAGCGACTCATGGTCGCCCGGGCGGTCATGCACCGACCGTCGGTGCTGTTCCTCGACGAGCCCACCGCCGGCCTCGACCCGCAGAGCCGCATCGCCCTGTGGGAGATCCTCGGCGAGCTCCACACCGACGGCCAGACCATCCTGCTCACGACGCACTACATGGAGGAGGCCGATCAGCTCTGCGATCGGCTGGCCGTCATCGACCACGGCGTGGTCCTGGCGCTCGACACCCCGGAGAACCTCAAGCGCTCGACCGGGATCGACACCATGGTGACGGTGACCGCCACCGCGGAGCTCGACCGGTTGGCGTCGGTGCTCACCGACCGAGATCGACGGCGCGACCGACGCGCAGGTGGTCGACAGCACGGTGCGGCTCGGGGTCAAGGGCGCGAAGGGCGTCCTGCCCGCGGTGGTGCAGGTCGCCGAACGGGCGGGCATCGACGTCACCGACCTCTCCATCAGCGAGCCCACCCTCGAAACGGTCTTCATCGACCTCACCGGCAAGGAGCTGCGCGAATGAGCACGACCACCGCGCCAAGCGAGGGCTTCGCCCCCGAGTCCGTCGTCCACCCCAGCACCGCGTCCGCGTTCTGGGCGCTGATGCTCCGCGACTTCTACGTGCTGCGCAAGAACCTCAAGGAGTTCATCCCGCGGACCGTCCTGCAACCGCTGCTGTTGGTGTTCGTGTTCACCTACGTGTTCCCCAAGATCGGCCAGGGCATCGGCGGCGCGTCGGGCGCGGCCGCGTTCTCGACGATGCTCGTCGCCGGGGTGATCGCCTCGGTGATCCTCTTCCAGGGGATCCAGGCCGTCGCGCTGCCCATGGTCCAGGAGTTCGGGTACACCAAGGAGATCGAGGACCGGGTGCTGGCGCCGTTGCCGCTCGAGCTGGTCGCGGTGCAGAAGATCGTGTCGGGCGCCCTGCAGTGCCTGATCGCCGCGATCATCGTGTTCCCGATCGCCAAGTTCGTGCCTGCCACGCCGGTCCACCTGCACTTCAACTGGATCGTGCTGATCACCTTCGTGCCGCTGGCTTGCATCGCCTCGGCCGCGCTCGGCCTGACCTTCGGCACGTTCTTCGACCCCAGGACGGTTCCCCTGCTCTTCGGGATCGTCGTCATCCCGCTCACGTTCCTCGGGTGCATCTACTTCCCGTGGGCGTCGCTCGAGTCCATCCGCTGGCTGCAGATCGTGGTGCTGGTCAACCCGCTGGTGTACATGTGCGAGGGCTTCCGCGCCGCGCTCACCGACGTGCCGACCATGTCGCTGTGGGCCGTCTACCCGATCATGGTTGCCTTCTCGGGCCTGTTCCTCTGGCTCGGCATCAGCGGCTTCCGCAAGCGCGTCCTCACCTGAGGGCTCGTCGCTGGATCGTCTGAGCCTGTCAGACCACGTGCGCGCTGCCGTCGGCGTACCAGCGGTCGAGCGACGGGGTGTCGTCGAGCTTCCACGGGTGGAACCGCGGAGAGAAGTAGGCGGCGATCATCCGCAGCTGCGTGCGCGCCAACTTCAGGTGGGCCTTGTTGGCGGCACGGCGCTCCTCGCGGGTCGGGCGATGCGGGTCGGCGTGCTGCATGCGGTTGGCGATCCTGATGAAGGGACCCGCTAGGAACACCAGCGCGGCCAGCGCCGACGCGACCCGCAGCACGTACCCGCCGGCGAGCCGCTCGAAGAGGTCGAACGCGACGGCCTTGTGCTCGATCTCCTCGGCGGCGTGCCAGCGCCAGAACGCCAGCATCTGCGGGTCGAGCCACTCCTCGAACGCGGGCTCGGTGAACAGCAGGTGCGCGGAGACCGCCGTGAGGTGCTCGGAGAACGCGGTGACGCCGAGCTGCCAGGAGCGGGGCAGGCGGCGGCTCAGCTTCCGGAACACCTCTTCCGCGTAGCGCTGCTCGCGCGCGACATCCACGCCCCACTTGGCGAACGTGGCGTTGAGCTCGTCGTGCGCGGCGGAGTGCAGCTCCTCCTGTTCGCTGAAGGCGCGCAGCAGGTCGCGGGCTTCGTCGTCGGACAGCTCGTCCGCATAGGCCTGCACCGACCGCACGAAGAAGTGCTCGCCGGGTGGGATGAGGATGGAGAAGGCGTTGTCCATGTGGGTCAGCCCTGGGTTGCCCGCGAACCAGTACTGGGGCACCGCGTCGAGGTCGTCGAAGAAGAACCGGCGCGGCTGCACCGATACCCCTTCGGGCATCTCGGTCGAGCGCGCGGGCGGGTCGGCGATCGTCACGGGCATGTCTGGCTCCCTTCGTCTGCTCCCCGAGGGTGCACCCCTCTCACCCACCATGCAACCACGTGGCTCCGGCCGACGCTGCCCACGCCCCTACGCCGAAATCGACTTTGGTACCATCCACGTCGAGTTGCCGACCGGCGCCTGCGGGGCGCCCGAACCCTCGAAAGGCGGAACACATGTTGCGCAAACTGGCATCGTCCAAGACCCTGGTCACCGCGGCAGCGGGGACGCTGCTCGCCTCAGGGGTGCTGGCCGCGGCATCCAGCATGCCCGCGTCGGCCACGTCGGTGTCGACGGCGGCGGCGTTCAAGACCGCCTGGGAGAACTCGGCAACCACGACGATCGACCTCACGACCGACGTGACCCTCACGTGCACCGAGGGCGAGTCGCTCCGCAACACCAGCAATCCCATCGTCGTCGACGGGCACGGCCACACCCTCAGCCAGTCCTGCGCCTTCGATCGCGTGCTGGTCCAGGTCGACGTCGGGGACGTGACCCTCCAGAACATCACCGTCACGGGCGGCGACGCCGACGGCAACGGCGGCGCGCTGCTCACGAGCGGCGACGTCACCGTCACCGACGCCACCATCACCGACAACCACGCCAGCCGCGAGGGGGCGCGATCGACACCGGGAGGACCGGGGCCCTCACGGTGCTGCGCTCCACGTTCAGCGGAAACGAGTCGGGCGGCAGCGGCGGCGCCGTCGCGATCCAGGGGCTCGCCACCATCACCGAGTCGACCTTCAGCGACAACACGTCCGGCGGCAACGGCGGCGCCATGCGCACCTACGGCGGCGCCCTGATCGTCAACAGCACCGTCACCGGCAACCAGTCCCAGCAGCGGGGCGCGGTGGTCGGCGGGCCGATCACCCTTGCGTTCGCCACCGTCGTGGGCAACGGGGGCGCCACGAGCGCCAACGTCGACCCCAACGGCGCCACCCTCGACTCGTTCGCGTCGGTCATCGGCCAGGCCGAAGGCGTTGGCGGCCCGGCCGCGCCGAACTGCGCCGGCATCTCCACCACGACGAGCACCGGCTACAACGTCGACGACGACGGCACCTGCGGTTTCGGCGCCGGCCCCGGCGACCAGTCCGGCCTGTCCACGCCCTTCGGACTCGGCGCGCTCGCCGACAACGGCGGCACGACGCAGACGATGCTGCCGGCGGCGGACAGCCCGCTCCTCGACCAGGTCCCGCCCGCGGCGTGCGGCCCCACGGTGGGCTCCTCGACCGTCACCGGTGACCAGCGCGGCGTCAGCCGCCCCCAGGGCACCGCGTGCGACATCGGCGCGGTCGAGGTCGAGGTCGCGGCCCCGACCACCACGACTTCGCCGACCAGCACGACGACACCGTCGTCCACCACGGTCCCCGAGTCTCCTGCCGCGACACCGGTACCCGCCACTCCCACCTACACGGGCTGACGCCGGTCCGAGCGAGCCGACCGACTCCTTCCTCCTGCCTGCATCTTCCGGTGCGGGAGTCCGGTCTGGACTAGGGCCGACCGTTTCGCTCGCGGTGCTTGCAGCCCGGCCAGCAGCAAGGCCGGCGCATGCCGTCCTCGAGCTCCTCCTGCGTCCGCCTGATGCGCCGCTCCCGGGTCGCGTCCTGCTTGGCGTCCTGGACCCAGCAGATGAACTCGTTGCGGGCCAGCGGTGTGATGTCCTTCCACGCGTCGAGGGCGGTGGCGTTGGCGAGCAGCGCGGAGCGCAGGTCGCTCGGCAGCAGGTGGACGACACCACCAGGGACACGTGTGCTGCTCACGGAAGCCACGATAACGGGCATCGGTGCCGTCGTGACCCGGGTGGCTCAGGCCACCTGCGACGTTTCGCGCTGCTCTTGGCGGCGACTCGCCACGCGTCGCCCCGCCCGGCCGATCCGGTCGATGCGCTTGAGCAAGCGGTCCCGCGCCTGTTCGGCCTCGTCGCTGAGTCCGGTCAGCTCGGCCACCTTCCACTGACGGAGCACGACCGGAACGAGCACCGAGTCGTGGTGCACCAGCAGGTCGTAGATGCCGGCGTTCGCGATCGCCATGGCGTGGGCGCGGAAGTCGACGATGCCGGTGCCGGGCATCTCGAAGTCGCGGACCTGGCGCTCGATGGCGCAGACCGTGGCCGACGGGTCGATGGCGAGCGCCTCGAGCACGAGGTCCCGGTAGAAGACGAAGTGCAGGTTCTCGTCGGCCGCGACCCGGTTCATGACCGCCACACCGGCCGGGTCGTCGAGCAGCTTGCCCGTGTTGCGGTGCGCGACCCTCGTCGCGAGCTCCTGCAACGCGACGTAGGCCAGGCCGTCGAGTGCGCTGTCGGGACGCGGCACCTGCCCGCCGGCGACCTGCGCCATACGAGCCCGCTCGAGCTCGACCGGGTCGAGCAGCCGGGTCACGCTGAAGTAGTCACGCAGCACGATCGAGTGTCGACCCTCCTCCGCGGTCCACTGGCGGGCCCACGTGCCCCAGGCGTCGTCGGAGCCGTACAGCCCGTCGAGGAGGTTGAAGTAGTAGGGCAGGTTGTCCTCGGTGAGCAGGTTCACGAACAACGAGCTGCGCACCCCGTCGGGCAGGTCGTGGTCGTTCGCGTCCCACACCTCGTCGGGCTCGAAGTCGCGACCGCGGCTCCAGGGCACGAGCTCATGGGGGAACCACTCCTTCGCGAGCTCGAGGTGCTTGTCGAGCAGGCGACCGACGGTGGGGACGAGTTCGGCGATCGTGTCGGTGTGCGCAGTCATCGCGCCCCAGCCTACCTACCGGTAGGTAGGGAAGCAGCACCACGGTCGGTTCATCCGTCGCAGCGGTCGCCGGTCGCCGTGCCGGGGTCGGGGGAGCACGGCGCGAGTGACGAGCGATTGCCACGCGGTGCGCCCGGGTAGTGCCCGCCGAGCCCGATCCCGACCGAGGAGTCGATGCCGTGGCCGCTCCCACCACGAACCAGATCGCCGACGCGCTGCTGGCGCGCTACCCGAAGTCGTTCGCCGAGGAGCTCGGCATCGACGTCGAGCGCAACACGCCCAGCCAGCTGTTCCGCCTCCTGTGCATGTCCCTGCTGTTCAGCGCCAGGATCTCCGCCGACATCGCCCGGCGCGCGGCCGGCGCGCTCGACGGCCGAGGGATGGACCACGGCGCAGTCGATGGCCGACGTGGACTGGCAGAGACGCACCGACGTCCTGAACGAGTCCGGCTACGCCCGATTCGACGAGCGCACCTCCACCATGCTGGGCGAGACCGCCGAGATGGCGCTCGAGGACTACCGGGGCGACTTGCGCGAGCTCCGACGCGCCGCTGAGCGTGACCCCGGTCGGGAGCGAACGCTGCTGCGCCGCTTCAAGGGCATCGGCGACGTCGGCGTCGACATCTTCTTCCGGGAGGTCCAGGTGGCGTGGGAGGAGGTCGCGCCCTTCGCCGATGCGCGCGCGCTCGACGCCGCCGAGGCGCTCGGCCTCGGCGACGACGCGGCGTCGTTGGCACAGCTCGTGAAGGGCGCCGACCTGCCGCGGCTGACCGCGGCGCTCGTGCGGGTGGAGCTGGAGGACGCCCGTGACGAGATCGTCGCCGCCGCACGCGGACGCGGACGCGGGTTCGTGAGCGCCGGCGGCGACCAGCTTCAGCGGTACCGCGACAAGCGCGACTTCCGGGCGACGCCCGAGCCCCGGGGCCACGCGACGCACCAGGAAGACGGCGCGCCGCGCTTCGTCATCCAGCAGCACGACGCCAGCACCATGCACTGGGACTTCCGCCTCGAGGACGCCGGCGTCCTGCGGTCCTGGGCCGTCCCGCGGGGCCCCTCGACCGACCCGCGCGACAAGCGGCTCGCGCGCCAGGTCGAGGACCACCCGGTCGACTACCTCGACTTCGAGGGCGTCATCCCCGAAGGCTCCTACGGCGCCGGCTCGGTGATCGTGTGGGACGCCGGCACGTACGGCAACCTCACCACCGACGACGACGGCGCGACGGTGACCCTCGCCGACGGCCTCGATCGCGGACACGTCTCGGTGTGGCTGGAGGGCCGCAAGCTGCGGGGCGGCTACGCGCTGACCCGCTTCCGCGGTGACGACTCGTGGCTGCTGGTGAAGGAGGACGACGAGGGCGCCGACGCCCGCCGGAACCCGACCAGCACGCAACCCGAATCGGTCCTCACGGGCCGCGACCTCGACCAGGTCGCCCGGAACGACGACGGCGCGCCGCACCGGTGAGCGCGCTCGACGTGCTGAAGGGCCCGGATCGGGAGCAGAGCCACCCCGCGGACCAGCCGCGCGTGGATCGAGCCGATGCTCGCCACCCTGACCGAGGACTACTTCAGCGACAACGGTTGGATCTTCGAGCGGAAGCTCGACGGCGAGCGGGTCCTCGCGTTCCGCTCCGACGACGGCGTGCGCCTGCGCTCGCGCAGCCGCCAGGACCTCACCGCCACCTACCCAGAGGTCACCGACGCCCTCGCCGCTGACCAGCCCGGCGGCTCCGCGTTCGTGCTCGACGGCGAGGTCGTCGCCTTCGACGGCTCGACGACCAGCTTCAGCCGACTGCAGGGCCGCATGCAGGTGCACGCGTCGGACCGGGCGCGCGCGTCGGGGATCACCGTCTACTACTACGTGTTCGACGTGCTCCACCTCGACGGGACGGACCTCACCGAGGTGGCGCTGCGCCGCCGCAAGGCGCTGCTGCGGCGGCTGCTGTCGTGGCAGGACCCGCTCCGCTTCACCCCGCACCGCAACGCCGCCGGCGAGGCCTACCGCGCCGAGGCCTGCCGCAAGGGCTGGGAGGGGGTCATCGCCAAGCGCGCGGATGCCCCGTACCTCGCGGGCCGGTCGACGGACTGGCTCAAGTTCAAGTGCGCGCACGGGCAGGAGCTGGTGATCGGCGGCTACACCGAACCGGGAGGCGGCCGCCACGACTTCGGCGCGCTGCTGCTCGGCTACCACGACGGCGCCCACTTCGTCTACGCCGGCAAGGTGGGGACCGGCTTCGACACCCCCACCCTGCGCGACCTCGGCGCACGGCTCCGGTCACGCGCCTGCGACGAGCCGCCGTTCACGCGAGGCGCGCCGCCCACCGCCGGGGTGCACTGGGTGCGACCGGAGCTGGTGTGCGAGGTCGCCTTCACCGAGTGGACCCGAGCCGGCCGTCTGCGCCACCCGCGCTACCGCGGCCTGCGCACCGACAAGGACGCCGCCGACGTGGTGCGCGAAGCGGCCCGGAGCATCACGTGACCCCGACGGTCGACGGCCACGAGATCAAGGTCTCCCACCGGGAGAAGCTCTTCTTCGCCGACGCGGGCGTCACCAAGGGGGGCCTGGTCGACTACTACGCCCGCATCGCCCCGCACATGCGGCCGCTCCTCGACGGCCATCCGCTGGCCATGCACCGCTACCCCGACGGGATCGACGCGGACGGCTTCCTCCAGAAGGAGGCGCCCGCCGGCCTTCCCGGCTGGGTCACGACCGCGGCGATGCCGAAGCAGTCGGGCACGGTGCACCAGGTCGTCGCCGACAACGAGGCGACCCTCGTCGAGCTCGCCAACCTGGGCTGCGTCAGCCTGCACGCGCTGCTGAGCCGCGCCGACCGGCCGCACCACCCCGACGAGATGATCATCGACCTCGACCCCGGCGAGGAGCGCTCGACGGTGCCCTTCGCCGCCCGCGCGGTGCGCGACCTCCTCGACGAGCTCGGGCTGCCCGCGTACGCCAAGTCGACGGGCTCCCGGGGCATCCACGTCCACGTGCCCCTCGACCGCAGCGCCGACTTCGACACGACCCACGCGCTCAGCGCAGAGATCGCGCGCGTGCTGGCCACTCGACACCCCGACCGCCTGACCACCGCGCTGCGCATCGCCGACCGACGCGGCCGCCTGTTCCTCGACACGCTGCGCAACGGCTATGCGCAGCTCGCCGTGGCGCCGTACTCGCTCCGGGCCCGGCCCGAGGCGCCGATCGCGATCCCCATCGACTGGAACGAGGCGACCTCGGCCGACTTCGACCCCCGCCGGATCACCATCGCCAACGTGTTCCGCCGGCTGGCGCAGAAGGACGACCCGTGGCGGGGGATGCGGCAGGCCGCGACATCGCTCAGAGGGGCGCAGGCGCGCCTCGAGGAGCTGGCCCGCGGCTGATCCGGCGCCGAGGCGCCGACCCGCTCGGGGACGAAGGCTGTTGCCGACCGCGATTCGGGGTAGGTGGAGAGCAGCCGACGTCAGCGAGAGGAACGTGGCGCGACTTCCCGGATACGAGTTGATCGAGCGCATGACCGGCGGGCCCGCACGCCTCCGGGTCATCGCGACGCTCGCCGCCGTGCTTGCCCTCGACAGCGCAGACAAGGGGATGATCGGCGCGACCGCGACCAACCTGCAGGACGCGTTCTCGATCGGCACCACCGACGTCGGGCTCCTGCTGACCGCCACCAGCCTGGTGTCGCTGGCGGCGACGCTCCCCTTCGGTGTCCTGGTGGACCGGGTCACGCGGACTCGGCTGCTCTCGGTCGTCGTCGTGTGCTGGGGGGCGGCGATGCTCCTTGCGGCATTCTCGACGTCGTACGTCTGGCTGCTGTCGAGCCGGCTGCTCCTCGGCGGAGCGACGGCCGCGGCGCACCCCGCGGTGGCCTCGCTCGTCGGCGACTGGTTCCCGGCGACGGAGCGGGCGCAGGTGCTCGGGCTGATCCTGGCGGGTGAGCTGGTGGGCACCGGCGCCGGCCTGGTCATCGGCGGCGGCGCCGCGATCGCGGTGTCCTGGCGTCTCGCGTTCGGCCTGGTCGGTGCGCTGGCCGCCGTCGTGTTCTGGCTCGTCCGCGGACTCCCCGAGCCGGCCCGGGGCGGCGCCGACGTGATGGCAGCCGGCCGACGGCAGGTGGCGGGCGCCGGTGCGGACGACTCCGGCGCGCAGCAAGGGGCAGAGCTCGAGGCGCAAGCCACGCCGCTCGCCGAAGGCGAGCACGACGAAGAACTCGTCCGCTCGCTCGTCGAAGAAGCCGGAGTAGAGCCCGACGAGGACGCGCTCGTGCGCGCGGACGGTGGGCAGCAGTCGCTGTGGACGGTGCTCCGGTACGTGCTGCGCGTCCGCACCAACGTGATCCTGATCGTGTCTTCGTCGCTCGGCTACTACATGTTCGCCGGCATCCGCACCTTCGGGGTGCAGTTCGCGATGGGGCACTACGCGGTGAGCAAGGCCGGTGCGATGGCGGTCGTGCTCGTCGGCGGCATCGGTGGCGTGGCAGGCGTCATCGCCGGCGGAAGGATCGCCGACCGACTGCTCGAACGTGGCCATCTCGACGCCCGCATCGTCGTACCGGCGGTCGCGTTCCTCGCGATGACCGCGGCCCTCGCTCCCGCCGTCATCACCACCTCGCTGCTCGTCGCGGTGCCACTGCTGGTGCTCGCCGCCGGCTTCCTCTCGCTGGCCAACCCGCCGCTGGACGCGGCCCGGCTCGACGTCATCCCCTCACACATGTGGGGACGCGCCGAGTCCGTCCGCACCCTGCTGCGCACCGGCCTGGAGGCGCTCGCCCCCCTCGCCTTCGGGGCGACGGCCGAGCACCTCTTCGGGGGGACGTCCGGCAGCGGGCTCGAGCCGACGATCCTGGTGATGCTGGCGCCGCTCGTGGCCAGCCCACTGGTGCTGCTCACCGCCCGTCGGAGCTACCCGACCGACGTCGCCACCGCCGCGGCATCCGAGCCCTCGCGATCGAGGGTGTCCTCGTGAACCCCGTCGAACGCACCGTCCGGCGCGTCGACCGGTTTCAGCAGCGCCACCCCGTGGTGGCTTTCCCGTTCGCGGTGGTGAAGAAGTACGGCAACGACCGGGCCGGCGCGCAGGCGACCCGCATCGCGTACCACGGGCTGTTCTCGCTCTTCCCCCTGCTGCTCCTGCTGACGACCATCCTCGGGTACCTGCTCCAGGACAACCCGCACCTTCGCCACCAGATCCTCGACTCGACATTGGGCACCTTCCCCATCATCGGCACCCAGCTGAAGTCCACCTCCTCGCTCAAGGGCAACGGCTTCGCACTCGTCGTCGGCATCGCGGGCACCGTCTACGGCGGGTTCGGGATCGGCCAGGCGACCGAGGCGTCCATGAACTTCATCTGGAACATCCGCTACATCGAGTGGCCGAACTTCATCTTCCGGAGGCTCCGGGCCATGGCCGTCGTGGTGGCCATCGGCATCGCCATGGTGACCATTGCCGTGCTCAACGTCGTCGCCTCCAGGACCACCTCCGGCTTGGTCGGGCCACTGGCCACGGTCGGCTCGGTAGCGGTGGCGATGGCGATGTTCACCGGCGCGTTCATGGTGCTCACCGCCGAGCCGCTCGGCTGGCGCGACGTCGCGCTCGGGGCCGCGGTGGCGACCGTGTTCTGGGAAGGGCTCCAGCACCTCGGGAGCTGGTACGTGCGCCATGTCCTTCGAAACGCCGACGACACCTACGGATTCTTCGCCCTCGTGATCGCGCTCCTTTCGTGGATGTACCTGGCGGCCCAGCTCACGCTGCTCGCCGCCGAGATCGATGTGGTCCGCAAATACCGGCTGTGGCCCAGATCCATCACCCAGCCGCCGCTGACCGAAGGTGATCGCCGCATGTTCCGCCGCTTGGCGCTGATGGAGGTCCGGCGACCTGAGTACGACGTGCACATGGAGCTGAACCCATCGGCCGACGACGACCCGCTCGAAGAGGAGGCGGGTGACCGCGTCGCGGCAGACGAGCGGGAGTGAGCGTCGGCCTCCCCTCGCTCACGACCACCCGCGCCCGGTCAACTCGCCAGCCGGGCCTCGGCGTCGGCGTCGGCCTCGTCCTCCTGCTGCGCATCGGTGCCGAGTCCCGACGGCAGCAGGAAGCACAGGCCGAACACGGCGGCGAACACCGCGATCTCGTAGAGCAGCGTCCGCTCCAGGGCACGGCTGAACGCCCGGCTGGTCGCCTCGGGTGTCGCTTGGTCCTGGACCGCGTGGCGGATCTTCGCCACGACCGGGTCGGGCAGGGGGGCGTCGGCCGCCTGCCGCTGCAACCGCTGGCAGGCCGGCGGGTTCGCCGTCGGGTCGGCAGACCCCGACCTGGCGCGGAAGCACGCGTCGAAGCCGGTCACGACCTGCTCGGCGACCGGCCCGGGCAGGCCCGCGGACTGCAGTTCCGTGCGGAGCCCGGGGCTCACGGCCCCGAGCGCCGGTGAGGCGGCGACAGAGAGCTGCCAGAAGAAGATCACCCCGATCACCGCCACGCCCACCGAGCCCCCCACGCGCTGCGCCGCGGTGAGCACGCCGGACGCAGAACCGGTCTCGTCACCGTGGACCCCCGCCAGGATCAGGTCGCTGAGCGGGGCGATGACCAGGCCAAGCCCGAAGCCCCCGACGAGCAACGGCAGCGTCACCTCGAGCGGGTCGATCGTCACGCGGTGGTTGCGCATGACCCACAGGAGCCAGCCCATGCCGGCCACGAGGAGCACGGCGCCGATGTTCAGGATCCGCACCCCGATCTTCCGCGCCGCGACGTTGGAGAGGCCGGACGCCACCGCGGCGCCGAGCGCGAACGGCAGCACGGTGAGGCCGGACCGCAGCGCGCTGAAGCCGAAGCCGATCTGCAAGGTGATGGCGAACACGAAGAAGAACGCGCCCAGGCCGGAGAAGAACACGAACGCGACGGCGTTGCCCGCGCTGAAGGCCCGCTGGCGGAAGAGGGTCATCTTGATGAGCGGCGGAGTGGGGCGACCGGGTGCGTCGCACCTCGTAGGCCGCGAACAGACCGAGCACCACGATCGAAGCTGCCAACATCGCAAGGATCCACCACGGCCAGCCCTCCTGACGTCCCTGCACCAGCGGGTACACGAACAGGAAGAGGCCGGACGTGGCCAGCGCGGTGCCGGGCCAGTCGATGCCCGGTCGCTCCGGCGCGGTCGACTCGGGCACCAGGAACCACGCCGCGCAGAAGGCGACGACCCCGATCGGGATGTTGACGAGGAAGATGGTGCGCCAGTCGAGCCCGTACGGGTCCCAGGCGATCAGCGCGCCCCCGGCCAGCGGACCGGTGATCGCCGCGAGCCCGACGACGGCGCCGAACACCGCAAACGCCTTGCCGCGGGCCTCGGCCGGGAACACCACCTGGATGGTCGACAGCACCTGCGGGAACATCAACCCGCTGGCCATCCCCTGGATCACGCGTGCGGCCACGAGCGTGCCGATTCCGGTGGCCATGCCGCTGGCCAACGACGCCGAGGTGAACGTGGCCATGCCGATGAGGAAGAGCCGCTTGCGCCCGTAGATGTCGCCGAGGCGCGCGGCGGTGATGATCACGCAGGCGAAGCCGAGCTGGTACCCGGCCAGCACGAACTCGATGCTGGCGTAGGAAGCGCCGAGCTCGCGCTGGATCGACGGCACTGCGACGTTCACGATGCTCACGTCGATGAGCTCCATGAACGCCGCCGACAGTACGATCAGGAGGACCAGCCATGGCCGGTCGGTCAAGCTGTCGGTCTGGGCGGAGGTCGAGTCGTGCACGTGGTCTCCTCGGAGGACGTCGCTTTTGTCAGGCGTCAGCGCCGGTAGGTGGATGATCGACCCAGGCGGCTCATCCCGTGCCGCCGGCAGCGAACGAGAGCGACGCCGTCGCACGTTTGGCGCCCGGCCCGGCGCTCGGTTGACTCACCGTGAGCTCGCACGGGTGCTTCGGGGCGCAACTGCGGTGGGCCGACCCGAACGGCCCGGTCCGCACCACGACGGTCGAGGTCACCTTCCCGTGCGCATCGGCGGTGACCGGTTGGACGTGGGAGAGGTCGCAGTCGGCGGACGAGGTGCCGGCGCCGAGGTCGGCGCACTCCACCACCACGAGCGCGGTGTGGGCACCGAACCCCGACCCGTCGACGTGCACCTGCGCTTTGTCGTGCAGGCCGCTGGCCGGTCGCACGTCGATCTGCGGAGATCTCGTGGTCGGAGGCGAACCGCTCGCCGGCGGGGCCGAGGTGGTGGTCGTCGGGTTCGAACCGGCTTGGGCGGAGCCCCCGGAGGGTCCGATCATCCACTCGATTCCCAGTGCTGCGCCGACCAGCACGACGACCAGCGCGGCGAGCTCCAACACGCGCACCCTGACCGAAGGTGCGGACGCCCGGTCGGACGCGCCATGGGTGATGCCTCGGAAGGCCAGCCACACCACGGCGGCGCTGGCGAGCAGGAGGCACGCCGAGATGAGCAGCGCCGTGTGCAGCCCCGAGTAGAAGGCGCGCTCGGCGGCGCCGATGACCTTGTCGACGAGCTGGGGTGCGGCCGCGGCCGCGGGGTGGTTCTTCGCCGCCTGGCTGGACGACGAGGGCACACCCCCGTGGGTCACCCCGGCGATCACCACCGACTGGAAGTTGGCGGGGATGCCGAGGGAGTTGAGCCTCGCTGTCAGGTTGGCGGTCAGCTGCCCGTTGACGATGGCCCCGAGCACCGCGACCCCGAACACGGCGCCGAGCTCGCGACTGGTGTTCGCGGCCGAAGCCGCCATGCCCGACCGCTCGGGCTCCACCGACGACATCGCGGCGCTGACGACCGGCACGAGCGCGATGCCGAAGCCGGCGCCGGCCAGCCCCAACGACCACGACAGCTCGGCGAAGCCGACGTTCGGACCCAGGACGCCGTCCACCACGAGGATGCCGATCCCCGCCGCCGCGCAGCCGATCGCCATCGGGATCCGAGGCCCGCTTCGGGCCACCCAGCGGCCCGCCACGGCAGACCCGCCGATCATGAGCACCGTCATGGGGACGAAGTCGAGCGCGGTGCGGAACGGCGACTGCCCGGCCAGGAGCTGGAGGTAGAGGGCCACGAAGAAGAAGATCGAGAAGATCCCGAAGTAGGTGGTGAACGCGACCACGTTCGAGACGGTGAAGGGCCCGCGGCGCAGGAGCCGGAGGTCC
Source organism: uncultured Actinomycetes bacterium (assembly GCA_963810075.1). Taxonomy (GTDB): domain Bacteria; phylum Actinomycetota; class Acidimicrobiia; order Acidimicrobiales; family Iamiaceae; genus CAWELZ01. The sequence goes on along the minus strand of CAWELZ010000001.1, from coordinate 614,106 downwards.
AGCACCGGACGTCGTGTGCGCAGCTCCACGACGACGAACCCGGCCGCGCACGCTCCCGCCACGACGAACAGGCCGATGATCCACCACGTGCCGTAGCCCGCCGTCTCGCCTTCGATGACGCCGAAGATGGCGGCCGCCAGCGCAACCGCGCCCAGCACGCTGCCGGCCACGTCGACCGGGGCGCCCTCGGGATCGGAGCTCTCGGGCACCAGCGCGAGGGCAGCGACGAACGCGGCGCTCCCGATGGCCAGGTTGAACCAGAACACCCCGCGCCAGTCGGAGAAGCCGACGATGACGCCGGCGATCACCGGGCCGAGGGCGAGGGCGGTGCCGGACACAGCGGCCCAGACACCCAGCGCCCGCGCGCGATCGGACCGGTCGTGGTAGAGGTGGCGGATGATCGACAACGTGCCCGGCTCCGAGGCCGCGGCGCCGACCCCCATGACGACGCGCCCCACGAGCAGCCAGGATGCGGTCGGGGCCACCGCAGCCACCACCGAGCCGGCGCTGAACAGGGCCAACCCCGCCAGCATCACCTTGCGACGCCCGAAGAGGTCACCCAGCATGCCGCCGACCAGCATCAGGCTTGCGAAGCTCAGGGCGTAGCCGTTGACCACCCACTGCAGCGTCTGCACCCCGGCGTGCAGCTTGCCCTGGATGTCCGCCAGCGTGACGCTGACGATCGTGTTGTCGAGGAAGGTGACGAAGAGGACCGCGCAGAGCACGGCGAGCGCGGAGGAGCGAGCGTGTCGGCCGGTTTCCATGTCCGGTCACTACCTCGCCAGGCCGGAAGTATTGCGAGACGTCCCACTTCGTTGTGAGCTCGGCGATGATTTCGGAGTGCGCAGTCAGCCCGGGAAGCCTGCCCACCGGTAGTTCGGGAACAAGGGCAGACGAGAACGGCGCCGGAGGATCAACGCGATGCTTCGATGGATTCACCTGGTGACCGATGAACCGACGCGCGCCGGCGCCCTTCTTCCGGAGCGTCTGGACGAGCAGGACCTTGTGCTCGGGTGCGACGCGTCCGACCACCCCGATGTCGTCGCGCTCGCACGCCAGATGGGCATCCTGATCGACCTGAACGGTCCCGGGGAATCGCCACCGGACGATCTCGGGATGTGAGTGATCGAACAGCTCACCAGCAGCCCACCTGACATTCGGGTCGGCTGACGCTTGGCCGCGTCAGCCGACGCGGGTGACACCGACGCGGACCTGACCGACAACAATTGCATCGTGTCGCCAAAGGGCGACCGGTCGGAGGTTCACATGAGCGCAGCCGGAGGAAGCGGCGACGAGGTCGGCTGGCGGGAGCGGGGGCTGGCGCTCGCGTCGCTCGCGTGCGGGATCGTCCTCGTCGTGGCGGTCGTCGTGTTCGTCGTCCGCGACCTGGGTCAGCTCGCCGTGGGACTGGCCGGCCTCGCCCTCACCGTCGGTGGTGGCTGGTGGATCATCACCGAGCGAATGCCTCGCCGTGCGGTGGGCGCCGTGGTGGCGATCGTCGGCATCGTGATCGTGGGCGCAGCGGTGGTCCACGTCTCGCCGTCCGGTGGCCAGCCGGTCTTGCGGCTCCTGGTCGTCCTCCTGCTCGTCGTTGGCACCGCGTCCCTCGGTCGTACCGCGCTCGTCCACAACCTCCACGAACGGGACCGCCACCGACCGGCAGTGGTATCCCCTCCCCACCGCGCGGTGCTGATCTGCAACCCGTGGTCGGGCGGGGGCAAGGTCGAGAAGTTCGGACTGGTCGCGCTGGCCGAGGAGATGGGCGTCGAGGTCGTGATGCTCGACCACGGGCTCGACCTCGAGAAGCTGGCCCGCGACGCCGTCGCTCGCGGCGCCGACTGCCTGGGCATGGCCGGCGGCGACGGGTCTCAGGCGCTCGTGGCTTCCATCGCCGTCGAACACGACCTGCCGTTCGTCGTCGTCTCGGCGGGCACGCGCAACCACTTCGCTCTGGATCTGGGCATCAACCGGGAGGACCCAAGGCTGAGCCTCGCCGCGTTCCGCGACGGCATCGAACGACGCATCGACTACGCGACCGTCGGCGACCGCCTGTTCGTCAACAACGTGTCGCTCGGGATCTACGCCGCCATCGTGCAACAGGAGGGCTACCGCGAGGCCAAGGCCGACACGACCAAGGCGTTGCTGCCCGAGATGCTCGGTCGGACCGAGGAGCCCTTCGACCTCCAGTTCACCGAGCCGGACGGCGCCGAGGTCGACGGCGCGTTCCTCATCCAGGTCTCCAACAACCCGTACGTCCTGGGCGCCACGCTGGATGCCTCGCAACGGCGCCGACTGGACTCGGGCACCCTCGGGGTCGTGGCCATCACGGCCACCACCGGGCGGGAGGCCGCCGAGGTCGTGGCGCTGTCCGCACTCGGACAGCGACGACGGAGCCGACACTGGCACGAGTTCACCGGTGAGCGATTCGAGATCCGCTCCCGAACCGGCACGGCCTACGCCGGGGTCGACGGCGAGGCGCTGGAGCTCGCCACGCCCATCGAGTTCCGAATCCACCCCCGGGGACTCCGCCTCCTCGTGCCCGAGGACAACCTCGTCGCAGCCGAGCGCCGCCGGGGGCGCGACGTCTCGGTCCGCGACCTGTTCGCCCTCGCGGCCGGCCGGGACCCGCTCGCCCAGCCAGAGTCGTGAGTCGTGCGTCGCGAAGAGGGATGGGGCAACGCGATGACCGAGCATCCAGCGGAGCTGATCCACCGTCTCTGGCACCCGATCCGGCCAGCTTCTGTTGTGACGTATGGCCCTAGGTGACGTGCGGCCGTTCTCCTACGTTGCACTTGCGCAGTCGACCAACGATGCGCGGCGCACTTTTGATGACCGTGGATGAGGAGTCCAGCCATGCCCGACACCAACACCTTCGCCGCCCTCGGGCCGACCGACCAGAGCAACCCACCTGGTGCGACCGGCGACCACGAGATCCGGCCACGTCGGGTTGGCTCGACCCGGGGCACGATCGTGGGCCTCTTGGCCGTGTTGACCATGGTCCTGGTCGGGTGCAGCTCGAGCGGCAGCACCGCCGCCTCGGGAACTTCGACCACTGCCAAGGCATCGGCGCCCTCGACCACCTATCCCGCCGGCAAGGTGGAGGTCTGCCAGGCCCGCGATCAGCTCAAGACCTCCGTTGAAGCGCTGCTCAAGCCCAGCCTCCTCGTCCAGGGCACCACAGCGATCAAGGCGGCCACCACCAAAGTCCAAGACAACCTGACCGCCCTCAAGGCAGCCGCCAAGCAGGACTACCAGCCCCAGATCCAGGCCGTCGAGACCTCGATCAAGGACCTCCAGACCGACATCTCGAACCACGACAAGAACAGCACGACGAAGAACCTGCAGACGATCGGCACGGCGATCGCCAAGGTCGGGTCGACCTCCGCGACTTTGTTCGACCAGCTGAAGACCAGCTGCGGGTCCTGAGCGGCGGACATCCTCCCGAGGGGCCGATGGCGAGCGGAGCTACGACCCCTCGACGAGACGTCACCGGTCGTAGCTGCGGAGCTCGATCGTGTTGCCGTCGGGGTCGCGCACGTAGAGGCTCGAGGCGTAGCCCTGTGCGCCGAAGAGCAGGTCTCCTCGGCGTGAGTTGGGGAACGAACCGGCAAGCTCGTCCAGGTCGGTGGGCTCGATCTCGAGGCAGATGTGGTCGACGTTGGTGCCATCGCCCGGTTCACCGAACAGGTCGATGATCGTGGTGGCGGTGATCCGCACCGACGGGAACGGGACTTCGCCCCGGCGCCATTCAGCGACGCGTTCCGGCTCGAGACCAAGCTGGTCGACGTAGAACCTGAGCGATGCCTCGACGTCGCCACAGCGGAGCACCACGTGGTCGAGTCCGATCGTCTTGACGAGCGCCATGACGCCTCCTGTGCGAAGTGAGTTCGGTGGTGAGGTGCGAGTGCCGCATGGCAGAGCCTTCCACGGTCGGTGAGGTTCTCGTTGTGGTCGAGCGATTCCAGGATTCGGTCACCAGCCTCACCGCGTGCGGTCCCTTCGGGACTCAGGCTGAGGCGAACGACGCCGTTGGGGTTGGCGACGAGCACTTCGCCGCCCGATAGGACGAGAAGGCCGCGGCGTGGCGCTGCGGGAAGAACGACGACCAACCCGTGACTTTCGCCCCTGTGCGGCGGATGCGGGCCGGGGGATGCTCAGGGGCGTGAACCCTTCAGCTCACGTTTCAGGCACTGTGGCCACGATCGACGCCAACGAGGCGGTGGCGTCGGTGGCCTATCGGCTGAGCGAGGTCGTCGCGATCTACCCGATCACCCCGGCGTCACCGATCGGCGAGCATGCCGAGGAGTGGTCGGTCGCCGAGCGGCCCAACCTGTGGGGCTCGGTCCCCGATGTGGTCGAGATGCAGTCCGAGGGCGGCGCTGCCGGCGCCTTGCACGGGGCGTTGCAGGCCGGCGCGCTGGCCACGACGTTCACGTCGTCGCAGGGCCTGCTGCTCATGATCCCGAACCTGTTCAAGATCGCCGGGGAGCTCAGCCGCGCTGTGCATGCACGTCGCCGCGCGCAGCGTCGCCACCCACGCCCTGTCGATCTTCGGGGACCACTCCGATGTCATGGCGGCACGCGGCACCGGCTTCGCCATGTTGGCGTCGGGATCACCGCAGGAAGCGGTCGACCTGGCCGCGGTCGGGCACGCCGCGACGCTGCGGTCGCGGGTGCCGTTCATGCACTTCTTCGACGGGTTCCGCACCTCGCACGAGATCCAGAAGATCGAGACGATCGACGACGCCGTCCTCGATGCCCTCGTCGACGACGACGCCGTCGCCGCGCACCGGGCCCGGTCGCTGTCTCCGGACCGCCCGGTGATCCGTGGGACGGCGCAGAACCCCGACACGTTCTTCCAGGCCCGCGAAGCCGCGAACCCCTTCCACGATGCCTGTCCCGAGATCGTCGCGGACACCATGGACCAGTTCGCCGAGCTGACCGGGCGCCGCTACCGGCTGTTCGACTACGTCGGGCACCCCGAAGCCGAACGGGTCGTGGTGATGATGGGCTCGGGTGCCGAGTGCGCGCACGAGGTCGTCGACCACCTCGTCGCCCGCGGCGAGAAGGTCGGCCTGGTCAAGGTGCGGCTCTACCGGCCGTTCTCGATGGACCGATTCGTCCAGGCCCTCCCGGCGACCGTGCGGTCGGTCGCGGTGCTCGACCGCACCAAGGAACCGGGCTCGACCGGAGAGCCGTTGCTGTTGGACGTGACCGCGGCGCTCGTCGACGCGGTCAATCGAGCAACGATCCCAGCCCTGCCGAGGATCATCGGGGGCCGCTACGGCCTGTCGTCGAAGGAGTTCGACCCGCCGATGGCGAAGGCCGTCCTGGACGAACTGGCCGCCGAGTCGCCCCGGTCGCGGTTCACGGTCGGCATCACCGACGACGTGACCCACCTTTCCCTGCCGCTGGACACCACGTTCCACACCGAGCCCGGCGAGGTGCGGCGGGCCGTGTTCTTCGGTCTCGGCTCCGACGGCACGGTCAGCAGCAACAAGGCGTCCATCAAGATCATCGGCGAGTCCACCCCGCTGCAGTGCCAGGGCTACTTCGTGCTGGACTCGAAGAAGGCCGGCGCCACCACCGTGTCGCACCTGCGTTTCGGGCCCGACACGATCCGGTCCACCTACCAGATCCGCCAGGCCGGGTTCGTGGGGGTGCACGACCCGGGTCTGCTGGATCGCCTCGACGTGCTCGATCGGGCCGCGCCTGGCGCGACGGTGCTGGTGAACCTGCCCGGCGGGCCCGACGGCGCCTGGGACCGTCTCCCCCGGCGGTTCCAGGAAGCGCTCATCGCGCGGGGGTGCCGCCTCTTCGTCATCGACGCGTTCGCCGTCGCCGACCGCTTCGGACTGGGTCGCCGGATCAACACGATCATGCAGACCTGCTTCTTCGCACTCGCTGACGTGCTGCCCGCGCGAGGTCGCGATCGACAAGATCAAGGAATCGGTGCATTCGAGCTGGGGACGACGGGGCCCGGAGATCGTCCGCCGCAACGTCGAGGCGATCGACGCGGCGTTGGCCCAACTGCACGAGGTCGCGGTCCCCGAAACCGCCAGCGCCGCCGACCGGACCCGTCCCACCGTGCCCGCGGACGCCCCTGACTTCGTGCAGCGCGTCACCCGCCTCATCCTGGAAGGCCACGGCGACCAGCTCCCCGTGAGCGCGTTTCCGCCGGATGGCACCTGGCCCACCGGGACGAGCCGCTACGAGAAGCGGGCCATCGCGCTCGAGATCCCGATCTGGGAGCCCGACCTGTGCGTGCAGTGCAACCGCTGCTCGATGATCTGCCCCCACACCGCCATCGTCACCAAGGTGTTCGAGCCCGCCCACGGCGAGGGCGCGCCGGCGTCGTTCCGCAGTGAGCCCGAGGGGTACACCCCCGAGCTCGAGGGCCTCTCCTACACGGTGCAGGTGGCGCCCGACGACTGCACCGGCTGTGGGCTCTGCGTCGAGGTCTGCCCCGCCAAGGACCGCACGAGCCCCAAGCGCAAGGCGATCAACATGCGGCCCGCCGCCGAGCACCGCGAGCCTGAGCGGGAGGCGTTCGACTTCTTCCGTACGATCCCCGAGCTCCCCCGCACCCGCATACCCGATCGCCCACGCACCTTGGCGCTGCTCCCCGCTCGCTTCGAGTTCTCCGGGGCGTGCGCCGGGTGTGGAGAGACCCCCTACATCCGGGCACTGACCCAACTCTTCGGCGATCACCTCGTGATCGCCAACGCGACGGGCTGCTCGTCGATCTACGGCGGCAACCTCCCGACCACGCCCTACAGCGCCGGTGCCGACGGGCGGGGGCCGGCGTGGAGCAACTCGCTGTTCGAGGACAACGCCGAGTTCGGGATGGGCCTGCGGCTCGGCCTCGACGCCGCCGAACGCCACGTCCGAGCGCTCCTGCAGGTCTGTTCGCCCGAGCTTCCCGAGGCGCTGATCGCCGAGCTGGCGACGCCATGCGTCGGCGACGAGGCACTGGAGCGGCGCCGGACCGTCGTGGCCGAGCTGCGCGACCGCCTCGCCGGCATCGCGGGCCCCGACGCCCGCGCGCTGGCCGAGGGCGCCGACTCGTTGGCACCGCGTTCGGTGTGGGCGGTCGGCGGCGACGGCTGGGCCTACGACATCGGCTACGGCGGCCTCGACCACGTCCTCGCGTCGAGTCGCGACATCAACGTGCTGGTGCTCGACACCGAGGTGTACTCCAACACCGGTGGCCAGCAGTCCAAGGCGACCCCGATCGGCGCGGTCGCCAAGTTCGCGTCGGCCGGCAAGGAGACCCGCAAGAAGGACCTCGGCCTCCTCGCCATGAGCTATGGGCACGTGTACGTGGCCAGCGTCGCGATGCAGGCCCGCAGCCGCCACACGCTCAAGGCGCTGCTCGAGGCCGAGAGCTTCCCGGGCCCTTCGCTGGTCATCGCGCACAGCCCGTGCATCGCCCACGGCTACGACCTGGTCCACTCCCCCGCCCAGCAGGCCCGGGCCATCAACAGCGGCGCGTGGCCGCTCTACCGCTACGACCCGCGCCGCGCCGCCGCCGGCGAGCCGCCCCTGGTCGTCGATGCGGATCCCACCTCGGTGCCGATGCGCGACTACATGGAGCAAGAGGCCCGGTTCCGGATGGTCGAGCTGCGCGACCCGGACCGGTTCGCCAACCTCGTCCGCCTCGCCGAGGACGGCGTGCGCGACCGCCACGCCCTCTACGGGCAGCTCGCCCAGATCCGCTATCCCGACAGCCCCACTCCCGACGAGGAGCCCCAAGATGACTGATCTCACGACCACCTGGCTCGGCATGGAGCTGGCGAGCCCGTTCGTCGTCGGCGCCTCGCCGCTCGCCGACGACCTCGACGGGCTGCGCCGCCTCGTCGCCGCGGGTGCCGGCGCGGTCGTGATGCGTTCGGTCTTCGAGGAGCAGATCCTCGCCGAGCAGCTCGCCGCGCACCGCTTCATCGACAGCCGGGTCGACAACGACGCCGAGGCGCGCTCGTTCCTCCCTGAGTCGGAGACCTTCCCGCTGGGCACGGAGCCAGCGGTCGCCCACCTCAGCCGGATCCGTGAGGCCGTCGACGTTCCCGTGGTCGCGTCGCTGAACGGGGTCACCCCCGGCGGCTGGACCAGCATCGCTCGCCAGCTGCAGGATGCCGGCGCCGACGCGCTCGAGCTCAACCTCTACGACCTCGTCACCGACTTCGAGGAGACCAGCGCCACGGTCGAGGACCGGCAGGAGTCGGTGGTCGCATGGGTGGCCGGTGCGGTCGACGTCCCGGTGACCGTGAAGCTGTCGCCCTTCTACACCGCGCTCCCGAGCTTCGTCCGCCGCCTCGAAGCTGCGGGAGCCAAGGGCGTCGCCGTGTTCAACCGGTTCTACCAACCCGACGTCGACCCCGACGCCCTCGAGCTCGACCGGCACCTCCACCTGTCCACACCCGCCGAGCTCCCGCTCCGGCTCCACGCGCTGGCGCTGCTGCACGGCCGTGTCGGGTTGTCCCTCTCGGCGACGGGCGGCGTGCACAGCGGGCGCGATGCCGCCAAGGCCATCCTGTGCGGCGCCTCTGCCGTCCAGGTGGTGTCGGCGCTCCTCGAGGGCGGACCCGCACACCTCGAAGGCATGCGCATCGACCTCGAGGCGTGGCTCGACGAGTTGGGCTACCAGGGCGTCGCCGAGGCCTGCGGCGTGATGGCGCTCGACAACGTCGCCGACCCGCATGCCTGGGAACGCGTGAACTACACGCGCCTGCTCCAGGGATGGCAACCCCCTCGAACCAGGAGTCGAACCTCGTGACTGAACACAAGCCCGAGAAGTGGCACGGCATCCCCCGGGAAGAGATCCCGTGGCGTCCCACCGTGGAACCCGACGCGTGCATCGGTTGCCAGCTCTGCTACATCACGTGCGGGCGCGGCGTCTATGAGATCGAGGACGGCGTCGCTGTCGAGGTCGACCCCATGAGCTGCGCCGTCGGCTGCACCACCTGCGGCAACATCTGCCCCACCGGCGCCATCACCTTCCCCGCCATGGACGCCGTCTGGAGGCTCGAACGCGAACGCCAGATCTTCCGGACCGTGAAGAAGGAAGCCGCCCGCAAGCACGAACGAGCCGACGCCCTCAGGGCTCGCGCCGATGCGCAGGAAGCACTCGAACACGTCACCACCCGCGCCCGCATCGAGGTCGCCGGCGAGTTCGGCGACAAGCGCTTCCTCTCCCGCCTCGAGGAGCTCATCGCGGACAAGCCCTACGACGTGGTCAACCTGCGCCTCGAGGTCCCCACCGTGAAGGGCGCCCGCAAGAAGGCGCCCTCGTACATGGTGTTCGAGGTCACCTCCGAGACCCAGGAAGACATCGGCTCCTTCCTCGGTGAGGTCAAGGCGCTGATCCACGACGCCGACCTCGTCCTCGTCAGCCAGTCCTCACCCTGAAGGCCCGACCGTCCGACCATTGCCGCCATCCAACGCGACGAGGGACTCCCCCGCTGAGACCGCCGGTCACCTTCCGCTGGCACCCTTCGAAGCACCGAACCGGGACGCCGCACCTCCGCGTGGTCAGAAGTGGTCGCGCAGTGGGCCGACCGAGACGAGCGGGTCGAGGTGCTCGGCGAGCTGTGGCAACGCGGCGAGGGTGGCGCGCCAGGCACCCGGGCTCGAGGTGCAGTCCGAGTCGTGGAGCAGGATCGTCCCTCCCGGTGACAGGGCGGTCAGGACCGTCGTGGTGATCGACTCAGGTGTTGCGCGGTCGGTCCAGTCTCTGCCCCAGGCGCTCCAGAGCACCGGGCGGAGCCCGAGACGACGGGCCGCCACCACCGAGCCCAGCGACAGCTCCCCGTAGGGCGGGCGGAACCACACGGGTCGCTCGCCCGTGAGCTCGCGCAGCGAGGCGACGCCGGCGGCGAGGTCGCGGTGCACTGCTCCCGGTGTCATCAGCAGGTGGCTGCGATGCTGGTCGCCGTGCAGACCGATCTCGTGTCCCCGCTCGACCAGGAGCGCGACGAGACCGGGAGCCCGTCGGGCCATCGAGCCCAGAAGGAAGAACGTCGCCCGCCACCCGAGCCGGTCGAGCTCGTCGAGGAAGCGCGGGGTTGAGGCCGGATCAGGTCCGTCGTCGAAGGTGAGGGCGACGTGGGTGCCCCGGCCGACCCCCTTGAGGCGTGGAAGAACCGAAGTGGTCGGGCGGTCGAGCCAGGTGGCTGCGGGGGCGACGTGGGCGGCGACGGGGATGAGCCCCACGGCGACGGCGGCGAGCGCGGGCCTCCTCATGTTGCGCTCATCGCTCCGGCGCCCGAATCTCGACCCGGTGCCCCCGCGCCGAGATCCAACGATCGCAGGATCCGGTCGGTCGCGTCGGCAGGGAAGATCGCCCGAGCCGCCTGGATCTGCGCGTCGCGCCGAGGCCCGCGGCTGCCGAGAGCGCGCACCGCCTCGGCGAGCTCGGCGCGGTCGTGGGCAAGCGACGCCACCCCGGCCGCCGACATCGCCCGGACGTTGTCCGTGCCGTGTGCGGGGATCGGCCGATAGCTCACGACGGGCAGGCCCGACCGGAACGCCTCCATCGCGGTCTGTCCGCCGGCGTTTCCGACCAGCACGTCCGCGGCGTTCATCAGCTCGGGCATCGTGTCGACGAATCCGAGCACGCGAGTCGTGGCCGTCACCCGCGCGCAACCGTGCAGCCAGCCGGCGGTTGTGACCGCAGACCACGACCGCGGTGCAGCCACCGATGCCCTCGAGGTCGGCGGTCGTGGCTTCGATCTCACCGACTCCCCAGGCTCCCGCCACGACGAGCGCGACGACAGTCGGCTCCACGATCCCCAAACGGCGTCGGGCTCGTCGTCGCCGGCTGGGATTCGGCTCGAAGCCGGGCGCCACGAGCGGGCCGCACACGGTCACCGGCGAGTGCGTCTCGCGGCGAACCTCGCGAGCGGTATCCGCGTGGACGGTGAGGTAAGCGCACGTCCGGTCGTGCAACCAGTACGGGTGAACACCGAAGTCGGTGAGAAACGTGGCGAAGGGGACATCCAGCTTCCCCAGCTCGGTGAGCCGACCGAGCACCTGTGACGCCAGGTTGAAGTCGGAGACCACCATCGTCGGCCGGGTGCGCTCGATCACCGCCAGCAGCCCGCGACGGGCCATGCGGGTGTCGATGCGGTTGGCGACCGATGCGAGAGCCGAGTCGCGCCGCCACGACCGATAGACCGCGCGGTAGCTCCACGGCGCCCATCGGAGCTGTGCGTGGTACAAGCCGGCGATCGCCCGGCCGTACCCGAGACGCATCGTTTGCAACAGATCGGTGCTCGGCGCTTCGATCCCCTCAGCTTCCAGACGACGCGAGAGCTCGCGAGCGGCACCGATATGCCCGCCACCCATCTGCGCGGTGACGATCAGCACCTTGTTCCGACTGCCGACGTCAGTCATCGCCATCCTCCGATTCGAGCGTCGCACTCGTGCTCGGAGCGCTCCCCGGTTCGGGCTGGTTGCTGGGCTGCGGCGGGCGCCATCGCGTACGCGCCCACTGCCACAGTCCTCAACTCCGGTGCCGACGTGCTGGGATCGGGCATCGGTACGCTCACCACCTCATGCCAGCCATGTGGGGCTGGCGGTTGCTGCCTCACTCAGACCCTGCTCGTCCAGTGTGCATTCCAAACCAGACGATTGTCGGCGTCGATGCCGATCCCGGTGGTGTCGATCCGATTCCGGGCGCGCCGGCGGGTTCATCGGTGTTCTCCGAATGGGCAATGCTGGTTCGCGTGGCCTGCGACAACACCAGCAGCAAAGCAGCGTCGAGGTGAGGATCCTGGCGCTCTCGGTGTTCGAGGGTGTCGTCTACCACTGCTGGCCGACCGATCGTTCGAACCCGTGCCATCCCACCCTGGTGGTGGAAGCCCTCCTCCGAGAGGGCGACGCGGACTCAGGTCCACTGCTGCTGTCGGTGGCCGACTACGTGGCCATGGCCGGCGGCATGAAGGTCGCTGCGCCCTGCCTCCAGGTCCTCGAAGCTGAGGGTCGATTGGTGGACCACCTCGGCGTCGCCCACATCAGCTTCCCTTTCTGGATCCCGAGCGATGTCATCGGCTCCGATTGAGCCAAGCGCACCATGGGAATGGTTCCCTTCCTCACGATCGGGCTGGTGACCCACCTCGCCCTCACATCCTGGCCGGCGCTCAAGCGGGATCGATCTTGACCAGCATCTTGCCGATGTTGTCGCCGCGGAGCAGCCCGATGAATGCGTCCGGTGCGTTGTCGATGCCGTCCACGACGGTCTCACGGAACTTCAAGGAACCGTCGGCCAACCAGGCGCCGACCTCGCGTTCGAAGTCGGCGGCCACGTCGAGGTGGTCCCCCACCAGAAAGCCACGAATCGTCGCCCGTTTGCCGATCAGCATGGGCAGGTTCGCGGGACCGGGCACCGGGGCCGTCGCGTTGTACTGCGCGATCGCTCCGCACATCGCAACTCGTCCGTGGACGCGAAGCAGGGTGATCGCCGCTTCGAGGTGGTCGCCACCGACGTTGTCGAAGTAGACGTCGATGCCGTCGGGCGCTGCGTCGGCGAGCTGCTCGACGACGGGTCCGTCCTTGTAGTTGAACGCCGCATCGAAGCCGAGCTCGCCGGTCAGGTACGAGACCTTCTCGGCCGAGCCGGCGCTCCCGATCACCCGGCTCGCGCCCATCAGCTTGGCGAGCTGGCCGGCCTCACTGCCCACCGCACCGGCCGCGCCTGAGACGAACACGATCTCACCCGCCACGAGCGACGCGACCGAGCGGAGTCCCGCGTACGCGGTGAGCCCCGTCATGCCGAGGGCTCCCAGGTACGCCGGCAGCGGCGCCACCGAGGTGTCGACCTTGCGGAAGCTCCGGGCGTCTCCGACGACCAGATCGCGCCAGCCGAACTGGTGCTGCACGTGGTCGCCCACGGCCAGGCCGGGAGCCGAGGATTCGACGACGACGCCGACCGCGCCACCATCCATCACGGCGCCGACCTCGAATGGAGGCGCGTACGACTTGACGTCGTTCATCCGGCCTCGCATGTAGGGGTCAACGGAGATGAACGAGTTGCGAACCGCGACCTGCCCGTCGCCGGGAGCGGGTAGGTCCACGTCGACCAGTGCGAAGTTCTCGGCGGTCGGCCACCCATGGGGCGCGACGCCAGGTGGACCTGTCGTGACTTCATGGCCGTGGTCATAGGACTCCTCAGGGGTCGAACGTGGCGATCGACTTCACCGCCTGCCGGTGGTCCAACCGCGCCAGGCGGGCCGATGTTCCCTGAACGGCCACGGCCCTACGGTCCCCGTGGCTCCGACAGGCAGGCACCGGCTGCGGGCCGCAGCCGGTGCCTCGCACATGATCCTCAGGGTTGGGCGTGTCGGCGGTCAGGCGGCTCGGCGGCGGGATCGTCGGGTGGCGCCGACCACGACCAGGCCAGCGAGGAGCAAGCCGAGGCCTGCCAGCAAGGTGCTCGAGGTGTCAGATCCCGTCTGCGCCAGGTTCGTCGCGGGCGTGGGGGCGGCGATCGCGGCTGGAGCTCCTGACTGGCTCAGCGGGCGAGGCGCCGTCTTGCTGACCGGGATCGCCGCCGCCTCTTCCGAAGAGACTGCGACCGGGATCGTTGTCGTCGTCGTGGACGTGGTCGACGTCGTGGTGGTGGGCTCGACGACGGCGGTGTTGGTGATGTCGAGGGTGTAGTTCATGTCGTTGGGGAAGAAGAGGTCATCGAACGACGAGGTGATGGGTGACCCGTTGAACGACTCGGTGACCGTCCACGCCGGCCCGGGATCGAGCTCGCGGGCGTTGCAGTAGGGCAGGTCGTTCGGGTTGGGGAGGTCGACCGACTTCGACTCACCGCCGTGGAGGTCGAACGTGGAGACCACGGTGGTCGACTCCGGGGAGCCAGCGGGATGGCAGACCACCTCGAACGGGAACGCCGGGTTGCCGGTGCCGCCCACCACCGTCTTGGACACGACGATGTGGTTCGGCGGGGCGCAGTCGACCGCCGTGTCGAAGCTGTCGAGCAGGACGCCGTCGGCGTAGGCCTCGGCATGCACGGCCTGGTCCTCGTAGAGCGCACGGGTCTCCGTTGCCGGCAAGGCCATGTCCTTCGCCGCGGACTTCACGATGTCCGGTCCAAAGGTGTCGACGAAGGAGAAGTCGACCGGCACCTGGCTGTTGTTCTGGTACGTGTACACGAGAACCGGTCCCTCCGCCGGAGCCGACGGACAGACCAGGGAGATCGAGGCCACGGGGTCCGCCCGGCAGTCCACCACGGGCACGTTCAGCGAGAAGTCGGCGCCCGGGCCGTCGGTCGAGGTGACCGTGTAGGTCGCCGCATCGCCCTCTGCGATCTTGAAGGCCGACTCGACCGGGGTGTCGGTCACCTCGAAGTTCTGCTGTCCGCCACCGATGCCGCTCCCGTTGTACGTGTTGCCCCACTCGAGGTGGAACTGCGCGGTGCCGGTGCCTTCGTTGGCCATCACGATGGTGACCTCCATGCTGTAGTTGCCGTCGATGCACTGCTGGGAGGATGTGACCGTCGGGATCGGCGGGAACTCCACGGCACTTGCGGTTGGCAGAAACGCGAACAGCGCGGCGGCGAGCAGGCAGACCACCGCCGAGGCGGCAGCGACCATGTGGGAGGGACGGATCGGCACGTGCTTCGGACTGGCGGGGTTGGGTTCCATGGCAGCACTGTCCGCCATCCCCCTCGCGAGGTGATGAGTAGGTACTGCTCAACTTCTTCGCCGAGGCGTGCTCAGTCGGGGCCGAGGGCCGCAGGCAGCTGGTCGCGCCCGGTGATCCCCAGCTTCGAGTACACCTTCTGCAGGTGGTTGTCGACGGTGCGGATCGACAAGTAGAGCCGCTCGGCGATCTCACGGCTGGACAGGCCTCGGCCGGCCAGCGTGGCGATCTCGCGCTCGCGGTTGCTGAGGGGAACGGCGGCGGCGATGGACGAGAGCCCGGGGGTGACCGCACCATCACAATTGGCCGCGAGCGCAGCGCAGCGGCTGGCAGCCCGTGCCCCCGCACGTTGGTCGCGGGCCCGCCGGTAGGCATCGGCGGCCGCGCTGGCGGCCTCGGCTGCGAGCAGGTCCAGTCCGAGGTCCTCCAACTGCCGGGACGCGTCGGCGAGCGCCTCGGGGTCGCCTGCCTCGAGGGCGGCCACGTGGCGGGACCGGACGGTGATGAGCGCGCTGTCCGACGCGGCGGCGAGGTCACCGAGAAATCCGTCGACGCCCGTCGCGCCCAGCCGGGCCGCGTCGTGCCACAACCACGCGGCCGACGCCCGGTTGCAGGCAACGGCGGCCTGTTCGGCCTCGTCGAGCAGGATGGTCCGAGCCTCGGCAGGATGGCCGCCGGCCCAGGTGGCCCAAGCCCGTCCAATCGCCTGGTCGGGCGCGAGGAAGCCGAACGGGGGGAGCGAGTCCATCTCCTCGATCGCCGTTCTCGCGGCGTCCCCATGACCGAGGGTGGCCTCGGTGACGGCCTCGCCGGCGGCCGCAAGGCGCAGCGGGCCCTGGAAGCGGTGCAGACGGGCGGTCGACGCGCCCTTCGCGGTACCAGGCCCGACTCTCGAGGATGCGACCGCGCAGCAGGTCGACCTTTCCCAGCATGATCGCGAACCAGATCTGGGCGACCGGGATGCGGTCGGACACGGCCACCTCGTAGCCGGCCAGCGAGAGTTCGCGGGCCTCGCCGAGGCGGCCGGCCTCGATGAGACCGAAGGCCTGGTTGACCACGTGCGTGCCGGGATGGGCCAGTCCGACGGGTTGGGCGAGGCCGAGGTGGGCGGCGAACGCGGCCTCGGCGACGTCGATGGCCTCATCAGGTCGCCCCACCAGGGCGAGGGCGGGACTCCGATCGATGGCCACCTGCACCGCGACCGCCGGGGTGGGACTCTGGATCTCGGACAGCACGTCGAGCGCAAGCTGGGGACTCCCGGAGAACAGACGTACCGCCCCCTCGGCAGCGATCAGGTCGTCGGTGACATCCGATGCCGTCTCCGAGCGGGCGTCGCGCACCACCCGCAGGGCCTTCTGCCAGTCGCACAGCCCCCACTGGAGGTTCTTCGCCCGGATGCCGGCGCGTTGCGCGAGCTGCAACGACGTCGCTCCGGTCGCCGGTTCCGCCAGCACCGCCTCGGCGCCTTCGAACTCCCCGAGCTCGAAGCGCGCCTCGCCGAGCAGGATCGCGGACTCGACGGACGCATCGATCCTGCGAAGGTGCGTCGCCAGCCGCTCGACCCCACGGAAGTCGTTGGCGTTGCGCGCGACGACGGCTGCCTGGAGCAGCAACGTCGGGTCTGGGTCGCCGCCACCGTCCAGGCGCCAGGTGGCGACCCGGCGCGCGTCTTCGCGGCGTCGGGTACCGAGCGCGACCGTGCGCTCGACCACCGCCAGCAGGATCGCCTGGCGCGCCGTCGCCGCCAGGTCGGCGCGCAGCACCTCGCCGTAGAGCGGATGGGCGAGCACCAGCTGGTGGCGCAACCCGTCCACCACCTCTCGCACCAGGCCGGCGCGCTCCAGGGCCACGATCTCCGCGATGGAGACGTCGCCGGTGAGCTCGGCGGCGCCGAGCGGCGCGCAGAGCGCCAACTGGTTGAGGATGGCGCGGGCATCTTCGGTGAGCCCCGCGAGACGGGCGCCGAGCAGATCGGCGAGTCGGCCACTGGGCGCGAGCTCGCCGAAGAGGCGCCAGGTTCCCGTCTCGGACTTGAGCCGCTCCTCGGCCAGTGCCAGGTGGACGAGCTCCCGCAAGACCAGTGGGTTGCCATCACTTGCCTCGTAGAACGCGAACACCGTGTCGGCTCCGACGGGCCCCGAGAGAACGGCCTCGAGGACCTCACCGGTGGCCGCGCGACTCAGGTCACCGACATCGAGCCGGACGGCGCCTGGGGTGCGCCACCATCCGGCGACTGCATCGGGAAGCGCCTCGCCATCCCGGATGGTGGCGATCACCATGACCACGCCGGCCGAGATGAGCTGCGTCAGCAGGACGGCCGAGGACAGGTCCAGGTTGTGGGCGTCGTCGACGAGGAGCACGGGCCGCGCCGCGCCGAGGTCGACCATGGCGCGGCGGGCGGTGTCGAACAGGGCGCCCGGCGCTGCGGAGGCGTCGATATCGGCGGGCAGCACGGTGGCCAATGCGCCGAGAGGCAGCGTCGCCGCAGCGGCGCTGGCCAGGACCCGCCCGGTGGGATGACCTTCGTCCTTGGCCCGATCCAGGAAGGCCTCGCCGAGACTGGTCTTTCCCACACCCGGCTGCCCATAGAGCACGACTGCGCCACACGTCGGCGAAGACAGGGCCTGAGCGAACGCCTCGCGCTCGGTGGCCCGGCCGGTCAGCGGCCAACCGACCTCGGGCACTCCCACCGTTGACGGCGCCACGGTCCCTCCACTTTTCGTCGCGGCGGCGAACGCTACCGCAGCGCCCGGTCATCAAGTGGGTTTCGCAATGAGCAGTCACTGCTCATGACCCTTCAAGCGAATGGTCGCACGGTTCACCCGACGGACGGATCGACCGCCCGCACGATGAGGAGGAACTTCCCCGATGGGTCTTTTCAAGCAGATGAAGGACATGAAGGACATGGCGCACGAGGCGCCAGGGATGCTCGCCCAGGGCAACCAGCTGGCCGAAGCCGCCAAGGCCAACGCCGCCGCCCAGCAGGCCGCGGCCGCTCAGATGAACGCTCCGACCGCACCACCCGCGGCCGCGTCGCCCGCCGGATCCGACCAGATCGAAGGCGTCGACCTCGCCCTCTTCGCCACCATCTCCCGGTCCTTCGCCGGGGTCGCCTACGACCAGGCGCGTGGGCCCGAGCTGGCCGCCCGACACGGCGTCGGACCGACGCAATGGCAGGCCGCCATGGACGGTTGGAACGCTCGCATCGCCGCGGACCCATCGGTGGCCGCGCAGTTCAACGCGCTCTACACGGGCCGCTGACATGGGCATGTTCAAGGACATCCACGCCGTCCAGCGACAGGCGAAGGAGATGAGGAAGGACGCTCCAGGTGCCGGCGCGCGCTTCGCCAACATGAACCAGCAGATGGGTGCGCTCACCGCTTCGCTGGAGACCTCCACCGCGGCACTCGCGCCAGCCTCCCCGGGCAGCGTCCCCGCGGAGGCCCAAGTCCTGTCGGTGGATCCGGCGACCGGCTACCTCAACGGCGACCCGATCGTCACGGTCTCGGTCCTGCTCCACCGGCAGGGCGCACCGCCGATCCCCGCCACCCGGTCGATCGCGGTGCCCGCGATGCACGTGCACCGCCTGCAGCCCGGAGCCCGGCTCGTCGCCCGCGTCGACCCGCAAGACCCCACAGCGTTCGCGTTCGACTGGCCGCGCGTCGCGTGAAGCCATGACGACCTCGGGCCCGGGCGGCCAGGCTCGGCGAGCTGGCGGGTCCGGGCAGGAGGCGGCCGACGGGCCTGCCCGCGCAAGTACGACGTTTTCGATCGCGACGCGCGGGTAGCCGCTAGACGAACCAGCACACGCGACCCGAGGAGCCGCACATGACGACCATCGGCATAAGTCTCTCGTCTGAGGAGAACCCGCCCGGGCGACTCGTCGAGACCGCCCGCCTTGCGGCCGACGCCGGGTTCGACCACCTGGCCATCTCCGACCACTTTCACCCGTGGAACGACGAGCAGGGCCAGAGCCCGCACGTCTGGAGCGTGATCGGGGCGATCACCGGGGCACTGCCCGATGTCTCCATCGGCACCACCGTGACGTGCCCCACCTTCCGCATCCACCCGCTGATCATCGCCCAGGCGGCCGCCACCGCGCAGGAGCTCACCGGCGGACGCTTCTTCCTCGGGGTGGGGAGCGGCGAGAACCTGAACGAGCACATCCTCGGCCAGCGGTGGCCGGAGGTGAGCGTCCGCCACGAGATGCTGCGGGAGGCCGTCGAGCTGATCCGGAGCTTCTGGAAGGGCGGCAACCAGAGCTGGTCGGGACAGCACTACACCGTCGAGAACGCCCGCCTCTACAGCCTTCCGTCCACTCCCCCGCCGATCCACGTCTCGGGCTTCGGACCTGCGGCGACCGCCCTCGCGGCGGAGATCGGCGACGGCTACGTCAACACGTCACCCGAGGCCGACGCGATCGACCGCTTCCGGGAGGCCGGCGGAACCGGACCAGCGATCGCCTGCCCCAAGTGCTGCTGGGCGCCCGACGAGGCATCCGGCCGCGCCACCGTGCACCGCCTCTGGCCCAACGTCGGGCTGCCCGGCCAGCTCGCCCAGGAGCTCGCGACGCCGATGCTCTTCGAGCAGGCCGACGAGCTCGTCACCGAAGACCGCGCGGTCGGGTCGGTGCCGTGCGGGCCCGACCCCGAGGCGCACGCCGCCTCGCTGCAGGCCTACATCAGCGCCGGCTACGACCAGATCTACGTGCAGCAGATCGGCCCCGACCAGGAGCAGTTCCTGGCGTTCTACCGCGACGAGGTCCTGCCGCAGCTGACGCCGTAGCGCTCTGCGATCTGGAGCGGGGTTCGCTCCCCGAAGAAGGAGCGACCGATCACGTCGCGCTCGTGCGGGCTGAGCTGCGCCAGACCTTGACGGGGCGCCAGGTTGGTGGCGGCGTGGCCGGTGCGGCCGCGTTCGGCGATGTCGAGTGGCTGATGACCGATCGAGTCGGCTGCGGTCCACCCGGGGTCCCCGCTGTGCGCCAAAAGGGACCCTCGGGTTGGATCGCCGGGTCCAACGTCGGGCCCGGCTTCGATCAACGACGCGGAGGCGTGCCCCGTGTTGTTGAGCCCGGTCCCCGAGACCGACGGCCTCACCCGAGACGACGTCGTCGCGATCTCCAAGACCTGGTGGGTGTTCCTGATCATGGGCGCACTGAGCGTGGCGCCGGGGTGATCCTGCTGGAGGTCGACTGGACGCTCACGCACGTCGCCTTGCCATCAGCTCCCTGGTGCTGGGCGTCGGGTCGATCGCGGTCGGTGCAGCCACGCCAGGGTACCGGCCACTCGCCGACACCGTCGGCCAACTCGGGTCTCCGGGCGCACCCCACAGCGGGATCATCTCGGCGGTCTTCCTCTGCTGCGGGGCGCTGGTGATGCTCGGGGCCGGAGCGCTGGGCGACGCTGCGCCGGCAGCGTCTCGCTGGGTCGGCGGCGGCGCGATCCTCTCGGCGATGTGCTTGGTCGGGGTGTGGTGCCACAGCCACTCGACGCGTCGGACCGCCTCGGGCCTGTCTGCTCGATCCAGGTGACGATCACGAGCCGGAGCTCGTCTCAGCTGGCCCAGGGAGGGACGATCCGTGTGCCGTCAGTCGTCACCGCCTCCAACCCGGGCGTGGTGGTCACCCACGCACTTGCCCCCGCCGGGCCTCCGTCGATCCGCAGGTCGCTGTCGGGGGGCACCACCACGACCGCTCCGACTCCGGCCTCCGACGCGGTCCCATCGAGCGTCACGTGCAGTGCCCCGTCTAGCACCAGAAGGACCTCCTCCCGATTCGGTCGGTGGGCAACCCCGCGGAGTCCCGGAGGGACGTCGAGTCGCCATGCGCACAGCTGCCTGCTCCCACGTGACGGCGAGACGTAGGACGAGAACCGGGACCCGTGTGTCTCGAACAGGGTGGCATCGACGGGGTGGATGATGGGCATGCGGGCCTCCATTAGACAGGTTCCTTGTCCATAGAAGACAAGCAGCCTGTCCTCCCGGCTGTCAAGATGGTCCCATGAGCAACGACGATTGGGGCACGGCGGTCACCGTGCTGCGCTTGGCGACCCAACTGGTGAACGGGATCCAAGAGGGGTTGGCGAGACGTGGGTTCGAGGATGTTCGACCGGCGCACGGGTTCGCATTCGTGCGGATCAGCAGCGGCGACGCGACCACGGCGAAGGTCGCCGAACACCTCGGCGTCACGAAGCAGGCCGGAGCGCAGCTGGTCGACCAGCTCGTCGAACGCGGCTACGTCGAACGCCGCCCCGACCCGCTCGACGGCCGGGCGAGACGCTTGGTGCTCACCGACCGCGGCCACGCGTGCACCGTGGCGGCCGAGGCGGCGGCGGCCGAGACCGTCGGCCGCTGGAAGCGCAGTCTGAACGAGTCCGACTTCGAACAGTTCGCGGCGACGCTCCGAGCACTCGCCGAGCCAGGTCAACTTCGACCTCTCTGGTGACCGGCGAGAACCACGCGATCGACCCTGACCACGCCCACCGGCCACCCTCAGAACTCCGTTGTCCCCCGACACCTGCCCACACCGGAACCCTCACGGGGACTCGGGCGAGCAATCCGGGACGGCACCACGGGCGGGACCGACTTCGGCGACAACGGATTCGTTGGCGCCCGTCGAGGCGGCGTTGGGGAATGGAGCGGTCGATGGGCACATCTGAGCGGTGGATCGTCGGGTGCACGCGACATCCGCGCGCGCGAACCCCGTGGTTCGCGTGCGCCCGGCGCCTGTTCAGTCTGAAGGGGATGACGTGGCGTCCGGTGCGAGACGCGACGCGACCGCGGACCGCTCGTCATCGTCCCAGAAGACGAGGATGGCCCAGGTGTGGGTGGCCCCCGCCCGGCGGAGGGCGTCGTGGCGATGGTTGCCGTCCTCCACCAGGTACACCCCGTCGCGGTACGAGACGAGGAGCGGTGGTGGCTCCCATCCCCCGGCCAGGCGCTCGTCCATGTCGTCGACCTCCTGATCCCACTCATGCTCGGGGACGGTGATGTTGACGTCGTGGGTGTCCGGGCCGGCCAGTGGGTGGAGGTCGTCCAACGCGAACCGGACGGGTCCGAGGAACGAGGCGCCGTCGAAGGCGAGCTCAGCGGCCAGCGCCTCGTTGGCGCTTCCCGGGCTGGCCAGGAACGAGGTGACCCACTTGGCCAGCTGGTCGGCTTCCGCGGCCCGTCGCGCCGCATCGACCGTGTAGGGGTCTTCGGCGGTCACCGATCAGCGGCCGAGGTGATCTCGCCGGCCAGCGAGGCCAGCGAGGTCGTCCGGTCGTAGTCGGCTTCGTGGTGCACGCCGAGGGGGTCCATGAGGAACGGCCGCAGGCCCGCTCGCCGGGCGCCGACAACATCGATGGCTGGCATGTCGCCCACGTACCAGGTCGATTCCGCTTCGAGCCCCATCAGCTCCAGCGCGGCGTGGAAGATGCGGGGATCGGGCTTCATCACGCCGACGTTGCCCGAGTCGACGACGAGCTCGATGGGCACGCCCGGGCCCGGACCCACCTGGCAGATCTCGAACGCCGCCAACCGCTGAGCCATCATGCCGTCGGCGTTGGACACGATGCCCAGGCGCACGCCGGCATCGGCCAGGGCCTGCAGGCCGTCCTTGGCGCCGTCGATCGGCTCCACCCACAGCGCGGCTTCGGAGAACTCGCTGTCGAGGTGCTGGTGCGCCTCGCCACGTCGGGCGCGCTCCACATCGCACGCCTCGATGTAGGTCTGCAGGTAGCCCAGCCACGCCGTTGCCCAGTCCGCCTCGACGTCGATGTCGGTGGTGAAGCGGGCGGCGGCTCGGTAGTGGGCCTCGGCCAACACCAACGGGTCGACGTCACACTCGGCGCGAGCGAAGGCCGCCACCACCCGGGTCGGGTCCGGCAACACGAACACGCCGCCGGCGTCGAGCAGGACGGCGGAGGGGACGACGGCAGAGGTCACCGACCCAAGGTAGCCACCGCCCCTCCGACGCGGGCGCCGTGGGCCCGCCAGTCAGAGGAGCGGGTTGAGGTCGGACCCGATCAGGCTGCCCGGCTCAACGCCACGCAACCACACCCGCCGATCGAAGTCCTGGGCCTCGGTGAGGTCGGTTCCGACCCGAGCGCCGTCGGCCACGTAGATCACGGTCATGACGGAGCGCAGTTGGTCCGTGGGGTTCGCTCCTGCTGCGTGGATGGTCCAGCCGCGGTGGAACGTGGCGTCGCCGGCGGCGACGGCGCCATAGGAATGGCAGGGAAGGTCGCGCTCGGCGATGAGCGCGGCGAACTCGGCGTCGGACTCGTCGGAGATCGACCTGCCCCGCAGATCACCCATCCGGTGGCTGCCGGTCACGAAGGTCATGGATCCGATCTCGGCAGGGATGTCGACCAGGGGCATCCACATGGTGACGGTCGCGTCGGTGTCCATGGGCCAGTAGTACTGGTCCTGGTGCCAGGGGGTTCGTCCCCCACCCGGCTCCTTGCACAGCGCCTGGTCGTGGTAGAGGCGGACCCGGTCGACGCCCAGGAGCGCAGCGGCGACCGCAGCGAAGCGGGGCGAGCGCACGAACGTGGCGATGCGGTCGTCGACGCGCCACAGGTTGAACGACTGCAGGAACGCCCTGCCGTAGGTGTCGCGCTCCTCCAGCGGACGCTTGTCGAACGCGGTGTCAAGGGCCGCTGTCTCGATGAAGGGCCGGTAGGCCGCGACCTCGGCTGGACTGGCGAGGCCGGGAACCAGCGCGTGACCCTGCCGGTCGAAGTCCGCGACCACGGCTTGATCGAGCGCGAACGGCTCGTCGAGCGGGGGAAGGGGAGCGGTCACGGCGTCAGCGCTCAGGGGCGGTCGATGCGGCCGACCGCAGTTCGGCGACCATCGCATCATCGGCGGGCTTGGGTCGGTAGTTCTCGTCGAAGGGAAGCGCGGCGCCGTACCCGGGCAGGAAGTCGGGTATCCAGGAGTGCTTGTCGGTGAACCCCCAGATGGTGAACGAACGACACCGCACCACTGCCAGGCACGCGCCCAGGTAGCCGCGATAGGTGACCGCCTGCTGTTCGAGTGCGGCCGCGGATGCTTTGCCGTCGGTGAGCTTGAGCGCGTCGTCGAACTCGGTGATGGCGACGTCGAGACCGAGGTCGGCGAAGCGTTGCAGGATCGGTTCGAACTTGGCCGCTGGAGGCGAGACCTGGTTGATCAGGTGGGTTTGGAAGCCGACCCCGTCGATCGGCACGCCCTTCTTCTCGAGGTCGCGCACGAGCTTGTAGACCGCGTCGGTCTTCGGCCCGCCGAGCTCGAGCCCGAAGTCGTTGTAGTAGAGCTCGGCCGCGGGGTCGGCCTCGTGTGCCCAGGTGAAGGCGAGATCGATGTAGTCGGGCCCGATCCCTCTGGACCACACGTTCGAGCGCAGCGACCCGTCGGACTCGATCGCTTCGTTCACGACGTCCCACAGCGCGACGCGACCTTTGTAGTGGCCGACGACCGTCGAGATGTGGTCGTGGAGGATCTGGATCAGCTGGTCGCGCGGTGAACGTGCCGTGCGTGAGCCAGTCAGGGTTCTGCTGGAACCACGCGAGGTTGTGGCCGTGCACCTGCTGGCCGTGGGCCCGTGCGAAGTCGACGATCTGGTCGGCCTTCGCGAAGTCGTACCGGTTGCGTCCGGGATGGATGGGCCCCCACTTCATCGCGTTCTCCGGGGTCACGATCCCGAAGTCCTTGGCAAGGGTGGCGCGGTAGGGCGCCTCCGACTTCAGCGGCGCTGGGGCGACCGCGGTGCCGATCAGGAGGCCCGATGGCTCGGCGAGGCCCTGCAGCGAACCGGCGGGATGTGCGACGAGGGTGGTGCTGGTCGAGTTCGACGTCGCCACACCGCTCGGCGCGGACGTCGAGGAAGCCGGCTGCCGGGCACCGGTCGTGGAACCAGACGCGCACGCCGTCGCGCAGGCGAA
The DNA here is from genome assembly GCA_963810075.1 of uncultured Actinomycetes bacterium. Classification (GTDB taxonomy): domain Bacteria; phylum Actinomycetota; class Acidimicrobiia; order Acidimicrobiales; family Iamiaceae; genus CAWELZ01. Next base: position 589,546 of record CAWELZ010000001.1, on the reverse strand, counting down.
GACGACGGCGGCAAACGTCGCTCCCCGGCGCTTCACCTCGCGGGTCTTGTTGGGCGGATGCGGCCGGTCTGCTCACGCCCGAAACCCCTGCGGGGCGTCAGGCGGCTAGTGCTGCGTCGCTTCGCCATCGTCGCCGTCGTCGCCATCGTCGTCATCGCCGCCGTCGGCGCCGGCGAGGTCCCAGCCCGGTTCTTCGAGCGGACCCGCGTCGCCTTCAGGGGGTCCCCCGAGGCCGTCAGGGTCATCGCCGCCGCCAGGGAGTACGAGCATGGCCTCGGGGTTGTCGAGTTCGGCTCCCGCCTCTTCCAGCTCCAGCTCGTCGACCACGTTGGTCGGATCCAGGGACGGATCGTTCTGGACGGCTTCGGAGAAGGCCGGGTTGAGCCGCTCCTCCTCGCCCAGTGCTTCGTCGCCTTGCTCGAAGATCTCGGTCTCCTGCGGCACGTCGGGTGAGCGGTCGTCGTCGCTTGTCATGTCGGGTTCCTTTGGTCGTCGTAGGCCGCCGCGCCGCGTGCCTGGTGAGCGGTGATCGTTGGGGTCACGCGTCGAGCGCTTCCGGCGCATCGCTCGCGTCTGTCGGCGTGGCTCGTCGGCGCAGGTCCTCGTTTGGCGGATCGGCCGGGAGGGCTTGTGTGGGCTTGGGAGGGGGCAGGAACACCGAAGCTAGGGCGTCGACGGTGTCGGTGCCGAACACCGGAGCACCCGAGCACTCCGTCAGGTCGTCGGACCCGCCGTAGGGTTCCAGCGCTCAATCGTCTGGATCAGCCAGAAGATGGCGAACAGGGTGATCTCGATCCCCTCGATCCAGATCACCGAGTGCCCGTTCGGGTCGTGACCCGAGAACCAGAAGAAGCCTCCCGCGACGAGCATCGCCAATCCCGTCGCCAGGTAGGCCAAGCCGCACCTGCGCTGCATCTTCGCGGTGGCGCGCACCCCAATGAGGCCGTCCAGCCCGGCGGCGAGGGCGAGGCAGCCGAACATGGCGGCTGCCGCCAGCGTGTGCTTGTCGAGGAGCCAGTCGTAGCGATAGTTGACGACGACGTAGCCGGCCACGGCGAACGCGACGCTCAACGCGAGGCTGATCCTGGTGCCGGAGGTGAGCTCCGATGCCGTGTCCGTGCCGCTCCTCCGTCGCCACCACTCGGCGAACAGGTACGCGGCCGTGGCCATGCCGATCCCTACCGCGCCCGCAAACGCCAGCGTGTGCAGATCGTTCTTGGCCGAGAGGGCGAGGAACCCCTTCCCGGCATCGGGCCGGTACCGCCGAGCTCCCACGTGCGATCGAGGCATGCGCCGGTGAAGGGTGGGGACGTGGAGCCGAGCGTCGGATCCCTCGTCGGCAGGAACGCGACCACCGGCGCCATGAAGCCGGCGAGGGTCAGGAGCACGTCCTCCCACATGCGCCCCTTGATCACGACGAGCGCGAGCGCGATGGCCACCAGCATCCCGACGAAGACCGGGCCTGCCGGCGTGTAGTAGTAGCCGCTGATCGAGCCGAGCCAGCATCCCGAGGCCCGATGCTCGTGGACGATCGAATAGCCGAGCGCGGCGACGACCGTCAGCATGCCGATCCGCAGGTAGCGGTAGGTCTTCCGCACGGGCAGAGGGTCTCCCTGCTCCGCGGCGTGCCGATGGTCCTCGTTGACGACACGCCAACGTGTCTTCAGCCACCCAGTGTCGGAGTCCATTGCCATGCTCCCTCTCTGGCGCGAGGGCCCGCTCGTCGTCTCGTCAGTCTTCCCGATGGGAGCGCTGCACGCTTGAGCGCCGCACGCATCGCAGGTCGGACGGTACTACCTCGCGGCCGTGCACTGTTGGCGGCCACGCCGACACCGACGACAACCGGGCTCGCAGGGGAGATCCCGGGTTCGTTGGGGCCCGGACCTGGCAGCTTCGGACTGGTCGACCCTTGCTGGTCGGAAGCGATCCCGAACCGCAGATGGATCGGCGCTAGCTGCTGCTGTCCTGCGACTTGTCCTTCTTCAGCTTGTCCAACTGGTCCTGGATCTCCTTTTGGGTGTCGGCAACGGTCCTGACCTTTCCATCACCGTTCAGGTCCATTTGGAGACGTACCTCTTCGGTCTTGAGCAGGTCGTCCCAGGTGCAGCTCGGCATGCTGTACGAGCCGACGATCTTCTCGATGACGTCCTGCGTCACCTCGGTCTCGGCGGGGTCGAACTCGATGGTCACCACGAAGGAGCGAACATCGCTCACTCCGGGCTCCGTCTGGGACTTGGGCAACTCGACCGCGTTGATCCGGGCCTTGTACTGGGCCTTCGAGAGGTCGTCGGGGGCCTGGGCAGGGTCCCGGTAGTAGAGGTCGACGTCCTGGTCCTTGATGGTCACGGTCGCGACCTTGTCGTACGTGATCGTCGTGGTCTTGTCCCCGACGGAGCTCTCGTAGTCGAAGGTCTTCCAGGGTTCGCCGTTCTCGTCGGCGATCTCGCCGTCCATCGTGTGGCCATCCCACTCGTATCCGATCTTGATCCGCTTGCCGGACTCGAGCTCGTACTCGACGTAGGCGTCGGTTCCCATCACGCTTCCGGAACCCCCGGTTCCCAACCCCCTGGCGACCCAGGCGTCGGGCGTGGAGAAGACGATCGGGCTCCGATAGGTCTCGTCGGGGGTCGCGTCCTCGGCGTTCGCAGCCGCTTCGGTCTCGTCGCACAGCGGCGTGATCGTCTTGTAGCCGTCGGGGGCATCGGCATCGACAGGCAGCAACGAGGCCGGCTCGACGGCGGCGCCCGTCGGCTTGTTGCCGCCTGCCGACGTGGACGTGGATTTCTGCGCCACGGTGGTCGAGGCCTTCCCGACACCGGTGGCCGAGTTGTCGCTCTTGGTCGAGCACGCCCCAAGGCTCAGGGCGCCGACGACCACCAGCGCCGGGATGCCAAGTTGGATTCGATTTCGAAGATTTCGTTGTCCGCTCATGGCAGTCGACCTTAGTAGCGAGTCAGAAACATGATGGTCTTGCGACAGTCCACATCAGGTTGGGGGCCCGGTTCGGCGACGAGTTCGCGTTGACGGCACTCGACAGTCGCCCGACGAGGAAGAGCGACTCAGCCGCGAGGTCGTCGCCGCTGTCCCGCACGGCCGATGGTCAGGCGTGTGCGGTAACCACAGTCAGCCGCAGCTACGGGAGGGGGCCGACAGGGATCGCGACGATGCCCGCCGGGCCGAGGACCCGTCGTGGTTCAGAACCCGGAGAACTCGCCCGAGAACCACATCGGCTGCACCGTCACCGAACGATAGGGAGTTCTGACCGACGAGCGGCGACGCCCCGTGGCGGCTGCACGAACCTGCTGTTCACCAAGGCTCCCGCGTTGTGGATTGCGGAACCGCCACTGCCCTCGTCTGGACGTCACCGCCTCGCCTGCGGTGCACGATTCGATTCGCTCTACTGATGTGCTCCCAGCAAGAGCCCGACCTCGTGGCTGACGGTCATCGACGCCGGGGTGCTGATCGGCTTCCTCGACGGAAACCACGCCGACCGCCACGTGACCACCGGTCGGAAGTGGCCCCGCGCAGCAAGCTCGGTCTACGCGCCCAGATCTCCAAGCTCTGACGCCAGCGCCCGCGAGTCGACGGCTCACTCCGAATCGCAGGTCAGACGTGGCCAGACCGTATGGCGGCCCCAGGGCGTAGAGTCGCAACCTTCTGCTGCAGCCGGGCAGTTCCTCAGCGGGCAAGGGGCACCCCAGCGGGGCCCCACGGTCTCGCGCCAACGAACACGAGAGGATCGACCGATGGGGTTGTTCAAGCGAGAGAAGACCGTCCGCTACCAGATGCGCCAGAAGATGATCGCCATCGGCGACGACTACTGGATCGAGGACTCCGAGGGGAACAAGGCGTACCGGGTGAACGGCAAGGTCGCCCGCGTCCGCGACACCTGGATCCTCGAGGATGCCCACGGCGCGGAAGTCGCCCAGATCCGCGAGCGCAAGATCAGCGTCCGCGACGCCATCAAGATCGAGACCGGCGGCAAGGAGTACGTGGTCAAGAAGGCCATGGTCGGCATCCGGGACCGTTACGTGATCGAGACCGCCGGCAAGAACCTCAAGGCTCACGGCAACATCGTCGACCACGAGTACGAGATCGAACAGGACGGTCACAAGGTCGCCGAGATCTCCAAGAAGTGGTTCCGAATCCGTGACACGTACGGAGTCGAGATCAACGCGAACGCCGACCCCGCGCTGATCCTCTCGATCACCGTCGCGATCGACGGCTTCTCGCACGACTGAACCAGGCCGCGCCCGGTAGGCCTCCCGACCTCAGCTCAACCTGCTCGGCGACGCACCTGCACCCGGCAGTCCGCTTCATGCAAGGGTCGATCGCCGAGGTTCAATCCTTGGTGTGGTCGTGCGTGCCGTAGCGGATCGGGGTCTTGAATCGGCTGACGTCGGGGTGTTCCACCTGGGCTGCGCCTCGGGCCCGGTTGCCGAGGCTGGCGATCTCCTCGCCGATGGCGTGGACGTGCTGGGGGCTGCGCAGGGAAATGACTTCCTGCCCGATCTCCACGACCGAAGGCTCCGAGGTGTCCCCGTAGTCTCCGAAGATCGGGTAGATGGCGGCTCCGGCCTGGGATGCAAGGTAGAGGTCCTCCCGCGTGCCCTGGGCGAACGGCTCCATGACCAGGTAGCCCCGCTCGTCCTTGGCGTCACGGGAGCCGCTGCCGGCCTCGATGACGATGTGACCGTGGTCCGAGGTCATCAGGTTCAGGAACTCTTCGCGGGTGCGGGCGTTCTGGTGCTTGCGGAAGTTGCGGACCCGCCGGTTGAGGTCCTCATCGGTGATGTCGCCCTCGTTGACCGCCTCACCGCCACTGACCGGGAAGGTCTTCAACACGTTGCCGGCAAGGCGGAGGATGTCGTCGATGACGTTGAGCCCCATCACCTCGAGGTAGCCGAGGAGGCGCCCGATCATCAGGGTGACCCGGCTGTCGAGGCGGTCGAAGCCCTCGAGGTGCGCCGCCCGGGTGAGGTACCCGAGGTTGAAGCCGACATCTTGGAACTCGAGGTGCGACCCCACGAAGACGAACGACTGCCCGTCGGCCAAGCGCTCGAAGAACTTCTCCCGTTCACAGAACTGGACGAACACGTCGACGTTCGCCTGGGCGTGGGGTCCGTGGAGTATCTCGAGCAACCCGAGCGCCCGCTCGGTGTCGGCCGACGTCAGCGGCGACGAGCGCAGGAACGCCTGGTCGTGGTTGATGGCGTCGGGCCGAGGCTTGGCGGTGAGTCGCTCGACCGGGATCGGATTGAAGATGCTCTCGAACTCGACACCGCCGATGTGCGTCGCCGATTGGTACAAGAGCTTGTCCAACTGCCGGTGGACGCCGAGCATCTCCTGAATCTGATCGGCAGCCTGGTGGAGGATCCCGCCGTCAGCCCGGGACGGGCCGGGCATCGCGGGAGGATCAGCGCCGACGCTCATCGCCCGCGACCCGGGGCTGCTGCTTCGCGCCTATGCACCGACGGACAAGGCGAGCAGGACGTCGACATATGACGTTGGACCTCAGCAGCGTGCCTTGGGTTACGAATCCTCGGCCCGCCATCTGCCCTACCTGCAGCAGTTCGACGTCACGCTGGCCTGCGACGCGTGTCAGCGGCCGGGGACGAGCTTCTCGATCTCCGGGGGAAGGAACGTCTCGACCGGTGTGACGTCTGCCTCCACGAGATCGGCGATCGTGGTCGAAACCTCATCGGGGTCGAGTTGGTTGGAGAGCACCAACGTGCGAATGAGCGCTTCCGCCTGGGCCGCAGGCTCGTCGCCCGGTTCGATGAACTCGGCGATGCCGTCGACCATCTTGTCGTTGAAACCGGTGTCGTACGGGCCGGGGTTGATCTTGGTGACGTCGATGCCGTACGGGGCGAGCTCATCGCGTAGAGCTTTGGAGAACGCCTCGACGGCGTGCTTCGTCATCGCATACGGCGCGGTCATGACGCCCGGCAGGACGCCGGCGATCGACGACATGTTGATGATCCGACCCCCGCCCTTCGCCTTCATCCCCGGGATCGCCGCTTGGCTCATCGCGACCATGCCGAACACGTTCACCTCGAACCCGGCGCGCAGTCGATCGAGCGGCACGCTCGCGAGCGGGGCCATGACGCCGAAGCCGGCGTTGTTCACCAGGACGTCCGGATCGATGTCGGCGACCTGCGCGATGTCGACGGCGTCGGTCACGTCGAGCTTCAAGGCGGTCAGCTCGGTGTGTGCCGAAGCCAGCGCGTCCGCCTGATCGCTGGTCTCGGTGGTCGCGAACACGCGATGTCCCCGAGCCGCCAACTCGATCGCAGCCCCCTTCCCGAACCCCGAACCAGCGCCAGTGATGAGAACGGTCTTCATGGCTTCCCCTCAGCCCCGGGAAGGGCGATCGCGTGCCCCTACCTTGCCATCTCGCCGGCGGCCGCTCTGACGCGGCCCTCGCGTAGACGCCCAGGCGCTCCTACGCCGGCGGGCTACTGGACAGCGGTCGTGGCCGTCGATGTCGAACCCGAGGAGGAGCTCGCCCCCGTGCCCGTCGTCGGCGGTGTCCAGATCCACCCCGATCCGAGATCACCGCAAGGGGTCCTTTGCGTCCCCGGTGATGGCCACCCCAGAAGAACAGTTGGTCTCCTGCCCAGATGGTCGAGAAGCCATCGAGGACGCTGCCTGCTCGGCCCTTCGTAGGTGCTCCAGTGGTCCAAAGTCGGGTCGAGCACGGCCAACATGGTCGAGGCGACCTTGGCGGCCGACGTGCCGGTGCTGATCGTGACGGGCCGGTCCGAGACGTTGGCAGGGATCGAGGGAAGCCCCGGGGGAATCGTCGTCGGGCGCTCTTCCTGCTTGCCGAAGGTGTTGGTCGATGGATCGAAGATGAGGTCGACCGGGACCCCTTTCCCGGGTCGTGGAGCTCAGCTTGTCCCGAATACATGGCGATTCCGGAGTAGCATGGTGAAGTGGTCGCCGGTGCGCAGCCACGTGCCCTGCTGCGGCCAAGCACGGTTGGTCACCGTGAACTGCCTCCACGTGCGACCGTCGAACCTCGCTACGCGTTCCATGAACGACGTGGCGCCCTGTCCGGACGGAGCCGAAGCGCTCGACGATGCAGCGCCGCCACTTGTCGGCACCTCCCCCAGGTAGAAGAGGAAGAGCGACGACCTCGTACCGATCATCTGGAGGGGCGACGCATACACGGCGCCTCCGGTGCCCTGGCGTTCGATCGGAAGACGCACGTCGGCCCACGTTCCGGACTTCGGGTCGAAGGCGCGCGCGATGCCCGCTTGGGGCCCGACGTAGCCCTGGTAGGCGATCAGCTTGTGGTCGAAGGCGGTCAGCGCCCATCCGTACATCGTCTTGGGATTGATCTGGCCGAGCGTTGCCCATTTGTTGGTGGCCGGGTCGTAGCGCAGGAGGTGTCTGCGCAAGTCGGGCGACTGAGACTTCCAGGCGAGGACGTACAGCTTGCCGTCCAGCACGCAGGAGATCTGGGACGAGGTGGACGCCGCGAACCTGACGATGGTGAATCCGGCCGGCAGCGGTGCGATGCGCCGCCACGAGTTCGTCGCCGGGTCATATGCGGCGGCGCTCCGTGGCAGCTCTGGCGCAGGCAGGCCCTTCCCACACGGCAGGGCCGTCCCGTACGGCTGGAAGGGGCAGATCACCTGGGTCGACGCCGACTTCGAAGCGCCGCCGAAGACGAGCACCTCTTTGCCCGTCCAGACACTCATGGCATTGCGCCGTGGCTCGATCGGCGCCTTGGGAATCCCGACCCACTTGCCAGGTACCCCGACAGCGGGCCCCGACCCGTTGCCGACGCGCACGTCGGACGTGTGCCGGCGGGTCGACAGGCCGGCAACCACGGCGACGACGAGAACGATCGCACCAGCGAGTGCCCCCGCGCCTTGGAGGCCTCGCCGACGCCGACGGCGCGCATCGCGACGCGAACGGGCCTGGCGAAGGACACGATCCTCGTCGATGGGTTCGAGGTGTCGGCGTAGATCCCCGATGAACCCTTGAAGGTGCACCGCGCCGATCTGGTCAGCTCCATCAGGCATCGGGGCCTCCTTTGAACGCGTCGAGGCGGCCGGCGAGCGCTGCCCGGGCTTGGTGCAGCGTCGCCTTGACCGTGCCATCCGCAACACCGAGGTAGGCGGCAGTCTCGGCTATGGACAGATCCGACCCGTAGTGCAGCGCGATCATCGTGCGCTGACGGGGGGTGAGCGACTCGAGCGCAGCGGCAACGTCCAGGCGCTCGGATCGACGTGTCGGTCGGTTCGATCGTATCGACGACCGTGAGCAGGTGACGCTTGCGACGGAACACGGCGCGGCGGTGAGCCTGGGTGCGCAGTCGGTCTCATCGCCGCGGTCGTGACGAATCGCGGCGAGGTTGTCGACCAACTGGCCGTGGTCGATCTTCTCCCACGCCCGGCCGAGCGCATCGGCAACGGCGTCGGCCGCATCGTCGATCGACCCGGACCAGAGGGCGACGGTCGCGACCACCTTCGGGTACGGACCGCGGAGGAAGCTCACGGATCCGATCCTGGCCGTCGAGAGTCTCTGGCAGCGTGGGCGGATTGCGGTCGGACGATCTCTCGGTCGGTTTGGGCTCGACGTGCGATGCCTCGGTGATGGTCACTGCCTCCCCCGTGTGTGGCGTGGTGCTTCTCCCCCGATGACCATCGGGCACCTGCCCGGGTTTCAGCCGATCAGGTGATTTTCCGGCGCTCGCTTGCCACCACTTCGGAGACCACGCACGTCTCGATGCCTCGTTCGCTGCCTGTCGCAACGCCTATCCGTCGGCGTACGCAACCATGCGGCGCCGGTCCCGGTCTCCAACCCGACGCACGTCAAGGCACAACTGGCGGCGCGATCCTCACCGACAAGTTATGCCTTGACGCCCCACTCTGTGTCGCCTGAGGTTTTCCTAGACGACAGAGAGGATCAGGCGATGAGCGACAACAAGGCGATGGCGCGGGCCGTGCTCGAGCGAGACCTTCGACGACACCGCTACCAACCCACCGCTGCGCCGCGAAGTGGCTGGATCCGAGCGGTCCGGGACGCGCTCGGCATGTCGATGAGCGAGCTCGCCCGCCGGATGGGCGTGTCGAAGGCACGCATCGGCCAGATCGAGCAGGGCGAGCGCGAGAACACGATCACGCTCGACACCCTCGAACGCGCGGCCGATGCGCTCGGGTGTCGAGTCGAGTACGTCCTGGTTCCTCGCGAGCCGCTGGACGACCTCGTCTGGGCTCAGGCACGAGCGAAAGCAAGGGCGGAGATCGGGGCCGTCGATCACACGATGGCGCTCGAGGACCAACGCCCGGTGGAGAGCTCCACCGCAGCGCGGATCGAGGAGGCCGCCCGCCACCACGTCGACAAGCGCGGGCTCTGGTCATGAGCGATCTGCTGTTCGCCACCAGCGACGGCAACACCCCCATCGACGAGGACGCGGGAGCGTGGGTGGACCACGACGCGCAGCAGGCGTCCATCGCCCGGTTCCACCATCGACTTGTCGCCATCCACCCCTTCCCAAAAGGGAACGGGCGCCACTCCCGCGCCGCAGCCGACTACCTGTGCAGCGCACTCGAAGCCCCGCCGCCCACCTGGGGAGCGCACACCTACGCGGACACCGTCGAACTGCGCGCTGCCTACCTCGCGGCGCTCCGCACCGCCGATCGCGACCCGACCGACCTCGAGCCCCTCGTCGACTTCATGTGGTCGTTGGTCGTAGGTGCGCCATGGCGAGTGGACGTGACTGTGCAGCAACCCCTTCCCCGGTCGGCCGGTCGCCAGTCGACCGAGCCATCGTGGCCGCGGTGGTCCGTCCGGATCCGCGATTTCGGGAAGCCCTGCCGCGCGACACTTTCGGGATGCTCATCGTGCGAGGCACCAAGAAGCTGCGCGACCGGGTCGATGGCCCTACCGCTGCCGCCGACAAGATCTCGACCACCCACCTGGGCGACTGGTTCGCCACCGCCCTGTTCTGGCGACCGCAGGTCGCGCTGCTCGTCAACACCCACACGTTCGTCCCGGTCTTCATGGGGCTGGCCCCGGCCGCGACGTTGCTCGATCGTGTGCCTGCGGCGATCGACGGGGTGCTGCGCCGCCACGGCATCGACGACGCGTTCCTGGAGACGGAGATGGAAGCGATGGCGGACGTGAGCATCGCGCCGACGAACGATCGCAGCGTCCTGGGCGTGGTCAACGAGTTCGCCTTCCACGGCGAGCTGCTCTTCAAGGACGGACTCACCGACCTCGTGGCACTCTCGCTCCGCATGGCCCACATGCCACTCGGTCCCTTGCGCGATCGTGCCGGCTCCCCGGACCGGGAGCTCGTAGCGATAGCCGGCCGCACCGAGGGACTCGCCGAGGTGATCCCGATCCGCGCCGGCACGACGGACGAGGCGTCGGCGTCGCTCGCCCCACCGACGAGTGGCGCGGTGTTCCAGCTCAAGATCACGCTGCACGACACCAAACCCCCGATCTGGCGGCGCGTGCTCGTCGACGGCGCCAGCACGCTCGACAAAGTCCACGAGGTCATCCAGGCCGCCTTCGGCTGGTGGAACTACCACCTCCACGAGTTCGAGGCCGCCGGGACCACCTACGGCGTCCCCGATCCCGACGAGGACTGGGGCCCACCGGTCAACAACGAGCGCAAGGTGCGCCTGGACACGATCGCGCGCGAAGGCTCGAAGCTCGAGTACGTCTACGACTTCGGGGATCACTGGCGACACAAGATCGTGGTCGAGAAGGTGCTCCCCGCAGCCCCGACCACGACCGTGCCCTCCTGCATCGACGGCAGGCGGGCCTGCCCACCAGAGGACTGCGGTGGACCCTGGGGCTACCAGGAGCTGCTGAAGATCCTCGCCGACGTGACCCACCCCGAGCACGCCGAACGACAGGAGTGGTTGGGCCGCCCCCTCGACGCCGAAGCCTTCGACCTGGGGGACTTCGAGGAGAACCTCCGCAACCAGCACCTCACAGCGCTCATCGACTGACCGCACTTGTGCCGACCTAGGCGGCTTTCCTGGGCAGACGGTGTCGGAGGGGGCGTGCGCTCCGCACCTCCTCTGTCGGAAGCGGGACCGAGCCGTCGCGCGCTGTGACGTTGATGAAGCGTGCCGATACGTCGGTCTCGCCAGCCGCGCCGCGACCGGGACGCCGGGTGGTGCATCACTGGAAGTGATGTTTGTTGGTCGGCTTGAGTCTGGCCGAGCACACCTTCACCCACCTGCTCCGGAGGTGCCAAGATGTGGGCGTGCACCGCGCCGGGGGGACCAGGGGCCGAGTGAGCGCGTCGATCGGCATCGCCCTCGTCGTGCTGCTGACCGTCCCGTCCACCCGGGCGCTCGCCGCCCCCACGGCCCCCGCTCCGTCCTGTCCGACCGGTGCCGTGCCCTACCGCCTCCCCGGCGCGCACCTCGTCCCGACCGTGCACACGAGCCGCGACACGCATTCGGTCCGCTACGTGCTCTGGCAGGGCACCGTGCCGAGCTTCGACGGCCTGCCCCTGTCCGTCGACGTCACCGTCCCCTGCGACCCGACCACCGCCGACGCCGGCGGGGCGCTCCCGACCGTCGCGATGGCGCACGGCTTCACCGACGACAAGACCGTCTGGGAGGAGACCGGCAAGAGCGACACGATCCACTCGAAGGACCGCCCGGGCAGCAACGACAAGTGGAACAACATCTGGTTCGCCTCCCGCGGGTACGCGGTGCTGACCTACACCGCCCGTGGCTGGCACGACTCCTGCGGGCCCGACCAGGCGAAGACCTCGACCGACTGCTCCGGCCACCAGTCCTGGATCCACCTCGACGACAAGCGGTGGGAGGTGCGCGATCTGCAGTGGCTCGTCGCCGGCCTCGTCGCCGGCGGAGTGGCCGACCCCGCGCGCCTCGCGGCCACCGGCGGCTCGTACGGCGGGGCACCCGCCCTCTCGGCGGCCCTGCTCGACGGCAACGTCATGTGCGGCGGCGCGCCCGAGCCGCCCGCCCTCGGGAAGGACCCCTGCGCGGGACGGCCCAACGGTGCCCTCGCGCCATGGACCACGCCCGACGGTGCGACCCGCCTGCACTGGGCCGCCGCCCTCCCCCTCTACACGTTCACCGACCTGTTGGGCGTGCTCGCGCCGAACGGACATACCTCCGACGGCTGGTCGCTCGCGCCGCACGACGGATCCTCGGCCGACCCGATCGGCGTGCCGCTCGACAGCACCATCAAGGGACTGCTGCTGGCCGCGCGCGTCTACGGCTCGCTCGCGCCCTCGGGCTCCGACCCCGACAGCGACCTCACGGCGAGCACCGACCGGCTGCTCGCCGGTGCGCCGTACGACCTGCAGGACCCGGCCACCGCGCACGACGTCGAGGTCGCCGAGCGCTTCCGCTCGCCGATCACGACCGCACCGCACGGCCGTGTGCCGATCTTCCTCGTCCAGGGGCTCACCGACGCGCTCTTCCCCGGCGACCAGGCGATCCGCATGGTGAACCGGCTGCGCGCCGCCGACCCCGGCTACCCGGTGAAGCTGTTCCTGGGCGACATCGGGCACGACTACGCAGCCGAGCGTGTGGACGAGTGGGCGATCGCCAAGCGACAGATGAACGCCTTCCTCGACCACGCGCTCGACCCCGCCCGCACCCCGCGCACGCCCGCCTACGACGTCACCGCCACCGTCACCCGCTGCCTCGACCACGGCGCGCCCGCCGAGACCCGCACGGCACCCACGTGGAGCGACCTCCACACCGGCCACATCACGTTCACGGGCGCCTCGGTCGGGCACACCTCGTCGACCCGTCCGGGCCCGGACGGCGCCGCGACCGACCCCATCTCGACGGCCACGCTCCCGGGCCCCAAGTCGTACAAGGGCTGCCGCATCGTGAAGCCCGCCGCGACCGACCCCACGGTCGCCACCTCCCGCTTCCGGGTGCCGCGCTCGCTGCTCCTCATGGGCGGGCCGGTGGTGGCGATCGGCTACGACACCACCGGCGCGGACACGCAGCTCGACGTGCGCGTCTGGGACGTCGCGCCCGACGGCAGCGAGAAGGGCCTCGTGACGCGCGGCAGCTATCGGGCCACCGCTCCCGCCGGCGCCGGCCGCACCGCGACCTTCCAGCTCGCACCGCAGGGCTACCGCTTCGCAACGGGGCACACCATCGAGGTGCAGGTCACCGCGAACGACGAGCCCTACCACCTCGCCGACAAGGCGCACACCGACGTGACCGTGCATCGGGTGGGCCTCACCCTGCCCCTCTGGGTCGCGCCCGGGGCGACGCGCCCGGCGCACGGGGGGCACCGCTCGCCCTGGCCCGTCATCGTGGGTCTCGCGCTCGCTCGTGCTCGCGGCGATCGGCGCCGCGGCGGCCGTCCGTCGGCGGCACGGCCACGCCGCCGACGCCCCGAGCGACACCTGACTTGCGTGCCCCGCCTTCCGGCGCGCGCTCCGGTCTGCCGTCACTCGGCCCGAACGGTGTCGACGATCCGCTGCCGGATGCACCGATGGCAAGGACTCGATACGACCTGCTCGACCGCCGCCGTAGATTGACCTGCCAGGGAATTTGCCCTGCCCAGGTGGTGTCGGAGGGGGACTTGAACTCGGCCTTTTGGCGTGTTGCGGCGTGCCGCTGAGTCCGCATATGGCCTGTTCAGAGGCTATTTACCGTCGGCAGTCGTGTTGTCACGTACCGGACAGTTTCGGCCTTTGTCATCGCGTATTTGGAAGGACCGCGGACATTTCTGATGACAGTGTCGGAGGTGGGAGAACTGGCTCTGCGATCGACACCTGTCTGGACCGCTCCAGAGGGCGCCGAGAGGGTCGTGTTGGACGCAGGACCAGCCGTTGTCGGAAGCAGGACTCGGTCTTGGCAGCGATGAAGCCGGCCGTGTGTTGGGCGTAGGACACACGGGTGGCGCAGGGTCGTGGCTGGTAGCGGGGCTGTGTCGGAGGCAGGACATGGCGCCCGCTCAGTTACGACGCGGTCGAGGGCCCCGACCGCCCCGATTTGTCATCACTTGTCATCGGCAGGCGGGGCACCCTGCTCGTCCGCACAGTCCAGTTCGTCGGCGAGCCGGTCGATGCCTCGCTCCAGGTCGTCGAGGTCGTGCGCGACGGTGTTGTCGATGATCTCCCGGTCGACGTAGGTGTAACCGTGGGCGATGCGGTTGCGGACGCTCGCGATCGCCGGCCATGTGGATCCGAATCCGCGGTCTCGTGCCGGCTGGCTGATCGCGGAGAGGCTCTCGATAGCGGCCGACAGCCGCATGCACACGGCATCGAACACGGTGTCGTCGGAGAGGTCGCTCCGCACCATGTGTGCGTGGAGGATCCGCAGGTGCTCGCGGGCGTTTTCGAGGTGGTCAGCGTCGGTCCGGGTCACAGCACCACCGCGTCCCGCATCGCGGACGAGCGGACGTGAGCCTTCAGCGAGCGCGCCGGCACGAGGTCGACCCCGACGCCGAGGACGTCGCTCAGTTCAGCTTCGACCTTGGACAGTCCGATCAGTCCCATGCCGGACGGGAGGTCGGCAATCAGATCGATGTCGCTCTCTGGCCCGTCCTCACCTCGTGCGACGCTGCCGAACACTCGGATGTTCTCGATGCCGTGCCGGCGAGCGACGCGGATGACGTCGTCGCGGCGTGCTGCGAGTAGGTAGCCGAGGCGGCTACTCGGCACGAACCGCCCGCGGCGCTCGGCGAGCACCTGGGACACGTAGGGCTGGCTGACCGATGCAGCGGACGCGATGTCGCGCTGGGCGGCTCCCTTGCTGCCGGCCCTGACCATCGCTGCCTCCAGCTTCACCCGCGCCAATCGCTCGTCGGCGACGGCGCGATCAAGGTGCGACCGGCACCGCTCAACCTCTTTGATCACGTCCGGGCCCATGTCACACCTCCTACTGATATAAGTGAGGTTATCACGTCGGCGGCGCTCCGACTCCCCCGCTCGCTCGGGTCCGGCACCTCGAGCGATCATCAGGTGATGGCCACCGTCAAGCGCATCTACCGATTCGCCATCACGTTCAACGTCGAGCCGGGTCACCCTGCGTACGACGACCCCGAGTGGGCAGCCGACGCCGCGTGGGGTGCGCTTACCAACGTGTGCGGCTTCAGAGCGATGTACTCCGACATCACCGAGGTGGAGCAGGGCACAGCGTTGTGAACACGCTTGCCCTGGTGTCCGGAGCGCGGCCGGCCGGATGGGCATCGACTGAACCCGGGCGGGCAAGGCCGTAGGGTCACTTGGCAATGGAGGAGCTGGAGCCGGGGATCTACGAGGCCCTCGTCACCGAGGGACTTCAGGCGCGCCTCGACGAGCCGACCTACACAAGCGACCGCAAGCGGGCGTTGCGATCCGCGGAGACCCCCGACCGGATCGCGCTGCACCTGAGCCGCCAGATCGAACAGGCGCTGTCGGAGGTCGGCGACAGCGATCGTGTGCGGGTCGGGATTGAGGTTGCTCGGTCGCTCATCGAGCGCTTGGCGGAGCTGAGACCGGTCGACCTGGACGTCCGACCGGTCGATGTCGGCGAGGTGCTCCACGCCATCCTTCGTCGCCGGCCTGACGGCCGCGAGCAGGAGATCAGCGAGCCGCTCATCCCGTTGCTCGACACGACGCTGCTCACGAACGCTCCGGGTGAGCCGACGCTCTGGAGCCAGCTCGAGGCCGAAATCGACTCGGCCGACGCGATCGACGTGGTCATGGCATTCATCCTTCGCAGCGGGATCCGGCCGCTTCTCCCCGCGCTGCGGCGCCACTGCGAGGCCGGGCGTCCGCTACGGGTCCTGACCACCACGTACACCGGTTCGACGGAGCAGGCCGCGCTCGACCAACTCGTCGACCTCGGCGCCGAGGTACGGCTCTCCTATGACCTGACCAGCACCCGGCTGCACGCCAAGGCCTGGGTGTTCCAGCGACGCTCCGGGTTCTCGACCGCGTACGTCGGCTCATCGAACCTGTCCCGCTCCGCGCAAGTGACCGGCCTGGAATGGAACGTGCGCGTCTCTGGGGCGCGCAACCTCGACGTGATCGACAAGTTCGCCGCCGTGTTCGACAGCTACTGGCAGGGCACGGACTTCGTCGCATATGACCCGACCGAGTTCGAAGACGAGGCCGTACGCGCCGGCCGCTCGGACCGCGGCCCGCTCGTGCTGTTGAGCCCCACCGAGGTCCGGCTGGAGCCGTTCCAAGAACGTCTCCTTGAGCTGATCGGTGTGTCCCGCGAGCGCGGCCATCACCGCAACCTCCTCGTCGCCGCGACGGGCACCGGCAAGACCGTCATGGCGGCCGTCGACTACACCCGTCTGAGCCGGTCGCTGCGTCGGGCGCGGCTGCTGTTCGTCGCTCATCGCGAGGAGCTGCTCGACCAGAGCGCTCGCCACGTTTCGCCACGTGCTGCGGGAACCGTCGTTCGGTGAGAAGTGGACCGGGAGCTCCCGCCCGAGCCGTTTCGATCACGTCTTCGCCTCGATCCAGAGCCTCAACGCGGCGAGCGTCGAGCACCTCGATCCCGATCACTTCGACGTCGTGATCGTCGACGAGTTCCACCACGCCGCCGCACCGTCGTATCAGCGCCTGCTCGACCTCGTGACCCCGGTCGAGCTGCTCGGCCTCACCGCCACGCCCGAGCGCAGCGACGGGCTGCCGGTGCTCCACTGGTTCGATGACCGCATCGCCGCGGAGCTGCGGCTGTGGGACGCTATCGATCAGCAGCGGCTGGTGCCGTTCATGTACTTCGGGATCCACGACGGGCTCGACCTCACCGACATCCCTTGGCGGCGCGGACGGGGCTACGACGTCGAGGCACTGAGCAACCTTACACGAGCACAGACGCCTGGGCTCGTACCGTCGATCAAGGAGGTCGCCGATCACTGCGATGACCTGGCCTCGATGCGCGGCCTCGGGTTCTGCGTGAGCATCGACCACGCCCAGTTCATGGCCCGCTACTTCAACGATCACGGCATCGCGTCCGTGGCTGTGTGGGGTGACAGCCCCGAAGCCGAACGCCATGCCGCCCTACAGGATCTCGCCGCCGGCCGGGTCCAGGTCGTGTTCTCCGTCGACCTGTTCAACGAAGGCGTCGACGTCCCAGCCGTCGACACCGTGCTCTGCTGCGCCCCACCGAGAGCCCCACACTGTTCCTGCAACAACTCGGGCGCGGCCTGCGCACGATCGACGGCAAGAGCTTCTGCACGGTGCTCGACTTCGTCGGCCAGCACCGCCAGGAGTTCCGCTTCGACCGCCGCTTCCGGGCACTCCTCGGCGGCACCCGCCGCGACGTCGAGCGAGCCGTGCAGCAAGGGTTTCCCGTTCCTGCCCGCCGGTTGTCATATGCAACTCGACGCGAAGTCGTCCGAGATCGTCCTGCGCAGCCTCCGCGACGCCATCCCGTCACGCTGGCCTGCGAAGGTCGAGGAACTCCGACTCGTCCACGCCACAAGCGACCCGACATCGACCTGGCGGGCTACCTCGACGAGTCCGGCCTCGACCTCACCGACGTCTACGACGGCATCACACAGCTGGTCCGACCTCCTCGACGCGGCTGGCGGCGCCGATGCTCCCCGACGGGTGAGCACGAGGAGTCGCTGCGCAAGCGCGATCGGGCGGCTGCTTCACATTGACGACGACGGAACGCCTCTCCACCTTCCGGAGGCTGCTCGGCGTCAGCCCGGAGTGCCAACCGTCGGCGGCCGTGACCGAGCGCGAGCGTCGTCTCGCTCCACATGCTGGTCGCCGGCACTTGCGCGATCAAGCGCTCACGAAGGACCATCGCTCCAGGACGCTGTCGATCTCGTCTGGGTCACACCCGCAGGTGCTCGCCGAGCTCGCCGAGCTCGTCGGCGTGCTCGACGATGGCGTCGACCACCTCCACCATCGACCTCGACGATCATCCCGACGTCCCGCTGCAGGTCCACGCCCGCTACACGCGCATCGAGATCCTCGCCGCCTTCGGCATCGGCGCCGCGGCGAAGGTTGCCGCCTGGCAAAGCGGCGTCTACGAAGCCAAGGCAGCGAATGCCGAGCTGTTCGCGTTCACCCTCGACAAGAGCAGTGGCGACTTCTCCCCGACCACCCGCTACCGCGACTACGCCATCAGCCCGCACCCTCATTCATTGGGAGAGCCAATCCAGTCACCCGCGCCGACAGCCCCACAGGCTTCGCTATCGCAACCACGAACGCGACGGCCGCTCGATCATGCTCTTCGCCCGTCTCCGCAGCGACGACCGCGCCTTCTGGTTCCTCGGCCCCGCCACCTACCGCGGCCACGTCGGAGAGAAGCCGATGGCCATTACCTGGGAACTCGCACACACCGCTCCCCGGCGACCTGTTCGCATCCTTCGCCGCCGCGGTCGCCTGACTCGCCGCCGACAGGACGACCGAGCTCCGCACAGCTCGGAGCTGGGGCCACGATGCGATACTGCCTCGGAGGCGCCACCCGAGATCACTGAGACAGCCAACGGGACGATCCGGCCTCGCCAAGGAGGTCGTTGACAAGGCAACGACTTCGAGCCCTCGGCGGGCCCAGACCCACGCCGACAACTGGGGCCGGCCAGGACGTTTGCCCTGGCCAGATGGTGTCGGAGGGGGGACTTGAACCCGTGAGGTAGCCGTGCTTTTCAGTAGCGCTGTGTACCCGTACGTGCTGGTCAGAGGCGCTTTTCGCCGAGGCCCGGTGACAGCCCGTATTCGCCCGTCCCACCCAGTATCCAGGCGTTTCGCGGACAATTTGATGACAAGCGCCAGCCCTGTCGGAGGGGGGACTCGAGACAGAACGCGGCGACACATACGGCACCAGGCAACGTCTTCAACGAGGTTCCGCGGTGATCGTCAGGCTGGGTCGAACTGGACCGCGAGGTTGTCCGCCGACGACGCCACCGAGCCGTCGGGTCGGCCTTCCGCCTCCAGGGTCTCGACGCGAACACCGCTGAGCGTCTCGCCCTCGAGTTGTCGGACGAAGGCGATCCCCGCATCACGCGCCTCAGCCGTCGCTGCCCAAGACCCTGGCACCGCCCAACTGTGGGTCATCGATCGCCTCCCATCGAGGACAGGCAGAGGGCCCGACGCTTCAGCCCGTGATCTTCGAAAGGCGCGGCGGCAAGGGTGGAGAAGTGGCCACTCCTGTCTCGAGAAGGTAGGGATGGTCGACGGCCGAGAGCGCCGTAGCGACGCGGCCTGGTTGGCAAGCGTCGACTCGCGAGCGAAGGTCCTCGCGCTGGCGAGCCGCATGACGTTGGTTGGTGCACTAGGTTGCCGGGCCAACAGTCTTCGGGCGAGAAGGCGGAACGAAAGGCTCAGGAATTCGCGATGAACGGTGGACGCGCGTGGCGGGGTCGACGGTCGTTGTCGGCGTTGGTGTTCCCGTCGGCGTCGGTTGTTGCCACCGGGACGGCGGCAGGCGCGGTGTCGTCGGGCGAGGCGAGTGGTCAGACGATCGTGTTCGTCGGCGGGGCCAGGCCTACTGGAATATACCGCTCAACTGAGGCACCGATATTGGATCAACGCGACATCATGATCAACTACAATCCGGACAACCCGTGTCTGTAGACAAGAGTTGGAAGATCATAGCGCTCGATCGTGAAGACACGCTCTATTCGGGTCCTGAAGGCGAGGTCCTATTCGCCTATGACCCACTGAAGTATCATACAGAAGTGACTCGAGATGACGAGGGCCGCTTGACGTACGTCGTGCCGCTGAGCTCAATGCGGTTCGAGGGCACAGGCAAACCAGTTCCGTTCGAGCTTGCCGTTCTAATTGCTGAACGCGTCGGGATCTACACGCGTGAACGCGGCATGAACTTCTATGCGGTCGATGCAGAAGGCTGGTGT
Source organism: uncultured Actinomycetes bacterium (assembly GCA_963810075.1). Classification (GTDB taxonomy): domain Bacteria; phylum Actinomycetota; class Acidimicrobiia; order Acidimicrobiales; family Iamiaceae; genus CAWELZ01. The sequence goes on along the minus strand of CAWELZ010000001.1, from coordinate 569,752 downwards.
GACGACCACTTAGGGCACCGTTGGCCTGGGTTTTCCTCGACATTTCCCACAATGCGCCACGCTTCTGGTTGGTGCTTCACAGACACGCGCTGGGGACAAAACGAGCACGAGCCATGGGTTGAATACCGCGACACGCATGGCGCAATTAGGCTCGGCCGTCAGGTCGGGTATTCATCAGAGGCCGTTACCTGCGTGCTGTACGTACCATCAGACTTTCGGGAGTCGCTTATTGACGATGATGGCACAATCGATGACGAATGGTTTGAGCGCGCTAGAGGTCGGATCGAGTCGGCCTACGACGCTGATACCACGCTCGTCACATTCGTCCAGGACACGCAAGGCCAGCGCGTGTGACGTTGCCGGCGCTTCGGGGTTGGGCGGGGTGGGGTAGGTCGCTGGGGGTCCACGGGCGCGGTACAGGGACTCAACAGAATCGGTGGTTCTTGACGCCGTCGATGCTGGAGAGTCCCTGTGGAGATCAACCCTACGCGCATGTGCGAGCTGCTGGTCGGCCTTGGTGAGGTGAGCGTGTTGGGCGTGGAGGACGTGGCCGGGCTGCCGCTGGTGGTCCACATCGAGTCGCGAGCTGATCAGGGCTGGTGCCCGGGGTGTGGGGTCCGGGCCCAGGTCAAGGACCGGGCGGCGGTGTCGTTGGTGGACCTGGCGTGTTTCGGGCGCCGGTCCCGGCTGGTGTGGCACAAGCATCGGTGGCGATGTGGCGAGGCGGGGTGCGAGGTTGGCTCGTGGACGGTGCGCGACCCCAAGATCGCGGCGCCTCGTGCAGGGATGACCGACCGGGCTGGGCGGTGGGCGACGATCCAGGTTGGCCGGTCGGGACGGCCGGTGAGCGAGGTGGCAGGCGATCTGGGGTGTGACTGGTCGACGGTGATGGCCGCGGTGAAGTCCTTCGGCGAAGCGCTGCTCGCGGCTGACAACGATCGGTGCGACGGGGTCACCGCTTTGGGCGTGGACGAGACCTTGTTCGTCAAACGCGGACCCCGTCACCTCAAGGCGTGGGCGACGTCGGTTGTTGATGTCGGCGCCGGTGACCGGGCCCCGAAGCTGATCGAGGTGATCGAGGGCCGGACCGCGAAGATCGTGTCCGCGTGGATCGATGCCCAACCAGCCACGTGGCGTGACGCGATTCGTTGGGGGACGCTGGACATGTCGGGGCCGTATCGCAAAGTCTTCAACGACAGCCTCCCGGCTGCGGTCCAGGTCGCGGACCCGTTCCACGTCGTCAAGCACGCGAACTCCAAGCTGGACGAGTGCCGCCGCAGGGTGCAGAACGACACGCTCGGCCACCGCGGTCGCAAAGACGATCCGCTGTATCGGTGTCGGCGGCTGCTCACCAAGGCCCACGAGCGACTCGACGACAACGGCGAGACCAAGCTCGTCGGGCTGCTCGAGGCCGGCGACCCCCACGGAGAAGTGCGCATGGCCTGGCACGCGAAGGAAACCGTCCGCGGCCTCTATGCCATGGACGACCCGGACCTGGCGGGTGAGTTCATCGACGAGCTGATCGAGAACATGGCCGACGAGTCCATGCCCGACGAGGTCCGCTCCCTCGCCGGCACCCTGGCCCGCTGGCGGAACCAGATCCTCGCCTGGCACACCGCCCAGGTCACCAACGGGCCCGCCGAGACCATGAACAACCTCATCAAGAAGGTCAAACGTGTGGGTCACGGGTTCCGCACCTTCGCGAACTACCGGATCCGCGTCCTGCTCTACGCCGGCAGACCCAACTGGGCGCTACTCGACAGCATCACACCCCGCTGAAATCCGAAGAGCCAAGAAACGCCACCTCGACGGTGCCATCACCAGCATCCCGCTCGACCAGGTAGGGCACCGAGAATCGGCCGCCCGTCGCACCGGGTCCTCTCTCAAGCCGCTCGACGACGCGCCACCCGTCGGCAAGCTGGCAACCTTCCAGGAGTTCTGCTGGCTTCACGGCGCGCCGATCCCGCCAAAGCCGACCTCGGGAGGCACCACTGCCCACTCCGCTTCCAAGCCGTCGACTCGGTGATGACAAATCGCTGACATGCGTGCCCTCCAGCCGTCCCACCGAGTGCTCTGACCTGCTGTTTCGTGGTGTCGGAGGGGGGACTTGAACCCCCACGCCCTTGCGGGCACCAGCCCCTCAAGCTGGCGCGTCTGCCAATTCCGCCACTCCGACGTGGCTGCCAGGTGCGCCTGGCAAGAGGAGCATCCTAGCGCAGCACCCATCCGGGCCAACAAGGACGAACCGCCTCCAACCGCTTCCGATCTTCGCGGAAGTCGACCTCAGCTCGGCGGGTTGCCGCCGCCCCGCTGGCGCCACCACTCGTCGTCGGTGGGCTGCGGCCCGGACCCGCCCTCAGGTAGCGGCCCCTGGGTTGGGCTATCGGCCGCACTCCCCGGCGCACCCGGTTGCGCCCCGTCCGGTGGCACCGGCTGTCCCGGTTGCGCCGGCTGACCCGGAACCACCGCGCCGTAAGGCGCCACGCCCGCGCCGGGCGGCCCATGGAGCGGGTTGCCTGGCGCGCCCGGAGGCGTCGGGAAGCCCTGCGCACCCGGCGACGCCCCACCCCACGGGACGTACCCGTACGGCGCGTACTGCGCCGGCGGCGGCATGCTCGCCAGCACGGCCATCAACCGCGGCTTGGCGCCCTTGAAGTACATCAACGCGGGGATCCACCCCAGGATCTGGCACATGAAGCACGACACGGCCAGGACCACCAGGTACCCCGTCCGGTTCTCCCCCGCGTACTGCCACGCCCACTCCGGCTTGCCGAGCGCGTCGACGATCGCCCACACCGCAGCCACGATCCCGCCGATCGTGAGGAAGAAGAACAGCCCGTACAGGCCGAAGATCAGACCAAGTCCGCCCATGCCGTTCATGGCAAGGACTAGGTCGTCATCAAGAGGCCGAGCATGATCGTCGTCATCGTGAAGAGCAACGCCGCGACCACCGTGATCCGGTCGAGGTTCTTCTCCATGACGGTCGATCCAGAGGCCATCGACCCGCCGCCCATGAAGTCCGACAGGCCACCACCCTGCCCGCTGTGCAGCAGCACCAGCACGCAAAGGACGATGCAGATCGTGATGTGCAAGATTCCGATGACGAGCACCATCGAGGGCGACCTCAGCTGCAGGCGAACAGGACGAACAGGTCCGTGAACCCTAGCAGCAGGGGTCCGGCGCTCCCGAGCGCACGCTCGCCGGCCGACCAACGAGCAACCCTGGGCCGACCGCCGCACGACGGGCTCGCATCAGCCCCCGATGGTGCGGAAGTTGACGATCGTCGCGAACGTGTCGGCCTCGAGCGAGGCTCCACCGACGAGGGCGCCGTCGATGTCGCGGCTGGCCCAGCAGCTCTGCCGCGTTGTCGGGCTTGACCGACCCGCCGTACTGGATCCGCACCCCCAACGCCGCGTCGTCGCCGGCGACCTCGGCCACCACGCCCCGCAGCAGCGCGCACACCTCCTGGGCGTCCGCCGCGCTCGCGACACGTCCCGTGCCGATCGCCCAGATGGGCTCGTACGCGACGACGAGCGAGGCCACCTGCGCCGGGCTCACCCCGTCGAGCGCGGCGCGCAGCTGCCCGCTCACCTTCTCGGCGGTCTGCCCGGCCTCGCGCTCGGCGAGCGACTCCCCCACGCACACGATCGGCGTCATCTCCGCGCCCAGGATCGCCAACACCTTGCGGTGCACGATCTCGTCGGTCTCGCCGAAGAGCTCGCGACGCTCCGAGTGCCCGGCGATCACGTACCGCACGTGCAGCTTCGCCAACATCTGCGGTGAGACCTCGCCGGTGAAGGCGCCCGACGCCTCGTAGTGGCAGTGCTGCGCCCCCAGCGCCATCTCGATGTGGTCGCTCTCGAGCACCGTCTGCACCGAGCGCAGGTCGGTGAAAGGCGGGTGGATCGACACCTCGACGTGCTCCAGGTCCTCCTTGGACACCAGGTACGACAGCTTCTGCACCTGCTGGATCGCCTCGAAGTGGTTGTGGTGCATCTTCCAGTTGCCGCTCACCAGCGGCCTGCGCCCCGGCTCAGCGGGCATTCGGTGCCTCACGAAGCGCCGCGAGGCCGGGCAGGTCGCCCGTCTCGAGCAGCTCGAGCGACGCCCCCCCGCCGGTGGATTCGTGGTCGATCCGGTCGCACAGACCGAACTGCTTGATCGCAGCGTTGGAGTCCCCGCCGCCGATCACCGAGAAGCCGCGGCACTCTGCCACCGCCTCGGCAACCGTGCGCGTGCCCGCGCAGAAGCGCGGGTCCTCGAAGGCGCCCATCGGACCGTTCCACAGGACGGTGCCGGCCGAGGTGATCACGTCGGAGAACTCCGCGGCGGTGCCCGGCCCGATGTCGTAGCCGGCCCAACCCACCGGCACCGAGGCACCGATCTGGCGCACCTGGCCACCCGCCTCGGGCTCGAACAACGTGCCGACGCTGTCCATCGCCACCAGGTCGGTCGGGAGGTGGATCTTGGAGGGACCCTCGAGCAGCTCGCGGCAGGCGTCGACCTGGTCGGCCTCGAACAGCGAGTCGCCGACCGGGTGGCCCTGTGCGGCCAGGAACGTGAAGCACATCCCACCCCCCACGACCATCTCGTCGGCGACGTCCAGCAGCGCCTTGATGGCGCCCAACTTGTCGGACACCTTCGAACCACCGATGACCACCACGAAGGGCCGCCGCGGGTGCTCGCGCAGACCCAGGAGCACCTCTACCTCGCGCAGCAGCAGCCGGCCCGCAGCGCTGGGCAGCTTCGTCGGCGGGCCCACCACCGAGGCGTGCGCCCGGTGCGAGACCCCGAAGGCGTCGTTCACGTAGAGGTCGTGGCCCGCCACGATGCGGTCGACGAAGCCCGGGTCGTTGGCGACCTCGCCCGGGTCGAACCGCAGGTTCTCCATGAGCTCCACGCCGGGGATCAGCTCGGCCATCCGCCGACGCATCGGCTCGACCTCGAGCCCGGGCACCACCTTGCCCTCCGGTCGCCCCAGGTGGGTCGCGACGGTCACCTGCGCGCCGTGGTCGACCAGCCACTGCAGGGTCGGGATCGACGCGGTGATCCGGAGGTCGTCGGTGATCTCCCCGTCGACGATCGGCACGTTCCAGTCGGTGCGGACCAGCACCCGCTTGCCGTCGACGTCGCCCAGGTCCTCCAGGGCGGGGATGCCGTACTTGGAGGTGGGCGACTCGATCATGTGGCGACCGCCCTACTTGGTCTTGGCGCCCACGAGGGCGACCAGGTCGACGAGCCGGTTGGAGTAGCCCCACTCGTTGTCGTACCACCCGAACACCTTCACGAGGTTCCCCATCGCCATGGTGAGCGGGGCGTCGAAGGTGCACGAGGCCGGCGAGCCGACGATGTCCGACGACACGAGCGGCGCCTCGGAGTAGGTCAGCACCGGCTCCAGCGAGCCCGAGCCCGCGGCGGCGCGGTAGGCGTCGTTCACCTCGTCGACGGTGACGTCCCGGTCGAGGACGCCGACGAAGTCGGTGATCGACCCCACCGGGATCGGTACCCGCAGCGACGCGCCGTCGAGGCGGCCCTTCATCGACTCGATCACCAGCGCGGTGGCGCGGGCGGCACCCGTGCCGGTCGGGACGATGTTGAGCGCCGCGGCCCGTGCCCGGCGCGGGTCCTTGTGCGGGCCGTCCACGAGCTGCTGGTCGCCGGTGTAGGCGTGGATCGTCGTCATCAGGCCCTTCTCGACGCCGAACGCGTCGTCGAGCACCTTGATCATGGGTACGAAGCAGTTCGTCGTGCACGAGGCGTTGGAGATGACCTTGTGGGTCGCCGGGTCGAACGTGTCGTCGTTGACGCCCATCACGAAGGTGGCATCCGCGTTCGTGCACGGCGCCGACACGACCACCAACGGGGCGCCGGCCTCGAGGTGGGCGGCCGCCGCGTCGCGGTTGGTGAAGAAGCCGGTCGACTCGACCACCACGTCGACCCCGAGGTCACCCCAGGGCAGCTTGGCCGGGTCGCGCTCGGCGAGCATCTTGATGGCGTGCCCGTCGACCTCGATGCTGCCGTCGCCGACCTTGACGTCGCCCTTGAACGACCCCATCACGGAGTCGTACGAGAGCAGGTGGGCCATCTGGTCGAGCGAACCCAGGTCGTTGGCCGCGACCAGCTCGACGTCGGCCCCCTGGGAGCGGATCGCCCGGAAGAAGTTGCGGCCGATGCGGCCGAACCCGTTGATACCAACACGGATCGTCATGGATGCGTGGTCCTCGTCGAAGGTTGGGGAAGTTGGCGCACAGGCCTAGTGGCTCCTGCCGGGCGCGTGCAAGACGCCCGAAAGACACCTGACGCTCACGCCCACTGAGCCTACTTCTCGATGTCGCGGTGTGTGACCGGTACGACATCGAGGTGAACGCGCAATCGCTCGGCCACCGCCTCCGCGATCGCCACCGACCGGTGACGCCCTCCGGTGCAACCGAAGGCGATCCCGAGGTAGGACTTGCCCTCTTCGCGGTACGCGGGCAGCAGGGTCTCGAGCAGGGCCACGAGCTGGTCGATGAAGGTCTGCGCCAGCGGCTGGCCGAGCACGAACTCTCGGACCGCCTCGTCGAGTCCGCTCGACGCCCGCAGCTCGGGGACCCAGTGCGGGTTGGGGAGGAACCGACAGTCGAGCACCAGGTCGACGTCGATGGGGACGCCCCTCTTGTACCCGAACGACGAGACACGGACCTGCATACCGGTGTCGGCCTCGTTCCCGAAGCGCTCCTCGACGCGGGCGCGGAGCTGATGCAGGTTGAGGTCCGAGGTGTCGATGACCAGGTCGGCGCCGGCCTTGACGGCCTCCAAAGCCGAGCGCTCGGCCGCGATGGCGTCGACGAGCGAAGCGGAGCCCTGCTGGGGATGCCGACGACGGGTCTCCTCGTAGCGGCGCACCAGCACGTCGGTGGCGGCGTCGACGAAGATGACCCGCACCTGGTCGCGCAGCTCACGAAGCCCTTCGATCGCCTCGGCGAGCTGGTCCTGGCCCGCGCTCGCACCGAGCACGAAGGCCACGCGCCCGAACGGCTCCCCCAGCCCTTCGGTGAGCTCCACGATCTTGTCGAACAACGGCAGCGGCACGTTGTCGATCACGAACCAACCGAGGTCGTCGACCGCATCGGCGACGGTCGAACGCCCCGCTCCCGACATGCCCGTGATGATGAGGAAGTCGACCACTCGCCGAGAGCCTACCGACGGCCGGGCCAACCTTCTGGGTACCGTCGCCGCTCAGGTGTCTCCTGGCGTGTCGATCCACGTCCGGCGCAGCCACAGGGCGAGCAACGCCGCGGCCAGGCAGACGCTCGTGTCGACGATCACCACCGCCCAGACGAGGCCGTCCGCCGGATGGTGCGAGTACCGCCAGAGGATGCGCCCGTAGGCCACGGCCAGCATCGCGCTCACCACGATCTGGCGGGTCGCGGAGTACCGCACCGCACCCATGGAGTCGAGCACGAACTCGACCACCCCCGGGATGGGCAACAGCCACAACAGCCACACGTCCCAACTCGTCGGCCAGGTGAGCCCTGCGCCCGCCACGAGGGCGGTCACGATCGCGACCGGGTAGAGCACCAGGCAACGGCGGCACACGTGGCGTCCACCCACCACGGCACACCGGTCATAGCGGGACGGCCAGTGGTGCGAGAGGAACATCGAGGTGTCGGCCATGGGATGCGCGTCGCGTCGACGCGCTGCCGTTCGAGCTCCGCTTCGATGCGGCGATCGAGCTCCTCGGGGTTCACCACGTGTGCAGTCTTGCCGCCGCGGCCTACATTTTGGAGACCGATGTCCGAGCAGACGAGCAGCCCATGGCGATGAAGATCCAGCCGACCGTCGTCATGATCCAGGATCTCGACGACGTGTCCGAGGTGCTCGCGGCCATGGCGGACGCGGCTCGGAAGGGACGCGGCTGGGTGAACGTGCAGTCCGAGCCGGTCGACGAGACCGAGGTGCCCCCCACCTCGGCCTTGACGCAGTTCTTCCGGCGCAACACCCCCGACCTCGCCCTCGGCACCTGGACCCCGCCCGACCCGCAGCGCCCCGGCTCGCCGCAGAGCCTCGGCGTGCAGCACCGCCTCGGTGCCAAGCTGCTCCCCCTCTTCGACGACTTCGGCATCGAACGGCCCGACACCTGGCGCCGCCTGCAGGACTCGCCCCGCCGCGGACTCGTCGTCGAGGTGCCCGCCGACCACCCGCACGACGAGGCGCTCCGGTGGCTGCTACGCGTCATCCGGTCCGCGACGCCGGTCGCCACCACGGGCCGGTACCGCGTCGTGCTGAACCGCAGCACGACCACCTGAACAACCCGCCGACGCGGCGCCCGCAACCTCAGCGACGTTCGGTGACGAGCACCAGCAGCCGTGGGATCGTGGCCGCGGCCCGGTACTCGGCGGTTCGCGCCAGGAAGCCCTCTGGCGGCGCGGGCTCGACCATCCGCACCAGGGACAGTCCTGCTTCCGCCATCGCGTTGACGTACCGGGAGAGCGGCCGGTGCACGAAAGGGATGAACACGCCCTTGGCCACCTCCTCGACGCTGTTGTCCTCGACGAGGTAGGGGCCGATCCGCCAGTACTGCTCGGGCGGGTCCAGGACCTGGTCGTCGATCCACCCGCTGCCCGGTGTCTGCAGGAGCGGGTGGTTCAGCATCAGCACGAAGCGGCCGCCGGGCCGGAGCACCCGCGCCACCTCCTCGACCGCACGATCGATCGTCGTGATGTGCTCGAACACGAGGCACGCCAGCACCGCGTCGAACGCGGCGTCCGCGAAGGGAAGCGCCGCCGCGTCGGCGATGCCGTAGGCCACCGCCCCACCGTGTGCCGCCGCCTCGACGACCTGCGCATGGGTCGGGTCGACGCCCACGACCCGCCCCGCGCCCTGCCCTGCCAGGGCGCGGGCGATCTGACCCTCGCCGCAGCCCAGGTCGAGGACGTGGTCGTGGTCGGCGAGGAGCGCCGTGGCGAGCGGCAGGATCTGCTCGGTGTACTCGGGGTCGGCGCCGTCGGTGAACCCCTCCTGCCACCACCCGGCGTGCTCTTCCCACAGGCCGTCCGCGTCGATGTTCACGGCCGGGATGTTCGCGGCTGGGACCCGCTGCCGGCAATCGTCGCGTCGTGGAGGTGACGGTGCAGCGCGTCGCCGACGTCGTCGGGCAGCCAGGTCAACGCGTGCAGCTCGTCGACGCTGGCGGCGCGCACCGCCTTGACGCTGCCGAACTCGCGCAGCAGGCGCGTGCGCCGAGCCGGGCCGAGCCCGGGTACGTCGTCGAGCACAGATGAGGTCATCCGCTTGCCGCGCAGCTTGCGGTGGTAGGTGATCGCGAAGCGGTGCGCCTCGTCGCGCACGCGCTGGAGCAGGTAGAGCGCCTCGGACTGACGATCCAGGATCACCGGCTCGCGCTGGCCCGGCACGTAGACCTCCTCGAAGCGTTTGGCCAGCGACGCGACCGGCACCTCATCGGCCAGCCCGAGCCGTTCCAGCACCGCCACCACCGACGAGAGCTGGCCCTTGCCACCGTCGATGAGCAGCAGCTGCGGCGGGTACGCGAACCGACCACGCTCGGCGATGGGCCGCTGTCGGTCCTCGAGCAGACCGGTGAGCCGACGGGTCAGGACCTCCTCCATCGCGGCGAAGTCGTCGTTGCCCGGCACGTGCACCTTGAAATGCCGGTACTGGTTCTTGGCCGGCAGGCCGTCCTCCAGCACCACCATCGACCCCACGTAGTCGGTGCCCTGGAGGTGGCTCATGTCGTAACACTCGATGCGCAGCGGCGCCTCGGGAAGACCAAGCGCCTCCTGCAGCTCGTTGAGCGCGCGGGCGCGGCTGTTGTGGTCGGTCGCCCGCTTCAGCCGGTGCCGCGTCAGCTCCTCGCCGGCGTTGTGGGTGACCGTCTCGGCGAGGCTCCTCTTGTCGCCTCGCTGGGGCACCTTGATCGCCACCTTCGAGCCGCGCAGCCCGCTCAACCACTCTTCGTAGAGCGCCTGGTTCTCGGGGAGCTCGGGCACCAGCACCGACTTCGGCCAGCCCAGCACGGGCATCTCGGCGTAGAGCCCCTCGAGCGTGCGCGCCACGAGCTGGGCTCCGCTCATGTCCTCGACCTTGTCGAGCACGAAGCCCTCGCGCCCGAGCACCTTGCCGGCCCGGACGTGGAACACCTGCACCGCGGCTTCGAGCTCGTCGTCCGCGATGCCCACGACGTCGAAGTCCTCGCTCCGCTCCGCCACCATCTGCTGGCGCTCGATCACCTTGCGCACGCTCTCGAGGCGGTCGCGTAGGCGCGCCGCCCGCTCGAACTCGAGGTCATCGGCCGCAGCGGCCATGTCCCGCTCGAGCTGGTCGATGACCTCGTGGTCGTGTCCTTCCAGGAAGCGCACGAGCTGCCTGGTCATCTGCCCGTAGGTCTCGGGCTCGATCGCCTTGATGCACGGCCCGCTGCACTTCTCGATGTGGAAGAGCAGGCAAGGTCGGCCCAGCTTCTCGTGGCGGTGCAGCTTGGCGTCCGAGCAGGTCCGCAGGGGGAACGTGCGCAGCAGCAGGTCGAGGGTCTCGCGGATCGCGCGGGTGTGCACGTAGGGGCCGAAGTAGCGCACGCCCGGGCGGCGCTTGCCGCGCATCACCGTGGGGCGGGGCCACTCGTCGCCGACGGTCACCGCGAGGAACGGGTAGCTCTTGTCGTCGATGAGCCGCACGTTGAACCGTGGGCGGAATCGCTTGATGAGGCTGTACTCGAGGACCAGGGCCTCGACCTCGTTGCGCACCTCGATCCACTCCACGGTGGCGGCGCTGGCGACCATCTGGGCCGTGCGCGGCGGCAGCGTCGCGCGGGTCGGCGAAGTAGTTGGCGAGCCGGCTGCGCAGCGACTTGGCCTTGCCCACGTAGATCACGCGGCCATCCGCGTCCTTGAACTGGTAGGAGCCGGGCGTCGTCGGGATGGTGCCGGTCGGCGGACGTTGAACCACACCTGCATCGTAGGAGCGGGTTCCGAGGGTGCCTTCCGCTCCGATCAACCGTCCCGTCGGTAGTCTCGCCGGGTGGCGCCGAGCACTCCGAACGATCGCGGGACGACGGCCTGTGGACTGCCGGCATCGAGCGCCTGGCCTTCGCGATCGCGATCGCCTGGTTCCTGGTGCTTGCCGCGATGCGGCTCGACTCGACCTCCCTCTGGGCCGACGAGGCCTGGTCCCTGGCCGCGCGTCAACCACCTGCACATGAGCCTCAGCTCGACCGCGGGGAACATGGGCGGCTACTACGTCCTGCTCTGGGGCTGGGGGCAGGTCTCGACCGCAACCTGGTGGCTGCGCGCCTTCTCGATGCTGTTCGCCGTGGCCGCGCTCTGGGTCACGCGCCGGATCGCGCGCGAGATCGGCGGTCGGCGGCTCGCCACGGTCGCTCCCCTGCTCCTGGCGTGCGGTCCGATGTTCGTGTGGACCGGGACCGAAGCCCGTGGCTATGCCATCGAGACGTTGGTGACGGCCGCCTGTTGGTGGTTCGCACTCCGGATCGTGACCGCGGCCGGTCCGACGGCGTCCCGGACCCGTCGCACCAGCTGCTTCGCGTTGACGCTCCTGGCCGGGTTCGGGCCGTTCCTGCACGGGCTGTTCTTCGCGCAGATGGTGGCCATCTGCTGCCTCGCGCTCCTCGACACCAAGCCGTGGCGGTCGATCCGCTGGCTCGCCATCCCCACCGCCGTGACCGGCGCCGCGACCCTCCTCTTGTGGTTCCTCGGGCTGGACACCGCGGGGTCGGTCCTGGTGGGCACGCCGGCCGCGATCTTCCACTCCTGGCGACGGTGGTTCCTGAGCCCCAACGACGCGCTGGCGATCGCCTTGGTGCTGCTCCTGGTCGCCGGCGTCGTGATCCTGGTCATCCGTGGTCGACAAGCGACCAGCTGGCGACGACCGCGCCGGCTGGGCAGTTCCGACGCTCTGGGTCTTGGTTCCCGTGCTGGTGTTGCTCGCCGTCAAGCGGTTCCACATGATGTGGGCGAACTACTACATGGCGGGCATCGCGCCTGGCATCGCCCTGCTCGCCGCGCAGGGCGCGATCGGCATCGTCGAGCGGTTGTCGACGAAGGTCGCGACCCGCGTCGGCGCGGTCACCTTCGGAGTCGGCCTCTGCCTGCTGGCGGGTGCGCTCGCGTGGTGGCCGGTGCAGATGCACGAGAACTGGAGGGGGGCGGCGCAAGTCGTCGCTTCGGAGGCTCGGCCCGGAGATGGCATCGTCTTCCTGGGGGATCCGGCACACTCGCCCATCGAGTCCCGCGCACCTTTCGAGGCGGCTTGGCGCGAAGTCCCGCACGGAGCCTCGCCGACACCGGTGTCGCCCGCCCGACCCTTCGGCAGGGTCCAGCGAATCGACAAGTACCTCACTCCTGCCCAACTCCGAGCAGCGGTCACCAAGTACCAACGAGTCTGGATCGTCGACTACAAGGGATTCGACGAGCTCCATCGGGTGCTCGAGTCCCCGCCGTTCACCAGCGTGTTCGAACGAACTTCCTCCCAGACGTTTCCCGGCGACATCACGCTGACCCTGTTCACCCGGCGCGCGCCCTGAGCGATCCTCGTCGCCCATGGTGGCGTAGGGCCGAGCGCCGCCGTAGAGTGATCCTTGCCGGCCTGGTATCCGGCGACATATCGGTTCCGAGGCCGACAACCCCGTGGCGAGGCGACCAGGCTGTCCCCACCGGCCGGAAATCGGAACCTCCCTCTCCAGGAGGATCACTCCATGCTTCGGCTCCAGTCACCGCTCCCCGACACCTACCGCGACGCACCCTTAGACGAGCTGGCCCGTCGCATCGAGGCGGCGAAGCAGACGCTTGGCGACCGGGTCTTCATCCTCGGCCACCACTACCAGCGCGACGAGGTCATGCGCTGGGCGGACGCCCGCGGTGACTCCTACCGGCTCTCGGTGCTCGCTCAGCAGCGCCCCGAAGCCGAGTACATCGTGTTCTGCGGCGTCCACTTCATGGCCGAGTCGGCCGACGTGCTGACCGCGCCCCACCAGCAGGTGGTCCTCCCCGACCTGAACGCCGGCTGCTCCATGGCCGACATGGCCGACCTGGACGAGGTCACCGAAGCCTGGGATGCGCTCGCCGCGGTCACCGACATCGAACGGATCGTGCCGATCACCTACATGAACTCCTCGGCCGACCTGAAGGCGTTCGTCGGACGCCACGGCGGCGCGGTGTGCACCTCCACCAACGCCCGCCAGGTGCTCGAGTGGGCACTGGGGCGCGGCGACGTCGCCGGGAGGACGACCGAAGGCGCCAGCGGCGGCGGCGACAAGGTCCTGTTCTTCCCCGACCAGCACCTGGGCCGCAACACCGGCTACCAACTCGGCTACGACGAGTCGGACATGCGCGTGTGGAACCCGCGGCTCGACCTCGGCGGTCTGGACGACACCGACTGCAAGGACGCCACGTTCCTGCTGTGGCGCGGCCACTGCTCGGTGCACCAGCGCTTCCAGCCCGCACAGATCGCGGCCTTCCGCGCCGAGCACCCGGACGGCACCGTGATCGCCCACCCGGAGTGCGCCCACGAGACCTGCGAGCTCGCCGACCAGGTTGGATCGACCGACTTCATCATCAAGGCGGTCGAGGCGGCGCCCGCCGGCGCCCACCTCGCGATCGGCACCGAGATCCACCTCGTGAACCGCCTCGCCACCGAGCACCCCGACAAGCACATCATCTCGCTGGATCCACAGGTGTGCCCCTGCTCCACCATGTTCCGCATCGACGCGCCACACCTCGCATGGATCCTCGAGGAGCTCGTCGAGGGGCGCGTCCACAACCGGATCACCGTCGCCGACGACGTGGCCGAGTGGAGCCGCGTGGCGCTGCAACGCATGCTCGACATCACCTGAGCGGCGGGCGCTCAGGCCAGCAGGGGCGCCAGGAACTGGCCGGTGTAGCTCTCGGCGTTCTTGGCGACGATCTCGGGCGGCCCCTCGGCCACCACCAGGCCGCCACCGGTGCCGCCTTCGGGTCCGAGGTCGATCAGCCAGTCCGCGGTCTTGACGACGTCCAGGTTGTGCTCGATGACCAGCACGCTGTTGCCCTGGTCGACCAACCGGGAGAGCACCGCCAGGAGCTTGCGCACATCCTCGAAGTGCAGGCCCGTGGTCGGTTCGTCGAGGACGTACATCGTGTGGCCGGTCGAGCGCTTCGAGAGCTCGCTCGAGAGCTTGATGCGCTGGGCCTCGCCGCCGGAGAGCGTCGTGGCGGGCTGGCCGAGGCGGACGTAGCCGAGCCCGACGTCGACCAGGGTCTGCATGTGGCGCGCGATCGGCGGCTGGTTGGCGAAGAACTCGAGTGCGTCTGCGCACGACAGGTCGAGCACCTCGGAGATGTTCTTGCCCTTGAAGGTGATGTCGAGGGTGTCCCGGTTGTAGCGGGCGCCCTTGCAGATCTCGCAGGGCACGTACACGTCCGGCAGGAAGTGCATCTCGATCTTGATGGTGCCGTCGCCCGAGCAGGCCTCGCACCTGCCCCCCTTGACGTTGAACGAGAAGCGGCCGGGCAGGTACCCGCGCACCTTGGCCTCGGGCGTCTGGGCGAACAGCTTGCGGATGTGATCGAACACGCCGGTGTAGGTCGCCGGGTTGGACCGGGGGGTGCGGCCGATCGGCGACTGGTCGATGTTGATCACCTTGTCGAGGTGCTCGACCCCCTCGACCCGGGTGTGGTGCCCGGGGGCGAGGCGGCTGCGGTTGATCCGCTGGTTCAGTACCCGCAGCAGGATGTCGTTCACGAGCGTCGACTTCCCCGACCCGGACACGCCGGTCACGCCCACGAGGCAGCCGAGCGGGATCTCGACATCGATGTCCTGCAGGTTGTGCTCACGGGCGCCGCGAATCGTCAGCGACTCCGCGGCGGGCTTGCGGCGCAGCTCGGGCACGGGGATCGTGCGCTTGCCCGCCAGGTACTTGCCGGTCAGCGACTTCGACGAGCGGAGCAGCCCCTTGACGGTGCCCGCATAGACGATGTCGCCGCCGTGCTCGCCGGCGCCCGGGCCGATGTCGACGACGTGGTCCGACACCCGGATGGTGTCCTCGTCGTGCTCGACCACCAGCACGGTGTTGCCCAGGTCGCGCAGGCGCAGGAGCGTCTCGATGAGGCGATGGTTGTCGCGCTGGTGCAGGCCGATCGAGGGCTCGTCGAGCACGTACAGGACCCCGACGAGCCCGGACCCGATCTGGGAGGCGAGGCGGATGCGCTGCGCCTCACCGCCCGCCAACGTGTTGGCCGACCGTGAGAGGCTGAGGTAGTCGAGCCCGACGTCGAGCAGGAAGCCCAGCCGCGAGCGGACCTCCTTGAGCACCCGTTCGGCGATGAGCCGGTCGCGTTCGGAGAGCTCCATCGCGTTGAACACCTCGGCCGCGTCGCGGATGGAGAGATCGCTGAGGGCGGATATGGAGTGACCGTCGATGGTCACGCCGAGCGAAAGCGGGCGGAGCCGGGCACCATCGCACGTCGGACAGGGGATCTCCCGCAGGTAGCTCTCGACCTGGGCGCGCTGCGCATCGGACTCGGCGTCCGAGTGCCGCCGCTGCAACCACGGCACGACGCCCTCGTACGCGGTGCGGTACCGACGGGATCGGCCGTAGCGGTTCTTGTAGACGACGTCGAGCTTCTCGGGATGGCCGTGCAGCAGAAGCTTGCGCTGCTTGACGGTCAGCGAAGACCACGGTGCGTCGATGTCGATCCCGTGGAGATCGCACACGGCGCGCAAGAGGTTGGCGAAGTAGCGCATGTGCCCGCCGGCCCACGGCGCCATGGCCCCCTCAGCGACGCTGAGCGCAGGGTCGGCGACGACGAGCTCCGGGTCGACCTCGTACTTCGTCCCCAGACCGTCGCAGGTCTCGCATGCGCCGTAGGGCGAGTTGAACGAGAAGTTCCGAGGTGCCAGCTCGTCGTAGGACCGACCGCACTTCGGGCACGCCAGGTGCTGGCTGAAGGTGAGGGTCGAGGTGTCGTCGCCGTCGACGATCTCGACTTCGGCGACGCCGTCGGCCAAGCGCAGCGCCGTCTCGAGCGAGTCTGTCAGGCGCTGCTCGATGCCCGTCCGACGGACAAGGCGGTCGATCACGATCTCGATGGTGTGCTGCTCGTAGCGCGCCAGCTCGACGTCGTCGCCGAGCTCGAACGCCTCGCCGTCGATGCGACCCCGCGTGTAGCCCTGCGCGGCCAGGTCGGTCAGCAACGTCTCGTAGTTGCCCTTCCGCCCACGCACCACCGGGGCGAGCACCTGGAACCGAGTGCCCTCGTCGAGCTCGAGCACCCGGTCGACGATCTGCTGTGGCGTCTGGCGCGTGATGACCGAGCCGTCCTCCGGGCAGTGCGGCACGCCGATGCGCGGCGTAGAGGAGGCGGAGGTAGTCGTAGACCTCGGTGATCGTGCCGACCGTCGAACGTGGGTTGCGCGACGCCGACTTCTGGTCGATCGAGATGGCCGGCGAGAGCCCCTCGATGAAGTCCACATCGGGCTTGTCCATCTGCCCGAGGAACTGGCGTGCGTAGGACGACAACGACTCGACGTAGCGACGTTGACCTTCGGCGTAGATCGTGTCGAAGGCCAGCGACGACTTCCCTGAGCCGGACAGGCCGGTGAACACGATCAGCCGGTCGCGCGGAAGCTCGATGGAGATGTTGCGGAGGTTGTGCTCGCGGGCGCCGCGGATGACGAGCTGATCGACCATGGTGCGCCATCCTATCGGGGCACGGCGAAGCGCGACCCGAACACCTGTACGACCCACAGGTCAGCCGACGACCCGCAGCTCCCGCTTGAGGTCCTTGATCTCGTCGCGCAGTCGTGCGGCGTACTCGAAGCGCAGGTCGGTGGCGGCCTCCTGCATCTCCTCCTCGAGGGTCTGCACGAGACGTGCGAGCTCGTCCTGTGGCAGTTCGGCGAGCTCGCGCAGGCGCTTCGCCTCGGCCGGCCGCCGGCTGCGCGAGCCGGCAGCCGGTACCGGTGCCCCGTCGGCGGCCGGCCGCAGGAACTCCAGGATGTCGGTCACCGCCTTGCGGACCGTCTGCGGGTCGATGCCGTGCTCGGTGTTGTAGGCGATCTGGAGCTGCCGACGCCGCTGCGTCTCCGAGATCGCCCGCTGCATCGAACCCGTCACCGTGTCGGCGTACATGATCACCTGGCCGTTGACGTTGCGGGCGGCGCGACCGATGGTCTGCACGAGGGAGGTCTCGCTGCGCAGGAAACCCTCCTTGTCGGCGTCGAGGATGGCGACGAGCGAGACCTCCGGCAGGTCGAGGCCCTCCCGCAGCAGGTTGATGCCCACGAGGACGTCGAACTCGCCCAGACGGAGGTCGCGCAGGATCTCGATGCGCTGCACGGTGTCGATCTCGCTGTGGAGGTAGCGCACCCGCACGCCCTGCTCGAGCAGGTACTCGGTGAGGTCCTCGGCCATCTTCTTGGTCAGGGTCGTGACCAGCACCCGGTCGTCGACCGCGACCCGCTCGTTGATCTGCCCGAGCAGGTCGTCGATCTGGCCCTTGGTGGGCTTCACGATCACCTCGGGGTCGACCAGGCCGGTCGGGCGCACGATCTGCTCGACGACCTGCGACGACACCTCGAGCTCGTAGTCGCCCGGCGTGGCCGAGAGGAAGACCGCCTGGGGCACCCGCTCGATGAACTCCTCGAAGCGCAAGGGCCGGTTGTCGGCCGCGGAGGGAAGCCGGAAGCCGTGCTCGACCAACGTCTCCTTGCGCGCCCGGTCACCCTTGTACTGCCCGTGGATCTGGGGAACGCTCACGTGGCTCTCGTCGAGCACGATGAGGTAGTCGTCGCCGAAGAAGTCGAGCAGCGTGTGCGGGGGCTCGCCGGGGCCACGTCCGTCGATCGGGGCCGAGTAGTTCTCGATGCCGCTGCAGAACCCGAGCTCGGCGATCATCTCCAGGTCGTAGCTGGTGCGCATCCGGAGGCGCTGCGCTTCGAGGAGCTTGCCCTCGGCCTCGAAGGTCGCGAGGCGCTGTTGCAGCTCGGCTTCGATCCGCTGGATGCCCGCCCGCAGCCGCTCGTCGCTGGCGACGTAGTGCGTTGCGGGGAACACCGAGAGCTCGTCGAGCTCACCGATCTTCTCACCCGTGAGCGGGTCGACGACCACGATGGCCTCGACCTCGTCACCGAAGAGCTGGATGCGCACGGCGGTCTCGTCGTAGGCGGGGTGGATCTCGACGGTGTCGCCGCGGACGCGGAACTTGCCCCGCACCAGGTTCATGTCGTTGCGGTCGTACTGCATGTCGACGAGCTTGCGAAGCATCGACCGTTGCTCGTAGTCCTCGCCGACGCGCACGTACAGCAGCTTGTCTCGGTACTCGTCCGGGGAACCGAGGCCGTAGATGCACGACACGGACGCGACGACGATGGTGTCCGGTCGGGTCAGCAGCGCCGAGGTGGCCGAGTGGCGGAGCCGGTCGATCTCGTCGTTGACCGACGAGTCCTTCTCGATGAAGGTGTCCGAGGAGGGGAGGTAGGCCTCGGGCTGGTAGTAGTCGTAGTAGCTGACGAAGTACTCGACCCGGTTGTCCGGGAAGAAGGACCGCAGCTCGTTGGCGAGCTGCGCGGCCAGCGACTTGTTGGGGGCGAGGACCAGCGTCGGCTTCTGGACCTGTTCGATGGTCCAGGCGATCGTGGCCGACTTGCCCGAGCCGGTGATGCCGAGCAGGGTCTGGAAGCGGTCACCGCGTCGGATCCCCTCGCTCAGCGCGGCGATCGCGGCCGGCTGGTCTCCCGCTGGTTCGAACTCGGAGACGACCTGGAATCGGACTGGCGGCATCCGCCAAGTCTACGGACCGTCAGTGACAGTCGGCTCCGACGCCTGCCGAGGTGCCTGCGGCGGCCCAGCAGTTTCCGAACTTCGAGTACTTGCTGCTCGCGGCATGGCCCATGAATCCCATGGCGGCGATGCACACGATCGCGATCAGTGCGACCAGCAGCGCGTACTCGACCAGCGACGCACCTCGGTCGTCTTCATGACGTGCTCGAACTCGCTTCCACATCAGCTTCAGGCTTTGCATGTCCCCGGTCCTTTCACTCCCCAGACAATCAGAACGGTCGTGTTGCGAAATGACAAGAGGGGACAGATCCGCCCGGATCTGTCCCCTCCCATCGAAATCCTCGACGCCGGGATCAGCTGGCGTTCTGGATGGAGCTACCCACCGTCTGGAACTTCGACGATGCGGCGTGGCCCAGGAAGCTGATGGCGAGGATGCACACCACAGCGATGAGGGCGACGAGCAGGGCGTACTCCACGAGGGAGGCACCACGCTCGGTGTCGCCGAAGCGGGCACGCAGGTAGGCGGCAATGTGTTCGTAGCTGGTCAGCATATTTTGTGACTCCCTTGAGTGGTGGGTCTGGATGGACCCTGTCTTCCGGTCACACGTACTTTCGGCACACATCGTTCATGAGTGAATAGGCCGTTCGACCTATTTCATGCCGAATGTCACGTAGCGGGACGTCGACACCCGCATCGTGGTGGCCTAAGTCAGGCGGACGATGCCCATGCGCACCGCTCGCAGCACCGCCTGGGTGCGGTCTCGGGCGTCGAGCTTCTGGTAGATCGACGCCAGGTGGTTCTTCACCGTCTTCTGGCTGATGAAGAGCTGCTCGGCGACCTCTGCGGTCGAGCAGCCGTCTGCGATGAGCTGGAGGACCTCTTCCTCGCGCTTGGTGACCACGCGCTCCTCGTCGGGCTCCTCGGGCAGGCGTCGGACCTCGTCGAGCATCGAGGCCGCGACGTCCGCGGAGATGGCGGCGTCGTCACTCGCGGCGAGCCGGACCGCCTCGGCGATCTCTTCGGTGGAGCAGTCCTTGACCAGGTAACCGGCGGCACCCGCGCGCAGCGCCGCCGCCACGACGTCCTGGTCGGGGTGCATCGTCAGCATGATGACCCGGGTGTCGGGGATGAGGTCCCGAATGCGCCGGGTGGCCTCCACGCCGTCGACATCGGGCATGGAGACGTCCATCAAGATGACATCGGGCCTGACCTCGGCCGCGAGTCGCACGGCCTCCTCGCCGTCGCCGGCCTCCCCCACGACCTCGAACCCCTCGTCGGTCATGGAGCGGCGCAGCCCCTCACGCAACATCCGATGGTCATCAGCCAGCATCAAGCGGATGGCCATGGCAACGTTCTCCGTTCGGGGGTCAAGCGGCATCGAGGCGACAACGCACCACCGTACCGCGCCCCTCGAGCCCCGAGATCTCCATCGTCGCACCGATGCTCGCGGCGCGCTCGCCGCATCCCGAGGATTCCGTAGGAATCGAGGCGACCCGACTTGCCCTTGGGGAAGCCGACGCCGTCGTCGATCACCTCGAGCAGGGCGTGCTTGCCGTCGGTGCGCCAAGTCACCGAGACGCTCGATGCCTTGGCGTGGCGCTCGACGTTGATCACCGCCTCCTGGGCGATCCGCCAGAGCTCCCGCTCGGGCAACAGCGGCATGCGCCCGGACACCTCGGCCACCACCCTCGCCCGGAGCTTCGAACGCTCGCGGACGCGTTCCAGGAAGGTCTCCATGGTCTCCGCGAAGTCCTGCTCGTCGGACACGTCGGTGCGCAGGTCGTACAGCGTGTCACGCACCTCGGCGATGACCCCGCGGACGTCGCTGCGCAATCGCTGCAACGGCGGCCCCACGTCCAGACCCTTCTCGTAGGTCTTCAGGAGTCGGTCGAGCTCGAAGGCGACGTACGCGAGCGACTGACCGATCCGATCGTGCAGGTCGCGCGCGATGCGAGTCCGCTCCTCGTCGGCGCCGACGGTGCGCAACCGAGTGAAGACCTGCGCGTTGTCGATCGCCAGCGCCGCCGGCTCGAGGAACCCCCGTAGGAGCTCCGCGTCGCGAGGCGCGTAGACATCGGACTCGGTCGACTCGAGCGCCACGAGCCCGGTGAGGCTGTCGCGCGCCGTCAGCACCCCGTAGAGGCCGGATCGCATCTTCGGCGCCAGGCCGCCACCCAGTTCGGTCAGGCTCGCGACGAAGCGCACCTCCCGCTCGACCTGCGCCTGCTGGAGCACGATGGGCAGCTCGCTGACGTCGAGGGAGTTGGGGAGGCGGTGACCGTCCCATCGGGTGACCCGCCAGGAGCCGTCCGTGTCGTCCCGCAGGAGCAGGGCCGCCGCTTGGTAGCTGAACAACTCACGCAGGCGTGCCATGGTGCTGTCGAGGACTTCGTCGAGGTCGAGCGATGCCGGAAGCACCTGGGCCACGGTGTGCAGCGAGCTCAGCAGCCGGTTGGCGTCTGCGAGGTGCTCCACCCGGGTCATGGCCAGCGAGTGGCTCTTGCGAGCATCGCCCATGACCCGCTTGTAGTAGCCGGCCATGAGCGCGACGAGGACGAGGAAGAGGCTCCACTGGGCGTTGGTCTGCCAGACGTCGGTCTTGACGCCACTGAACTGGACCGACTCCACGAAGCTCACCGCGACCGCCGTCGCGATGCTCAGGCGCAACGCCGGGAAGATGCCTCGCGCGAAACCCGCCACGATGATCGCAGTGAGCAGCGGGTAGACGAACGGCGATGACCACGCGCCGGTGAACGTCACCGCCAGGGCGTGCAGGGCGACCTCGACCACCACGCGTGCCACGCTCGCCAGGTCGTCGTTTCCCTGCAGTGGCTGGATGAGCCGGAAGACGTTGTAGGTCGTGACGACGACCGCCCAGGCGATCGTGCCGGCGTCGTGCTTCACCGCCGGTGAGAGCACCAGCACGAGAGCCATCGCGGTGGTCGCGAGGCGCACCCCGAACACGATCTGCGTGAAGCGCACGCCCTGGGGTTCGGGCTCCTCAGGACCGAGCTCTCCCCACCCCGCGGGATCGCCGGGCGCGAAGGGCGAGATCAGCGACTGCCGCGTGGAGCGAGTCCCGGCCGTGCCGGAGGACACGGCGTGGACGAGCGGCCGATCCCTCCGTCGTCGTGGTCACGTCCACGATCCTACGGTCGGACCCGCGCCGCGCGCTGGGTAGCGTCTGGGTCCATGCGACTCGTGGGACTCACCGGCGGCATCGGCAGCGGCAAGAGCTCGGCCACCGATCGTCTGCGCACGCACGGCGTAGCGGTGATCGACGCCGACGCCATCACCAGGGAGCTGCAGGCCCCGGGGACCCCGACCCTCGCGGCGATGGTCGAGGCGTTCGGGTCGGGAATCCTGCTCCAGGACGGCGCGCTCGACCGCGCGGGGCTGGCGAGGCACGTCTTTGCCGACGCGGACCAGCTCGCCTTGCTCAATCGCATCGTCCACCCCGAGGTCGGTGCCGAGATCCACCGTCGGCTGGCCCGGTACGCCGAATCCGACGACCCGGTCGTGCTGGACGTCCCGCTCCTCATCGAGTCCGGGCGCGACGACCTCGAGCTGCTCGTCGTGGTCGACCTCGACCCCGAGGTCGCCGTGCAGCGACTCGTCGCACACCGCGGGTTCGACGAGGCAGACGCCCGCGCAAGGATCTCCCGACAGGCGGACCGGGCCGAACGGCTCGCCCGCGTGGACGTGGTCCTCGACAACGGCGGGTCGATCGACGATCTGCACCGCCAGGTCGACGCGCTGGTACGCCGACTCACCGCTTGACCCGTTCGTAGACGACCCAGTTGGTTGCACCGGTGTCGCCGGCCTGGAACGACTTCGCCAGCTTCCAATCGGGTGAGATCGCGAGCACGGTCGCCAGTGGCTGGCCACGGTCCCAGAGCACCGTGTCGATGCCATAGCGATCCAGCACCTTTGCCCATCCCGACCGCGCGTGCACCAGCGTCGCCTCGTCGTGGACCACCTGGATCGGGAACATGTCCACCCGATCATCGACGAAGACCCGGGTCCGGCCCTTCGTCCGCAGCTCGAGGTAGTTGCCCACGTAGTCCTGCGACGCGATCCGGTGAACGTTGGACAAGCGACCGTGCGCCTGCAGCCAGTCCGACGCGGCAACGGGATACGGCCCATAGGCGAAGCTCGGGGCTGCCAGGCGTACGACCATCGCCGCGGCCGCCAGCAGCGCAAGCAACGCCGTCACCGCCGTGTAGCTCGTCCGTCGGGTCGAGCTCTTGAGCGAACCGAGTCCGGCCAGCTCGGCGGCCAGCAGAGGTACGAGCGCGAAGCTGGCAAGCGCCATGTTCCGCACCGCGATGAAACCGAGTCCGCTGAAGAGCAGAGCAGGCAGCAACGTCCGGTAGCGGCGTTCCGTGCCCAACCGGGGCAGCAATGCGAACGCTGCGAACAGCATCACGAGGAAGAGCCGCTGCCACAGGTTCGTGAACGACGGTGCCTGCCACTCCGCCATCTTGCTGAGCGCTTCGCGCTTGGTAAGGAGCTCGACGGGGAACCAGAGCAGCTTCGGGCCAAGCGGGTTCACCGCACCCAGGACGATTCCGAGGGCGCACCACTTGGCCGTCCGCACGCAATGGGACAGGTCTCGGCCGTCGATGCGGACACCGATGCCGTACGCCACGACGAGCACGAGGGCCAGCGGAAACGAACCGTGGGTGTTCACCCAGATCCACATCACCGGTAGCAACCAGCGCGGATCCAGCTCCTCGGTCAGGACGATGAGCAGGAAGGCGAACCCCACCAAGCCGAAGATCAGCGGCCGCGCACCCCATGAAACGAACCCGATCACGAGCGCCGGGGCCACCGCGACGAGTCGTGCGACGATTGACCCCGCCGGCTTGGTGAGCCTCCACAGCAGGGCCGCGAGCAAGCCCGAGAGTGCGGCGACCATCACACGGATCCCGACGCCGTGACCGATCTCGTCGCCGAGGCCGTAGAGCACCGATGCGAACCAGCTCTGCACGACCCAGCGATGTCCGTAGGCGGTGAAGGTGTACGGGTCCGTGGTTGGAAGTCGCCCCTCGAGGATCAGGCGTCCGGTGGTGAGGTGCGTGAAGAAGCTGTTGTCGCCGAGTGCGGCCGAACCGCTCAGGGCACCCAGCAGGACGATGAAGGTCCCGGCCACGGTGCCACGAGTGACGCCACGACGCCGGATCTTCTGAAGCACTCGTGCCCCATCAGGTCTTCGAGAAGGCTTTTCTGATACTCAGGATCGCCGGACCGATGACCACCACGAACAGTGAAGGGAAGATGCAGAACACCATCGGGATCAGCATCTTGACCGGTGCCTTCTGCGCACGCTCCTGGGCGAGCTGACGGCGCTTGATGCGCATCTCCTCGGCCTGGGCCCGCAACACCCGACCGATCGAGACACCGAAGGTGTCGGCCTGGAGCACCGCGAGCACGAACGAGCGGACCTCCGGGACGTCGACGCGCTCCTCGAGCGCGCGCATGGCGTCGGAACGGGAGGCACCGGCCCGAGTCTCGCCGAGCATCCGGGCGAACTCGAGGCTCAACGCGCCCGGCACCGAGGCAACCGTGCGGTCCAGCGCCTGCTCGAAGCCGAGGCCGGCCTCGACGCTGATCACGAGCAGGTCGAGGATGTCCGGGAGGGATCGCTGGATCTCGCGCTGCCGATCCTGGACCGCGCTGTTCAGACGGGCCTCGGGCAGCATGATCGCCGTCGCCACCAACAAGATGAAGCACAGCATGTTCATCTTGAACGACAGGTTGAAGACGTTGAGGATCGGGAAGAGGAACAACGCCAACGGGATCAGGAGGAGGCACAGGATCCGGAACGCCAGGAAGCGGTCCACCGCCGCCGGATCGAAACGGCCGGCCGACTGGTGCTTCTTGCGGGTCCGCGCCACGTAGTCGGTCGGGAACAGCCGACGGCCGGTGTTCACGAACGAGCCCATGACCGGCGCCAACGCGCGCTCGTAGGCGGGGCGCAGCAGCTCCCGGTCGCGCTCGGTCTCGACCGCACCGGGTTGGCCGTACTCCTCGAGCTGACGGATCGAGTTCCGGATCGTCTGCTTCTCTTCGATGCTGTTGAAAGCGATGAACGCCGCGAGCCCGACCGCCACGCCCACCAGGGCGAGTCCGATCGTCATCATGGCATCGCTGGTCGCGACAGCTGCGATCACCAACGGGTTCATCGGGTCACCTCACACATCGATTTGCACGACCTTCCGCATCCAGAGGTAGCCGACAAACATGCCGATCACCGACAGGCCCAACATGACCTGCCCCAGGACCTCGTGGAACAGGGGCGTCATGTACTCCTGGTTGACCACGTACATGATCACGGCCAGGCCCGGCGGCAGGATGGCGAGCACGATCGCACTGATCCGACCTTCTGCGGTGAGCGCCTTCACCTCGCGGCGCAACCGCTCGCGCTGGACCATGGTCTCGGCGACGGTGATCAGGAGCTCGGCCAGGTTTCCGCCGACCTCCCGCTGGATTCGGATCGCCATCACGGCCCAGGCGAAGTCGTCGCTCCCGGTACGTTCCGCGGTGTCGTCGAGTGCGTCCTCGAGATCACGTCCGAGACGGCTCTCGCTGATGACCCGCCGCAGCTCCTTGCCCATCGGGTCCTGCACCTCCTGCGACACGGCGTCGACCGCCTGCATGAGGGAGAAACCTGCTCGCAGGGCACCGGCCATGAGCGTGAGCATGTCCGGGAGCTGCGTCTCGAACTTGCGTTGGCGCATCCGCGCCTTCATGTCGAGGAATGCCGGACCGCCCAACAACCCGATCACCAACAGCACCAGAGCCACGACCCAGCGACCGAGAACCAGGCCGATCCCGGTGAGCAGGATCAGCCCGCCGATCCAGATCAGCAGCACCTCGGCGGCCTTGAGAGGCAGCTCGGCGACCTCGAGCTTGTGCTCGACCGCGTCGAGGAAGCCCTGCCGTTCGGCGAAGCCTTCCGTCATGGCGACCGCGCGCTGCAGGAGCGCGTTCTGAGAGAGACCGCCGCCTTCCTCCTCGCCTTCGGCCGCGGTGTAACCCTCGGTGTAGGGCGTGAGCGCCGCGTCGAGCACGCTGGTCCGCGACATCAGCAGCTGCGCCGCGATGTACGCGGCGATCGCCACAGCAAGTCCGACCAGCAACAGGGCGAGCACCAGACCACCGGTCGTCCGGAAGAACGCGGGGCCACTCGGTGACGAGACCGGCAAGGGAGCCAGCGCGCTGGCGCCGGACTTCACGCTCCCGTCCGAGAAGTTCGCCGAGGCGGTGTAGCCGCCGACCGTCAGCGCGAGGCTCTGCGTGCCCTGGGTGCCGGACGACGGGGTGAAGGTGACGACATACTCGTTGTTGAGTGCTTGCGTGGTCTCGTCGAACGCCTGGGCGACGTTGGTGGCGTCATTGGTGACGAAGAACCGACCGCCGGCGGATTCGACCAGCTTGGACAGTCCGTTCTCGTCGAGCTGCCCTTCCTGGGTGATCCCCATGGCGAAGACGGTCGCACCCGTGCCGTTGCCGCTGCCGATCACGGCGCCCCGCGCCTGTGCAGCGGTTGCCTGAGAGCTGTCGTCCTTGCCGTCGGTCACAAGGATGAGGTTGTGCTCGTAGGAGGGGAGTCGGTCGAGGATCGCCGTACCGCTCACGACCCCATCCCACATCGCGGTGCGCGCCTGCTTGTCAGCCGGCTTGATCGAATCGAGCGCCTTGCTCAGCGCGGCCTTGTCGGTGGTCATGTCCTGGACGACCACCGCGGACGAACCGAACGTCACGATGCCGAACTGGTCGGTGTCTGGAGCGTTCTGGATCATCTCCTTCATCTTGCTGACCGTCGTCGCGAGGCCGCCGTTGGTCACCATGGACCCCGACTGGTCGAGAACCAGGACCGTCGCACGCTTGAGATCCGCAGCGGTCTGGAGCTGGGGCGTCTGGTTCTCGACCTGCTGCCCGTTCTCGCGGATGGTCAGACTCTGCAGGCGGGAGACGTCGCCGTTCCAGGTGAAGTGGACCTTCACCGCCTTGGAGTCGGTGGCGTCCACCTTCGAGATCTGGAGGTTGTTCGCCCCCTTCTGCGGCGTCTTGTCGGTGACCCCGTTGTCCGCGCCCGCAGGTGAGGCGACGAAGATGAGGAGGGCGGCCGCCAGGAGGAAGAGGAGGCCGCTGATGCGTTGGCGCATGTTCACCGGGCACCCACCGCACGGCGACTGAACTGTTCGGGTTGGAACACCTCGGCACCGAGGCGGATCCCCAGGTCCGAAAGCTTCTCGGCGAACTTGGGCCGCACGCCGGTGGCCTTGAGGTGACCGAGGAATCGGCCCTGGTCGTCGACGCCCATGCCGTAGTCGAACAGGAAGACGTCCTGGAGGATGATGACCTCGCCCTCCATGCCCTGCACCTCGGTGATGTGCGTGACCCGGCGGGTGCCGTCCCGAAGGCGGGTGAGCTGCACGATGCAGTCGATGGCTGCGGCCATCTGCTCACGGATGGCCCGCACCGGCAGGTCGAAGCCCGCCATCAGCACGAGGGTCTCGAGGCGGGCGAGCGTGTCACGCGGCGAGTTGGCGTGGACGGTGGTGAGCGAGCCGTCGTGACCGGTGTTCATGGCCTGGAGCATGTCCAGCGCTTCACCGCCACGGCACTCCCCGACCACGATCCGGTCGGGGCGCATGCGCAGGGCGTTGCGGACGAGGTCACGAATCGTGATCTGGCCCTTGCCCTCGATGTTCGGTGGGCGGGACTCCATCGCGAGGACGTGGTCCTGGTGCAGCTGGAGCTCCTTGGCATCCTCCACCGTCACGATCCGTTGGTCGTTGGGGATGAACGACGAGAGCACGTTCAAGGTCGTCGTCTTCCCGGTGCCCGTTCCGCCGGAGACGATGATGTTGAGCTGACCGACCACGAGCGCCTGCAGGAACCGGGCCGATGCCGGGTTGAGGGTCCCGAAGCGGATCAGGTCGTCGATCTGGTAGGGGTCGACCGAGAACTTGCGGATCGTGAGGAACGGTCCACCGATGGCGAGGGGGTGGATCACCGCGTTGACGCGGGACCCATCCGGCAGGCGGGCGTCGCAGAGCGGGGTCGCCTCGTCGATGCGACGACCGACCTGGCCCACGATCTTGTCGATGATGCGGCGCAGGTGCTGCTCGTCGACGAAGGTGGCGTCGGTCTTCTCGATCTTGCCGAAGCGCTCGACGTAGACCGAGGTCGGACCGTTGACCATCACCTCGGTGACCTCCTCGTCCTTGAGGAGTCGGTCGATCGGGCCGTAGCCGAGGATGTCGTCGGAGACGTCCTGGATCAGTTGCGCTTTGTCGGCCGCGGAGAGCGGCGCGCGCTCCTGGGCGAGGGCAGCATGGAGCTGCTCGTGCACCCGACGACGGAGATCGTCCTCGGACAATCGCTTGTCGTAGAGGATGGGACCGAGCTCGTCGATCAGGTGATGGTGGATCTTCTGACGGAGCTCGTCGATGACCGGGTCCCGTCGGCTTCCGCCGGTTCCTGCGGGTCCCTGCTGCACTTCATGAAGGCGCTTGTAGAGAGACATCGAGGTTCTATCGGCTCGGTCTCGCCGCCCTTGAGGCCACGACGAAACTTACCGGCCGCGACCCTTGGCGGGCACCGCGTCGCTGGTCTCGAACATGTCCGCGAGCGCCTCGAGGGAACGCGCGACTCCGGACTTGGGGGCGTCGAGCACCACCGGATTGCCCTTGTTCACCGACTGAGGCACGGCGACGTCACTGGGGATCTGGGATTCGGCGCGCACCTGCAGGGTGCGCTCGACCTCGTTCACGTCCAGCTTGACCTTGGCGTTGGCCCGGTTCAGGACCAGGTGCAGCTTCGACATCGGCGTGTTCAACATCCGCAGCGTCTGCAGACCGATCTTGACGTTCTTGATGTTGGGCACATCCATGCCCGCGACCAGGAGGACGTCGTCGCTCTGCTCGATGAGGTTGAGCACGATCTCGTTGAAGTACGCCGGGGTGTCGACGATCACGTACGCCGCCATCGAGCGCAGCAGGTCGATGATCTGGGTCATGTACTCGGCCGTGACCTGGTCGGCGAAGGCGGGCTCCAGCGGCGCCGGCAACACCAGCAGCCCCGAACGCTCGTGGCGCACGAGCATGTCGCCCATGATCGTGGCGTCCAAGTGGTCGATGACTCCCACCGCGTCGACGATCGTGCGCTGGGGCGCGAGCTTGAGCATCACCGCGCAGTCCCCGAACTGGAGGTCGGCGTCGACGAGCACGACCGGACGGTCGCTGCGTCGCGCCAACGAGACGGCAAGGTTGCAGGCCACGACGGTCTTTCCCGCGCCGCCCTTGGTCGAGAACACGGTGATGACCTGACCGAGCTCTCCGGTGGACTGCGCAGCAGCAGCCGCGGCGGGTGCCTGCGCCGACGCAGCCACCTGCGAGATGCCTTCGGCGACCCGTCGGACCGCGTCGTTGAGCTGAGTTGTGTCGACTGGCGCGGAGAGCACGTCGCGGACCCCGATCCGCATGGCCCGTTGGAACAAGTCGGTCGTCAGCTCCTCGGCGACGAGCACTGCGCCGACGTCCGGGCGAGCCCGCAGCAGCTGCTCGAGCTCGTCCATGTTCAGCCCATCGGTGCACGACGGGCCGAACACGACGATCGCCGGCGTGGCGGGAAGTCGACCTTCGAGCTCGGAGACCGTCGAGAAGGCGACGGCGTGCTCCCCGAGCTGCATGGCCAACCGGTTGCGGACCGGTTCGTCGCGATCGACCACGGCGACCGGTAGGGAGATGGTGGGCACAGATGACACGGTTGGCTCAGGCTCCCGACCGGACGAGGGACGTGACGAGGCAGGGTAGCCCACGACTCAGGTCGGTCCGCTCGGCCCGTACGGCGTCAGGATCTTCGGGTCCTCGGACGGCAGCGGGTCGTTCGGCTTGATCGGCTTGGTCGCCTTCGGCTTGTAGTCCTTGGACGTCAGCGTCAGGTAGTAGTGGCCGTCGGGCACCGAGGCGATGTACTGGGCGTACTTCATCGGGACGATGAAGGTGAGGAGTCCGGTGTTGGCGTTCTGGGTCGTCGCGCTCGAACCCGACGCCGCCTCCTGACCGGGCTGCGGGATCGCGTTGGAGCCCACCGCGAGGACCTCGACCTTCTGCAACATGACGCGTGCCTGGTTGCAGAAGAGGAAGTCGCCCTGGCTGGACCCAGCCGGGATCACGACGTCACCGCAGGCCTGGTTGGCAACCGAGCCACCCTGCGAACCACTGGCCGGGCCGGTGTCGCCGCTGGCGAGGTTGATCGCAGAGAGCTTGGTCACCATGATGTTGACGAAGTCGCCGGGGACGATGAGTCCCGCAACACCTTGCACGCTCGAGACCTGGATCGACACGGCGACTTGGTCCTCACCGTGGATCTGCTTGAGCTGCGTCGAGAGCGACACCGATGCGGTGGCCGGGTCGACGAAGCTGTTGTCGAGCACGATCGTGTTGGCCGGCATGTCGGCGACCGCCAACTTGTTCGTGATCTGGTCCAGCTTCGTGATGGCGTTGGACGGGTAGTACTTCTTGGGGATCTTGTCCTTGACGATGAGGCTTCCGGTCTGCTGACCGTACGTGCCCTTCTTGACCCCTGGGGGCTGGACGACGTACACGGGGACCAGCTCGGCATTGCCGTAGACCGCGTCCTTCTGTCCTGTCACGTATTGGTACAGGATGAACACCGCGATGATGGCGATGACAGCTGCAGCGATGAGCACCAGAGGCTTGCGCGAGTTCAACGCGGCCCTCTCTTCGTTTGGCTCGGTGCCTCCTCGCGGAAGCGGTCCGAGCGCCGGACAAGTCGCATGTACCTTCGGCCGGAATCAGCGGTCCTTGAACCCCTGGGAGAGGAAATCTCCATCTTCTGGCCCCGACTCGCCCTAAGCCGGTGTCAAGCTTCGGGGGTCGCGTCCGGTTCTGCCGCGACTGCGGCGTCCTCGACGGCCGGCGCCGTCTTCTCGGCGTCCGCCGCGTCCGCGGGCGCAGCGTCGGCCGGAGCAGCGCCTTCGCCACCCTCGGCGTAGTAGTCGGCCCAGGCTTCTTCGGCACCGGTGTCCGACGAGCCGATGAAGTTGCCTTCGTCGTCGTAGGCGTGCTCACCGAAGTGCTCCTGGTACTCCGAGGCGACCACACCGCCCTCAGCGGCCTGCTTGATCGAGAGGCTGATGCGGCGGCGCTGGAGGTCGAGGTCGATGATCTTGACCCACAGCTCCTCGCCCGGGGTGACGACCTGCTCGGGTAGCTCCACGTGGTGGGCGGACATCTCGGAGATGTGCACCAGGCCCTCGATGCCGTCGCCGACCTGCACGAACGCACCGAAGGGCACCAGCTTGGTGACCCGGCCGTAGACGAGCTCGCCGACGCGGTGGCCCGAGGCGAACTCCTGCCACGGGTCCTGTTGGGTCGCCTTCAGCGAGAGGCTGATGCGCTCGCGTGAGAGGTCCACGTCGAGCACCTGCACGGACACCTCGTCGCCCACCGCGACGACCGAGCCCGGGTGGTCGACGTGCTTCCACGAAAGCTCCGAGACGTGGATGAGCCCGTCCATGCCGCCGAGATCGACGAAGGCGCCGAAGTTGACGACGGAGGACACGATGCCCTTGCGATTCTCGCCGGGCTTGAGGTTCTCGAGGAACTCCTCGCGCTGCTCGCGCTGGGTCTCCTCCAACCAGGCGCGGCGGGAGAGCACCACGTTGTTCCGGTTCTTGTCGAGCTCGATGATCTTCGCTTCGAGCGTGCGGCCCACATAGGGCTGCAGGTCACGGACCCGTCGCAACTCGACCAGCGAGGCGGGCAGGAACCCACGCAATCCGATGTCGATGATCAGGCCGCCCTTGACGACTTCGATCACCGGACCGGACACGACGCCGCCCTCTTCCTTCTTCTTCTCGATGTCGCCCCAGGCGCGCTCGTACTGCGCACGCTTCTTGGAGAGGATCAGTCGACCGTCCTTGTCCTCCTTGGTGAGGACCAGCGCCTCCATGACATCGCCCAGCGACACGATCTCGTTGGGGTCGACGTCGTTGCGGATCGAGAGCTCACGAGCCGGGATGACGCCCTCGGACTTGTAGCCGATGTCCAGCAACACCTCGTCGCGGTCCACCCGCACGACACGCCCTTCGACGATGAGGCTCTCCTCGACACCGACCATCGTGGCGCCGACGGCGTCATCGAAGGAGATCTCCAGGTCGTTGGCCACGATCTGGCGAGGGACGTACTCCTCGGCAGCGGGGTCGAGGGTTGAGGTAGCGGTGTCGGACAAGGGAGGGCTCTTCGGTCTGAGATGGATGGGAACACCGGCGCGCGCAGGCGCCGACAAGCTCGCCAACGCTAGCAGAGGCCTGGCCGGTTCAAGATTTCGACGCGATGAGCAGGAACTCGGGGTGATCGAGATCCGGCCGATTGGCGCCGTAGCGACCCGGTTCGACCGACCAGATCGCCTCGACGGCGAGTCCCGCCCGGGCGGCGAGGAGCCGGAGCTCTCGCGGTGTGAAGCACGTCGTCCACAGGTCGTGCTCCGCCTCACGGCCCTGCTCGTCGCGCAGAACCGTTCGCTCGTGGTTCACGCCCAGGTCCGCGTCGAACGTGTCGTGCGGCTCGAGGAACCGGACCTGGAAATATGCCGAGAACGCGCTCACCGCGACCCTGCCGCCGGGCTCGACCGACCGCGCGATGCCCTCGAGGACTGCGTCGTCGGCCGGCACCTCCGAGGCGCCCACCACCGCACCCTGCAAGCCGAAGGCCCCCTGGCACAAGGAGATCGCGGCGTCGAACTCGTCGGCGAAGGGAAGCGCTCGCGCGTCGAGGCGATGGAACGTCGCGGGGAGCTCCTGCGCCCTGGCCGCGGCCGTCGCCAAGTCGACGAACCGTTGCGAGATGTCGACGCCGACGACCTCGATGCCCCGCGCCGCGAGCGCCAGGGCGTGCCGCCCCGGGCCGCACCCGACATCGAGGACGCGCATGCCGGGTTCGAGATGCAGCGCGTCGACGAGGAACGCCACCTCTTGAGCCGTTCCCTTCGTGAACGAGTAACGCAGATACGCGTCGCCGAGATGGTCGGCCAGCTCCTCGAACCAATGTTTGCTTGGAGGTTCGGGCGGCTCGTTCCTCGCCTGCTCACCTCGGCTTCGCCATCCGGGACCCACCGGTTCCGCTGCTCCGGCTGGCGCCTGCGCAGCCGCACGGTTGCCGTGAGGTTCGGGCGGCTCGTTCCTCGCCTGCTCACCTCGGCTTCGCCATCCGGGACCCACCGGTTCCGCTGCTCCGGCTGGCGCCTGCGCAGCCGCACGGTTGCCGTGAGGTTCGGGCGGCTCGTTCCTCGCCTGCTCACCTCGGCTTCGCCATCCGGGACCCACCGGTTCCGCTGCTCCGGCTGGCGCCTGCGCAGCCGCACGGTTGCCGTGAGGTTCGGGCGGCTCGTTCCTCGCCTGCTCACCTCGGGGAAGGCGTTCGTCAGGACTTGGCATCAGCCCAGTTGGCGCCGAAGGACAGGTGCACCTCGAGGGGAACGCTGAGGTCCGCGGCACCCATCATCACCGTGCGCGTCAGCTCCGCGGCCGGGTCGTGCTCGTCCACGGGAACCTCGAGGATCACCTCGTCGTGGACCTGGAGGATGAGGACCGAAGACATCTCCCGGTCGCGCAGCGCCGCGTCCAGGCGCACCAACGCGATCTTGAAGATGTCCGCCGCCAGCCCCTGGATGCCGGCGTTCATCGCCTGGCGCTCCCCAGCCTGACGGATGCGGGCGTTCGAGGAGGCCAGCTCCGGGATCGGGCGACGACGTCCGAACAGCGTCTCGGTGTAGCCCCGCTCGCGGGCCTCGGCGACGGTGGCGTCCATGTAGGCGCGCACCGACGGGAACGCCTCGAAGTACGCGTCCAGGATCGTGGAGGCCTCGGCCACCCCGATGCCGAGGCGCTGTGCGAGACCATACGACTCCATCCCGTAGGCGAGGCCGTAGCTCACCATCTTCGCCTTGGCCCGCTGCTCGTGGGTCACCTCGGAGGCGTCAACCCCGAACACCCGGGCCGCGGTGATCGTGTGGATGTCGTCGCCACGGGCGAAGGCCTCCACCAGCCCCGGGTCGCCGCTCAGGTGTGCGATGCAGCGGAGCTCGACCTGGTTGTAGTCGGCCACCAGCAGCTCGCGTCCCGCACCGGGCACGAATGCTCGACGGAAAGCCCGCCCCTCGTCGGTGCGGACGGGGATGTTGTGCAGGTTCGGACGATCCGAGCTGAGCCGCCCGGTGCGCGCCACGGTCTGGTTGAACGTGGCGTGGATGCGGCCGTCGGCCTGGACCTCGGCGAGCAGGCCCTCGCCGTAGGTCGACCGGAGCTTCTCGAGCTCCCGGTAGTCGAGGAGGTGCTCGACGATGGGGTGCTCGCCACGCAGCTTCTCGAGCGACGCCGCGTCGGTGGAGTAGCCCGTCTTGGTCTTCTTCTGGGGCGCCAGACCCAGCTCCTCGAAGAGCACCGTGCGGAGCTGCTTGGTGGAGTTGACGTTGAAGTCGTGACCGGCGTCCGCACGGATCTGCTCCGCCAGCGCCGCGCACCGCTGGG
Organism: uncultured Actinomycetes bacterium; assembly: GCA_963810075.1. GTDB lineage: Bacteria > Actinomycetota > Acidimicrobiia > Acidimicrobiales > Iamiaceae > CAWELZ01. The sequence goes on along the minus strand of CAWELZ010000001.1, from coordinate 535,411 downwards.
TGAGGTCGTCGTTGAGTCGGTGCAGCTCGTCGACGTCGACCCCGACGCCGACGTCCTCCATCGACGCGAGCACGCCGACGAGGGGCACCTCGACATCGCGGAGGAGATCGAGCATGCCCAGCGCGTCGAGGCGATCGGTGAGCGGCTCCACCAGCCGGTCGACGGCGAGCGCCCGCCGAGCCGCGACCTGCGAGCTCGGGTCGGCCTCCTCCCCGAGCGACAGCTCACCCTCGACGGCACCACCATCGGAGGTGGCGAGGGTCAGATGGGCGTAGCGGTCGAGCACTTCGTCCAGCACGTAGCGCGACTCGGCGGGATCGATGAGGTAGGCCGCGAGCATCGTGTCGAAGGCGAGCGTCGACGGCTCGACTCCCAACGAGCGCAAGGTGCGCACGACGTCCTTGGCGCCGTGCGCCGCCAGCGGGCCTGCCGCGGTCGCCGCGGCGAGCGCCGCGCGGCCGTCCGGCTCCGCGGCGACGGCCAGTTCGATCCACAGCACCTCGGCCGCCGCGCCGTCGAGCACCAACGCGAGCCCCTCGACCCGATCGTCGTCACCCGCCCGGCCGAGGGCGATCGCTCTCGGCACCGGAGAGGAGGCGGCCATGCCCAGCTTCTCGATGAGCGCGGCCGCGTCGTCGGGCACGACGACCTCTGCTTCGAGCACCGCCTGCGCGTCATCGGGCGCCGAGAAGCCGTCGCCCACGAGATCGCCGAGCCGTCCGAGCAGGCCACGGAACTCCAGGAAGTCGAAGAGCCGGCGCACCTCTTCGCCATCCACGGCGCCGCTGAAGGTGAGGTCGTCGAGCGACTGCTCGACCGGCGCCTCGCGCTCCAGAACCATGAGCTCGGCGTTGACGCGCGCCCGGTCCTCGTGGTCGGCGAGGTTCTGGCGGAGCTTCGGGGTCTGCTCGTCGAGGTGCTCGTAGATGCCGTCGATCCCGCCGTACGCGTTGATCAGCTTCGCCGCGGTCTTCTCCCCCACGCCGGGCACGCCGGGCAGGTTGTCGGACGGGTCTCCACGCAGCGCGGCGTACTCCACGTAGCGCACCGGCGCCACGCCCGTTCGGGCCTCGATGCCCGCCTCGTCGTAGAGCGCGTAGTCCGAGACGCCGCGCTTGTTGTAGAGGACCCGGACGTGGGGGTCCTCTACCAACTGGTACGCGTCGCGGTCGCCGGTGACGACGATGACGTCCTCCCCGGCGTCGCGCGCCCGAGTCGCCAACGTGGCGAGCACGTCGTCCGCCTCGTAGCCGACGAGCTCGACGACCGGAACTCGCAGCGCGGCGAGCACCTCGCGCACCAGCCCGAACTGCTCGACGAGCAGGTCGGGGGTCGCCTCCCGCTGGGCCTTGTAGGACTCGAGGCGCTCGTGGCGAAACGTGGGCTCGGGCCGGTCGAACGCCACGGCGAGGCGCGTTGGCCGGTGGTCGCGCCAGAGGTTGAGGACCATCGAGGTGAACCCGTAGACGGCGTTGGTGACTTGACCTCCCGCGGTGGCCATATCGGTCGGCAACGCGAAGAACGCCCGATAGGTCAGGGAGTTCCCGTCGATCAGCAGCGTCGTCATCGGTGGGTCTCCAGGTCCAACCAGAGCACGCGCACCCGGGCCATGCGCTGCGGGTCGTAACCGACCCACTTCGCGGCAGGCACGTGCTCGCGCGGCACGTCGTAGAACCCGTGGCGCTCGAAGAACGCCGCCGCCCGCTCGGAGACGGTGCAGGCGAAGACCGCTTCCAGTCCACGGTCCATGGCGCTGGCGACCAAACCTTCCAGCAGTTGGCCCCCCGCACCCTCACCCGAGAACCGGTTGACCGTGTAGAGGCACGCGACCTCGCCGACCTTGTCGTCGTCGTAGCGTGCCGTCTCGAGGCTCCCGATCCCCGCGACGTGGCCGCTGTGCGCGACCCGAGCACCGAGGCCGCCGAAAGCCACCCGCACGACCTCGGCCCGTGGTCTCGGTCGGAGGAAGCCCTCCTGCACCCCCCGGGACACGAGCTCCTCCACGACGGGGAAGTCGTCGATGGTCAGCGGGCTGACCCGCACGTAGGCGTCCCGGGTGAACAGCGTGCCTGCGCCGTCGAAGGTGAACAGCTCGGCGTCGAGCTCGCCCAGCCGGCACAGGTTCACGCTCGACACGCCGCCGCCCAGCGCAGCCCGCACGGCAAGGGCGACCGCTTCGCGACCCTCGGGAACGACCTCGAGATCGCTCAGGTCCGCGAAGCTGCGTGGCGGCAGTCCCCACCCGCCGCGGGGGTCGGTGAGCAGGAGCTTCTCCGCGCGGAGCCGGGTTGCGAGGTCCGCGCCGGCGTCGACCACCGACGCGTCGACGCGGACCACAACCAGTCCCTCACCGGTCAGGTCGATCCAGAGCTCGGCCAGTTCGTCCGGATCGTTGGGCATGGGCCGCACGTCCACCCCGAAGCGCTCGGCGAGCGCCGCGGGACCGAGGGAATCGCCGCCGGTAGCCATCAACACGACACGGCTCTCGTTGGCTCGAAGCACCTTGACGAGCGTGACGAGATCGTCGACCGAAGCCTCGGTTGGAACCTCCCCACCGGCGACCGCTATGAGCAGCGTGCGCTGCCGAAACTCCTCGAGGAAGAACGCGCGTTCTGCCGACACCTCGAGGGCATCGATCACGGCACCAGCTTGTCCGCGAGGATCCGCTCGGCAACGGCCCGCATCGTCTGTCGCTCGGTCATGGCGGTGCGCTGGATGAAGGTGAACGAGTCGTGCTCGGACAGCTTGTGGTCGTCCATGAGCCGCCCCTTGGCGCGATCCACGAGCTTGCGGGTCTCGAGCTGGCTCTCCAAGGTCGTCGCCTGGTCGTGCAGCTCGCGCATCTCGACGAAGCGTGCCAACGCGACCTCGATCGCGGGAATGAGGTCGGTGCGCTGGTAGGGCTTGACCAGGTAGGCCATCGCACCGGCGTCGCGCGCTCGTTCGATGAGGTCGCGTTGGCTGAAGGCCGTGAGGATGAGCACCGCGGCCCGGCGCTCGCCGGAGATCTCCCGGGCTGCCGAGAGCCCGTCGAGGCCAGGCATCTTGATGTCGAGGATGGCGAGGTCGGGCTTCAGGTCCCGAACCAACGTGACCGCCTCATCGCCGCGCCCCGTCTCGCCTACGACCTCGTAGCCCTCCTCCTCGAGGGTCTCGCGGAGGTCCATCCTGATGATGGCCTCGTCTTCGGCTATGACCACGCGGGTCGGCAACGTTGGTACCTCTTGGGTGTTCATGCGTGGTGGCTCAACGCCACCAGCTTGTCGAGCAGTTCGTCCTGGCGGGCCTCGAGCGTGGCCAGCTCGGCCACGACGGCCGCCTGGCGCTTCGCCATCGCATCGGCGTGCCGCTGGGCTTCTCGGTGCTCGCGCTCCGCGAGCGGGGTCTCCGACACCAACGCGCGAACCCGAGCCTCGTCCGCTTCGGCGGTGACCTGTGCGAGCTGCTCTTCACCGATACGTGCCTCGGTACGAAGCTCGCGCAGGCGCGCGCCGATGTCCGCGAGACGACGTTCGACCCGGTTCCTGGACACGGCGGCAGTCTAGGAGCAGACGGCGCAGTGCCTCGGCCGGGTAGACGTGACCTCCACCCCACCTGCAAGGCTCGATCCATGATCCGCCTCACCATGAAGTCCGCGATCGCCGTCGCCGCGGTGCTCGCGGCGACATCGCTCTCCGGTTGCAGCTCCTCGGGAACGTCGACCTGCGGGCCGGTGACGCGCGACGCACTCGACCCCGGCTCGTTGACCCACGTCCTGCCGGGTGCGCCGGCGCCCAGCTACGTGACCGACCCGCCGACCTCGGGAGCTCACCAGCCCACACCGTCGGTCTCCGGGGTGCAGTCCAAGCCGATCGAACCGCAGATCCAAGTAGGGATCCTCGAGGAAGGGCACGTCCTCATCCAGTACCACGGCCTGGACCCGGCCGAAGTCGAGGCGCTCCAGCGCTTGGCGTCGTCGACCGTGGTCGTCGCGCCAGCCGCCTCGTTGCCACGCGGCGCCAAGGTGATCGCCACCGCCTGGGTGACGAGGCAGGCCTGCACCGGCCTCGACCTCGCGGCCATGCGCACCTTCGCGCGGACGAGAACCGGCAAGGGGCCCGGCCAGTCGTGAGCGACGGGTCTGGCATCGCCCCGGGCTACTGGGATGCCGGCGGCACGTGGCGCACCACGGATCCCAGCGTCGCCGAGCAGCTTCGTGATCTGCTGACCGGACCACCCGCCGGGAGCGCACCCGCTCCGCTTCGCTTCACGAGACCGGACCGTGGCGACGCCATCGCCGGCCAGTGGGACCTCGAGACCGAGGACGGCGCGGTCGTCACGGTGCACGACCACCTGCCAACCGGTCTACCGATCGGCTTCCACCGCCTCGTCTCCCGAGAAGGCGACGAGGCGACGGAACTGGTCGTCGCGCCAGCACGCGCGCCGCAGCCCGGAGGGCGCCGGTGGGGCTGGTCGGTGCACACCCCCACCCTGCGGGCCGCCGGCGGGCGCGGCATCGGCGACCTCGGCTCCCTCGCACGCTTCGCCTCATGGGCGAGCGGGGCCGGCGCCGACCTGCTCGCGACGCTGCCGATGCACGCGCCGCTCCCCCTCTCGCCCCGCGAGCCCAGCCCCTACTTCCCATCGAGCCGGGTGTGGCGCGATCCGCTGCTGATCGACCCCGCCGCTCTGGGCTGCCAGGTGACGGCCACCCGAGCCGCGGACCTCGACCCCGTCGACCGCGACAGCATCTGGGCCCTGACCCGCCCCGCCCTCGCCGACGCCTGGCGGGCGATCAGCGGCCGCGAGCGCGACCGGTTCGAGCGATGGCGGTCCGAGCGTGGACCAACGCTCGACCGGTTCGCCACCCACGAGGCGCTCGTGGAGCACCATCGCGCCCCATGGACGTCGTGGCCGGACTCGCTGCGCCACCCGGACGCACCCGCTGTGCGCGCCCATGCGCGGGACCACCCCGACGAGGTGGCCTTCCACGCCTGGCTCCAATGGCACCTCGAGCGTCAGGTCGACGAGGTGTCGGCATCGATCGGCTTGTTCACCGACCTCGCCGTCGGGGTGCATCCGGGGGGCGCCGATGCCTGGTGCTACCCCGGCCTGATCGCCACCGGTGCCCGGATCGGCGCGCCGCCCGACGTGTTCAACGCCTCCGGCCAGGACTGGGGTCTGGCCCCGTTCGACCCCGGGGCGTTGCGCGCAGCCGCGTACGTGCCGTTCCTCGACGCGCTCCGTGCGACCCTGCGCCACGCGGCGCGATCCGCATCGACCACATCATGGGGATGTTCCGACTCTGGTTGATCCCCGACGGCAACGCACCCGGCGACGGCGCGTACGTATCGATGCCCGCGGAGGAGTTGATCGACCTGATCGTGCTCGAGGCGACACGTGCCGGCACGACCGTTGTCGGTGAGGACCTCGGAACGGTCGAAGAGGGGGTTCGTGCCACGATGCACACACGAGGCCTGCTCGGTACGAGGCTCGTGGTGTTCTCCGAAGTCCCTCCTTCGCAGATGCCGACCGAGTGCGTCGCAGCGATCGCGAATCACGACCTCCCCACCGTTCGCGGCCTCGTCGATGGAAGCGACGCCGATGAACGGCGACGCATCGGCCTGACCGTCGACGAGGTCGCGGACAGGTCCCTCGTCAAGGGTCTCGAACTGGCCTGCATCGAGGGCGGAGCCGAGACGCTTCCCGTCTCTCCGATCGATGCCACGACGTCGGCGGTACGAGCGCTCGCCGAAGGACCTGCTTCCATCGTCCTCGTCGACGTGCGCGACGCGCTGGAGTGCGCCGAGCGAGTCAACCTTCCCGGCACCGACGTGCAGCGTTCCAACTGGTCGCTTCCCCTTCCGGCCACCGTCGAGGAACTGCGGCGACGACCCGATGTGCGCTCGCTCATCGAGGTCATGCGTCATGCCCGGCCGCAAACGACTGAGCCTTCCCCCAGTCCGTCTACTCTCGGGCCGTGACCGCGAAGGCGTCGGCGGCGATCCGAGCGCGATGGGAACTGCTCCTGGTCTTCTCGCTCTTCGCAATCGCGACGTTCGTGCGCTTCGCCAACACGATCGACGACCCGCTGATCACCCTCAGGTACGCCGCGAACGTCCTCGGAGGCCACGGACCGGTGCTCAACGCCGGCGAACGAGTCGAGGGGTTCACCAGTCCACTCCACCTCGGCGCCGCGATCGCCGTCCACGCGGTGACGAAGGACCACAACCTCTTCTTGCTCAAGCTCGTCTCCGTCGTGTTCGGCCTGCTCCTCATGCACCGGTCGCTGCTGCTCGTCCGCCGGCTCGGGTGGCCGTCGTGGGCTCGTGCGCTCGCCTTGACCTTGATCGGCGGGAGCTGGGTGCTCGGGCAGTCGGCGAGCGATGCACTCGAGACGACCCTTGCGGTTTGGCTGCTGGTGTGGGTCCTCGACCTCCTCGTGAGCGGTGATGCCTTTCTCTTCCCGGTGCGGAGCGGCCTGGTCGCCGGACTGGCGTCGCTCGCGCGACCCGAGTTCGCGCTCTTCATCGCGGCGCTCGCGGCGACCTCACTGCTGCTGGCACGCGAACAGCCCCGCTGGACACGGATCAGGTGGGCGCTCTGGGGTGGGGGCATCGTCCTGGTGTCCGAGGTGCTCCGGGTCGCCTACTACGGACAACTGCTCCCCAACACGTACTACGCGAAGACCGGTCTGCCGATCCCGTCGTTCCGCGCAGGGGTCGACTACCTCCACCGTGGACTCAACGCGAACCTAGGGCTCAACCAGGCTCCGATGCCCCCGGTGTTCGTGGCCATCGAGATCCTGGCCCTGACCGGTGCATCCGTTGCCACGCTCTCGTTGCTGCTTGGGCGCAAGGCACGACCCGCCGTGATCTACTCACTCGTCCTCGTCGCCGTGGACGTGGCCTTCATCCTCCGTTCCGGGGGCACGTCGGGCGGTCAGCCACGCTTCCTCGCACCATTGGTCGTGCCGCTCGTCATCGTGATCGTCACCGGAGCACTCGAGATCGAACGTCGACTCGCGCCCGACCTGCGCGGGCGGGCGAAGACGTACGTCTTCTGCATCTTCGCGTTCGCCGGGCTGTTGCCGTTGGCCTTCAACAACCGGCCAGCGTGGGATCTCGGTGGATCGATCGACGATGCCTCGGTGATCCGGCACGGCGGTCACCCGCTCAGTCGCGTGCGGGCGCGCGAAGTTGCCCTCGCATCGTGCGCCCGACCCGGTGAGACCCTCGGGACCAGCGAGATCGGGCTGATGGGCTACAAGCGCCTGGACCTGCGCGTCGTCGACATGGTCGGGCTCGCCGACGAAGCGATCGCCCGAGGCGAACCGAACCGGCGGAAGTACCACAGCGGCGTCAACGACCAGCGGTGGTACACCACGGCGTCGCCGGTCGGTCGCGAGCTCCTGCGGCAGCACACCGACCTCATCGTGACCTTCTACCCACCCAAGTACCCGATCCTGGGCGATCGCTACCGACTCGTCGATTCGTTCCGCCAGGACGGCGCCACGGTCGGCGCATACGCGCGGCGCGGCAGCAGCTGCGATCAGACGGTCTCGAGCAAGAACGACCGCGACTTGCGACCTGGTGGTGCCCGGAGCGGGACTTGAACCCGCAAGCCCTTTCGGGCAATGGTGTTTGAGACCATCGCGTTTGCCAATTTCGCCATCCGGGCGGGATGGGACAGAGGAGCCTACTCACTGACGATGCGACCCCGAAGGCTGACACTTCTCGCCATCGTCGCGGCGACCTTCACCGCCAAGGCCGTGCGCGACGTCGCCGTGGCGAAGAACCGCAAACGCTACGCCGACATCCTCGCACCGAGCGGCGGGCCGCCCGTCAATCCAGCTCCTCCAACGCCTTCAGCAACTTGACCGGTGTGTCCTTGGGGCTGATCTTCGGCCAGGCATGGCTGATCCGACCCTTCGAGTCGACCAGGTACGCGGAGCGGATCACGCCCATGAACTTGCGGCCGTAGAGCGACTTCTCGCCCCACGCGCCGTATGCCTCGCTCGTGGTGTGCTCGGGGTCGGAGAGCAGCAGGAACCCGAGCGAGTACTTCTCGTCGAACGACGCCAGCTTCTCGGGCTCGTCGGGGCTGACCCCGATCACCACGGTGTCACCGATGTCGTCGGCGATGTCACGCAGGCCGCACGCCTGGGTCGTGCAACCGGGGGTGTTGGCCCGCGGGTAGAAGTAGACGAGGACCGGACGGCCCTTGAACGAGGACAGCCGGATCTTGTCGCCTCGCTGGTCGCGCAGGTTGAAGGCCGGCGCCCGGCCACCGACGGAAGGGGTCACTCGTTCTTCAGGCATGAAGGGCACGGTAGCCTCGTCGCGGTGGAGCCCCTCTACGACCGCCTCGGCGGTCAGCCGTTCTTCGACCGACTGGTGGAGCGCTTCTACGCCGGCGTCGAGACCGACGAGGTCCTCCGCCCCATGTACCCCGACGACCTCACCGAATCTCGCGAGCACCTCGCGCTGTTCCTGGCGCAGTTCTGGGGCGGTCCCCCGACCTACCTCGAGCAGCGTGGCCACCCTCGGCTGCGGATGCGACACGTGCCGTTCGTGATCGATCAGACCGCCCGCGACGCCTGGCTCGAGCACATGGCCGACGCGGTGCGCGCCTCGGTCGACGACGAAGTCGCGGCGTCGGAGATGCTCGACTACTTCGACCGCGCCTCGACGTTCCTGATGAACGCGTGAGCGGCACCGGCTACCTCGTCGCTCCCGACGCCGGCAAGGGACGCGCCGTGCTGGTGCTCAGCGACTGGTGGGGGCTCGACGACAACGTGCGCAACAACTGCGACCGGCTGGCCGACGCCGGCTACCTCGCGCTCGCCCCCGACCTGGTCGGCGACGCGCGCACCACCACCGATGCCGACACCGCCCGCGCCTGGCTCAACGACCGGGACCCCAACGTGGTCGCGGACCTCGTGCTGTCGTCCACGGCGATCCTGCGCAGCTCGGACCTCACGCCCGATGCCCCCATCGGCGTCCTGGGCTTGGGCATGGGCGCCTCCTGGGGGCTGTGGCTGGCGTCGCGCGCCCCGGAGCAGGTCGGTGCGCTCAGCTTCTTCTACGGCACCCAACAGGTCGATCGGCTCGACGTCACCGCTGCGGTGCAGGGCCACTTCGCCGAGCACGACGACCTCGTCGACGACGACGAACGCGTCCTGCTCGAGGCGGCGCTCCACCTGGACGGAACGAGCTGCGAGTTCTTCGACTATCCCGGCACGGCGCATGGGTTCCTCGAACCGGGACCGACCTACGACGCCGACGCGGCCGAGCTCGCGTGGGCCCGGACCCTTGCAGCGCTCGACGCGCACCTGGCTCGCTAGCCTGCTTCCCGTGCCACGACGACCGCTCCAGGTTCTGTGCGCGGCCGGTGTGGCCGCGTGCTCGCTCGTCGGATGTGCCAGCTCCAGCGGGCATGCCACGCCCGCGACCACGGTGCCGTCGACGACCGCACCGACCACGACCTCGACCTCGACCACCGTGGCGCCGACCACGACCCTCCCGGCCAAGGCCACGGTTGGCTCCCCGAGCGGCTACGACGCTGCGATCGCGCTCGGTGACCGCGTGGCAGAACCACGACCGCGTGGCGGCCTCGAAGGTCGCCGACGCCGAAGCCGTCAAGGGCATGTTCGCCAACACGGACCCCGTGACCGGCAATCGGGGCTGTTCGACCGACCCCACGTTGCCCGAGGGCGGCTGCATCTTCCGAACCGAGCACGGCGGCATCACGATCAGCACCGAGAAGCGCGCCATCGGCTGGGTCGTCACCTACGCCGACTACGCCCCCATCGCGCCGCTCGGCTGAGGCCGGCCGCTACCCGGCGTCGAGCGCCGAGCGGAGTGACCCGACGAACGCGCCGGCGTCCGCAGGCGTGCCGCCGTCGAGCAGGATGCGCATGATGGCCGAGGCGACGATCACTCCGTCGGCGTGCGTGGCCACGGCCGCCGCCTGAGCCGGGGTCGAGATGCCGAACCCCATGATCGCCGGGAGGTCGGTGGCGGCCCGGATGCGCTTGGCCAGCACCGACGAGGCGGCCGAGACGTCGGAGCGCTCGCCGGTCACGCCCATCAGGTTGACGCCGTAGACGAAGCCCGATGCCGCGTCGCAGACCCGCTGCAGTCGGTCGTCGGGCGTGACCGGTCCGACCAGCCCGACCGTCTCCACGCCCGCCTCGGCCGCGGCCTCGTGCCACGGCCCCAGCTCCTCGAGCGGCACGTCGGGAAGGATGATGCCGGACATCCCTGCGTCGACCATCTCTGTCGCGAAGCGCCGCAGCCCGGCCCGGAACACCAGGTTGTAGTAGGTCATCACCACGAGCGGCGCCGGGCACTCCAGGCCCCGCAGCTCGGCGAGGACGCCGAGCGGCGACGTGCCCCGCGCCAGCGAGCGCGCGGAGGCCTCCTGGATGGTCGGGCCGTCCATCACCGGGTCGGAGAAGGGGATGCCCACCTCGATCGCGTCCGCGCCGGCATCGACGAACGCGTGGATCACGTCGAGCCAGTCGGCGCGCAGCCCGCCCGTCACGTACGGCACGAGCAGCTTGCGGCCGTCGGCGCGCGCGGCGCGCAGGTGGTCGCCCAGGGGGACGAGCGGCGTCGCGGTGTCAGCCATCGAGCGCGCCCAGGATCTCGGCGACCTGCGCGACGTCCTTGTCGCCGCGTCCCGAGAGGTTCACCAGCACGGTCTTGCCGGCCAGGGCGGAACGCTCGCGCTGCACCCAGGCGATGGCGTGCGCGGACTCGAGCGCGGGGATGATGCCCTCCGCACGCGAGAGCGCCACGAACGCGTCGAGCACCTCGTCGTCGGTGACCGGCACGTAGCGGGCGCGTCCCGTCGCGGAGAGGTGGGCGTGCTCCGGGCCGATCCCGGGGTAGTCGAGGCCCGCCGAGATGGACTCGGCCTCGGACACCTGGCCGAACTCGTCCTGCATCAGGTAGGACGCCATGCCGTGCACGACGCCGGGCACGCCGTGCCCGACCGCGGCGCCACCGGCCGGCTCGACTCCGACCAGCTCGGCATCGGTGTCGGCGAACCCGGCGAAGAGCCCGGCCGCGTTCGAGCCGCCGCCCACGCATGCCACGACCACGTCGGGGGGCCCGCCGAGCAGGTCGTCGCACTGCGCACGGGCCTCGTCGCCGATCACCCGCTGGAACTCGCGCACCATCCACGGGTACGGGTGCGGGCCCATCACCGAACCCAGGCAGTAGTGGGACGACTCGACGGTGGCGACCCAGTCGCGCATCGCCTCGTTGACCGCGTCCTTCAGCGTCCGGCTCCCGGTCAGGGCGGGCCGCACCTCGGCGCCGAGCAGGCGCATCCGAAAGACGTTGAGCGCCTGGCGGGCCATGTCGACCTCGCCCATGTAGACCACGCATTCCATGCCGAACAGCGCCGCCGCGGTGGCGCTGGCGACACCGTGCTGCCCGGCGCCCGTCTCGGCGAGGAGCCGCTGCTTGCCCATGCGCCGGGCGAGCAGCGCCTGGCCGAGCACGTTGTTGATCTTGTGGCTGCCGGTGTGGTTGAGGTCCTCCCGCTTGAGGAGCAGTGTCAGGCCCAGCTCCTCGGAGAACCGGTCGCAGCGGTAGAGCAGCGACGGTCGCCCGGCGTAGTCGCGCAGCAGGTCGGACAGCTCGGTCCGAAAGCCCGGGTCGGCCCAGGCCTCGCGGAAGGCGCGTTCGAGCTCGATGCACGCGGGCATGAGTGTCTCGGGCACGAACCGTCCGCCGAAGTCGCCGAAACGGCCGTTCGCGTCCGGGTCGGTCATCGCCCAGGGCTCGGTGCTCACTCGACCATCCAGTCGTAGGGGACGGCGCTCTCGCCGGTGTGGCCCGCCGGTTCGGCCGCGCGGGCGTTGGCGACGAACGCCCGGACCTTGCGAGGGTCCTTCTGACCGCCGCGTCCACCGTCGACCTCGACCCCGCTGGCGACGTCGACCCCCCAGGGGCGTACGCGGTCGATCGCGGTGGCGACGTTCTCCGGGGTGAGGCCGCCCGCCAGGATCACCCGGCGGCCCTTGGGCGCGCCTTCGGCGAGCGACCAGTCGAAGATCTCGCCGCTGCCCGGCTGCGGCGAGTCGACCAACGTCGCGTCGGCGCCGAAGTCGTCGGCCCGTGCGAGCGACGGGTCGCCGGCAGAGAACGCCTTGATGACGACCGGCAGGCGGGCGCGCACCCAACGCGTCTGGTCCGCGGTCTCGTGGCCGTGCAGCTGGGCGCCCCGCAGTCCGGCGCCGTTGACGATCTCGACCACACGTTCCGGCGTCTCGTCGCGGAACACACCGATCGTGAGCACCTCCGGGGGGAGGCGACCGGCGATGTCGCGCGCCTGGGCCTGCGCGAGCTGGCGGACGGAGGGCGCGAACACGAACCCGATGGCGTCAGCGCCCATGGCCACCGCAAGCAGGGCGTCTTCCTCGGAGGTGATGCCGCAGATCTTGACGAACACGGCTCGGATGCTACGGCGTGACGCCCGCGGATCTCGTCACCATTGCGAGGTGCGCAAGGCCCGGACCGCCTCGGTCGGCGCCCCCGCGGTGACCAGCGACTCGCCCACGAGCACGGCGTCGTAGCCGGACTCGGCGAGCTTGGCGGCATCGGCGGGCCCGGTGATCCCCGACTCGGCGACGCGCACGACCCCCTCGGGGATCGCCGCGGCGACGCGCACGGCCCGTGCGGTGTCGACCTCGAAGGTGACCAGGTCGCGCTGGTTCACGCCGACGAGCGTGGCGCCGACCTCCAGCGCGCGAGCGACCTCGGACTCGTCGTGCACCTCGACGAGCGCGTCGAGGCCCACTTCGCCGGCGAGTGCGAAGAGGTCTGTCAGCTCGGCATCGTCGAGGGCGGCGACGATGAGGAGCAGCGCGTCGGCGCCGATGATCCGGGCGTCGCACACGTCGGCGGCGCATACCGTGAAGTCCTTGCGCAGCACGGGAATGGTGACCGCGGTACGGGCCAGGGCCAGGTCGTCGGCGGAACCACCGAAGAACGCCTCGTCGGTCAGGACCGAGAGGCAGGTCGCGCCGCCGGCTGCGTAGTCGGCGGCCAGCGCCGCCGGGTCGAGTCCAGGGTGCAGATCACCCTTGGACGGCGACCGACGCTTGATCTCGGCGATGACCCCGAGGCCTTCGCTGCGGGCGAGCGCGTCGCGGAAGCCTCGCGTCGGCGGTGCGGTCCTTGCCTGGTCGAGCAGCTCCTCGATCGGACGACGGTCAGCCGCCGCGGAGCGACGGTGCGCGTCGAGGATCCGATCGAGGTACGTCACACCTCGATGCCCTTGGCCTTGACCGGCCGAGTCACGTGCAGCGCGGGTGCCTCGGCGAGCTTGCCGTCGAGACCTCCGATCGCAGCAGCCATCGCGTCGCTGCCACTGTGCACGCCGAGCGCGTCGTCGTCGGTGTAGAGCTCGAAGAACCAGAACGACGCGCCGTCGCCCGCGTCCTGGGTGAGCACGTACTGCTCGGTGCCGGCCTCGTCGGCCGTGCTGGCCACGAGGCCTTCGAGCAGCGACTGCACCTCCTCGAGGTGTTCCGGCTTGGCGACGATGTGGGCGAAAACGGAGGTCTTGGACATACGGGCGAGCCTACCGACCGACTGGAAGTGCCTCGACGCGGGCGCGCGCCTGGTGATCGTCCCAACGGACCGAGACCTCGGTCGGGACCTCCACACGGCGGGCGACGACCGCGAGCGCGAGCACTTCGCCATCGGGAGCTCGGCCGACCGACGTGAGGTGGCCCGACTCCCGGTCCTCAGCGACGAGCCGCGCCCCCTGTGGAGGCATCACCTCACCGGCGAGGTGCACCAGGCGCAGCGGCTTGGGTACGTGGTTGCCGCGGCTGTTGAGGCGGGCGACCAGCTCCTGGCCGGTGTAGCAGCCCTTGGTGAAGCTCACCGAGGCGCGCAGCGCCCACTCCCCCAGCTCCGCCGGGATGGTCTTCCCGCCGACGGCGAAGTCGACGCCGGCACGCGGGATCCCGGCGCCGATGCGTGCCCACGCCAGGGGGTCTTCGTCGGCGTCGGCGGGCGCCGGCGACGGGACCTCGGAAGGCTCACCGGGCTCGAGTCGTTCGAGACCCTCCACGCCCGGCCAGTCGAGCGGGACCGTCGAGCGCGTCGGCTCCGATCACCGGAGCGTCGGGAACCGCCCCTCCGATCGTCGTCGTGCACGTCCAGACCTCGGCCGCCACGTCGACGCGCATGCGCAGCTTGAACCGCTCGAGGCGCGCCACGATGGCCGCGCCGGCGCCCGGATCGGTCACGAGCAGGAACTCGTCGTCCGCCGTCGTGACCAGCCGGAACCACCCGACGACATGCCCGTCCGGCTGGAGCACGAACGAGCGGGTCGCCTCGCCGACCGCGACCGAATCGAGGTCCTGGCTGAGCTGGCTCTGGAGGTAGACGGCCGCGTCGGCACCCGCCACCCGCACCACGTCGCGGTGGGATTCGTACGTCAGCGTGGTCACGGGGTCGGTCACGTCTCCAGTCTGCGACGCCGACACGTGGTTGCCCACATTCCCCGTTGGCCCCCCTCCCGCGTTTTGGGTGCCGTTTCGCAGGCCATGGCCTGCGAAACGGCACCCAAAGCGGTGCGGGACGCGGTTCGTCGCTTGTCCCCGCTACCTTCAAGGTTGCCCAGCGGGGCCGGAGACGCCGGGCCGGGGCAAGGGGATGCGCACCATGGAGATCCACGGGTTCTGCGACGACGCCTTCGCGACCGTGCGCGACGCTTTCGTCGGCAACTTCGACCAGGGCAACGAGTTGGGCGCCTCGGTGGCGATCACCCACCACGGCGTGCCCGTCGTCGACCTCTGGGCGGGCGACGCCGACGAGCACGGCCGGCCCTGGGTCGAGGACACGATCGTCAACGTGTACTCGACCACCAAGACGATGACCGCGACCTGCGTGCTGATGCTCGCCGACCAGGGCCTCGTCGACTTCGACGCGCCCGTCGCCACCTACTGGCCCGAGTTCGCGGCCAACGGCAAGGAAGGCGTGCTGCTGCGCCACGTCATGAGCCACAACGCCGGGCTGAGCGGCTTCGACCCGCCGATCACCGCTGAGGACCTCTACGACTGGGACGCGGTCTGTGAGGGTCTCGCAGCGCAGGCGCCCTGGTGGGAGCCGGGCACGGGGTCGGGGTATCACCTCATCACCCAGGGTTACCTGCTCGGCGAGGTCGTGCGACGGGTCACCGGTCGATCGGTCGGCAACTACTTTCGCACCGAAGTCGCCGAGCCCCTCGGCGCCGACTTCTACATCGGCCTGCCCGCCTCCGAGGACGACCGCGTCGCCGACCTCGTGCCGCCCGACCTGGACCTGATGGCGGACAGCCTCCCCAGCGCCGAGTCGTCGATCGCCACCCGGTCGGTGCTGAGCTGCGTGCTGGACGCCACCGAGCCCCGCACCCGTGCGTGGCGCGGCGCCGAGATCCCCGCCGCCGGCGGCACCGGCAACGCCCGCTCGGTCGCCCGCGTGCACTCGGCGTTGGCGTGCGGAGGCGAGGTCGACGGCGTCCGACTCATGTCGACCGCGGGCGTGGAGCGCGTGCTGGAGGAGCAGTCGAACGGCACCGACAAGGTGCTCGGTCTCCCCATGCGCTTCGGCATGGGCTTCGGTCTGATGAGCGACCTGATCCCCCTGAGCCCCAACCCCCGCTCCTTCTTCTGGGGCGGCTGGGGTGGGTCGGTCGCGGTGATCGACCTGGACGCCGAACTCTCGGTCGCCTACGTCATGAACAAGATGAGCAGCGGCATGGCCGGCGACCTGCGCGGCGGCGGCGTCGCCTTCGCCGCATCGCAGGCGGCCGCGCAAGCGGACTGAGCGCGGAGGAAGGGACGATGGACGAAGACGCGACCGACGAGCCAGGGGGAACCCTTCCCCCACCGCCTTCTCCGAAGCGCCGTCGACGGTTGCTCGTCGGCGGGGCCCTCGTCGTGCTGGTCCTGGCCGCAGTCGGCGTGGCGGCTGCAGTCAAGTCCCGCTCCTCTGCGTCCCTCGCCGCGTTCAGCGACGATCCCCTCGTCACGTGTGGCGGACAAGGCCCGTCGTTCAGCGCGTCCAAGTTGTGGGGTCCTGACGATGCCCAACACGCCAACGATCCGGCGGCCAGGGCATTCCTCGCCGACCTCGAAGACCCGAACGGTCCGCCGGCTGCAGTAGGTGGGCCTCCCATCAACGGATGGCGGATCGTCGCCAAGTCCGATACGGAAGCGCTCTTCGTCGGTGGCGCCGCCGGACATCGCTGGTCGAATCGCTACGTGCAGCAAAAGCACACGTGGCACTGGGCGAACTCGAGCGGTTGCGACGTGCTCACCGTCGAGCAACCGGGGCTTGGCGTTGCAAGCGTCGTCCTCGACGCAGACGAGTCCATCAAGCGGAAGACCACCACCATCCACTTGTTCGTCCAAGGCGTGGCGTGCAACGACGGACGGAGCACGACGCCATCGGAGGTCATCGGTCCCAAGGTCCACGTCGACGCCCACCGAATCGTCGTCACCGCCGCGGTGCGTCCGCGGGGCCACACCTTCCAGACGTGTCAGGGCCCGATTCGAATCGCGGGGGACGGGCCGCCTCGGCAAGTAGGCGCCGAAGTCACCGTGGAGCTGAAGGCGCCGGTGGGCAACCGTCCCGTGTTGGATGGGAACCGCTACCCCTATGAACCCCTCTCGTACGCGACGGACTGATCAGCGGGAGGCGGTCATGCGGCGCGCGGCGGGGACGGCGGCGAGCAGGGCGCGGGCCTTGTTGTGGCACTCGAGGTCCTCGTCGGCGGCGACGCTGTCGGCGACGATCCCCGCACCGGCCTGCACCCATGCCCGGCCGTCCGGGGCCACGACCATCGTGCGAATCGCGATGGCGGTGTCGATCGTGCCGGAGAAGTCGATGTAGCCGACCACCCCGGCGTACGGCCCGCGCTTGACCGGCTCGAGGGCGTCGATGATCTCCATCGCCCGTACCTTGGGCGCCCCGGACACGGTTCCTGCGGGCATCGTGGCCCGCAGCACGTCGACCGGGGTGGCGCCGTCGCGCAGGTCGCCGGTGACCTCCGACGTGAGGTGCATGACGTGGCTGAAGCGCTCGAGGGTCATCATCTCGTCGACCGTGCAGGTCCCGAACTCCACGACCCGACCCACGTCGTTGCGCGCCAGGTCGACCAGCATGACGTGCTCGGCGATCTCCTTGGGGTGCTCGCGCAGCTCGGCGCCCAGCCGACGGTCGTCGGCCTCGGTCTTGCCGCGGAAGCGCGTGCCGGCGATCGGCCGCGAGGTGACCACGCCGTCGCGCAGCGTCACCAGCGGCTCGGGCGACGAGCCCACCAGGGTCAGCTCGGGGTCGCGCACGAAGTACATGTACGGGCTCGGGTTGATCTGGCGCAGCACGCGGTAGACGTCGAAGGGCTCGGCGTCGAGGTCGAGGCCGAAGCGCTGGGACAGCACCACCTGGAAGGCGTCACCGGCGAAGATGTGCTCGCGGATGGCCTCGACCGCCGTCCGGTAGTTCTCCGAGCCGAACTCCTCGGTGGCCTCGGCCGGTGCCTCGTCGGGGTCCGGCGGGTCCATCATGGGCTCGCTGAGCGGCCGGGCGCCGTCGGTGGCGAGCTGGTCGAGGCGCGCCAGGGCGTCGTCGTACGCCGCATCGATCTCGGAGTCGGTCGCGGACGCCGGCAGCACCGCGTTGGCGACCAGCGTGACCCGCTGGCGGAAGTGGTCGAACGCCGCGAGCTCGCCGATCAAAGACAGCACCGCGTCGGGGAAGCCCCGGTCGTCGGTGGGCGTGTCGGGCAGCCGCTCGACCTCGCGGACCACGTCGTACCCGAGGTAGCCCACGAGCCCACCGTGCAACGGCGGCAACCCCTCGATCGACGGCGCCGACGCGCCGGCGACGACGGCTTCGACCGCCGCCAGGATGCCCGCATCCGTGGGCACGTCGAACGGGAGCGCGCCGGTGACGGCCACCTCGCGGCCCCGGGTCCGCAACGTCGCCAGTGGGCGGCGCCCCACGAACGACCAGCGCCCCCAGTGCTCGCCGTGCTCGACCGACTCGAACAGGAAGCCCGGCTCGTCGCCGCAGAGTCGGGCGAAGGCCGCAACCGGCGTGATCAGGTCGGCAAGCAGCTCGCGCCACACCGGCACGACGCGGTGTGCGCGTGCCAGCTCCCGGAACTCTTCGCGGCTCGGCGACGCCATGGTGGGCGCGCTCAGTCGCCTACGCCGAAGGCCCGGAAGAAGCAGGAGTGGTTGCCGGTGTGGCAGGCGCCCTGGCCTTCCTGGTCGACCACGAAGAGCAGCGTGTCCCCGTCGCAGTCGTAGGACGCGGAGCGAATCCACTGGCGCTCGCCCGACGTGTCGCCCTTGCGCCACTCCTCCTGGCGCGACCGGCTCCAGAAGACGGTGCGGCCCTCGGTGAGGCTGCGCACGAGGGTCGCCTCGTTCATCCACGCCATCATCAGCACCTCACCGGTGGCGTGCTCCTGCACGATCGCGGGCACGAGACCGTCCGCGTTGTAGGTGATCTGGGCGAGATCGGTGTCGAGCACCGGGATCGGGGTGGGGGCGACGTCGGGCACGACCCGCGATGCTACGCAGCGCTCCTCAGGCGGGACGAACGGATATGCCACGCTCGGCGAGCAGCGCCTTGGCCTCGGCGACGGTGTGGTCGCCGAAGTGGAAGATCGACGCGGCCAGCACCGCGTCGGCGCCGCCGGAGGTCACTCCGTCGGCGAGGTCCGCGGCACTGCCCACGCCCCCGCTGGCGATCACCGGCACGGTCACTGCATCGACGACCGCGCGGGTCAGGTCGAGGTCGAAGCCGTCCCGGGTGCCGTCGCGATCCATGGAGGTGAGCAGCACCTCGCCGGCTCCGAGCGACGTCGCCCGCACTGCCCACTCGATCACGTCGATTCCGGTCGGGGTGCGCCCGCCGTGCACGAACACCTCCCAGCCGTCACCGTCGGGTCGCGCCTTGGCGTCGATGGCGATCACCACGCACTGGTTGCCGAACACCTCGGCGATCTCGCTGATCAGCTCGGGGCGCTGGACGGCCGCGGTGTTGACGCTGACCTTGTCGGCGCCGGCCCGCAGCATGCGACGGGCGTCGTCGACGCTGCGGATGCCACCGCCCACGGTGAAAGGGATGAACACCTCCTCTGCGGTGCGCGACACGACGTCGAGCATCGTGGCCCGATCGTCCGAGGATGCGGTGATGTCGAGCAGCACCAGCTCATCCGCGCCTTCCGCGTCGTAGCGGGCGGCCAGCTCGACGGGGTCGCCCGCGTCGCGGATGCCCACGAAGTTGACCCCCTTCACCACCCGTCCACCGTCGACATCGAGACACGGGATGATCCGGGCGGTGCGCACCTCGCCAAGCTACCGACTAACACTGGTGGGCATGTCCGAGACTCTGGCCCTCCCTCCCACCGACGACCTCGCCGAGGTGGAGCGCCGGTTGACCATGCCTCCGGTCGACGAGGTGCTGCACCCCGAGTCCCGGAAGGCCGACCGTTGACGAAGCGGGGACGTGTCGTCCTCGTGCGCCACGGCGAGACCGAATGGAGCCGCAGCGGTCGCCACACCGGCGCCACCGACGTGCCGCTCACCGCACGCGGCGAGGAGGAGGCCAGAGCTCTGGGAAAGGAGATCGCCGACTTCACCTTCGCCGAGGTCCGGGTGTCGCCGTTCGCACGGGCACGCGTCACCGCGGAGCTCGCCGGATTCGACCTCGCCACGGCGATCATCGACGACGACCTGCGCGAGTGGGACTACGGCGACTACGAGGGCATCACCTCGGCGACGATCCACAAGACGGATCCGGGCTGGACGATCTTCGCCAACGATGCCCCCGGCGGCGAGACCGCGGAGGACGTCGCGCGGCGGGTCGACCGCGTGCTCGCGCACGTCCACACGATCATCCTGACGGGCGGCGACGTCGCGCTGGTCGCGCACGGACACCTCCTGCGCGTGCTGGCGTCGCGCTGGCTGGGTGAATCGGCCCGCTTCGGCGCGCGCTTGGCCCTCGACGCCGGCTCGCTGTCGGTGCTCGACCACGAGCACGACGTCCCGCTCCTGCGCACCTGGAACCGTTCCACGTGATCCGCCTCGACCACGGCCCTGGGTGCGGGCGGAAGGAGTTGGCGGCTAGTCGCCGAGCGAGGCGAGCGCGTCGGGAAGCGTGAACCGGTGCTCGTAGAGCGCCTTGCCGACGATCGCTCCCGCCAGCCGGCGACCGTCGCGCTCCATCGTCGTGAGCGCCCGAAGGTCGTCGAGCGTGCCGACACCGCCCGAAGCGATGACGTCCAACGTCGTGACGTCCAGGACACGGCCCAGCCCTTCGAGGTCGGGGCCGGCCAACGTGCCATCGCGGCCGATCTCGGTCACGATGAGCGCGGCCACGCCCTGGTCCTCGAACGCCTTGGCGGTCTCCACCAGCGACCGGCCCGAGCCCTCCTCCCAGCCGCGCACGGCGACCTCCCAGGTGTCGGCCCCCGAGGTGGCACCTGCACGAAAGCGCGCGTCGAGCCCGACGGCGACCCGACCGGGGTGCGCACCCGCCAGGTCACGCACGAAGTCCGGGTCCTCGAGCGCAGCGGTGCCGATGACCACGCGTTCGACGCCCGCCTCGAACAGCGCCTCGGCCTTGGCGACGTCGCGCACCCCGCCGCCCGACTGGACCTTGGCCCGGACCCCGGCCGCGATGGCCCGGATCTCGCGCAGGTTGTGCGCCTCGCCGGTGCGGGCCGCGTCGAGGTCGACCACGTGGATCCACTCGGCCCCCGCGTCGGCGAACTGCGCAGCCTGGTCGACCGGGTCGCTGCCGTAGGTGGTCTCACGCGGCGAAGTCGCCCTGGTAGAGGCGGACGCAGTTGCCGTTGCGGAGATCGATCGCGGGATAGAGCTGCATCAGGGCCTTCCAGGCTCAGCGACGGCAGGCGTCGGTGAAGTTCGACAGGATGCGAAGGCCGTTGCGGCCCGACTTCTCCGGGTGGAACTGCGTGGCGACCAGGTTGCCGAGTCCCGCGGACGCGGCCACCTCGCCGCCGTAGTCGCACGTCGACGACGTGTCCGGCCCGACCTGTGCGGCGTAGGAGTGCACGAAGTAGAGCCACGGCGTCGGTTCGAGATCCGCCCACATCCAGTGTTCGGGGTCGGCGATCCGCAGCTGGTTCCACTGCATCTGCGGGCGCTTCACCGACGCGTCCAGCTCGATGACCTTGCCGGAGAGGACGCCGAGCCCCGGCACCGACGGGTTCTCGACCGAAGACTCGAAGAGGAGCTGCATGCCGACGCAGATGCCGAGAAACGGCACTCCGCCCCCGTCCCGTGCCGCCGTCGCCGCGTCCACGACGACGTCGCGCAGGCCCGAGTCCCGCAGCGCCTCCGCGCAGTGGCCGAACGCCCCGACACCGGGCACCACGACCCCGTCAGCCGCGGCGACCTCCGCCGCGTCGGCGGTGAGCCGCGCCTCGCGCGCCGACGTGCTGCAGCGCCTTCTCCGCAGAGCGCAGGTTGCCGACGCCGTAGTCGACCACCGCGATCCGCACGGCTGCCGTCACAGCACGCCCTTGGTCGAGGGCACGCCCGTCCCTTCGATGCGCACCGCGTCGCGCAGGGTGCGCGCGATGCCCTTGAAGGTGGCCTCGACGACGTGGTGGGTGTTGGTGCCGGCGCGGCGGTTCACGTGCAGCGTGATCCCCGCGGCGGTGGCGAACGACTGCCAGAAGTGCTCGGCCATCTCGGGGTTGAACGGCGGGTCGCCGAGCGGGAGCACCTCTCCGAAGGGCACGTCGAACACCACGAAGGGGCGGCCCGACAGGTCGAGCGCCACCTCGACGAGCGCCTCGTCGAGCGGGTAGAGACCGCTTGCGAACCGGCGCACACCGGCCTTGTCGCCGAGCGCTTCCCGGAACGCCTCACCCAACAGGATGCCGGTGTCCTCGACGGTGTGGTGACCGTCGACCTCGAGGTCGCCGGTGGCGCGCACGGTCAGGTCGAAGCCGCCGTGCCGGCCGAGCTGGTCGAGCATGTGGTCGAAGAACGGCAGCCCCGTCGACACCTCGACGGTGCCATTCGGGCCGTCCAGGTCGATCGTGATGGCGATGTCGGTCTCAGCGGTGGTGCGGCTGCGTGCCGCCGTGCGTGACTCGCTCATGGTGCCAGGGCCTCCTCGAGGGCGGACAGGAATCGGTCGTCCTCGTCGGTCGTGCCGACGGTGACCCGCAGGCAGCCTTCCAGGCGCGGCCACGACGCGCAGTTGCGCACCAGCACCGAGCGGTCGACGAGTTGTTGCCACACCTCGTTCGCGTCGCGTGCCGCGTGGCCGGAAGAGCACGAAGTTGGCATCCGACGGCGTGACGTCGACGTCGAGGGCCTCGAGCCGCGTCACCAGTCGGCCCCGCTCCTCGCGCAGCGTGGCGACCCGCGCCTCCATCTCGTCGACGAAGCGCAGAGCCACCCGACCCGCGGCCTGCTTGAACAGGTCGAGGTGGTAGGGCAGGACGACCTTGTGGAGCTCGTCGACCAACCACCCGGGTCCGATGAGGTAGCCGAGGCGCGCGCCGGCCATCGACCAGGTCTTGGAGTAGGTGCGGGTCACGACCAGCGAACGGTCGGGTCGACGAGATCGAGCGCGGAACGGTCGGCGAACTGGCCATAGGCCTCGTCGACGACGACGAGACCCGGCGCCGTGTCCACGACGCGCTCGACCTGCGAACGGGACTCGACCCGGCCGGTCGGGTTGTTGGGCGAGCACAGGAACACGACCTCGGGTGCCGTGGCGAGCACCCGGTCGACCTCGGCGTCGTCGAGCGCGTAGTCGGCGGCCCGCTCGCCGACGATGACCCCGGTGCCGGTGATGCGCGCCAGGTGGCTGTGCAACGCGTACGTGGGCTCGAAGACTGCGGCCGACCTGCCGGGCCCGCCGTAGGTGAGCAGCAGCGTCTGGAGCACCTCGTTCGAGCCGTTGGCGGCGAACACCTGCTCGGGCCCCACCCCGTGAAGTTTGCCGATGTCGCGCCGCAGCTCCAGGGCCGAGCGGTCCGGGTAGCGATTCCAGTCGAAACGCGCCACCTCGTCGGCGAGCGCGGCGGTGAACGCCGGCGGCGGCGCGTACGGCGACTCGTTCGTGTTGAGGCGCACTTCGACGTCGACCTGCGCCGAGTGGTAGCCGGACATGGAGCGCGAGGTCGTCGCGCGGCGTGATCCTGGACATCGACGTCTACCGTCGACGGGCCGCGGACTCGGCGTGGCACGCCAGCCCCTCGGCGGTCGCGATGACCTCGACGCTGGGCGCCAACGCCGCCATCGCCTCGGCCGTGGCGGTGACGACGTGGATCTCCTTGCAGAAGTCACGGACCGTCAGCGCCTGGCCGTAACGGGCGGTGCGGTGGGTGGGCAGCACGTGGCTCGGCCCCGCCAGGTAGTCGCCCAGCGAGGCGGGTGTGCTCGGGCCGCAGAACACGGCTCCGGCGTTGCGGACCAGCTTGACGAGGGCGTCGGGATCCGCGGTGATCAGCTCGAGGTGCTCGGGCGCGACGGCGTTGGACACAGCCATCGCCTGTTCGGGCGAGTCACAGACCACGACGTAGCCACTGCTCGCGAGCGTCGCCTCGATCTCGGCGCGCCGGACTGCTTTGGCGGCTTGGGCCACCAGCTCGGCGGTGACTGCCTCCGCAACGGCTTCGTCCCAGGTCACGAGCCATGCCAGGCCGAGGGGGCCGTGTTCTGCCTGCACCAGCAGGTCGACCGCCACGAGCTCGACGGGCGCGGTGGCATCCGCGACGACGACGACCTCGGACGGCCCGGCGAACGCGGTCGGGACGCCGACCTGGCCGGCGACCGCCCGCTTGGCGAGCGCGACGTAGATGTTGCCGGGGCCGACGATCACGTCGACCGGCCGGATCGATTCGGTGCCGTAGGCGACCGCAGCGATCGCCTGGGCACCGCCGACGCGGACGATCTGGTCGACGCCGACGATCGCGGCGGCGGCCAGGGTCACGTCGGGGACGGTGCCGTCGCGTTGCGGCGGCACGCAGAGCACGACCTCGTCGACCCCCGCGACCCGGGCGGGGATGGCGGTGTGCAGCACCGTGCTGGGGTAGGAGGCGAGGCCACCCGGCACGTAGCAGGCGGCGCGTCCCGACGGCGCGGAACTCGGTCCGCACGGTGACGCCCACGTCGTCGGTGAACGTGGCGGGGTGCGCGGTCTCGGCGAGCTGGTGCCGGTGGAACGCCTCCACCCGCTGGGCCGCCAGCTCGAGCGCGGCACGCAGCTCGGGAGCGATGCGTGCCAGTGCCGCCTGTGCTGCGTCGGGGTCGACGATCAGGTCGTCGAGCTGGGCGCCGTCGAACTCGGCGGTCAAGGCCCGAATGGCGTCGTCGCCACCATCCCGGACCTGGTCGAGGATCGAAGCGACCGCGTCGACCGGACCGCGTCCGCCAGCTTCTGGCGCGGGCAAGAGCGAGGTCGGGTCTCCGGTGGTCCCCCGCAGGTCGAGTCGCGTCAGCACGACCCCAGAACCTAGTGGTCGGCCGAAGCGGCCCCCATGCCCGATTCCGCCTTGCGGTCGCGCCTGCCAGACTGCCGCGATGCCTGGCTCCCCCACCGCAGAGCTCTCCGCGCTCGCCTCCAGCCTCGACGACCTCACCCAACGGATCGGGACGTTGGCGCAGTCGCTCGACCAGGAGCCGACCGACCGCGCCGCGATCGACCTGTACGAGACCGAGCGATCGCTGCGCACCGCGTCCCGGCGCCTCGAGAGCGCCCAGCGGGAGCTGCGCACCACCTGAGCGGAAAACAAGCGACGGCGCCCCCGAAGGGGCGCCGTCGTGGGCGACACCAGGCGGCGGATCCTGTGTCGCCAGGAACCAGGTGGCGGGAACCTGGTTGCAGATCATGTTAGCCGCTCGGACCATCGACCGACGACCGCCCGACACAAAAAGTTCGTCAAATCCTGACGGCCGATCGACGGGTGGGCACATTTCCGCTGCTCAGTGCTCGTGACACACCGAGTGCAACAACTTCGCCGGACATCGGTCACAGCAAGGCAGACGGACAGAAGTCGGCGAGGCAGCACTCGCCGCAGCGCGGCCGGCGGGCGATGCACACCGCTCGCCCGTGGAGGATGAGACGCATGCTGAAGTCGCCACGCTCCGCCGCCGGGACCATGGGGTTCAGCTCGTGCTCGACCTTCACGGGGTCGGTCTCGGTCGTCAACCCCAGCAGTCGGGAGAGGCGACCGACGTGGGTGTCGACCGGAAGGCCCGGCAGGCCCATGGCGACGCTGCGCACCACGTTGGCGGTCTTGCGCCCGACGCCCGGGACGGTGACGAGGTCGGCCATGCGGCTCGGCACCTCCCCCTCGAACCGATCGACGAGCGCCCCGGCCATGCCGATGAGGCTCTTGGTCTTGTTCTTGTAGAACCCGGTCGACCGCACCAGCTCCTCGACCTCGGACGGGTCCGCGACGGCGAGGTCTTCAGGCGTCGGAAAGCGGGCGAACAGTGCCGGCGTCACCAGGTTCACCCGGGCATCGGTGCACTGCGCGGAGAGGATGGTCGCCGCCAGCAGCTCGAAGGCGTTGCGGTGGTCGAGCGCGCACGCGGCGTCCGGGTACTCGGCGGTGAGCCGCTCGTTGGTGACCCGGGCGCGACCCTTGGGCGTTCTTGGCTTGGCCATGGAGCCGCACGCTACCGACCTCGGCCACTCTCAGGACCTGTCCGTCAGCCGGCACCTCCTACGATGCGCACGTGTCGCCACCGAACGGACGCCTCGTGCACGCACCCACCTATGACGACGACGCCCGTGCCGACGCCGACGGCCTCACCCAGCGGCGCGACGTGCTGCAGCTCCGGGTTCCGCTGCCGGTCGACACCACCGACGCCGTGGCGACGCGACCCTTCGTACCCGGCTCCCCCGATGAAGACGCGTGGATCGCCGTCAACAACCGCGCTTTCGCCGAGCACCCCGACCAATCGGGCATGAACCGGGCCCGGCTGCGCGCGGAACTCGCCGAGGCCTGGTTCGACCCGAACGGCTTCCGCCTCCACGAGATCGACGGACGCCTCGCGGCGTTCTGCTGGACGAAGCGCCACCCGGCGACGGGTGAAGACCCCTCGCTGGGTGAGATCTACGTGATCGGCGTCGATCCCGACTTCCAGGGGCGCGGCCTGGGACGTTCACTCACGCTCAGTGGCCTGCAGTGGCTGGCCGCCGCCGGTGAGACCATCGGCATGCTCTACGTGGACGCCACCAACGCACCGGCGCTCGCGCTGTACGCAACCCTCGGCTTCCGGCTCCACCACGTCGACCGGCTCTACGACGAGCCGACGGTCAACCCACCAGTCGACCGATGACGGTCGTGGCGCCGGCCGCGAACACGGCGATCCCGAGTTGACGCATCGACGAGAACAGCCGTGACCTGCCGGTGAAGCCCGCCAGAGCGAAGCCCACCGCGAG
Organism: uncultured Actinomycetes bacterium; assembly: GCA_963810075.1. Classification (GTDB taxonomy): domain Bacteria; phylum Actinomycetota; class Acidimicrobiia; order Acidimicrobiales; family Iamiaceae; genus CAWELZ01. The sequence goes on along the minus strand of CAWELZ010000001.1, from coordinate 508,964 downwards.
CGCCACCAGCGCACCGATCACGACCGACGCGACGATCGCCGCCGTTCCCGAGGTCAGGAACCACGGGATCAACGGCAGCACCGCGCCGATGGCGAACGCCAGGAAGGACGCGCCGGCCGCCAAGGGCGCCGAGCCCAGCGACGCGGGGTTGATCCCGAGCTCCTCACGGGCGTGCGTCTCGAGCGCGAGCTGCGGCGTCGCCATCGCCGAGCGCGCCATCGACTCGGCAACTTCTGGCTCGATGCCCCGCGACGTGTAGATGTTGGTCAGCTCGGCGACCTCGACCTCGGGGTTGCGGCGCAGCTCGATGCGCTCCATCTCGAGCTCGCGTTGAAGCAGCTCGGACTGGGCCCGCACCGACACGTACTCCCCCGCGGCCATCGAGATCGCGCCCGACACCAGACCCGCGAGGCCGGCGAGGCGCACGGTGCTCGTCGCCGCCTGGGCTCCCGCGAAGCCCAGGATCAGCGACACGTTCGAGACGAGCCCGTCGCTGACGCCGAACACCGCGGCGCGAGCCCAACCGCCCTGGATGTCACGGTGGTGCGACTCCATTGGTGGGGACGGCTTCGCCATGGGTGCAAACTACCCGGGTGCCGGCAACCCGATACGAACTCGAGCGCGCGGCGCTCGGCGACCTGCTGGCCGATGAGCCTGGCTACCGGGTCGACCAGCTCTGGGACGGCCTCTACGGCCGACTAGCCGACGTGGACGACATCTCGAACCTGCCCGCGAAGTTGCGCCGCACGCTCGTCGACGCGCTGCCGTGTGCGCTCGAGCCGGTCACGGAGTCGACCAGCGACGACGGGCAGACCGTCAAGTGGCTCTTCGCGCTCGGAGACGGCGCAACGATCGAGACCGTGCTCATGCACTACCCCGAGCGCAGCACCGTGTGCGTGTCGAGCCAGGCGGGGTGCGCCATGGGCTGCACCTTCTGCGCCACCGGGCAGGCGGGCTTCACCCGCCACCTGACGACCGGTGAGATCGTCGAGCAGGTCGTGCGCGCCGCGCGACGCAGCGCCGAGAGCGGTCGACGACTCTCCAACGTGGTGTTCATGGGCATGGGCGAACCGCTCGCGAACTTCGACCGACTCTGGCCTGCAGTCGAGCGCATCCACGGCGCGATCGGCCTGTCGGCGCGGCACCTCACGGTGTCGACGGTCGGCGTCGTGCCGGGCATCCGCCGACTTGCCGCTGAGGCACTGCCGGTCAACCTCGCGGTGTCGCTGCACGCCGCCAACGACGAGCTCCGCTCCAGCCTGGTGCCGCTCAACGACCGCTATCCCCTGTCGACACTGGCGCAGGCGTGCCGCGACTACCTCGCGGTCAAGAACCGGCGGCTCTCCTTCGAGTGGGCGCTCATCGACGGCGTCAACGACCGAGAGGACGACGTCGATGAGCTGGCTGCCTTCGTGCGGCCGCTGCGCGCCCACGTGAACCTCATCCCGCTCAACCCCACCGGCGGCTACGCCACGCGAGGCAGCGCACCGGAACGGGTGGCGGCGTTCCGCGACGCGCTCGTCGACGTGGGGGTCAACGCCACGGTGCGCGCCAACCGCGGCAACGAGATCGACGCAGCCTGCGGTCAGCTCGCTGCAGTCACCGTGCGAGCACGACCCAGCCCGGTCCGACCACCGCCCGACTGAGCTCCAACCCTCCGCGAACTTCGGCACCGGCCCAGACGACCGACTCCCGCACAATCCCGGCGACCTGCGCGCCCGGGTCGATGACCGACTCCCCGCCCGACCAGGCCAGGTTGGCGTCGAGGTAGTCGCCCACGGTCCCGCAGTCACGGAACGCGCCCCGCCACTCGGCCAGGTCGAGGCGGCCGGCCTCGTGCTCAACGCGCCAGAGCACCTCGTAGAGACCGCTCGGCGTGGCTTCGAGCCGAGCAGCGATCGATCCGGGCACGAGGCAGACCCCGGCGTAGCGGAGCTCGCCGAAGTCGCCGCGCGGCGCGTCCCGAACGCAGAGCAGGCGCACCCGCTCACGGTCCCAGCCGGCCACGAACGCCGTCAGGTCGGCCGAAGGCGGACCGCCCAACCAGGCGTCTGCGTTGGTGACGAGCGTGTCGCGCCCGTCGATCCACGATCTCAGCCCGCCGATGGCGCCGGCGGTACCCAGCGCCGTCGGCTCCTCGACCTGCACGTGGACGCGATCGCCGAGGTGCGCGAGCAGCGCCGCCCGTCCGTGGTGCACGTTCACGGCGACATCGGTGGCCACCGAACGTGCCCGTCCGATGGCGTGGTCGACCAGCGGCGAAGTGCCCACCGGGCACAAGGCCTTGGGCAGATGGCGGGTCAGCGGCCAGAGGCGGTCACCGGCGCCCGCCGCCAACACCACTGCCGCGAGCTCGCCAGCTGCGGTCATCGAGCGGCCATGTGCGGGGTCATCGACTCGTCCGACCAGCGCCGCCTCGGGCACAATGCGTGCCATGACGACGATCATCAACGGCATCGACGAGCTCAAGTCCAAGGTCGGGGAGCACCTCGGCTACAGCGATTGGCTGGAGGTCACCCAGGAGAAGGTGAACCAGTTCGCCGACGCGACCGGCGACCACCAGTGGATCCACGTCGACGTCGAGCGCGCCAAGGCCGAGAGCCCCTTCGGCGGGCCGATCGCCCACGGTTACCTCACCCTCTCGTTGGCGCCTGCGCTGGTTCCCCAGGTGGTGCAGGTGCACGGCTTCAAGATGGCGGTCAACTACGGCGCCGGCAAGGTGCGCTTCCCCTCGCCGGTCCCCGTCGGCGCCAAGCTGCGCGCCGGGGTCGAGCTGACCGGCGTCGACGATGTCAACGGCGGTGTGCAGGTCGAGATGCGCCTCACCTTCGAAGTGGAAGACGCCACCAAGCCGTCGTGCGTCGCTGAAGTCCTCTACCGCTACTTCGTCTGAACGCACCGGCACCAGGGTACCGAGGCACCGGCGGCGTGACGGACAACCTCGCCGACCGCTTCGAACAGGTCGTCGACCTGCACGGTGATCGACCGGCGGTGATCACGGACGACGCGACCCTCACCTACGGGGAACTGGAGCGGGCGGCCAACCGCTTCGCGCACTGGCTGCGATGCCAGGGGCTCGGCCCCGGCGACCGGGTCGGCCTTGCGCTCTGGAACCGGCCCGAGCACCTCGTCGCCATGCTGGGCGCGTTCAAGGCCCGAGCGGTGCCGGTCAACGTCAACACGCGGTACACCGCCACCGAGCTCGAGGCGCTGCTGACCGACGCCGATGTGCAACTGGTCGTGCACGAAGCCGAGCTGGCCCCGATCATGGCCGACGCGGTCGAGGGGCCACTGCTGGCACCACGTCGCCGTCGGCGACGCGCTCGACGCCGCCCTCGCCGCCTCGTCCGACGAACGGCCGGACGTCACCAGATCCGGCGATGACCACTACATCCTCTACACCGGCGGCACGACCGGGCAGCCCAAGGGCGTGGTGTGGCGCCACGAGGACCTCATCGCCGCAGCACTTGCCGGCAGCGAGACCCGTCCACCCGGCACGCGCGTGCTCCCAGCCTGCCCGCTCATCCACGGCACCGCGCAGTGGTCGTCGATGTCCACCTTGCTCGGCGGCGGAGCGGTCGTGCTCGGTGACCCGTTCGGGCTCGACCCGATCGGCCTCTGGGACCGGATCGAGCGCTTCGCGGTCACCCGACTGGTGATCGTCGGCGACGCCTTCGCCCGGCCGCTGCTCGACGCGCTCGACGCCGAGCCCGACCGCTGGGACGTCCCGTCGCTGGTGGTCATCGCCTCGGGCGGCGCGCGCTGGTCGCACGCGACTCGTGACGGCCTCCTCGAACACCTCCCCCATGTCGCCATGGTGAACTCCTTCGGCGCGAGCGAGACCGGCGGGCAGGGCACCGACGTGACCTTCGCCGGTCAGCAGCACGACAGCGATGTCGGCCTCCTCCGGTTCGCCATGGATGAGACGACCACCGTCCTCGACGCGCACCATCGGCCCCTCGCGGCGGGCACCGGAGAGATCGGCCTGCTGGCGCGCCGCGGTCCGGTCCCGCTCGGCTACCTCGGCGACCCGGAGCGCAGCGCACGCACGTTCCCGGAGGTCGGAGGGGTCCGCCACGCGGTGCCGGGCGACCTCGCGATGCTCGAAGCAGACGGGACGGTCGTCGTGCTGGGCAGGGACCGCAACGTCATCAACACTGGCGGCGAGAAGGTCTTCGCCGAGAACGTGGAGTCGGTGCTCGTCGACCACCCGGCGGTCTCCGACGCCGTGGTCGGTGCCATCGCCGACCGCCGGTGGGGCGAGCGCGTCGCGGCAATCGTCTCGCTCCGCCCGGGCATGACCGCGACCGAGGCGGACCTCGTCGAGCACTGCCGCATGCACCTGGCGGGGTTCAAGGTGCCGCGCCACATCGTCTTCGCGCGCGAGATCCGTCGCCGCCACACCGGCAAACTGGACCGAGACTGGGCCGCCGATACCATGGCGCGCTCCCAGCCGTGACCGAGGGGACCTGAGGATCATGACCGAGTTCAACCTTGCCGAGGTGTTCAGCACCGTCGCCGGAACCGTGCCCGACGCCGACTGCATCGTGTGGCGAGGCCGCCACCTCACCTACGCCGAGGTAGAGGAGCGCACCAACCGCTTCGCGAACTACCTCATCGACCAGGGTCTCGGCGCGCGGTCGTCGCGCGACGGGCTCGCCGGCCACGAGTCGCACCAGGACCACCTCGCGCTCTACCTGACCAACGGCAACGAGTACATCGAAGGAATGGTCGGCGCCTACAAGGCCCGGGTCGCGCCGTTCAACGTCAACTATCGCTACGTCGCCGAGGAGCTGCGCTACCTGTTCACCAACTCTGAGGCCAAGGCGATCCTGTACGGGTCGAGCTTCGCCGCAACCCTGGCCGAGGTCCTGCCCGACCTGCCCGACGTGCGCCTGCTGATCCAGGTCGACGACGGCGTCGAGGCCGACCTGCTGCCCGGTGCGGTCGCCTACGAGGAGATCCTCGCGGCATCGTCTCCGGAACGTCCCGCCGTCTCACCGTCCCCCGACGATCTCTACATCCTCTACACGGGCGGCACCACGGGCATGCCCAAGGGCGTGCTGTGGCGACAGGCCGACATCTACGTCGCGGCCATGGGCGGGCGCCAGATCGGCGGCTCCGAAGTGCTCGCCGACTACGACGCGGTCGCGGAGTCCGCGCGCAACGGGGGCGGCGCGCTGCGTGTCATGTGCGTGCCGCCGTTCATGCACGGCGCCGCGCAGTGGGCGATCTACAACGCGTTCACGAACGGGGGCGCGGTGCTCATCCAGGACAACGTGACGCGCATGGACCCGGCCGACGTCCTCGACGTCGCCGAACGCGAGGGCGCGGTGACGATCCTGGCGGTGGGCGACGCCATCGCCCGGCCTTTGATCGAGGAGATCGAAAAGGGTGGTCGCGAACTGGCATCGCTGGTGATGCTCGTCAACGGCGGGGCGGCACTGAACTCGACGCTCAAGGACCGACTCCTGGCCGCGCGGCCGACGATGATGGTCTACGACGCTGTGGGCTCGTCGGAGACCGGCGCACAGATGTCCCACCTGTCGGCGCCGGGTCAGTCCGCGTCGACCGGGAGCTTCACCCCGGGTCCCGACACCGTGGTCACCGACGCCGAGCTCACCCGCGTCCTGGAACCGGGCTCCCCCGAGACAGGGTGGCTGGGCCAACGCGGCCGCGTCCCGCTCGGGTATCTGGGCGACGCCGACAAGACGGCGAAGACCTTTCCGGTCATCGACGGGGTGCGCTACGCGATCCCCGGCGACCGGGCCCGCATCGGCGCCGACGGGGTGATCGAATTGCTCGGCCGCGACTCGGTGACGATCAACTCCGGCGGCGAGAAGATCTTCGCCGAGGAGGTCGAGCAGTCGCTCGCCCACCACCCGGCCGTCTACGACGTCGTGGTGGTCGGCCGACCCAGCGAGAAGTGGGGCTCCGAGGTGGTCGCGCTCGTACAGCTCCAGGACGGCATGTCCGTCACCGAGGACGAGCTGCTCGCCGAGTCGGCGAAGCACATCGCTCGCTACAAGCTGCCCAAGGGGTTCGTGTTCCTGCCGGCGCTGCAGCGCTCACCCGCCGGGAAGGCCGACTACCGCTGGGCCCGGGGCATCGCCGCCAACCCCACCTGACCCTCCCCACCCCACGGAACAGCCGTACCGGGTGGGGTTGGCCGTACTGGAGTACCGCCGACCCCACCCAGTAGGGGCATGCGGTCCGACATCCGACAGGAACCGCGCCTGCGATTCGGCGATCGGTGTCAGACCCGACTGGTCGAATGGGCGACATGTCGTCCGCCAAACCGCGCCAAGAGGTCGCCACGATCGCCCGCCGCCAACACGGTCTCGTCACCCGGGAGCAGTGTCGAGCGATCGGTCTGCGCGAAGCCTCGATCCGCAGCCTGGTCCGGTCCAGGTTCCTCGTGCCCCGAGGTGAACGGGTCCTCCGGTGCAACGGGGCCCCCGGGACCAACCTGGCCGAGGCCATGACTGCGGTCCTGGATGCCGGTGACGGCGCGCTCCTCTCGCACCACTCGGCGGCAGCGCTCTGGGGGCTTCCCGGGTTTTCGCTGCAGGACCTGCACGTCTCGATTCCCCGTCGCGGCAGTCCCTTCCGGTCGTCGTTCGCCACCGTGCACCGACATCGGGCGCTGGCGCACGTCCGGGCCACCTCGTTTCAGGACATCCCCGTGGTACGACCGGAGGTGGTCGTCATCCAGATGAGCGCACACCTGCACCCTCACCGCCTGGAACGACTGCTCGACCGTGCCTGGTCGGAGCGGCTGCTCTCCGGGCCGTCGCTCCAGGCGGTCGTGGATCGCATTCCGACCAAGGGGCTTGCCGGCATCGCCGTCGTCCGTGAGCTGTTGGACCGGCGAGGACCGGACTACGTGCCACCGGCATCCGGCCTGGAAGGACGCGTCAAGCAGATCCTCACCAGGGGCGGTCTGCCCTCGATGTCCCGACAGGTCGACGTCGGTGAGGCAGACCACTGGTGCGGTCGGGTCGACTTCCTCGACCGCGAACGAGGCATCGTGCTCGAGGTCGACAGCGAGAAGTTCCACGCCTCGCTGGTCGATCGCGAGTCCGACGTCGCCCGCGATCGACGACTCGAAGAGGCCGGCTTCGTCGTCGGACGCGTGACCGACCTTCAGGTGTGGCATCACCCGGACGAGGTCGTCGCCGCCGTCCGTTCGCTGCACCAACGCGCTCGGGGACTCCGAGAGGGTTCACCGTGTTCCATCCCTACTGGGTGGGGTTGGCGGTACGGGAGTACCGCCAACCCCACCCAGTACGGTCGGCGCCGGCCGGCGGGTAGGCAGGACGGCGGGTAGCGTCGCCGCGTGGACGAGTCCCTGGTCGAGGCGAACGGCGTCACCCTGCACTGCGTCACCGAGGGAACGGGCCCCCTGGTGCTCCTGGTCCACGGCTGGCCGGAGTTCTGGTGGTCGTGGCGCCACCAGCTCCCAGCGCTCGCCGACGCCGGCTTCCGGGCGGTCGCGGTCGACCTCCCCGGTTTCGGCTGGTCCGACAAGCCGGTGCGGCGCTACGACGAGGCGTGGGTCAACGCGTGCCTCGCCGCGCTGGTCGAGGCACTGGCGCCCGGGGAGCGGGCGATCGTGGCGGGCCACGACTGGGGCGGCCTCCTGGTGTGGCCCCTGGTCCGCCGACGTCCCGAGCTCTTCGCCGGGGTCATCGGCGTGAACACGCCCGACCTCCCCCGCGGCACGATGCCGCCGCTGGAGGTCATGGCCAAGGTCTTCACCCGGTCGCCCAACTACATCATGCAGTTCCAGCCGTACGGACCGGCCGACTGGCTCCTGGCGCGCGACGTGCCGGCATGGCTCGAGTCGCTCTACCTCGGCCCGGCCACCCGCCACCCCGAGGTGTTCACCCCGGAGGTGCTGGCGCGCTACGTCGAGGCGTTCAGCCAGCCCGGCGGCATCACCCCCGGTCTCGACTACTACCGGAACATGGATGCCAACTGGCGGGCGGCCGCCGACCTTCCCGAGCGCATCGAGCTGCCCGCGCTGATGGTCTGCGCCGAGCACGACCCGGTGCTGACGCCGGCGATGAGCGAAGGCATGGAGGCCCGGGTGCCGAACCTCACCCGGGTGCTCGTCGAGGACTGCGGCCACTGGACCCAGCAGGAGCAGCCCGAGGCGACCAACGCCGCTCTCGTCGACTTCTGCCGACGCGTGGCATCGAGCGTCGGTCGCTGACGCGCAGCTCCAGTCGCTCAACAACTCTTGGCGAAGCAAGGCGTCGCGACCCCGGCGACCGAACGCGGCGCACCTCGACCGTCACGCCCTTGGGGCGCGCACCACCAGGCGGGTGACGCGGCCGTCTTGCTCGGTCGCCGAGGGGTCCCAGCGGTAGCCGGAGGGATGATCGAACGAACGGAGCACGTCCGGGTCGTCGGCGCCTTGGCGCGCCAGGTGCGCGGCGAGCGCTCCCTTGAGCAGCTTGTTCCAGTGGCTGACCGTGCGCCCGTGCCCGTCGACGAAGCGCACCTGGAGGTGCCGGCGCATGGGCACGTCGGCCGGCTCCCATGCGGCGGCGTGCTCCGCAGGGAGCAGGTCCCACACCACGGCGCCGTCCAGGACCGGCGCCAGCGCCCCGGTTATGCGGGGACGCCACCAGGTCGACAAGCGCCCGAGCCTGCCCAGGTTCGCGTCGAAGCCCAAGCGGTGCTCAGGGAGCGGATCGGTCGCGCCGACGACCCCGTGCAAGGCGTTGAAGACCAGAACCGACCGATCCAGGCGGCGCCGGGCAACGGCCGGCAGGTCGAGGTACCCGAGCTCGCCGTAGAGGACCCCGTCGTAGCGCTCGATCGCCGGCAGCGTGGGCGCGTCGGCGACCGTGCGGTTGACGGCACGGGCGCTTCGCAACGTGTCGCCCTGGGCGCCCAACAGACGCGCCAGCTTCGTGAGGTTCGACCGACTCATCTCGCTCGCCAGCGACCGCATCACGGTCGCTCGGGCCCCATCGAGCGGGCCGTCGCCGGCCTGCCACGGCGCGCCGTCGCCACCGGCAACCTGCCCCTTGGACGGGGGCAGCAGGATCGCCCGCTTCACCCGTCGTGCAGCGTGCGTTGCACCGAGGCGAAGCCCGGGAGCGCGCGCACCGGCGCCAGGTCGTCCTCGGATTCGATGAGTTCGCGTGGCGGTGAACCCTGCAGCGACTGCCTTGGCCAACCATTCGAGCCCGGCGTCGGCGTCGCCCGCGCACGCCCACGAGCACGCGACCTCGTAGCTCGACTGCGCCACGCTCCGTCGTCCGTCGGCCGCCACCCGCTCCCCCACCTGCGCGGCCTCGCGGTACGCCGCCGCGTAGTGGAGGTGGTTCTGCAGCTCAGCGGCGGCGTCGATCTCGACCGTCGGGTCGTCGAGCAGCGCGTCGGTCAAGGGCACGGCGATCCCCGACTTCGCGATCACCTTGGCGACGACGAGGTTGGGGGGAGTCGGGTTGATCGAGAACGCCCGGACGAACAGGCGCACGGCCTCGTCACGCCGACCTTGCGCCGCGGCCACCGTGGCGACCAGGTGAGGACTGCCGCCACTTCGACCGGTCGCCTCCAGCAGCAGGCCCTCGGCCCCAGCAGCGTCATCGGCGCGCAGCGCGTCCCACGCCGCGGCTTCCAAGCGGGCGCCGTCCACCGGCCGGGTCGCGACCTCGGGAGGCGGTGGCACCAGGCTGAGGTCGGGTTGCTTGCCCCGTCGCCCTTTCGGTCGGCTGCGCTTGGTCGGCTTCGGCGGCGGATCCGGCCGCTCGTAGCGACCACCGGACGAGCCCATCCCGGTCGAGAACCCTCGACCTTGGCCGATGAAGCCCTCCTGCATGGCCTCGCCCAGGTTCATCAGGGTCAACATCGCGATGAAGAACGCGGCAAACGACTGGCCGATGATGAACAGCCAGATGGCGACGATCGTCCCTGCGACGAGGGCGGCCAGGCGGGCGACGCGCAGGCCCCAGAGGGTGCGCGTGATGTTGCCGCCATCGAGGGGCAGGATCGGCAACAGGTTCGCGATGGACCACCAGAGGTTGATGTAGCCGATCTCGTAGACGATCAGGTACCACTTGAAGGACCCGGTCCACACGAAGACCGAGTCGCGCAGCAGCATTGCCGGGATGCCCAGGAACGCCATGGCGAACACCGGACCGGCGAGGCTGACGGCGATCGAGCGCCACTTCGGCAGCTCCCGCTCGCCCTGGGTGAGGCCCCAGAACGCGGTGATCGTCACCGATGGGCGCTGGCCGTAGACGCGGTACGCGAAGGCGTGCCCGAGCTCGTGCACGAGCACCGACACGAAGACGATGGCCACCCAGACCACCAGGAACACCAGCCGGTTGCCCGGCCATGAGCGGATGAGGTTCGCGCCGAGCAGCGCGGCGATGAGGATGAACGGCCACTCCACGTGGATCGGAATCGAGCCGATGCGCAGGTGGGGCCGATGGGACATCGACCCAGCATACGGAGCGGGCGCGTCGACCTCCGTAGCATCGGAGCGTGACGACCCAGCTGCCACAGGGTGAGGACAAGGTCCGCGCGGTCCGCGACATGTTCGACGCCATCGCCCCGCGCTACGACCTGATGAACCGCCTTCTGACCTTCCGCATGGACGTGGGGTGGCGGCGACGGACGGTGGCGAGGCTGGGGCTGCCCAAAGGTGCGCGGATCGCCGACCTGGCGTGTGGCACCGGAGATCTGTGCCGCGACCTGGTCAAGGCCGGTCACCGGCCGATCGGCGTGGACCTCTCCTACGGGATGCTCGCCGCGGCGCGCACCGCGGCGCCGCTGCTCAACGCCGACGCGCTCGAACTGCCCTTCGCGGACGCGTCCGTCGACGGCTTGACCTGCGGGTTCGCGCTCCGCAACTTCGTAGCTCTGGCACCGATGCTGGAGGAAGCGGCCCGGATCGTGCGCCCCGGAGGACGGATCGCGCTGCTCGAGGTCTCGGCGCCGACCAACCCGATCCTCCGCTTCGGGCACGGGGTGTACTTCGGACAGGTGGTCCCCCGCGTCGGGGCACTGCTCTCCGACGCCGACGCCTACCGGTACCTGCCCGAGTCGGTGGCCTACCTCCCGCCGACCGGCGAGCTGCTCACGATGATCGCCGACGCCGGCTTCACGCAGGTCTCCCGCATCGAGCTCTCCGGCGGCATCGCGCAGCTGATCACCGCAACCCGCGCATGACGACCCCAACCGGCCGTCACCTCGACGACGGGATCGACCTCCTCGCCGTCGCCGGCGACGACGGGTGGGCGTTCGAACACGCTGGTACGGGCGTGGCCGGCCGCGGCGTGCACGCCCAGGTCGCCGCGGCCGACGCCGTCACGATGCTCCGCGACCTCGGCCCCGACGTCTTCGCCATCGGGGCACGGCCGTTCCTTCCCGACGCACCGTGGAACCTCGTCGTACCGGCGTACCAGGTGCGCGTCGACGAAGAAGGCGCCGTCCGCGAGACGACGCTCCCGGCCGACCGGGCGGTTGCCCCGGCGCGAATCGGACAAGCGCCGACGCGGGTCGATGCCGTCGCGGTGGACGACCCGGACGATTGGAAGGCCTCGGTCGCGTCGGCCACCGCGCACATCCGAGCCGGCGACGCCGAGAAGATCGTGCTCGCCCGGGAGGTGCGCGCGGAGGCCGACGCCCCGTTCTCGGCAACCGCCATCGCGGGTGCGCTCCGCGACCGCTTCGCGGGATGCTTCGTGTACTCGGTCGACGGACTGGTGGGCGCGAGCCCCGAGCTGCTGGTGGAGCGTCGTGGCGAGATCGTGTCCGCGCAACCCATGGCGGGAACCGCACAGCGGTCCGCCGACCCTGAGGTCGACGCCCGCCTCCGGCGTGCCCTGTTCGACTCGGCGATCTACCGCCACGAGCACCAGGTCACGATCGACGCCGTCTACGACACGTTGCTGTCCTACGCCTCCTACCTCGACTTCGAGCCGGAGCCATCGATCGTCACGCTGCCCAACGTCGCCCACCTCGCCACCCGCGTCGAGGGGCGGCTCTCCTACCCGCCCGCCTCGGTGCTCGAGCTGGTCGAGGCCCTCCACCCCACCCCCGCCGTGTCCGGTCGGCCACGCGACGCCGCGCTGGAACTGATCGCCGAACTGGAAGGGCGCGACCGCGGCCGGTACGCGGGCGCGGTCGGCTGGGTCGACGCCCAGGGGAACGGCACCTGGGCGGTCGCGATCCGCTGCGCGCAGATCGACCCCACCAACCCCCGCCACGCCCGCATTCACGCAGGCTGCGGGCTCGTGGCCGACTCGGACCCGGCCACCGAGCTCGCCGAGTCCGAGGCCAAGCTGCGAGCCATGTGGTCGGTCCTGGGAGACTGAGCCGATGTCGTTCTCGACGGTCCTCGTGGATGAGTGGGCACGGGCGGGCGTCACCGACGCGGTCGTCTCGCCGGGCTCCCGTTCGACGCCACTCGTCGTCGCCCTCGCCGCCGATCCCCGGCTCCAGGTCCACGTGGTGCTCGACGAGCGATCGGCGTCGTACACCGCCCTCGGACTCGCCCTGGCGTCGGGCCGCCCCACGGTCCTCACGTGCACGAGCGGCACCGCCGGAACCCACTTCCACGGCGCAGTGGTGGAAGCCGACCAGGCCGGTGTGCCCCTGATCGTCTGCACCGCCGACCGGCCTCCCGAGCTGCAAGGCGTCGGGGCCCCGCAGACGATCGAACAAGCCGACCTCTACGGCGGTGCGGTGCGCTGGGCGGCCAACGACGGCGTACCCGACGCATCGACCGCCGCGACCTGGCGCTCGCTCGCTGCACGGGCGGTGTGCGAAGCGGTCGGCAACCCGCCCGGACCCGTGCACCTCAACCTGGCGTTCCGCGAGCCGCTGCTGGAAGGCTCCGAGGAACCGACGCCGGCCGGCCGGCCGGCCGGCGCGCCCTGGCACCGGCCCCCCGTGCCCCCTGAGCCGGCCACGGCACCCGGCTGGCTCGTCTCGCTGCTCGAGGGGGCGCGCCGACCCTTGGTCGTCGCCGGCGCCGGCACCTCACCCGCGCTGCGTCTCGACGGCGTCCCCGTGCTCGCTGACCACCGGGCGAAGCACCCCGCTGCCGTCGCACACTGGGACCCGCTCCTTCGCGACCCGGCCTTCCGCGACGCGCACGCCCCCGACCTCGTGCTGCGCACCGGCATGCCTCCGGCCTCGAAGGTCCTGGCGACCTGGCTCTCCGAACTCGACGCACCACAGGTGCACCTCGACACCGGCGCACACTGGATCGACCCGGCGCACACCGCCCTCGCGGTGTTTCCGGGCGCGGTCGAGGCGTCGTTGTCGGCACCCCCGGGTTGGGCGAGCTCCTGGGTTGCCGCGGGCGCCACCGCGGCCGGGGCGATCGAGACGGCTCTGGCCGGTCACCGGGAACCGACCGAGCCCGGCGTCGCGCGCGCCGTGTTCGCAACCCGTCCGGCCGGCTCGACGCTCGTGGTCTCGTCGTCGATGCCGGTCCGCGACCTCGAGTGGTTCGCCGCGCCCCGTGACGACGTGCGCGTCCTCGCCAACCGCGGCGCGAACGGCATCGATGGCGTGACCTCGACCGCGCTCGGCGTCGCCCTGACCGGGGCCCCCACCACCTTGCTCATCGGCGACCTGGCGTTCCTGCACGATGCGGGAGCGCTGCTCGGCCTCGCACGCCACCCCGTCGACCTGACGATCGTGGTCGTCGACAACGACGGCGGCGGCATCTTCTCGTTCCTACCGCAGCACGGTGCCCTTCCGGCGGACCGCTTCGAGGCGCTGTTCGGTACCCCGCACGGCATCGACCTCGCCGAGCTCTGCGGTGCACACGGTCTGCCCTCGACCACCGCCTCGACCGCAGCCGACGTCGGGATCGCGCTCGAGGCCGCACGACGCGGCGACGGCGTGCGCGTGGTGGTGGTGCGCACCGATCGCTCGACGAACGTGGCGCTCCACGACGAGCTCAACGAAGCGGTGGCGGCCGCGCTCGCCGCGGTTCAACCACCTCGCTGATAGAGGTACGAGACCCGCGGAGTCACGAAGTAGCCCCCGTTGCGGAACGACCGGTACCGGGGCGGGGGGTGCCACGGGTCGTAGCGCGCCACGAACCGGTAGCCCGGGGGTGCCGTCGCGTGACCGGAGATGACGAAGCGCAAGGTCTCGCGACCTGTCACCGCGCGTTCCTCGCCGAAGTACGAAGAGTTGCTGGTGTGGACATCGCAACCGTGCAGACGTGCGACCGCGACGACACCCGACATCGAGCCCAGGTTCGCCACGGCATCGCCGGTGACCGCCACGGGGCCACGGTGCTCAGCGCAGGCCGGCGCGACGACGTGACTGAAAGCGGCGACCTCACCGAAGGTGATCGATACGGGGTCGCGGGATGCCCCGGAGACGCTGATCGTCGAGGCCGCCAGTACGACGATGATCACGGTGCAGGTCGCGGACCACAGCCCGCCGACCGTGGGTGTGCGAAGCCGACCCTCGATCCCGGGCACACGTTCGCGGACCTGGTCGGCCACGAACCACGCGATGAACAGCCAGGTCAGCGCCGCGATCGGCCACCAGAACAGTTGGTTGTTCGCACTCGCCAACGCCAACGGCTCGTTCGGAGTGCGCGCCGTGGACACGGTCGCTCCGACCAGCGACGCCGCAACGGTCGATGCCAACGCCGCCCGCGTCCGATCCGGTCCCCGCCACGCTGACACCAGCCCGGCCACCAGCACCACCGCCACGATCGTGGCCGAGACCCACGCCGCAACCGACGGGGTCGGCCGCGCGAGCACGAGCGCGTTGCCCAGGAACCGCGGCGGGAACCCGAGCTGCTGCGCCAACCGCTCGAACCCGTACACCCAACCGACCGGTTCGGTCCTCGAAGCCCCGACCCGCACCAACGTGCCCAGGTTTCCGGCCCCCCAGAACTGATCGATCAAGGGCCCGGCCCACACCGCCAACCCGACCACGCCCGCCACCACCCCCGGGCCCCGCCACGAGAACCCGGGAAGGTCCTGCGAACGACGACGCCGCACCGCTGCATCCACGACCACCGCCACACCCACTGCGCCCAGCGGCACCAGGTAGGTCACGTGGGTCTGCGCGCTCATGCTCCCGAAGAACACCGCCACCGGCCAGAACCACCGATCGCCATCCATGATCGACCAACACGCCGCCAGGAACGGAAGCAAGGCGACGACCGCCGCACTCGGGTTGTACGGATCGCGAATCAACCACGGCCCCAACCCGTGCAGCACCACGGCCGAACCCACCGCCGTCGCACCCATCACCCAGATCCCGCCCCGCCGAAACGCCGCCACCAGCGTCACCGACAACGACACCATCGTCAACAGCGCCGATCCCACCAAGGCCCCCACCGACGACGGTGCAAGCAACCACTCGGGCACGGCAAGCCACCAGAACTGGATCGGACCCGGCTGGTGCACCGTTCTCCCCGCGTACAGCGACAGCGACGACCACTGCCCGACCAGCGGTGGATGCGCACTGAAGGTGTCGGTCGCCCGCGACACCACCACGGCCCAATCGTTGCTCGGCACCCAACCACTCAGGAACACCACCACCCCGCAGACCGCCGGCAACGCCACCACCACTCCCGCACCGACCCACAACAACCAGCCGAACCGACCCCGAGCGCCCCGTTCGCCCTCCTCCCAAGAGCTCTGCACGTCCTCCGCCCGAGGGCCCTGCAAGCGCATGGTCCGAAGCTAGCGGGGTGTCGAGGCGTCCCCCCGACCTCGACGCGGCGACCCACCGCTGCGGCCGATGGTCCAATACGCTCCGAGGCTGATGGACAGACCCGGCATCGCACTCCTCCACGGCTTCACCCAAACCGGTGCGACCTGGTCGGGGACGGCAGACGCGCTCCGCGCCGCGGGTCATGACGCGTGTACGCCCGATCTGCCGGGACACGGCCGGTCGAGCGACGTGCGCGCCGACCTCTGGGAGACCGCCGACATCGTCGCCCGCGAAGTGGGTCCACGGATCGTGATCGGGTACTCGATGGGCGCACGCGTGGCGTTGCACATCGGACTCGCCCGTCCAGACCTCGTACGAGGTCTGGTCCTCCTGGGAGGAACGGGTGGCATCGACGACGATGCCGAGCGTGCGGCGCGTCGACGGGCCGACGAGCGACTTGCCGACGAGATCGAGGAGCACGGCGTCGCCTGGTTCCTGGACCGGTGGCTCGCGCAGGACCTGTTCGCCCGGTTGCCCGCGGACCCGCGGGATCGCGCCGTCCGCCTGGGCAACACCGCGGCCGGGTTGGCATCATCGCTCCGGCTCTGCGGAACCGGGATGATGGATCCCCCGCTCTGGGAACGACTCGGCGAGATCGCGGTGCCGACGCTGGTGCTCGCGGGCGAGCTCGACGACAAGTTCCAGGACCTCGGCAAGCGCCTGGCGACATCCATCGGATCGTCCGCCGAGTACCGACCCGTTGCCGGCGCAGGCCACGCTGCCCACCTCGAGTCACCGCAGATCTTCGGAGACATCGTGCTGGACTGGTTGAAGGGCCGCGACCCGTGATCAGCGATCGAGCTCGTAGAGGTAGACGACTCGGCGGGCCGTGAGGAATCCCAGCTTGTCGTAGCCCCCGTAACCCGAAGGAGGGTGATCCGGGTCGAAGGTGGCGATCAGGTGGTAGCCCGGCGGTGGCCGGTCGAGCCCGGAGATGTAGAACGCGACCGGCTCCGCGCCGGTGATGGCGCGCTGGTAGCCGTAGTAGAGGACGTTGCGGGTGTGGACGTCGCAGCCGTTGAGCAGCAACATCGCCGTGAGCCCGCCCACCGAAGCTGACCTGGACGGGATGTCGCCGTCCACCGAGACCACGCCGTCACCTCGTTCACACGCCTTCTTGGCGGCCCGCGTGAACTGATGGACCTCGCCATAGCTCAGCGAGCCTTGGTCATACGCAGGAGAGGCGCGCGTCACCAGCACGATCGAGAGCACCACGACGAGGGCGGCCGAGGCACCGAGCAGTGCAAGCGGCACGTGGGGTGAGGGGGCTCGACCCCCGCGTCGGACGAGCCATGCGATGCCGTCTGCGACCGTGAGCAGCACGAAGAGCCAGATGAAGGCACCCACCGGCCACCAGAAGAACCGGTTCGTCGACGCCAGGAGTGCCAGTTGCTGGTCTGGCAGGCGTGCGGAGGACGCCGTCGCTCCGACGACCGCGGCGACGACCACGAGACCGAGCATCAGGCGTGTGCGGTCGCGCCGTCGCCACGCCGTCAGGAGTCCGACGAGGAAGACGATCCCGACGACCGTCGCCGAGATCAGCGCCCAGACGGCCGGTGGAGGGTTCTGGCTCAAAGCCTCTTGGAGCGACAACCACTGCTTCGGGTAGACCTGTGAGGTCCACCGCGGGGGGATGGCCAGTTGGTCGACCAGACGATGGAGCGCCGACTTGAGGCCGACCGGATGGACGCCGGAGTTGCCTGCGCCGATCACCGCGAAGAGGTTCCCCGAGCCCCAGAACTGGTTGGCGAGCGGGCCTGACCAGCACGCGAGCGTCGTAACGACGCTTGTCGCGAGGATCTTCACCGTGCTCGACCTGCTCCGGTGCGGGGTCGTCCGAGTCGACCGTCGCGTGCGGCGCACCACCATCATCACCAAGACCAGGAGCCCGACGGTCCCCAGGGGGATCAGGTAGGTCACGTGCGTCTGCGCGCTGACGCTCCCGAAGAACACGAGCGCGGGCCAGAACCAGTCGTCCTCGCAGACGATGGCCCAGGCGGCCGCCAGGTACCCGATCAATCCGATGAGCGCGGCGCTCGGGTTGTAAGGGTCGCGGATCAACTGCGGTCCGACGCCCAGGACGAGGAACGCGAGCACCACCGTGGCGAGCGCGAGCGTCCCCGGTCCCCCGCGCCGCCAGACGACGACGAAGGTCACCACCAGCGCACCCGTGGTCAACACCGCCGACCCGATCAACGCGCCGACCGGTGACGGCGCGAAGAGGTGCTCGGGTATCGCCAGGAACCAGAACTGGAGCGGACCGAGCTGGAAGAGGTCTTTGTGGGCGTACTGACTGAGCGAGGTCCACTGACCGATGACCCGCGGGTACTTGGAGAACGTGTCCCAGCTGAGCGACACGACCACCGACCAGTCGCTGGTCGGCACCCAACCGCCGCGCCAGGCCCGGAACGTGGCAACGCCGGGCAGGCTGGCTACGACGGCCGCCGCGAACCAGGACAGCCGCTTCACCAGCGTGCTTTGCTCGAAACTCGGCTGATCCGCCATCTGCGCTGCAGTCTCGCACGCGTCGACCTCGACCATCAACGCACCGCCAAGCCGATCGCGAAGCACACGCCGCACACCAGTTGGGTCCGGCCGGTTGCACCGAGCACGGGAATGAGATCCCTTCCGGCGGCGCCGCGGCGCACCGCGACGATCGCGGGTACCGCGGCCACTGCGCCGACCGCGCCGACGGCTCCCCAGGGCCGGTCTGCGACGAGCGAGACGACGACGATGAGAACCGGGGCGGCACCGAGCAGCGCGATGTAGAACCACCGGGTCAACCGGTCGCCCAGCCGGACCGCGAGGGTCCGCTTGCCGACCTGGGTGTCGCCGGGGATGTCCCGCAGGTTGTTGACGACCAGGAGCACGGTGGCCAACAACCCGACCGGCACCGACGCCGCCAACGCGAGCCCCGTCACCGTCTCGGTCTGCACGTAGGTCGAGCCGGCGGTGGCCACCACACCGAAGAACACGAACACGAACACCTCACCCAAGCCTGCATACCCGTACGGCCGGGGTCCGCCTGTGTAGAACCAGCCTGCCGCGATGGCGGCGGCGCCGACCACGAGCAGCGGCCACCCGGCCGCCATCGCAAGCGCGAACCCGAACGCGCCGGCGACCGCGAAGGCCAGGACCGCCGCCCGCTTGACCGCACCCGGACGCGCCAACCCTTGGCCCACCAGGCGCACCGGGCCGACGCGACGCTCGTCGGCGTCGGTGCCGCGCACGCCGTCGCTGTAGTCGTTCGCGTAGTTGGTGGCCACCTGGAGGGCGAGGGACACGATCAGCGCGGCGCCGGCCCGCCACCAGATGATCCCGTCACCGACGGCGACCGCAGTACCAACCGCCACGGGGACCACGGCGGCCGGAAGGGTCCGTGGGCGGGCGCCGGCCACCCAGGTCTGGAACGTGGTCACCGAGACGACGTTAGATGCTGTGCCTGCGGGATCCGTACGATCAGTGCTCCGATGTCCCGCCGCCCCGCACCTCGTCTCGTCGCGCTCGACCTCCCCGCCGGTCCCACGTTCGTCGACGAGCTTCGCCGCATCTGGGCACACGGCGACGCGGCGTTGCCGCTGGACCAGCGCCTGCCCGGCGCCGCACGCGCTCAGCTCGCGGCGGACCTGCGCGTGGGCGACGCGGTCGAGCCCGGTGATGCCCTGGTCGTGGCCACGAGCGGCTCCAGCGGCTCCCCCAAGGGCGTGGTCCTCACCCACAGCGCCCTGCGCGCCCACGCGCACGCGGTGCACGAGCGACTCGAGGTCGACCGCACCCGGGATCGGTGGACCGCCTGCCTCCCCCTCGCCCACGTGGGCGGCCTGGGCGTGGTGGTGCGAGCGCTCGTCGACGACATCCCCCTGCAGGTGCTTCCCTCGCTCGACCCCTCGCACGTCGAGGGCAACCTGATCTCCCTCGTTCCCACGCAGCTCGACCGTCTCGACCCCACCGACACCGAGCGCTTCCGGTGGATCGTGCTCGGCGGTTCAGGCGACCCGACCCCACGTTCCGCCAACGTCGTACGCACCTATGGCATGACCGAGAGCGGAGGCGGCGTGGTGTACGGCGACCGACCTCTGCCCGGCGTCGCGGTGCGGGCCGTCGACGGCGAGTTGCAGATCCGTGCCGAGACCCTGCTGCGCACCTATCGGGACGGCCACGACCCCAAGGACCCGGAAGGCTGGTACGCCACCGGCGACCTCGGCACGGTCGACGAGGACGGCGCCGTGCACGTCACCGGGCGCCGCGACCATCTCATCATCTCCGGTGGCGAGAACATCTGGCCCGAGCCGGTCGAAGCGGCACTCGGCTCGTGCCCCGCCGTTGCCGACGCCGCGGTGGCCGGTCGACCCGACCCGGAGTGGGGACAGCGCCTGGTGGCCTTCGTCGTGCCCGCCGACGCTTCCCGACCGCCGACGCTCGACCTGCTCCGCGCGGCCGTCAAGGAGACCCTGCCCGCGCACTGCGCACCGCGTGAGCTCGTCCTCGTGCCGAGCGTTCCCCGCACCGCGCTGGGCAAGATCAGACGGGTCGCGCTGTGACCCCCCGACTGGTCCTCGCATCCGCATCGCCCGCGCGGCGGCGACTGCTGCGCGATGTCGGACTCGAGCCCGAGGTGATCGTGAGCGGCGTCGACGAGGAGGTCGATCCCGCCATGTCCACCGCCGCGGCGACGGCACAGCTCGCCGACCGCAAAGCGTCGGCGGTGGCCCGACGGTTCGGCCGGGACGACGCGGTGCTCGTCCTGGGATGCGACTCGCTGCTCGAGCTCGATGGCCGCGCGGTGGGCAAGCCCGGCGACGGCGAGGCGGTGCGCGCCCGGTGGCGGGCGCAGCGTGGCCGGTCCGGCGTCCTGCACACGGGTCACGCGCTGATCGAACCGGCGACCGAACGACGGCTCGTGGAGACCGCTTCGACGGTCGTCCACTTCGCCGACGTCTCCGACGACGAGATCGAGGCGTACCTCGCCACGGGTGAACCGCTCGGAGTCGCCGGCGCGTTCACCATCGACGGTCGAGGTGCGGCGTTCGTACGACGGATCGAAGGCGACCACGGCACCGTGATCGGCCTCTCGCTGCCGCTGCTGCGCACGATGCTCGCCGACCTCGGCCACCCCATCACCGGCTTCTGGCGATGACGTTGCACATCGGGAGCTTCGCCGTGGACCCCCCGGTCGTGCTCGCGCCGATGGCCGCGGTGACCGACCTGCCGTTCCGTGCGATGTGCCGCGAGCAGGCCCGTGGCCGCGGGCTCTTCGTCGCCGAGATGCTCATGGTGCGCGCGGTCGTCGAGCGCGACCCGCGGACGATGCACATGGCCGAGTTCGGTCCCGACGAGCAGCCCCGGAGCCTCCAGCTCTACGGCACCGCGCCCAACGCCATGGCCGAGGCGACCCGCGTCGCCGTCGGCGAGCTGGGCGCGCAGCACGTCGACCTCAACTTCGGCTGCCCGGCAACCAAGGTCACTCGTCGCGGCGGTGGCGCTGCCGTGCCGGTGCGCAGGCGCCTCCTGGCCGACCTCATCGGCGCGGCGGTGCGCGCGGCCGGCGAGGTACCGGTCACGGTGAAGTTCCGCCTGGGGATCGACGAAGACCACATCACCTACCTGGACACGGGTCGCATCGCGGCCGATCAGGGTGCGGCCGCCATCGCCCTCCACGCCCGCACCGCTGAGCAGCACTACGCCGGACATGCCGACTGGCGCGCCATCGCCGCGCTCAAGGCGGCGGTCGACAACATCCCGGTCCTGGGCAACGGCGACATCTGGGAAGCCGGCGACGCCGTGGAGATGATTGCGAAGACCGGGTGCGACGGCGTCGTGATCGGCCGAGGTTGCTTGGGCCGACCATGGCTCTTCCGCGACCTCGCCGACACCTTCGCGGGTCGTCCGGTCCAGTCAACGCCTGGGTTCGCAGCCCAGGCAGACCTGATGAGGCGCCACGCCGGACTCGTCGTCGAGCACGAGGGGCGCGACGACCTCCGGCACTTCCGCCGCCATGCCGCCTGGTATGCGAAGGGCTATCCGATGGGCGGAGAGGCACGCTCGCTCCTGACGAGCGTGACGACCCTCGCGGACCTGGAACGCGTCCTCGACGAGCTGCTCGACAAGCACGGCGACCTGGCCATGCCCGATGACGCGCGTCGCACCCCGCGGGGTCACACCAGCGGGCCGCACCCGGTCCACGTGCCCGAAGGTTGGTACCACTTGGTGGACGACCCAACGCCACCGCCTGGCGCCGACATCAACGTCTCCGGGGGTTGACACACTCCGCAGCCATGCGCCCGCCGCCAACGGTCACGTCATCTGCTCATAGAGGTAGTACTTCTTCACCCCCGCGATCATGAATGCCGTCCCCTTGTAGCCGCCGTACCGAGGAGGGGGATGACGGAGGTCATACGTCGCGATCAGTCGAAGCCCCGGCGACTTGTCTGGGATTGTCGTTATCAACACCTTTCGACGTTCTTGACCGGTCAATGCCCGCCACGAGCCAAACTGATCGGCAAGATCCGTGTGCACGGTGCAAGGTCGCATGGATAGCCTTGCCACGAGTCCGGGCACTACCGACACGTTCGCCCGAAAATCGCCCGACACAGCGATTGGTCCTGATCGCGTGGAACACGCAAGGGCGGGAAGTGCCGCAAAAGACTTGACAGCGCCAATCGTTGCCGCATCCTCCTCGTTCCTTATCGGCGCGCGAGCCATCAACACACCGCCACAGATGAGCACCGCGGCGAGGCTGCCGACACTGGCGAACAGCCTACGTCGGCCACTCCTTGCCACGCCGACGTACTTGCTGATCAGAAGTGACGTCCCGTCGACCGCTGACACCGCCAGGAACAACCACACGAAGCAGCCGGTCGGCCACCATACGGTGCGATTTGCGGTCGACAGGGCGGCGACGAAGTTGCGGGGAAGGCGCGACGCTGAGTAAGTGCTCGCCAGAAATGCCGCTCCGCTCACCGCCGCAAGCGACAACCGCGACGTGTCCCGGCGACGCCACGCGAACACAACCCCAGCTACGAACGCCAGAGCAACGAACCCGGCAACAACAACATCGGCATTCGATGGCGGAACAAGATACGACTGGGCACCATGGGCGCTTATTTTCGGGGTGTCATAGACATTGGACAGCCACGAAGGCGGCACACGTAGCTGTTCAACGGCGCGGGCTATGGCCCATCGGAGCCCAAGCTTGCTATCGGCTGACGTGCCAGCACCTACCAACGCCCACAGATTCCCCCGTCCGAAGAACTGGTCGTACAAGGGACCACTCCAACAGACGATTGCGACGCCTGCTGTAGCAATCAACTTGCGATCCACTCGATTTCGGTCCGCCGGTCGATCCGAACGCCCCCGCTGGTTCCAAATGCGCTGGACGAGAAATACCAGTGCCGTCAGAGCGACCGCCGCGACCGGGATGAGATACGTAAGATGTGCTTGGGCACTGACGCTCCCAAAGAACACCAAGGCCGGCCACCACCACGAGTCACCGTCCAAGATCGCCCATGCAGAAGCCAGAAAGCCAATGAACGCAACCAGCGCGGCGCTCGGGTTGAAAGGTACTCGAAGCGCATCGGGTCCAATCCCGAAACTGAGGAGAAGTGCGAGCATCACGGTCGCGATCACCAAGATGCGCAGGCCACCCCGACGCCACGAGACCACCAAGGCCGCCCCCACCGCACAGGTGGACAACATCGCTGACCCCAAGAGTGCGCCGGCGGGGGAAGGAGCGAACACCCGCTCGGGTATCCCCAACAACCAGAACTGCATGGGACCAGGGTCGAAGATCAGATGCTGCGCCGATTTGCTGAGGGAGGAGTACTGCCCGAGGGCTCGCAAATGCCCCGTCGTAGTGTCCCATCCAAGCGTCGATACAATAGCTGCATCCCCAGTCGGAATCCACCCTTCCAATATGGCAATACACGCCGCCAGGAATGGATACAGCGACACCAAGATTGCCGCAGCTCTTGCAAAGGGAAGCGTGAGTCGACTGTGAACCGTCTTCAAGGCCCAGCCCCAGGAGTTGACACCGCCACGAACTGTAGCTGTCCGACGACAACCGCCCGCGAGCCGGCAGCGGTCGCAGCGCTTCCCACAGCAGGAAGCAGATTCGGTGACCGACACCGCCAACCGGTTCAACGGCAAATGAGCCTACGCTCGGTGTCGTGCCCAACCACCTAGCCACCGAAGCGAGCCCCTACCTCCGCCAGCACGCCGACAACCCCGTCGACTGGTGGCCCTGGGGCGACGAGGCCTTCGCGGAGGCCAAGCGTCGCGACTGCCCCGTGCTCATCTCGATCGGCTACGCCGCCTGCCACTGGTGCCACGTCATGGCCCACGAGTCGTTCGAGAACCCCGAGACCGCCGAGATCATGAACGAGGGGTTCGTGAACATCAAGGTCGACCGCGAGGAGCGACCCGACATCGACGCCGTGTACATGGAGGCGACCCAGGCCATGACCGGCTCGGGCGGCTGGCCGATGACGGTCTTCGCGACTCCGGACGGTGAACCCTTCTACTGCGGGACGTACTTCCCGCCGCGTGCCACCCATGGTCGCGCCGGCTTCGGCGAGCTCTGCCAGGCGCTGGCCGCGGCGTGGGAGGATCAGCGCGACCAGGTCACCGCGCAGGCCTCCGAGCTGGTCGGGCACCTGCGCAAGGAGGCGTTCACTGCGGCAGAGCTGCCCACCATGGCCGACCTGGACAACGCCGTCGCGAACCTCGTCGCGCTGCACGACGACCGATGGGGCGGCTTCGGCGGCGCGCCCAAGTTCCCCCAGCCGATGGCGATCGACGTGCTGCTCGACGCCTTCGGCCGCACGGGAGACGAGGCCGCGCTCCGCGCCGCGGTCGTCACCCTGGACGCGATGGCCGCCGGCGGCATTCGAGACCACCTCGGCGGCGGGTTCGCCCGCTACTCGGTGGACAACACGTGGCTCGTCCCCCACTTCGAGAAGATGCTGACCGACCAGGCGCTCGCGGTCCGCGCCTACACGCACGCGTGGCAGCTGGTGGGCCTCGAGCGCCACCGTGAGGTCGTCGCGGAGACCGTCGGCTACGTGCTCCGCGACCTGCGGTTGCCCGGCGGCGGCTTCGCGAGCTCAGAGGACGCCGACGCCGACGGCGTCGAGGGCAGCTTCGCCGTGTGGACACCCGACGAGATCCGGTCCGTGCTGGCCGACGACCCCGAGGCGGCCGAAGCGGCGATCGACTGGTGGCAGGTCTCAGACGAAGGCAACTTCGAAGGGGTGTCGATCCTGCACCGACTCGACCACCCCACCGAGCAGACCCGACCGCCTGCAGTGGAACGCGCCCGGGCCGCGATGTTCGCGGCGCGTGAGCAACGCGTGCGGCCGGGCCTCGACGACAAGGTCCTCACCGAATGGAACGGCCTGATGATCTCGGCCCTCGCCGAAGCGGGCGCCGCGCTCGGCGAGCCGACCTGGGTCACTGCGGCCGCAGACGCCGCGCAGTTCCTGCTCGCAGAGCTCTTCGATCCCGACACGGGCTGGCGGCGCTCGTGGCAGGTCGACGGCGGCGCCCACCACCGCGCCTTCGCCGCCGACGTGGCGGCGCTCGTCGACGCGTTCACCCGCCTCTCGGAAGCGACCGGCGACCCTGGCTGGTTGACCCGCGCCGTCGACGCCGCCGACCGCCTGCTCGCGGACTACGCCGATTCCGAGGGCGGCGGGTTCTTCACGACCGCGCACGACGGCGAAGCCCTCGTGGCGCGACCCAAGTCGGTCCAGGACTCGCCGCTCCCCTCGGCCAACAGCGCGGCGGCGGTCGCCCTACTCCGCCTGGCGGCCCTGGTCGAGGACGACCGCTACCGGGACGCCGCGGTCGGCGTGCTCGCACTCACCGGCCGTTTCGCCGGCCAGCACCCCACCGCCTTCGGGCACCTCCTGCTGGCCGTCGAGCTCCACGAGCAGGGCGCGGTCGAAGTCACCATCTCGGGCGACAAGCCCTCCACCGATCCGCTCGAGGCGGCCTACCTCGCCGAGTGGCGACCGTCGGCCGTGCTGCGCTGGGAGCCGGGCGGCGACACCACCGCGCTGGTGTGCCGCAACTCGGTCTGCGAACTGCCCACGAGTGACCCGGCAGCCCTCACCACGAGCCTCGGCGGATGACGTCGGTCCGACGCGGCCGCCTCGACGAGCGACCGGGCCGGTCCCGGGCCGGGTCGTGGTGGCCCAGCGCGATCGTGCCGACCGCCCGCACCCCTTCGGGTACCGAGAAGGCGTCGAGGACCGCACGCTCGTGGTCGAAGAGCCCGAACAGGCAAGCCGCGAGCCCCATGGACTCGGCCTCCAGCAGCAGCGTCTGGATCGCCATGCCCGCGTCGACGAACCAGTACGGGACCGACCACGAGCCGACGCCGTCCCCCAGGCCGGTGCGCGCCTTGTCGGCCTCGAGGTAGCGCGCCACGTACGCCGCCGGGTCGGTCAGCACGACGACGAGCGCCGGCGCGCGCAGCAACCCTGAGAACGAGAAGCTGTCTCGACGTTCTCCGAGCGTGGTCTGCCAGTAGCGCTCGGTGTGTGCGGGCGTGTCGAGCACGAGCCAGGTCAGTCCCTGCGCATTCCCCGCGGAAGGCACCCGGCGGGCCGTGTCGAGCAGTCCGTCGAGCAGTTCGGGCGCGAGCGGCTCGTCGGTGAACGCCCGCCTCATACGCCTGGCGCGCACCAGGCGGGAGAGCTCCTCGCTCAGGAGCTGAACTTCTCGAGATCGTCCGCGAGCGCCCAGCCGAAAGCGATGAGCAAGCTGCCTTCGAAGGGGTCGACGTCGGCGAAGAGCTCGTGCACGTCGGGGTCGATCTTCTCGGGCTTCAACGCGTCGTGGGAGAGCAGCACGGGCGGCGTGTCGTCGGTGCGCGCCACGAAGCTGTGCTCGTCGTAGGAGCCGATCGACAGCCCGAAGCGCTTGACGAGGCGACGCCCCCAGGCGCGCTCCTCGCCCGTGGCAACGTAGCCCGGCCGCGGCACGATGTCGGTCAGCGCCTTGTACGCCTCGAAGCCGTCAGCAGACCCGAGGCGGGCGCCGATGAGCACGTCCTCGTCGGGGAAGGCGAGCACGGCGCGGCGGAGCTGGTCGGTGATGATGGCGCGGAGCACGGTCGAGCGCTTGGAGGTCCGACGGATCGACGACAGCCCGAGGATGACGCTCGGCGTCCCCCCGATGCGCTCCAACGTCGAGAAGGCGAAGCCCTTGAGCTTGCCGTTCTCCCGGACCTGGGACACCAGCACCCACTCCTCGACCTGCTTGGAGAGCAGTCCGACTTCGTATGGGTGCGGACACCCGGCGCACATGTCTGCCATCTCTGCGAGCTCGGCATCACCGAGTGCGGTGCAGTCCTTGGTCTCGATTTCAGTCGTCATCTGGCGTCTTCGACTCCCCGGTGCGCTCGTGAGGACCCTTCCAGTCCACTCGTTTGGCCGATCTCGTGCAAACCGAGCGGGCGCGGCAACGCTCAGGGCAGGACGGCTTCGGCCCCGAGCAGCACGCGGAGCTCCGACACGAGTGGGGTTCCGACCTCGACGCAGTACCGCACGGGGAGGCGCAACACCTGGCGCTCCCCGAGGTGCACGAACACCCGGGACTCGCCGGGAAACTCCAGCAGCAGCGCCTTGAGCCGCGCGAGGCGCTGCTCGTCGAGGCGCTCGTCGCGCAGCTGAACACGCAGTGGCGGCGCGCCGTCGATGACGCCGTCGAAGGGTTGGACGTCGAGCGCGATCAACTTCGGGGTGTCGTCGCGCTTGTCGACTTTGCCGCGCACCAGCACCACCGCGTCGTCGGCCAACAGGTGGCCGATCGCGGTCATGGTCTTGGGGAAGACCATCACCTCCACCGACGAACGGAGGTCCTCGAGGGTGAACACCGCCATCAGGTCACCCTTCTTGGTGTACTTGCGCGCCAGGTTCGTGACGACGCCACCGACCATGCGGGTCGTGCCGTCCGAGAGCTCGGCGAGCTCGTCGACCTGGGCGTCGGTGCGGCGGCTCAGCGCCTCCTCCGCCCCCATCAGCGGGTGGTCGCTCACGTAGAGGCCGAGCATCTCCTTCTCGAACGCGAGCTTGATCTTCTTGTCGAAGCGCTGCTCGGGGATCTCGACCCGATCGTCGAAGACGCCGTTGTCCCCGTCGCCGGCATCCCCGAACAGGCTCATCACGCCCTGGTCGCGCTCGCGCCGCCGGGCGACCGCCGCGTCGACGATCTGCTCGAAGACGAGCAGCAGTCCCTGGCGCGGGTGACCGAGTGAGTCGAAGGCTCCAGCCTTGACGAGCGACTCCACCGCCTTCTTGTTGAGGGCCGACGGGTCCACGCGGTCGCAGAAGTCGTAGAAGTCGGCGAACGGGCCGTGCTCGTCGCGCTCCGCGATGATCTTCTCGACGAGCCCGACTCCGACGTTGCGGATGGCCGAGAGCCCGAACGGGATGACGACCGCGCCGTCGTCGTCGTGGATGGGCACGAAGTCCGACGCCGAGCGGTTCACGTCGGGGACCAGCACCTCGAGCCCCATCGTCCGGCACTCGGCGAGGTAGATCGCGGCCTTGTCGAGGTTGGTCTTGACGCTGGTCAGCAGCGCCGCGAAGTACTCCGCAGGGTGGTTCGCCTTCAGGTAGGCGGTCTGGTAGCTGACCAGCCCGTAGCCGTAGGAGTGGCTCTTGTTGAAGGCGTAGTCGGCGAACGGCTCGATGATGTCGAACCACTGCTTGCCGAGGGCGCGGCCGTACCCCTCGTCTTCGCAACCTTGCTCGAACTTCTCGCGCTCGGCCTGGATGAGCTCGCGGACCTTCTTGCCGGTCGCCTTGCGCAGGTTGTCGGCCTCGGCGAGCGAGTACCCCGCGAACTGCTGCGCGATCCGCATCATGGACTCTTGGTAGATCATGAGCCCGTAGGTGCTCTGCAGGACCTTCTCGGCGTCGGGATGCAGGTACTCGATGGGCTTGCGCCCGTTCTTGCGATCGGCGAAGTCGTTGTGCATGTTCGCGGCCATGGGGCCGGGTCGGTACAGCGCGATGAGCGCGGCCACGTCCTCGAACGAGGTGGGCGCCAGCGAGCGCACGAGCGCCCGCATCGGTCCGCCTTCGAGCTGGAACACCCCGATGGTGTCGCCCCGCTGCAGCAGCTCGTAGGTGGGCGGGTCGTCGAGCGGGATGTTGTCGATGTCGAGGGTGGTGCCCGTGAACCGCTCGATGACCTCGAGCGCGTCGCTGATGACGTCGAGGTTGCGCAGCCCCAGGAAGTCCATCTTGAGCAGGCCCAGGTCCTCGACCCCGTGCATCTCGTATTGGGTGACCACCGGCGCGTCCGCCGGGTCCTGTCCCGATTCGGGTTTGCGCTGGACCGGCAGCATGTCGGTCAACGGGTCCTTCGTGATCACCACCGCGGACGCGTGGATGCCGTCCTGGCGGCGCAGACCCTCGAGCCCACGGGCCACGTCGATGACCTCGCGGGCCTCTGGCTCGCTGTCGTACATCTGGCGCAGGTCGTTGGCCATCTTGTAGCCGTCCGCATACTTCGGGTGCGGATCGAGGCAGGCGTACAGCGGGGTGTCGCGCCCCATGACCAACGGCGGCATCGCCTTCGCGATGCGATCCCCCACCGCGTAGGGCTGGCCGAGCACGCGAGCCGCGTCGCGCACCGCCGCCCGAGCCTTGATCTGGCTGAAGGTGACGATCTGCGCGACGTGGTCACGGCCATAGCGCTCGGCCGCGTAGCGGATCATCTCGTCCCGGAACCGGGAGTCGAAGTCCATGTCGATGTCGGGCATCGAGATGCGGCTCGGGTTGAGGAAGCGCTCGAAGAGCAGGTCATACCTGATCGGGTCGAGCTCGGTGATCTCGAGGCAGTAGGCCACCGCGCAGCCCGCCGCCGAACCCCGCCCGGGTCCGACCCGGATGCCGCTCGTCTTGGCGTGGCGGATGAGGTCCCAGGTGATCAGGAAGTACGAGCTGAAGCCCATGTCGGCGATGACCTTGAGCTCGAACGCGAGGCGTTCCACGACGGTGTCGGGGAGCCGGTCCCCCCAGCGGGCCCGGGCACCTTCGAAGGTCAGGTGGTGCAGGTAGTCCGTGTCGTTCTCGAAGCCCTCGGGCAGGGGGAAGTTCGGCAGGAGCGGCTTGCCGAACTCGATCGTGACGTCGCAGCGCTCGGCGATCCAGAGGCTGCTGTCGCACGCTTCGGGCAGCTCGGCGAACAGGTCGCGCATCTCCACTGCGGTCTTGAGGTAGTGCTCGTCGCCGGTGAACTTGAAGCGGTTCGGATCGCTCATCAGCGATCCGGTCTGCACGCACAGCAGCGCGTCGTGGGCGGTGGCGTCCGACCGGTGGGTGTAATGGCTGTCGTTGGTCGCGAGCAGCGGCGCGCCGATCCGGCGGGCGATCTCGAGCAGCGCCGGGTTGGTGCGCTTCTGGTCGGGCAGGCCGTGGTCCTGGAGCTCCACGAAGAGGTTGTCGCGCCCGAAGATGTCCTGGAGGCGCGCAGCCTTCGCGAGTGCGCCGTCGAAGTCGTCGTGGAGCAGCGCCTGCAGGACCTGGCCGCCCAGGCAGCCGGTCGTGGCGATCAGGCCCTCGCTGTGGGTCGAGAGCAGGTCCCAGTCGACGCGTGGCTTGTAGTAGTAGCCCTCGAGGAACGCACGGCTCGAGAGCTGGATCAGGTTCTTGTAGCCGACGCCGTTCTCCGCCAGGAGCGTCAGGTGGTAGTAGAGCTTGCGCCCGCCCTCCGAGTCGCCGCCCGAGTCGTCGACGCGACCGCGGCGCGGCGGTCGCTCCTCACGCGAGTCGTACGCCTGGTAGGCCTCGGTGCCCAGGATCGGCTTGATCCCGTGGTCGCGGCAGGCCTGGTAGAAGTCCAGGATCCCGTACATGTTGCCGTGGTCGGTGATGCCGATGGCCGGCTGTCCGTCCGCGGCCGCGGCCGCGACGACATCGGCCACTCGCGCGGCGCCGTCCAGCATCGAGTACTCGGTGTGCAGATGCAGGTGGGTGAACGAATCGCCCACGAACGCTCCCTGGTGGCCGGTGGAATCCGGACCCTAGCGCGCCGCGACCGACGGTCCGAGCCGGCGCGCACGCCATGTGGAACCGGGTCCGCGCGCCCCGATCGCCGGACGGTTAGGTTGTTACTTGATAGTAGCAACTGTGTATTTGCATACTGCAACCATGCACACCACATCACACCCCAAGCGCACCATCGCCATCGCCGCACTCGCCCTCGCCACCGCCTTGACGGGCTGCGATGCGTGGGGGCCGGTCACCTCGTCCTACAACGGGCACACGGTGGTCAAGGCGTCCGGCTACGCCAACATCTCGCCGCAGTCGGTGGCCGACCACCTCACGGTCACCGACACGCTCTCCGACGGCAACGCGGTCCACGGCCACGTCTCGTTCCAGTTCTTCGAGCCGGTGACCGGGTCGCTCGGCGACGTCACCTGGCAGTGGGTCGACGTGCACCAGCACTCCACCCCCGACTTCCAGGGCGGGACGCGCGACTACAACTACTCCTCAGGCCTGCAGGGCGCGAGCTCGAGGGCCCGGGTCAAGTCGTTCGCCTGCGCCCAGATGGGTTGGCCGGTCCCCGACTCGTGCTCCAACTCGGCCTACATCTCCTACAACTACTGAGACCCGGGCACTCGGAACCATGGCGCTCACCACCGTCTCGGAAGTCTCCATCCGCCGCCGCGGCCGGCCCGTCCTCGACGATGTCAGCTTCGTGCTCGTTGACCACGGACTCACCTTGCTCGGTGGCGAGAACGGCGCCGGCAAGACGACGCTGATCCTGGCGCTGGCGGGGCTCCTCGCCCCGGGCCACGGCCAGATCACCGTCTGCGGCCATGACGTGGGCACCGCCCAAGGACGCAAGGCCCTCGGCGGCTCGGTGACCTACCTGCCCCAGTCACCGAGCTGCCCGAGGTCGTTCACCGTCCTCGACCTCCTGCTCTACAGCGCCTGGCTCCAACGCGTGCCGGTCGCCGAACGGGGACCGCGTGCGGAGCGCGCCCTCGAACGGGTGGATCTGACCAGCCACGGACGCGACCGCGTGATCCGTCTCTCCGGGGGTGAGCAACGCCGGGCTTTCCTGGCCTCGGCCATGATCGGCGATGCCGACCTGATCCTCCTCGATGAACCGACGGTCGGTCTCGATGCGGCGCAACGGGTGACGGTGCGCCGCATCCTGCAGGATCTCGCCACCGAGCGATCTGTCGTCGTGTCGTCGCACATCGCCGAGGACTACGAGCACCTCGCCGACCGGATCCTGCTCCTCGACGGCGGCCGGATCGCCTATGACGGCACCCGCGAGGCGTTCATGCGACTCGGTGCCGACCACGGCCCCGACGTCAGCCTCGCCGAAGCCTCGTTCGCCGCCGTCATCGCCGAAGGCGCACGGACGTGAGCGCCTTGGGCTGGCTGCGCACCTCGGTCGGCCGGTGGGCCGCGCCGGTCTTCGCCGTCGTCGTGGCGATCCACGTGGTCACCCGCAACGGTGACTGGCACGAGGAATGGCTCCGGGGGATCCTCCTCCTCACCTTCTCGTGCGTGTTCCTGGGACCGCTGGCGGCAGGGTTCGCAACCTGGGAGGGCAGCCGCTGGGCGCGCTCGCAGCTGCCTCGATCTACGGGCCGCGGCCCGGGAGCCTCGGCCCTGCGGGCCTGGGCGGCGCTGAACGTCTGGCTGCTCGCGTCCCTCCTCATCGCGGGCCTGGCGCTGCTCGCATGGATGAAGGACCTCGGGATGCCGGGTTCGCCGAGCGGGTCCGACCTGCTGCCCCTGACCGCAGCGAGCGCCCTGCTCATCGGCTGGTCGACCGTTGGCTTCACCGTGGGCTGGCGCTCCGGATCCACCGTGCTCGCGGCACCGCTGATGGCTGGTGGCGCCTTCGCGCTCACCGTCGCGCTGTGGGCTGGTCCGGGCCGATTCATGCAGGTCGGCGGCACGTTCTCGTCGATCATCGGGATGCGCGTCAAGCCGTCCGTCACCTTCGGGCAGGTCCTGTTCTGGCTCGGCGTGATCATCTTCGGGCTGGCCGTCGTCCAGCTGTCGCGACGGTCGTGGCGCCTGTCGGTGCTCGGGGTGGTCCTCGGGCTGCTCGTCGCCGTCGCCGGGTTCGACCTCACGGATCGAGGTGACGGACTGCTGTTCACGGCGGCGCCGGTGACGTTGCGGTGCGCGTCGCTCCCGAGCGGCACCGCCCTGTGCCTCGCACCCGGCTACGAACGCCATCGGTCGACGGCGGCCGCAGCGGTCGACCGCGCGCTCGACCGATGGGTCGCCGCCGGCTTGACCCCGCCACGGCGCGTCACCCAAGTCGCCCGAGGTCGGAGCTCGACCACCACCTGGATCGATGCCGGTGACCTGGTGCACGGCGACGTCAATGCGGTCGAGTGGGCGCTCGTCAACACGCCGATTTCGCCAAGTTGCGATCTCTACGAGCACCCCGACGCCATGCAAGCGTTCAGCACCCTGCAAGGCGCGGTGGTGCGCGATCCCGAGGGCACCACCGTCGCCGATCTCTCCCCCCAGGCACTCCGCCCCCTCCCGCCGGGTCTGGTATCGGAGGCGCGCGCCGCCCGCGCGACCTTGCAAGCTTGCGGCGACACGCCACCGGGCGCCACCCACCGGTGACGACCCTCCTCGACCGCTTCCGAACCGACCGAGCCATCGCGAAGCGGTGGTCACTCGCCTCGATCATCGTCTCGATCACCGCCGGTGTCGCACTGCGGCAGTTCGTCGGCGGGTTCGTCGTCGTGCCGGGACGACAGGGCGTCGAGTCGCTGGTCTGGCCCCTTGCCGGCGGAATCGTGGCCGTCGTGGTCGCCGCGGTCGCCGGGGCGTTGCACGAGCTCCCCGAACGGACCGCGGCACGCTCGGCGGTCCGGCAGCGCCTGTCCTTCCTCGCGATCGTCGTCACGCTCGTCGTCATCGGGTCGCTCGCGGGCGGACCGACGGACGTCGCAACCGTCCGGGTGCGCAACGACTGCTGCCTCCTCGGCATCGCGTGCGGATCGGCAGCCGCGCTCCCCCGCCCGGCGGCGTGGGTTCCGGTCGCGATGATCGTGACCATCACCTGGTTCTTCGGTCCGGTCGGTGGCGGCCACGCGCCACACACCTGGGCCCTGCTCCTGCAGCCGCCCCGCAACATCGCCGCCGCAACCACGGCTGCGGTGGTGACGGTCTGCGGGCTCGCCGTGTTCGTGCAGGGCACGCCCGTCGCGACGCGGACCGAGCGCCTCGACGCTTGATCCACCTGCCCGTCCGACCCCGGACGCTTCCCCGATCGGCGTGACTGCGGACACACCGTACCGCCGGTAACACTAAGGTCTTCGCCCGTGTCCTCCCTCCGGTCACCCATCCCACCCAAGCTGCGCGAGGCGCTCGAAGGGCGCACGACGTTCCTCCCGGCCCTGGCCGTGGTGCTCCTCCAGCTCGTGGTCTTCCCGATGCCCGTGGGCACGTGGCTCCAGGGTCTGGTGCTCGGGCTCCTCAACGCGCTCGTGGCGCTCGGCCTGGCGCTCGTGTGGCGGGCCAACCGGATCCTGAACTTCGCCCAGGCCGACATGGGCACCTTGCCGGCGGCGCTCGGTGTGGCCTTCTGCATCTTCTGGGGCTGGAGCTACTTCGCCGGCCTGGCGATCGGACTGATCGCCGCGATCGTCGTCGGCGCGGCAACCGAGCTCATCGTCATCCGACGGTTCCGCCATGCGCCCCGGCTCACCCTGACGGTCGCGACGATCGGCGTCTCGCAGCTCCTCATCCTCGGGGCCCTGCTCCTCCCCCGACTCTGGAGCGAGCAGGTGCTGACCTCGCCGGATCGATCCGGCTACGGGTTCCCCTGGCACACCTCGTTCTCCGTCGGCCAGCAGGTGTTCCACAGCGACGACGTCGTGGCGGCCGTCGTGTCGGTCGCCTGCCTGTTCGCGATCTCGTGGTTCCTACGCCGCAGCGACATCGGGATCGCGGTGCGTGCCGCCGCCGAGCGGGGCGAGCGCGCCGAGCTCCTGGGCATCCCGGTGCTGCGCATGGAGCTCGTGACCTGGGTGGTGGCCACGGTGCTGTCGTTCCTCGGGGTCTTCCTGCAGGGCGCCGTGCTCGGCTTTCCTCTGACCGCCTCGATCGGCATCGTCACGCTGGTGACCGCGCTCGCCGCACTCGCCCTCGGCGGCTTCGACGACCTGCGGGCGATCCTCGCCTCGGCAATCGCCATCGGGGTCCTGCTCCAAGGCGTCCGCTGGCACAACACCGTCCACCCGACCTTCGTCTACGCGGTGTTGGGCGCGGTGATCCTGGTGGCGATGGTGGCGCGCAGCACTGGCCGGCGACGCTCGGACCGGGAAGGCGAGTCGACCTGGATGTCGAGTCTCGAGCCGCGTCCGCTCCCCGACCGCCTACGCCTGCGACCGCTCGCGATCGGCGGCGGGGTCGTCCTGTTCGTCGCCGCGGTCGTCGTCCCGACGCAGGTCTCGATCGCCCACCAGTTCGACCTTGCCACCCTCATGGCGTTCGCCGTGGTGGCGTTGTCGATCGCCGTCCTGACCGGGTGGGCCGGCCAGATCACCCTCGGACAGATGGGCTTCGCGGCGCTCGGGGCCAGTCTGGGTGCGGCCGCGATCGTGACGTGGCGCCTCGACGTCAGCCTGGCGCTGCTGATCTGCCTCGTTGCGGGCGCGCTGGTCGGAGTCGTCGTCGGCTTGCCCTCGCTGCGCGGCGAGCGGACTCCTCCCCGCGGCCGCCACGCTTGCGTTCGCGCTGGCCGCCTCCGGCTACCTCTTCGACCCGAACCAGTTCTCGTGGATCCCCGACGACAAGGTCGTGCCCGCCCGCGCACTCGGGGTCTGGAACATCGCTTCGCCACTCGGCGCCTACGAGCTCAGTCTCGTCGTGGGCGTGCTCTGCCTGATCGGGCTGGTCGGCATTCGCTCCAGCGCCTTGGGTCGAGCCATCCGGGCGGTGCGCGACAACGACCTGAGCGCCCAGAGCTACACCCTCTCGCCGGGACGGGCGAAGCTCACCGCGTACGCCATCTCCGGCGGGCTCGCCTCGGTGGCGGGGTGCCTGCTGGTCGTCATCAGCCAGCACTTCGATCCCGCCACGTACGCACCCAAGGAGAGCCTCACGATCTTCACGGCGTCGGTCGTCGGAGGAGTCGGCTCCCTGCTCGGCGTGCTCCTCGGCGCCTTCTACCTGAACGGGAGCCGCTGGCTGCTGTCGGGGTACTGGCAGCTGCTGCCCACCGCGGTCGGCGTGCTCGTCGTGCTGATGCTGTTCCCCGGAGGTTTCTCGTCGCTGCTCTACGACTGGCGGGACCGCATCGCCCGGCGACGTGCGGCGAAGCTGGGCGTGCCGTTGCTCGGCCCGGCGACCGCCGCACCCGTTGACACGACCGGAACCACACCTCCCCTCGTGGCCGCGCCCGCCGACGTGCTGCTCGACGCACGCGACGTCCGGGTCGCGTTCGGCGGTGTCGAGATCCTCTTCGGCGTCGACCTCCACGTCCGCCGCGGCGAGATCCTCGCCCTGCTCGGCACGAACGGCGCCGGCAAGTCGACGTTGCTCCGCGCGCTGTGCGGCACGGCTGCGATGTCGACCGGCGAGGTCCGCTTCGACGAGCAAGACCTCGGGGGTCGCCCGGCTCCCGAGATCGCGGCGCTGGGCGTCGGGCAGATGCCCGGTGGCAAAGGGGTGTTCGAGTCGCTGACCGTCGAGGAGAACCTGCGCATCGCCGGGTGGCTGACCCGCAAGGACGGTGACGAGCTGCGCCGCCGCACCGAGGAGCAGATCCGCCGGTTCCCCGTGCTCTCGCAGCGCCTCACCGAACCGGCCGCGAACCTCTCCGGTGGCCAGCAGCAGATGTTGGGGCTCGCCATGGTGCTCCAGACCCGCCCCTCGCTCCTCCTGATCGACGAGCTCTCGCTCGGCCTCTCACCCATCGCCGTCGAGGACCTCGTCGCGGAGCTCGGCGCCCTCCGCGACGACGGCACCACCATCGTGGTGGTCGAGCAGTCCGTCGACGTGGCGCTGCAGCTCGCGGACCGCGCCTACTTCCTCGAGCGCGGCGCCGTCCGCTTCGAGGGCCCGACGGCCGAGCTGGCCGAGCGGGAGGACCTCCTGCGCTCGGTGTACCTGAGCGACGCCTCCGTCGCTCCCGAGGTCGTCGACGGCACACCGGTGCGGGCATCTGCGTCGTTGCAGGCGCGCGCCGCGGCGCCGCCGGCGGTCCGATTGCACGAGGTGACGGTCGCCTTCGGTGGCCCACACGTCCTCGACGAGGTGTCCTTGGAGGTGCGCCCCGGCGAGATCCTCGCGGTGATCGGCCCGAACGGCGCCGGCAAGACCACGCTCTTCGACGTCATCAGCGGCGTCACACCCGTACGTGCCGGTACCGTCGACCTGCTCGGGCGCCCGGTCACGACGAGTCCCGCGTGGAGCCGGGCCGCCGCCGGGCTGGGTCGCTCGTTCCAGGACTCACGCCTCTTCCCCGCGCTGACCGTGGCCGAGACCCTCGAGGTGGCATGCGGCCGGTGGCTGCGGCTGCCCGACCCGTGCAGCGCGGCGCTGCGACTCCCGGTGCGTCAGCTCGGCGAGCGCGCTGCCGCGCGACGCGCCGACGAGCTGTTGGGCCTCCTCGGCCTGCAGCGACTGCGGTACCAACTCGTCGGCGAGCTCTCGACCGGCCAGCGACGGCTGGTCGACATCGGCTGCGTCCTCGCCCACGCCCCAAAGGTCATCCTGCTGGACGAGCCATCCTCGGGCGTGGCGCAACGCGAGGCCGAAGCGCTGGTGCCCGTCATCAAGGACCTGCGCGCCCAGCTCGACGCGTCACTTGTGGTGGTCGAGCACGACATGGCGATCGCGACCGCGCTCGCCGACCGCATGGTCGCCCTCGACCTCGGCCGGGTCGTGACCGAGGGAACGGCCGACGAGGTCCTCAACCACCAGCACGTGGTCGAGGCCTACCTCGGTCGCCGAGCTGACGACCACCGCCCCGCCGGAACCCGAACCGTCACCACCCAGGGAGCAAGCAACCCATGAGCGACCTCACCACTTCCCCTGCGTCCGGCGACCCCTCGGGCCACGGTCGCCCGTCGGCGCTGGTGACGTGGGGACCGCTGGCGCTCGTCGTGGTGCTGCTCCTGGTCGTGGGGGCCATCGCCACTGCGAAGGGGCGGTCGTCGACCCCGGCGGCGGCGACGCAACCCGGCGGTGCTGGGGGCGACACGACCACCGGGCCCAAGAGCTGGGCGAAGAACCCGGTCCTGCCCGTCACCTACGCCGACGCCAAGAAGGCCGGCACCCTCGACCAGTACGACTGGGGCGACCACTGCGACCCCAAGACGGGCCGCCTCAAGATCCCCTCCGTCTACTCGCCGCCGTGCACGCCGGTCTGGGGTGGCACGAAGCCGTGGAAGGACACGGGCGGCACGGTCCACGCCGACAACGGCGGCGCCACCGCGCCGGGTGTCAACGGCACCGAGATCACCGTCGTCTACTACGTGCCCTCACCCCAGGACCTCTTCTCGACCGCCGCCGCGCTGGGTGTTCTCGACCAGCCGGCGGTGCTGGCCAAGCAGGTCGAGCAGTCGGTCAAGGAGTTCAACCGCCTCTACGAGCTCTACGGGCGCCAGGTCAAGATCGTGAAGTTCCAGGGCTCGGGTGACGGCGTCAACCCGACCGCGGCGCGCTCGGACGCCATCAAGGTCGCCACCCGGTACCACGCCTTCGCCTCGATCGGCGGGCCCTCCCAGGCCGCCGCCTACGCGGACGAGCTCGCCAAGCGCCACGTGCTGTGCATCGCCTGTGGCTTCGCGGTGCCCGACAGCAACTTCCAGAAGAACGCGCCGTACATGTGGGGCGTCTTCCCCACACCGGAGCAGTTCGTGAGCGGGGTCTTCGACTTCGGGATCGCCAACCTCTGGAACAAGCCCGCCCGATACGCCGGCGACCCGGCGTTGCGCGACTCCAAGCGGGTCATCGGGGTCGTCTACTACGAGCAGAGCCCGCCGGTGTTCACCAACGTCCGCAAGCAGACCCTCGCGCACTACGCCAAGCTCGGATACGAGGCGAAGTCGACCCAGACGTACCTGCTCGACCTCGCCACGCTGGACTCGCAGGCGCAGACGATCATCGGCCACCTCAAGGCCGACGGCGTCACCACCGTGGTCTTCCTTGGCGATCCGCTCATGCCCAAGTACCTGACCGAGCAGGCCGCCAGCCAGAACTACCACCCCGAGTGGGTCATCACCGGCACGGTCTTCACCGACACGACCGCCGCGGCCCGCCTCTACGACCCGACCGAGTGGGCGCACGCGTTCGGCACCTCGAGCCAGGCGGCCCGCACCGCTCCCCAGCTCCAGGACCCGTGGCGCGTCTACAAGTGGTACTACGGCACCGACCCGGTGGCGACCAAGAGCCAGGGGTTCATCGGACCGGCGATGCAGGAGCTGTTCATCGGCCTGCACATGGCCGGCCCCGACCTCACCCCCAAGACCTATGCCGGCGGCATGTTCAACTACCCCCCGTCCGGCGGCACCAAGGCCGACCCGCGCATCAGCTTCGGCTTCCACGGTCAGTTCCCCAACGCCGACTACGTCGGGGTCGACGACTTCACGGTCGTGTGGTGGGATGCCAAGGCCGTCGGACCCGACGAGCAGAACAAGGTCGGCCCCGGCATGTGGGCCTACGTCGACGGGGGGGCCCGGTATCTGCTGGGCACCAAGCCACCCAAGATCGGCGACGGCGTCCTGTTCGACAAGGCGGGTTCAGTGGACCTCTACAAGCAGGTCCCATCCGACTCGAAGACCCCCTCCTACGATCCCTGGGCGGGCTTCCCGACGGCGTCCGGCGGGCACTGACCCGGCGGCCATCGGCCCCGGACTTCGCTCAGGCGCGATCCGCTCGGCGTGCCGCCTCGACCACGAGGCGTCGCTCGGCGACCGCCACTGCGGCTCGGGCCCGGTCCACCGCGCTGGGGTCGACCGAGATCGAGTCGATCCCGGCGCGCACGAGGTGCTCGGCGAAGGCCGGCCGGTTCGAGGGAGCCTGACCGCACAACGATGCCGTGATGC
Source organism: uncultured Actinomycetes bacterium (assembly GCA_963810075.1). Lineage (GTDB taxonomy): Bacteria > Actinomycetota > Acidimicrobiia > Acidimicrobiales > Iamiaceae > CAWELZ01. The sequence goes on along the minus strand of CAWELZ010000001.1, from coordinate 469,177 downwards.
CGGCGGCGTGCGACGCGGCGATGATGCGGCGGATCGCGTCGAGGACGGCGTCGTCCGACTCGTCGAAGAGCTCCGCGCAGGTCTCGGAGTCGCGGTCGACGCCGAGCATGAGCTGGGTGAGGTCGTTGGACCCGATCGACACACCGTCGATCCCCATGGCCGCGTACTCGGGGATCCGGTAGACGACCGACGGGACCTCGGCCATCACCCAACGATGCAACCCCCGGTGGGAACCGAGCGGGCTGGCGTCGATCGCCTCCAGGCAGGCCTCCAGCTCCCAGCGAGTGCGCACGAACGGGATCATCAGGTGGAGGTTCGGGGTCTCCTCGCGCACCCGGGCCAGCAGCTCGAGCTCGAGCGCGAAAAGGTCCGGCTCGCGCACGTACCGGTAGCAGCCGCGGTACCCGATCATCGGGTTGTGCTCGACCGGCTCGAACCGTTCGCCTCCCTCGAGGCCGCGGAACTCGTTGGTGCGGAAGTCGATGGTCCGGTAGACGACCGGCCGCGGCATGAACGCTCGGGTGATCTGCAGCAACGACGCCGACATCCGCTCGAGGAACTCGCCCTGTCCGCCGCGTTCCAGCAGCGCGGCGGGTGGACGCCACCCAGCGCGTCGGTGACGAGGAACTCCGCACGAAGCAGGCCGACCCCGTCGACCGGCTGGGCCGCGACCTGCTCCGCGTGGTCGGCCAGCGCAAGGTTCACGTAGACCCGCGTGGCCAGCGGTTCGACCGACGGCCCGGCAGGCGCGGCCGCACGCGCCGACACGGCCGGCGCCGCCGGGACGGTCGCCCCTTCGGTGACCATCCCCTGGCGGCCGTCCACGGTCACCACCTCGCCGTCGCGCAACGTCGTGGTCGCGGTCCGCGCCCCGACCACACAGGGCACCCCCAGCTCGCGGGCGACGATCGCCGCGTGGCACGTCATCCCCCCACCGTCGGTCACGATGGCGACCGCGCGCCGCAACGTCGGCACCCAGTCGGGGTTGGTGAGCGGCGCGACCAGGACCTCGCCGTCGAGGAGCTGGTCGCCCTGGTCCGGCGTGGCAAGCACTCGGACGGGCCCCGAGACGGTTCCCGGCGAGGCGGCGAGCCCCTGCAGCAGGATCCTCCCGGTGCCCGTCCCCGCGTCGTCGCCGGCCCCGGTTGCGGAGCCCGGCGCCGAGGCGTCCGGCACGGCCCCCAGCGTCGTGATCGGTCGGGTCTGGACCAGGTACGTCCGGTCGTCGGCGAGCGACCACTCGATGTCCTGGGGTTCGCCGTAGTGGGCCTCGACCTGCAAGCCGAGCCGCGCGAGCCCCACGGCCTCCTCGTCGCTCAGCACCCGGCGCTGCCCGGCGTCGCGGTCGAGCTCCTCGTGCGCCACGGTGCCGTCCGGGGCGGCGACCAGCTTGTGGTCCTTGTGGCCGACCCGGACCCCGACGAGCCGTGGGCCGTCCTTGTCGAGCACGTAGGTGTCCGGCTCGACCTCCCCACCGACCACCACCTCGCCGAGACCGAACGCACCCTCGACGACGATCCGGCTCCGGTCCCCGGTGGACGGATCGGCGGTGAACAGCACGCCCGCCCGTTCGGAGGCGACGAGCTGCTGCACCACGACCGCGATGGCCGGCTCCTCGATCAGGCCCTGGCTCGCCCGGTAGGAGATGACCCGGGCCCCGTAGAGCGAGGCCCAGCAGTCGACCAGCCGTTCGAACAGGGCGTCGGCGCCGACGACGTTCACGAAGGTCTCGTGCATGCCGGCGAACGACGTACCGACCGCATCCTCCGCGGTCGCCGAGGACCGCACGGCGACGGGCACGTCGTCGCCGAGCTGCAGGTAGGCCTCGAGCACCCGTTCACGCACGTCGTCGGCCACCCCGGCCTGATGCACCAGCTCACGCAAGCGGTCCGCCGCCGCGGCCAGCGCGACCGGGTCACCTGGGTGGCGCGACGCTTCGGCGAAGACGGACTGCAACTCCTCGCGGACGCCGCCCGCGTCCATCGACCGGATGTAGGAATCTGCGGTGACCACGAAACCGGGTGGCACGGGTAGACCCGCCGCGCGAGCTCGCCCAGGTTGGCTCCCTTGCCACCGACCGTCTCGTGGTCGCCCTTTCCAACCTCGTCGAACCACGAGACGAGGCCGGTCATCGCCGTGCCCCGGGTTCCGGCTGCGCGTGCTGCGAACATCTGCGGTCGTCCATCGTCGCGCTCCTCGCGTCGGGTCGCCGGTTTCGCACCGGCGTCACCAAGTGTGCGCATCCACGCTGGTGTCCGGGCAGGGGCGAAGGTCCCCATCACGCCGAGGACTGGCACCTCGACCGGGGACCTTCGCCCCTGGTGCGCTCCCCGACGTGGTCCGAGAATTGTTGCCGAGAACCGAACTGACGGAGGCGCACGTGAAGTTGCGGTCCAACACCGCTCAGGATGCAGACCTGCCGTTCGCGGACCGGGTCGATGCGGGGCGCCGACTCGCCGCACAGCTTTCGCACCTTCGTGATGCCGACGTCGTCGTGCTGGGGCTGCCCCGTGGCGGGGTGCCCGTCGCCGCCGAGGTGGCCGCCGCGCTGGGTGCTCCGCTCGACGTGATCGTGGTCCGCAAGTTGGGCATCCCCTTTCAGCCCGAGCTGGCCATGGGGGCGATCGGCGAAGGCGGAGCCCGGACCCTCGACGAGGGCCTGGTGGCCCGTGCCCGGGTGACGACCAAGGAGCTGCGCATCGTCGAAGAGCGTGAGCGCGACCTGCTCGACGCCCGCGTCACCCGGCTCCGACGGGGGCGACGACGAGTCGACCTGCACGGCCGCACCGTCGTCATCGTGGACGACGGCATCGCGACCGGCGCGACCGCGCGCGTCGCATGCACCGTCGCGCGGCAACTGGGAGCGGCGCGGGTGATCCTGGCGGCGCCGGTCGCGCCCGCCGAAGCCGCCAGCAAGCTTCCCGAGGCCGACGAGCTCGTCTGCATCGCCACGCCGCGACGGTTCGTCGCGGTCGGCTCGTACTACCAGGACTTCCGGCCGACCACCGACGAGGAGGTGATCGTGCTGCTCGACGAGGCGGCACGTCGGCAGCTCGACGGACGCGTCGCGGAGGAACTGCCGGACTGCGACCTCGACGTCGAGGTCCTTGCCGGCGACGTCGCGCTCGCCGGCCATCTCCACCTGCCGGAGCCCGCACAGGGCGTGGTCCTGTTCGCACATGGCAGCGGCAGCAGCCGACACAGCCCGCGCAACCGCTTCACCGCCTCGGTGCTCGAGCGCGCCGGACTTGGCACGCTGCTGCTCGACCTGCTGACCCCCGACGAGGAGCGCGACCGCGCCAACGTGTTCGACATCCCGCTGCTCGCGAGTCGGCTCCTCGCGTCGACCCGCTGGCTGCTGGCACGCCCCGACGCCGCGGGCTGTCACGTCGGCTACTTCGGTGCGAGCACAGGTGCCGGCGCCGCGCTGTGGGCCGCAGCCGATGCGGGCGATCAGGTCTCGGCGGTGGTGTCGCGTGGCGGCCGCCCCGACCTTGCGGGCGCCCGCCTGAGCGAGGTCCGAGCGCCGACGCTGCTGATCGTCGGGGGCCGGGACGACCTGGTGCTGGAACTGAACCGGGAAGCCATGCGCCAGCTGCGTTGCGACCACGAGCTCACCGTCGTGGAGGGCGCGACCCACCTGTTCGAGGAGCCGGGCACGCTCGCCGAGGTGGCGATCCTGGCCGCCGACTGGTTCACCCGGCACCTGCTGCCTGCGGGATCGGCGCCGGCCGGGGAGGCCACATCGTGAACGCGGTCGGGCGCCGACCGAGGGATGACCAGGTCGAAGCGGAGATCCGCTCGCTGGCCCGACCGCTCGCTGGTGTCTCCGACCTCGACTCGCTGGTGCGCGACTGCGGCGACGCCCGCACCGTCTGCGTCGGCGAGGCGTCGCACGGCACGCACGAGTACTACTGGTGGCGGGCGCAGCTCAGCCGGCGCCTCATCGAGGAGCACGGCTTCACGTGGATCGGGGTCGAGGGCGACTGGCCCGACTGCTGGCGGCTCAACCGCTGGGTGCGCGGCCTGGGCGACGAGGACCTCGACGCCGACGAGCTGCTCAGCCTGTTCGAACGGTGGCCCACCTGGATGTGGGCGAACCGGGAGGTCGCCGACTTCCTCACCTGGCTGCGCCTGCACAACGCCGCGTCCCCGCCGGAACGGCGGGTCGGCTTCTACGGGCTCGACGTCTACTCCCTGTGGGACTCGCTGCGCGTGATCCGCTCGTGGCTCGCGGCGCACGCCACCGACGCGCTCGCGGTCGCGCAGGAGGCGTGGCGCTGCTTCTTCCCCTACGGCGAGGACCCCCACGAGTACGCCTGGAGCACCCGCCTGGTTCCCGTGTCGTGCGAAGCCGACGTGGTCCGCCTGCTCGTCGAGGTGCGGCGGCTCACCCGAGGCCGCTCAGCGGACGACGAGGAAGCCTTCGACGCGGCGCAGAACGCCGAGGTGGCCGCCGGCGCGGAGCGCTACTACCGGACGATGGTGCGGGGCGACCGTGAGTCGTGGAACATCCGCGATCACCACATGGCTGACACGGTCGAGCGCCTGGCCCGGCACCTCGGGCCCCGCTCGAAGGGCATCGTCTGGGAGCACAACACCCATGTCGGCGACGCCCGGGCCACCGACATGGCCCGAGACGGACTCGTCAACGTCGGTCAGCTCCTGCGCGAGCGACAGACAGGCGACGACGTGCGCCTCGTCGGGTTCGCCTCGCACCACGGCTCGGTGCTGGCGGCCGCCGCGTGGGGCGCGCCCGAGCGCGTCCTCCCCCTGCCCCCGGCGCGTGCCGGCAGCCACGAGGACCTGCTGCACCGGGCTCTCGGCGAGCCGTCGGTGCTGGTGTTCGGCGACGACCGCGCCGGCCCGTGGCTCTCGTCCTGGTTCGGCCACCGGGCGGTCGGCGTCGTGTACCAACCCCGGCGCGAGGCGGGGAACTACGTCTCGACGCGCATGGGTGGCCGGTACGACGCGCTGCTGTGGCTGGAGCGCACCGACGCCCTGTTCCCGCTGCACCATGAGCGACGACCGACCGAGCCCGAGTTCGAGACCGAGCCCACCGGCTACTGAGGCAAGAGGGACCAACGGCCCTGTCCGGATACGCGACCCGGTCGCATCCTGAGGGTGAGACCCCGAGGAGGTCGCTATGCGTGCACTGCGGATGACCAGTTGGAACCACGACCCGGAGATGCAGGAGGTCCCTGAGCCCGATCCCGGGCCGGGCGAGGTGGTGATCGCGATCGGCGGCGCCGGCGCGTGCCACTCCGACCTGCACCTGCTCTACGAGTTCCCCGAAGGGGCCATGCCCTGGGACCTGCCGATGACGCTGGGGCACGAGAACGCGGGATGGGTGCACACCCTCGGGGCCGGCGTCACCGACGTGGAGGTCGGCCAACCCGTGGCGGTGTACGGCCCGTGGGGCTGCGGGCGGTGCCACGAGTGTGCACAAGGGCACGAGAACTACTGTCGCAACATGACGATGGGTGCCCCGGTCGGTGGGCTCGGCGCCGACGGCGGCATGGCCGAGCTGATGCTGGTTCCCCACACCCGGCACCTGGTGCCGCTGCCCGACAACCTCGGACCGGCGATGGCCGCCCCGCTGACCGACGGCGCGCTCACGCCCTACGGCGCCATGAACCGGGCCCGTCACCTGCTGGTGCCGGGGCGCACCGCGGTGGTCATCGGCATCGGAGGGCTCGGTCACCTCGCCGTGCAGCTCCTGCGCGCGACGACCGGGTGCCAGGTCATCGCGGTCGACACCCGCGATGACGCGCTGGCGCTGGCCACCGAGAGCGGCGCCGACCACGCGGTGCGTGCGGGAGAAGGCGCGGTCGACGCGATCCGGGACCTCACGCACGGCCACGGCGCCGACGTCATCCTCGACATGGTCGGCAGCGACGACTCCCTGACCAGCGCGGCCCAGGCGGTGTCGGTCTCGGGTCACATCGGCCTGGTCGGCCTGGCGGGCGGCGCCCTGCCCGTGTCGCTCATGGGCATGCCTTTCGGCGTGACCGTGACCCCCACCTACTGGGGCACGCTGCCGGAGCTCCACGAGGTGCTGCACCTCGCCGCTCGCGGCGACATCACCGCCCACCTCACGACGTATCCGCTCGACCACGCCGCCGACGCCTACACGGCGCTCCGGGCGGGCAAGGTCGTGGGTCGCAGCGTCGTGGTTCCGTGAGCGCGCGCCGGCGCACCGGGCGGTTCACCCACGCCGGCCACGAGCTCGTCTACGACGTCTACGGCGAGGAGGGGCCGCTGGTCGTGTACCTCCACGGGCTCCTCCTCGACTCCGAGGCGAACCGGCCGCTCGCCGAGGAGCTCGCGGCCCTGGGCTGCCGCGTCGTGCTCCTCGACCTGCTCGGCCACGGTCGCAGCGACAAGCCGCAGCGGGCCACCGACTACCGGATGGACGCCTACGCGGAGCAGGTGGTGGCCCTGCTCGACGCGCTCGGCGAGGAGTCGGCGGTCCTGGGCGGCATGTCGCTGGGTGCGAACGTCAGTCTGATCACCGCCGCCGAGCACCCCGAGCGGGTGAGCGGACTCGTCATCGAGATGCCCGTGCTCGAGTGGGCGGTCCCGTCCGCGGCCCTCCTCTTCGTGCCGATGCTCCTGCTCGTCCACTACGGGCGCCCGCTCGCGAACCTGATGGCCGGCGCGATGCGCCACGCGCCATCCACCCCGTTCACGATGGTCAACAGCGTCGCCCACGGTGCGTCGCTGCCGCCGGACACGATGGCGTCGATCCTCCACGGCATCCTGGTCGGCCCGATCGGCCCGACGCTCGAGCAGCGCCAGGCCATCGAGGCCCCCGCGCTGGTGCTCGGCCACCGCCACGACCGGCTGCACCCCTTCGACGACGCCCGCAACCTCGCCAGTCAGCTGCCCAACGCCACCCTGGTGGAAGCGCAGAGCCCGCTGGAGCTGCGGCGACGCCCCGACCGGCTGATGCGCACGATCGCCGAGTTCTTCGAGGCGCAGTCCCTGCCTGGGCCGCAGTCGCCGAGCAACCAGGCGGGATCACCTGGCGAGTCCCGGCGAGCCGCCGCGGACCATCGCTAGCCTCATCCGATGCGCGACGCCGCCGACGGCTCCCCCGAACGCGCGGGCGCCCCGATCCTCACCGTCACCCCGAGTCCCACGGTCGACTTCACCGCCGAGGTCCCGGCCCTTGTGCCCTCCCGGAAGCTCCGCGCCCACATCTCCGCGTTCCACCCGGGCGGTGGCGGCGTCAACGTGTCCCGGGTGCTCCACGATCTGGGCATCGCCACCACCGCGGTCGTGGCGGTCGGCGGCCTGTCGGGCGAGGTCGTCGTCGACCGGCTCGGCGCGCTCGGCATCCCGACCGTGGCGGTACCGACGGTCGCGGAGACCCGCTGGGCCGAGATGCTCCGCGACCACTCGACCGGCATCGAGTACCGCCTCATCGCCGAGGCCTCGCCCCTCACCGAGGACGAGTGGCAGGCCTGCGTGCACGCGGTCAAGAAGGCGGCCGGCGATCCCGACCGACCTGCCGGCGCCGTCGTCCTCAGCGGCAGCATCCCGCCCGGCGTGCCCGACGGGTTCGTCCACGAGCTGGCCGGTGTCGCCCGGGGTCTCGGCCTTCCCGTCGTGGTGGACACGTCCGGGCACGCGCTCGCCGCCGCGGTCGAGGCGCAGGTCGACCTCATCAAGCCGAGCCGGGGCGAGCTCGCGGCGCTGATGGGCGTCACGCGTGCGGAGCTCGACCACGAGTCCGCCTGCCGCGAGCTCGTGGGTCGCGGCGTCGGCACGGTGGTGGTGTCGCTCGGGCACGACGGGGCGTTCGTGGCCACACGTGGCGCCGAGGCCTGGTTCCGGCCCCCGCCGACGTCGGTCGTGAGCACCGTGGGAGCCGGCGACGCCATGGTCGCCGGTCTGGTCGCCGGCCTCGCCGAGGGTCGCGACGTCGTCGAAGCGACCCGCCTGGGTGTTGCGCTGGGGACCGCCACGTGTCTCACCCCCGCCGGTGACCCGGCCCGCCTCGAGGACATCGAACGCCTCGAGGCCGCCCTCGCCACCGACGCCTGAACCCCGCCGTTTTGGGTGCCGATCCGCAGGCTCGAGCCTGCGGATCGGCACCCAAAACGCGACTTGCTCAGGCGTGAACGACGGCCAGGCCGGAATCGATCACGACGCGGTCGTCGCCGCCGTGGGTGCGGAAGATCGCTTGGCCGTCGTCGCCCTTCCAGACCTTCACCGTCAGCGCCTCGCCCGGGAACACCGGAGACGAGAAGCGCCCGTCCATCGACGTGAGCCGGGTCGCGTCGCCGTCGCACAAGGCCTGGACCAGGCCCCGGCCGGTGAAGCCGTAGGTGCACAGGCCGTGCAGGATGGGCCGGTCGAAGCCCGCCATCTTGGCGAACGACGGGTCGGAGTGCAGCGGGTTGTGGTCGCCCGAGAGGCGGTAGAGCAGCGCCTGGTCGTCGCGGGTCGCCAGGGTGACCTCGTGGTCGGGTGCGCGGTCGGGCGCCACGTTGCGCGGCCCGGACGGGCCCCGCTCGCCGCCCCAGCCGCCCTCGCCGCGCAGGAAGATCTGCGAGACCTGCGTGAACAGCACCTCGTCGCTGCCGTCCAGCTTGCTCGTCGAGGTCACCTCGACGACGGCGCCCGAGCCCTTGTCCCAGATCGCGGTGAGCTCCCCGACGGTGCTGACCGTGCCGGACGTGGGGATCGGCGCGTGGACCTCGAACGCCTGCGCGCCGTGCACCAGCATCACCGGGTTGAAGCTGCCAACGTTGGCGATCGCCGAGCCGCCACCCACGCCGAGCACGACCGACATGCTGGGCAGCACGGTCAGGTCGACGCCGCTGGTGTTCTCGGTGGTGAGCTGCAGCTCGTCGAGGCCGGCGCCGACCCCGAGCGCGTACAGCATGACGTCGCGCTCGTTCCAGGAGTGCGTGACCGGCGCGCCGACGGCACCGACGGCTTCGGGATTGATGGGCATGGTCCTCAGCTCCTGTCTCGGCCGGACATGTCGGCGTTGGGGCGGGCCCGGCTGACCAGATCGAGGACCATCGGCCCGAGCGCCTCGGGGTCGTCGACGGGCTCGACGGTGGGCCCGCGGTGCCAACCCTCGGAGACCGAGAGCTGGAGCCCGGTGACGTCGAAGACGCGCCCGGTCACCTCCCGGCTCTCACCGGAGGCCAGCCAGCACACGATCGGGGCGATCCAGCGCGGCTCCAGTCGGTCGCGGGTCGGGCCCTCGGCCTTGCCCATGCCGAGGTTCTCGGTCATGCGGGTCAGCGCCGCCGGGGCGATGGCGTTCACCGTCACGCCGTAGCGCTCGAGCTCCATGGCGGTGATGACCGTGAACGCGGCGATGCCGGCCTTGGCCGCGCCGTAGTTGGCCTGGCCGATGTTGCCGTAGATGCCCGACGGCGACGACGTGTTGATGATCCGGGCGTCGACGTCCTCGCCCGCCTTGGACCGCTCGCGCCAGTGGCGGGCCGCGAAGTGGCTGGGACCGAAGGTGCCCTTGAGGTGGACCTTGATCACCGCGTCCCACTCTGCCTCGGTCATGTTGACCAACATCCGGTCGCGCAGGATGCCGGCGTTGTTGATGAGGACGTGCAGGTCACCGAACGTGTCGATCGCCTGCGCCACCAACCGCTCGGCACCCGCGAAGTCGGAGATGTCGTCGCCGTTCGCGACGGCCTCGCCGCCCGCCGCGACGATCTCGGCCACGACGTCGTGGGCCGGGCCCTCGCTGTGGCCCTCGCCGTCCATCGAACCGCCGACGTCGTTGACGACGACCTTGGCCCCGTGCGCGGCCAGCAGGAGCGCGTGCTCCCGCCCGATGCCGCGTCCGGCGCCGGTCACGATGCAGACGCGTCCTTCACAAAGTGCAGCCATGTGGTTCCCCTTGCTCATGCGGCGCACCGTCACGCCGCGGGTGGGAGCGTAGCCGTGCGCTCCGTAGCCTTTCGAAGCAGCCCGCGTGAGAAGATGGAGCGCCGTGACCGAAGCCGACGACGTCCGACCGGTTCGAACCGGCCGCGTGCGTGCCCACCTGCGCCGACCCACCTGGAGGGGTTGGTTCGCCATCGCGCTGGTCCTCGCAGCCGTCGCCATCCTCACGGCGTGGGCCATCGACTACCGAACCCTTCACGGGCAGGTGGCCCGCAACGTGACGGTCGAAGATGTCCCGGTGGGTCGTCTCGACACGACCTCGCTCCACCAAGCCTTGGCCGAGGCCAACGACGCCTATGGCACCGGCGACGTCGAGTTCGTCATCGCCGGAAAGGCCCACCAGTTGCGCGCCGCCGACATCGGTCTGCAGCTCGACGAACCCGCCACACTCGCCGCGGCGCGTCGCATCGAACGTTCTGACCCCCTGTGGCTGCGGCCGATCACCTGGGCCGCGTCGTTCCTGGCGCCCCGGAGAGCGCCGGTGCGTGTACGCCTCGACCACCAGAAGCTCGCCACTGCGCTCGCCGACCTGCCGGGCCAGGTCGCCGTCCGGGAGCCCAGGGTGGCGGGCTCCCCGGCGACCATCGGGGTCACCGCCGGCAAGAGCGGCTTCGGTTTCGAACCGGACGTCGTCGCGCGGCAGATCGAGTCCGTCGCCCGCGACGGCACCCTGCCGATCAGGGTGACGCTGGTCGCGCGGCCGATCGATCCCAAGGTGAGCGACGCATCGGTGCGCGCCCTGGCTGCCCGGGCGCGCAAGCTCACACGCACCACCCTCGAGCTCAAGGCTCCGGGCAAGTCGATGACCGCCACGGCCCCGGTGCTGCGGAGCTGGATGACCTCCACGGTCGCACCGGGATCCTCGGTACCCAAGCTTGCCGTCGACAACGCGCGCGCCACCCATGACGTGGTCGAACAGATCGGACGGGTCGTACGACCGCCGAAGCCGGCGACCTTCACCGTGAAGGGCAGCCAGGTCGTGCTCATCCCCGACGTCGACGGCAGCCGGTGCTGCTCCGCCAAGGTCGGCGACGTCGTGCTCGCCGCGCTCGAGGACCATGCCGGTTCGACCACCCTGCCCATGGCGACCGTCCACGCCGACTTCCGGGTCAAAGACGCCCGCAAGCTCGGGATCACGACCCTGCTCGGAGCCCGACTGGGCGATCAGCCGCAGGTGACCGCCTCGCCAGGAGCCACCGCCGCCCCGGGCACGACGGCCGCACCGACCGCACCACCGTCGGCGGATGGGTCCACGACCTCCACGACCCAGCCACGTGTCGGTGGCCCTGGGCAGTTCGTGGTCCCGCTCCCCTCTGGTTCAGGCGTCGCCGCCAACGTCCAGCGCGCGGTGCCACTCCTGCGGGGGCGCATCCTGCTGCCCGGCAAGACGTTGTCGCTGAACGAGGTGCTCGGCGCGCCGAGCCCCGACAACGGATACAGCCCGGCGGCGATGGCCACCGCGGACGGGCCGACATGGATCTCCGGCGGGGGCACCGACCTGGTCGCGGCGGCGCTGTTCGAGGCCGCGTACTACGGCGGACTCGACATCCCGGCCTCGGAGCGCCACAACATCAAGGTGCCCGGCACCACGCCGGGCATCGAGGCGACCTTGGGTTGGACCCAGCCCGACCTGGTGATCCGAAACCCGTCCAAGCACGGCGTGCTCGTCTGGGTCGACTTGACCGCGAGCGGCGTGCGCGTGCAGCTCTTCTCCACGCCGTTCGCCTCGGTGGCCACCTCCCAGAAGGTCCTGCCCTTCGGCCCAGGCGGCAGGTGCACCGCGATCAGCACCACCCGCACGAGATCGTTCACCAGCGGGGGATCGTCGAGTGACACCTTCGCCGCGCGCTACACCCCACCGCCGGGCGCCCGTGACGATCCGAACCGGGTGATCTGCCCGGGCTGACCGCTCCGCTGCGCCCCCTCGGCGACCAGTCCTCCCAGGTCGACGACGGCGTCGGCCTGTTCGATCCCGGACAGTCGGTGCGTGATGAGCAGCACCGTGCGGTCCACCGTGGCGCGCAGCAGGTCCGCGGTGACCGAGTCGGCCACCGCCGGGTCGAGGCTGGCGGTGGGCTCGTCCACCACCAGGATCGGGAAGTCAGCGAGCAGCGCCCGCGCCAGCGCCAGCCGTTGGCGCTCGCCGCCGGAGAGGGCGTCGCCGTGCTCGCCGACCGGGGTCGACCAACCGGCCGGCAGCGACGCCACCCAGGCCGCGAGCCCGACCCGCTCGGCCACCAGGTCGAGGTCGCCATCGGTGGCCTCCGGTCGGGCCAGCAGGAGGTTGTCGCGCAGCGTCCCGTCGAACACGTGGGCGTGCTGCTCGACGAGGCCGACCACCCGTCGCACATCCTCGGGCTCGAAGTCGCGCAGGTCGTGACCGTCCAACAGCACCTTCCCGCGGTCGAGCCCCCGGAACCCCACGAGCGACTCGGCCAGGGACGTCTTGCCTGCACCGCTCGGGCCGACGAGCACGATCCGACGCCCGGGAGCGAGGTCCAGGTCGAGGCCGTCGAAGAGCAGCGGGCCGTCGGGTCCGGCGCGCAAACCAACACCGCGTAGCTCGAGGCGGTGGGGACCCTCGGCGACCGGTCGGGGACGCTCGGGCGTGGGAACCGGGTCGCTGGTGTCGAGCAGGTCGAGCACCCGCACGGTGGCGTGGCGGATCGCCGCGGCCCGACCCGCCACCTCGACGAGCGGCTCCACGGCCTCGAACGTCGCCCACGCGGTCAGCGCGAGGACCGGCACGGCCACCGCATCCAGGTGGCCGGCGTGCGTCGCCAAGAGGCCCAGGAGCACCGCACTCGCCACGGCGCCGCCGGTGGCGGCCGTCAACGCCGCGGCCGACCAGGCGTCGGTCGCCGACTGCGCCCGGGAGGCTCTGGCGAGCCGGCGGTCGGCTGCAACGACCGTGTCCAGCTGCTGCGTAGCGGCGCCGAGCGCGAGGAGCTCGGGACCTCCCTGAACCAGGTCGATCGTGGCGGTGGCCAGTTCGCCACGGGCGGTGGCCAGCGCCCCGCCCCACCGACGTCCCGAGCGGGCCGCGAGCACCGGCACGACCAGGCCGGCCAGCACCAGCCACGCGGCGAGCGCCAGGCCCGCAGCAGGCAGCAGCACCCAAGAGAGGGCCACGGCGCCGAGCACGACGACGAACGCCACCACCGGTGGCGTCAGTCCGCGAAGGTAGACCTCCTGCACCTGCCCGACATCGTCGATGACCCGGGCGAGCAGCTCGCCGCCCGAGCGGCCACGGAGCGCTTCCGGGGAGACCCGGGCGAGCGCGCCGTAGACGTCGACCCGCAGGTCACGGGCGATGCGGAGCGAGGCATCGTGGGAGCTGAGACGCTCCGCATAGCGGCTGGCGGCGCGGCCGATCCCGAAGGCCCGGACGCCGACGATGGCGACCGCCAGCTCGGCGAGCTCAGGGTGTTGTGAGGCCCGGGCGAGCAACCAACCCGAGGTGGACAGGAGCGCCACGCCGCACCCGATCGCGGCGACGCCCGCCAGCGCCGACCACGCCAGCCTCGCACGTGCGGGCCGTCCCAGCGCCAGCAGACGTCCCAGCACCGGCGTCCGGCCGCGATCGCCGATCCCGGTCATCGCGTGACCACCAGGGGACGCGGGTCCGCGGCAACCGGCGGGTCGCCTGCTTGCTCGCGAACGAGCAGCCGGCCGCCGTCCAGGCGGAGCACCCGGTCGCACCGCGCTGCCACGGCACCGCGATGGTCCACCGCGAGCACGGTGCGACCCGTCAATCGGGGCCACAACGCGTCGAGCACCGCAGCCTCGGTGTCGCCGTCGAGGTTCGCAGTGGGTTCGTCGAGCAGCACGAGTGGCGAGTCGCGGAGCAGAGCCCGTGCCAGGGCGATCCGCCGACGCTCCCCCGCCGACACGGCGACGCCGCCCGCGCCGATCGGTGTGTCGAGCCCACGTGGGAGGCGACGCGTGAGCTCTTCCGCTTGCGCGGTGCACAGCGCCCCGCGCAGCTCGGCGTCGGTTGCCCCAGGTGCGGCCAGCCGCAGGTTGTCGGCCAGCGACGCCGCGAACAGGTGCGGCTGCTGAGGCACCCACGCGATCTGGGCGCGCCAGGCGTCCTGATCGAGGTCCTGCAGGTCGCGGTCGCCGACGAGGACGCGGCCGTCGCCGGGCCGGGCGAGGCCCAGCAGCAGGTGCTGGATGGTCGACTTGCCGCTGCCGTTGGGGCCGACCAGCGCGACGTGCTCGCCGGGTTCGAGCGCCAGCGACACGTCGTCCAGCGCCGGCGCAGCCCGGTCGGTGTGCCTGAGCGTCACGTGCTCGAGTCGGATCATCTCCGTCGGGCCGACGGCCTGGGCGGGAGGGCGACCCTGCCGAACGGTCTCGGTGGTGTCGGTCGGCTCCGCCTCCTCCAGCAGGTCGAGCGCGGCGTCGGCGGCGGCGAGCCCGTCGGCGCTGGCGTGGAACGAGGCTCCCACCCGGCGCAGGGGCAGGTAGGCCTCGGGGGTGAGCAGCAGCACGAGGAACGCCGTGCCCAACGTCAGGTGCCCGCCGAGGAGGCGCAGTCCGACGGTCACTGCAACGAGCGCGGTGCCCAGGGTCGCGAGCAGCTCGAGGGCCAGCGACGAGAGGAATGCGAGGCGCAGCGTGCCCATCGTGGTGCGCCGGTGGTCGTCGGCCATGGCCCGCAGGACGTCCTTCTGGTGTCGGGCCCGACCGAAAGCGCGCAGCGTCGGAAGACCCTCGACGACGTCGAGGAAGTGCCCGCCGAGGGCCCCAAGCGCGCGCCACTGCCGCTCGGTGCGCTGGCGGGTGGCGAGACCGATCAGGACCATGAAGACCGGGACGAGCGGCAACGTGACCGCCAGGACCACCGCCGAGCGCCAGTCCGACCAGGCGACGACCACGAGAACGGTGGGCGGCACCAGACACGCCAGCACGAGCTGGGGCACGAAGCGGGCGAAGTAGCCGTCGAGCGCGTCGAGACCGGGCCCCGCCAGCACCGCCACGCGCCCCGAGCGCTCCGGCGGCCAGCCTGCGGGCCCCCGTGCGAGCACGGCGCGGCCCAGCCGGGCGCGCAGCTCGGACTTGACCGCGACCGCGCTGCGGTTGGCGATCCGCTCCTGGGCCCACACAAGGCCCGCTCGAAGCGGCCAGGTGGCGGCGAACGCGGCGAGGGGGACGGCCAGCTCCCTCAGCGATGGTTGACGGTCGACCACTTCGGCGAGCACGTGCGCGAGCAGCGCGGCTTGCGCGAGCACCACACCGGCGACGACGAAGCCGATCGCGACGGTCGCCGCGACGAAGCGCCGCGCCGCGCCCGCCTCGCGCAGCAGTCTCGGGTCGATCGGCTTCACGCCGGCGGCGCCTCGGCTTCCGCCGACGGACGGGCGACGCCGTCCACAACCGCCGAGCCGGCGCCGTCCGGACGCGAGATCCGCTTGCGGAACACCCAGAAGCTCCAGCTCTGGTAGACGAGCACGATCGGGGTGAACACCAAGGCCACGACGGTCATGACCCGGAGCGTCTTCGCGGTCGACGCCGCGTTGGTCACCGTCAGGCTGAAGGCGGGGTCGGTGGTCGAGGGCAGCACGCGTGGGTACAGGTTCAGGAACAGGGTCGCGACGAACGCTGCGATGCCGAGCGCGGTCGCCGCGAACGCCCAGCCGTCGTGGCGTTCACGCGCCCACCACTCGGCCGAGAGCACCAGCCCGATCGCGGCGATCGGCACGACGCCCGGCACCAGACCCATGTGGTGGCTGTGGCGCGCGTTCTGGTAGGTCCAGGCGAGGAAGGCGAAGAGGAGCCCACCGGCCGGCCAGGCGAGCAGCCGGACCGTGCGACGCGCCCGTTCGGCGAGCTCGTCGGTGGTGCGCAGTGACAGGTAGCACGCACCGTGCAGGGCGAACAGGGTCAGCGTGGTGAGACCGCCCAGCAGCGCGTAGGGGTTGAGCAAGGTCAGCAAGGTGCCGGTGAACTCGTGCTGTGCGTTGAGGGGAACGCCGCGGACGATGTTGGCGAAGGCGACACCCCACAGCAGCGCCGGCAGGGCGCTGCCGAAGAAGATCGCCCGGTCCCACCAGGCCGCCCACTCCGGCGTACGCCCCTTGCCCCGATACTCGAACGCGACGCCGCGCACGATGAGCGCCACGAGGATCAGCAGCAGGGCGAGGTAGAAGCCCGAGAACAGGGTCGCGTACCACTCGGGGAACGCCGCGAACATCGCGCCGCCGGCGACCAGCAGCCACACCTCGTTGCCGTCCCAGACGGGCCCGATGGTGTTGATGATCACCCGCCTGTCGATGTCGTCGTGGGACAGGAACGGCAGGAGGGTGCCGACGCCGAAGTCGAATCCCTCCAGCACGAAGTAGCCCGTCCACAGTACGGCGATGAGGAGGAACCAGAGTCCGGTGAGGGTCATGCTGTGCTCCGAGGGGTCGGCCGATCGCTCGATCGGGGGGGGTCAGTAGACGAGGGACGGGCGGCGGTCGTCGGTGCCGGCCGCGCCGTCGCCGGCGGTGGGTCCGCCGTGGTCGGCGTCGTCGGCGTCGTCGCCGTCGCCGCCGTGGTCACCGAGGGGCCCTTCGACCACGGTGCGGCGCACCAGGCCGACCTCGATCACCGCGAGGAAGCCGTACAGGAGGGTGAAGATCAGCAGCGACGCTCCCACGTCGCCGACACTGAGCCGCGGCGACACCGCGGCACCGGTCTTGAGCACGCCGTACACGACCCACGGTTGACGCCCCATCTCGGTGAACAGCCAGCCGATGCTGTTCCCCAGCAGAGGCAGGGCGATGGCCCACACGAAGACCTGGAGCAGCCGACGGGACTGCTCCAGACGTCCCCGGCGGAGCTGCACCAGGCCCGCGAGGCACAGCGCGGCCAGCAGGAAGCCGATGCCGACCATGAAGCGGAACGACCAATAGGCGACGGCGATGATCGGCTTGTAGTCGCCCGGACCGAACTTCGCCACCTCCGCGGCCTGGACGTCGTTGATGCCCTCGACGGTGCCGCTCGTGGAGTTGGTCGCCAACAGACTCAGTCCGTCGGGAATCGAGATGTCGACCTTGTTGCGCCCTTTGGACACGTCACCGATGGCGAACAGCGAGAAGCTCGCATTCGGCTTGGTGCCCCACAGGGCCTCGGCGGCGGCCATCTTCATCGGCTGCTGACGCGTCATGACCTGCGCCTGGGCGTGCCCGGAGAACGCCACCGCCACGCTGGCGACGAACGACAGCACCAGGGCGACGTGGGCCGCCGGTCGGAACACGTCGCGATCCTGGTCGCGCAGGAGCTTCCAGGCGCTGATGCCGAGCACGAACATGCCGGCCGTGAGCAGGCTTGCGGCAAAGGTGTGGAGGAAGGTCACGATGGCCGTGGAGTTGCTCAGCACCTTCCAGATGCTGGTGAGCTCGGCCCGATTGGTCACCGGGTTGATCCGGTAGCCGACCGGGTGCTGCATCCAGGAGTTCGCCGCCAGGATGAAGTACATCGACAGCACCGTGCCGAGCGCGGCGAGCCAGATCGTCGCGAGGTGCAGGCGCGGCGAGAGCCGGTCCCACCCGAAGATCCACAACCCGAGGAACGTCGACTCGAGGAAGAAGGCGATCAGGCCCTCCATCGCGAGTGGTGCGCCGAAGATGTCCCCGACGAAGCGCGAGTACGCCGACCAGTTCATGCCGAACTGGAACTCCTGCACGATCCCCGTCACGACTCCCATGGCGAAGTTGATGAGGAAGATGGCGCCGAAGAAGCGCGTCATGCGCCGCCACGCAGCGTCGCCGGTCCGGTACCAAACGGTCTGCATCCCGGCGACGATCAGGGAGAGGCCGATCGTCAGGGGGACGAACAGGAAGTGGTAGACGGTGGTGATCCCGAACTGCCAACGCGACAGCGTGAGCGTGTTCATGCCGGTCGGGCTCCTGAGGGTCGGCGGGCGGACTCCGACAGGCTCCACGACCGTCGACGCGACCGGAAGGGTCGAAGGTCCCGAACCCCCAGGTCGCGGCGGTCCCTAGAAGAGACTTGGCAGGTCCCGCAACCCCTTGCGGAGGTGTGCGATCGCTTCGTTCGCGTCGTTGGTGAGGTCCTTGACGGTCTTCTTGCTGTCGTTGAGGACGCTGTCGACCACGGTCTCGAGGTGCTTGCCGAGGCCGGTGACGTCGTCCATGAGCGACTGGACACGGTCGCGCGCGTCCATCGCTCCCAGGTGGGACTGGACGCGGAGCTGCTCGAGCAGCTCGCGCGGTGCCTCGGCCGCCTGGTGGAGCGCGTCCGCGAGGTCCTCTCGGGTCTCGGCACGCGCGGCCTTTATCTGCGCGGTCGAGACGTCGAGCTGCGCGTCCATGTGGGCGAGCGCGTCGTCGATCTCGCCCCGGTAGCGCTCCCAGGCCTCGTCCTCGTCGTTGTGGAGCTCGGAGACCGCGTCCCGCAGGACGCTCGCGGCGTCGCGCAGGTCCTCGGTGGCCTTGGCCACCTTGTCCGGCACGGACTTCGTGGTGGATGTGGTGTTCGGCTTGCTCATGGTGTGCTCCTAGTGGTTTGCGGAAGGTTGCGTGGCCAGGGGTTCGACCAGCGCTCGGGCGAGATCGGCCACGACGTCGTCGACGTCGTGGCATGTCTCGGGATCGGCGGTCACGCCGAGTCGGAGCCGGCCGTCGTAGGACAGCGCGGCGACTTCGAAAGAGAGGTTCCCGCCGAGAGGGACGAACGGATACGCCTGCAGCATCCGCGCCCCCATCAGGTACGCGGGCTGGTCAGGTCCGGGCACGTTCGTGACCACCAGGTTGGCGAAGGGCTGCCGCGCCGACGCCCGGGCGACGGCCGCCACCGCGCGTGGCGGCAGCAGGCTCGCCAGGCCGATGACCTGCTCGAGGGCGGCCGCCTCGTGCCGCACCTTCAGGTGGGACGTTGTGGCGGCGATCTCACGGAGGCGGCGCGCGGGGTCACCGACGCCGACGGGCAACCGGACCAGGAGCATGCTGACGCGGTTCCCGAGGGTGCCCTGCGCGCCCGCCGACCGGACCGAGACGGGCACCAGGACGGTCATCGTCCGGCCCAACGGGACCGGCTCCCCGCGCCGCAGCAGCATCGTGCGGAGCGCGCTGGTGACCGCGGCCAGCAGCACGTCGTTCACGGTCGCCCCTGACGCCGCGCCGACCGCGCGCACCGCGTCCAGGTCCACGTCGATCCAGAGGTGGCGCCGGGCGCCCCCAACCGGCGCGTTCGAGCGCGTCGTGCGGCGCCAGCAGGCCGTCGCTGACCGCCACGGCCAGCCCCATGGCGGTGTCGATCGCCGCGCCCGCGAGGTGCAGCGGGTGGCGAGCTGCCGCGACCGCGCCGCGCGCGACCGCGGCCGGTTCGGCGATTCGGCTGCGGACGCCGTCGACGAGCAGCTCAAGGGTCGCGGGGCCCGGGCCCGGCTGCCAGGGCGCGGCGGCCACCGGAGCGGGCTCGGGCTCGAAGTCGAGGAGCGCGAGCGCGACCTCGACGTCCGAGACCCCGTCGACGAGGGCGTGGTGCACCCGCTCGACCAGGCCGACGCGCCCGCCGGGGAGACCGGTGGCGAACGCGAGGTGCCAGAGGGGCCTGGACCGGTCCAGCGGGCACGAGAACCGCGCTTCGGCGAAGCGCTGGAAGGCTCGGTCGTCCGCACCTTCCCCGAGGTCGACGACCTCGACGTGGTTGTCGATGTCGAACTCGGGGTCTTCCACCCAACGCGGCCGATCGATCCCGGCGGGCACCTCGGCGAGTCGAGCACGCAGGTGCGGCACACGGCCGAGCCGCGCCGCGACATGTGCGCAGAGGTCGCCGCGGCGCAGCTGCCCGCTGCTGTCGGTCAACGGCCCACCCTCGAAGATGCAGGCGGCGCCCACGTGCAGCGGGAGCCCGTCGCGCTCGAGCGACAGGAAGGCGCTGTCGAGGGCGCTCAGCCGGAGGCGCACTGGTGTGGCGGTCATCGCGCCAAGACCTCGAGATCATCCGCGGCCTGGCCTGCGCGGCTGGGTCGCTCGCCGATGACCTCGGCCAGGCTCGCCTCGAGGCACCGCGTGAGCAGGTCCGGGTTGCGCACCGCGGCGCGGTCGCACGCCACGCCGATGCAGCAGGTGTCCAGGTGCGACACGAGCGTCACGCTGAGCGCGGCGCCGACCGGCGGCGCAAACGCCCAGAGCCGCTCGACCTTCGCACCGGCCAGGTAGGCCTCCCGTCGCAGCCCGGGCACGTCCACCACGTCGACGTCGATGCTGCGCAGCAGTGATCCGAAGAGCCGGGTCACGGTGTGGCGTGGCAGCGCGTTGAGCGCGGCCGCGATCGGTGCGCCCAGGCGCAGCGCCGGCTCGGCGCGGTTTCGGCGCACCAGGTTGTGCGCCACGAGGGCACGCGCCTTGGGATCCGGGTCGTCCACGGGCAGCACGTAGCGGGAGGGTTGGAAGCGGTTCCCACCGCGGGCGTCTCCCGCGCGTCGGGTGCTCACCGGCATGGTCACGCGGAGCTGGGCCAGATCGACGCCGAACGATCGGTGATACTCCCGCAGTCCCCCACCCACCGCCGCGAGGAACACGTCGTTGAGCGTCACGCCGAGTCGCTCCCGGGCCGCGAGCATCGCCGGCAAGGGAAGCTCGAGCACGTCGATGCTGCGCTCGATGCCGCGTCCGATGAACAGGGGCGACGGCGCGCCACCGGGCGGACCCACCAGGTGCGCGATCGATCGGGCCGTCCGGACAACGTCGTGGGCGGCGCCCACCGGATTGCGGAGCGCTCCCGCGCCCAGGCGAAGCGCTCCGTCGACGACGTGCGTGGCACTGGAGAGCGCGGCGAGCGGCGCAGGTCGCGAAGCGGTCGTCGTCGGGGCATCCTTTGCCGGGACGGCGGGCTCCGGCCGGCGGGCGTCGCCACCCGACCGGGTCTCGTCGAAGAGCAGCTCGGCGAGCTGCACGGCACCGACGCCGTCGGAGATGGCGTGGTGGAAGCGCAGGATGAACGCCGACTGGCGGCCGCCGATGCCGGTGAGCAGGGTGAGCTGCCACGGTGGGCGGACCGGGTCGAACGCGGCCATGACGTCCGGCTGGGCCGCGTCGAGGGCAGCCCGCACTCCCGTCGTGCCGGCGGCGCGCTCTCCCCGAACACGGCGGACGTGGTGCTCCACCGCGAAGTCGGGATCGTCCACCCAACGCAGCCGCGCCGTACCGGGCCCGACCACCTCCACCCGTTGACGCAGCCGGGGAACCTCCCTGCGGGCGATGCGGTCGAGTGCTTCCAGCACCGCTGTCAAAGCGGGCGCTCGGTCGAGCATGGCCACGACCAGGATCGGGCTGCGCAGCACCGGGTCCTCCTCGATCCGCCACATCAGGGCGTCAGAGTCGGAGAGCCGGTCCACACACCCATGATGCGCCCGAATGCGAGGTCGGGAAAGGGCCGTTGGTCCCTGTGCGGCTTGCGCGCGTCGCGTGGATCCCGCGCCCCTGCCGCAGCCGTAGCATGCCGCCATGACGAGCACCCGCGGACCCCGCGACGACGGACCGGTCCTGACGTTCCTCGGCGCAGCCGGCACCGTCACCGGTAGCAAGTTCCTGGTCGACACCCCCACCGCCCGGGTGCTCGTCGACTGCGGCCTCTACCAGGGCCCCAAGGAGCTCCGACTGCGGAACTGGGCGCCGTTCCCGGTCGATCCCGCCTCGATCGACGCCGTGGTGCTCACCCACGCCCACATCGACCACTCGGGACACCTTCCCGCGCTGGTGCAGCACGGCTTCTCGGGGAAGATCCACGCCAGCCCCAACTCCGCGGCGCTGGCCGGCATCGTCCTGCCCGACAGCGGCCACCTCCAGGAGGAGGACGCCGCCTATGCGAACCGGCGCGGGTTCTCCAAGCATGCGCCGGCGCTGCCCCTGTACACCGAGCAGGATGCGCGCGACAGCCTGCGCAGCTTCCACACCGTCGCCTTCGGAACGACGGTCGACATCGCCGACGGGGTACGGGCGACGCTCACCCCGGCGGGTCACATCCTCGGCTCCTCCATCGTCACCCTCGACCTCGACGGACCGAGCGCGCGCCGGCTGGTGTTCAGCGGCGACCTCGGCCGCTCGCACCATCCCCTGCTCCTGCCACCCGGCCCGATCGACGGCCCCGACGCGGTGCTCGTCGAGTCGACCTACGGCGACCGGACGCACGATGACGCCGGGTCGCTGGAGCTCTTCGCGGAGACGATCCGGCGGACCGCGGCCCGTGGCGGCGTGGTGGTCATCCCGGCGTTCGCGGTCGATCGCACCGAGGTCCTGCTGCTGCACCTCAAGGCCCTGCGCTCGGCAGGCGCCATCCCCGATCTCCCCATCTACGTGGACAGCCCCATGGCGCTCGCCACCCTCGACGTCTACCAGCGAGCCATCGACGACGGCGAACCGGAGATCCGCCCGGAGGTGCGCAACGCGGACGACCCGTTCGGCCTCGCCACCGTGCACCCGATGCACAAGGTCGAGGAGTCCAAGCAGCTCGACGAGCTCACCGCCCCGGCGATCATCGTGTCCGCGTCCGGAATGGCCACCGGCGGCCGGGTGCTGCACCACCTGCGTCGATACCTGCCCGATCACCGGGCGTCCATCGTGCTGGTCGGCTTCCAGGCCGAACAGACCCGCGGCCGGCGACTCCTCGACGGAGCTCGCCAGGTCAAGCTGCTCGGCAATTACGTGTCGGTGCGCGCTGAGGTCGTGAACCTGCCGGCGTTCTCGGTCCACGCCGACCACGACGAGCTGCTCGCCTGGCTCGCGACCGCCGACGCGCCACCGGCCACGACCTTCGTGGTGCACGGTGAGCCGCACGCATCGGACCGTCTGCGCGAGTCGATCGACGCCGAGCTCGGCTGGAACGCGGTGGTACCCACCTACGCCGAGCGCGTGGTCGTCGACCACCGAGGTGACGACGTGGCCCATCACGCGGCCCCGACGGCAGCCCCGGCGACCCCGAGCGCCCCCACACCCGAGGAGCAGGTGCCCGAACCGACGGCTCCCGCTCCCGTAGCGGACTTCCTGGCCCGCGAAGGCGGCCGACCGCTCACCGTGGACGAAGAGCTGCTCGCTGGTCCCGACCGCGACCTCGCGTCCCTGCTCGGCAACGACCCGATCCGCGTGGCGCGCATGCGCGCCGAGCTGATCATGGGGTTCCGCACGCTGGCGGGGGTGGGTCGCGCGGTGTCGGTGTTCGGGTCGTCGCGCACCCCGGTCGACAGCCCGGACTACGAGCTGGCGCGGCGCACGACCGCGTTGCTGGGCGAGCGTGGCTTCGCCATCATCTCGGGGGGTGGGCCCGGCACGATGCAAGCCGCCAACCAGGGGGCGCGCGACGCCGGCGCGCTGTCGATCGGCCTGGGCATCGAGCTCCCGCGCCAGCAGGCGATCAACCCGTACGTCGACCTCGCGCTCGAGTTCAAGCACTTCTACATCCGCAAGGTGATGTTCGTCCGCTACGCATCGGCGTTCGTCGTGTTCCCCGGCGGCCTGGGCACGCTCGACGAGCTCTTCGAGGCCCTGTCGCTCATCCAGACGGCCAAGATCCAACACTTCCCTCTGGTGCTCGTCGGCTCGCACTTCTGGGAGGGCTTGCTGCGTTGGGCACGCGATCAACTCCTCGGCACCGACAAGCTCTCGCCGGACGACCTCGCGCTGTTCCAGGTCGTGGACACCCCCGAGGAGGTCGCGGCGATCGCGGAAGCGGCGTTCGGGCGCCAGGACGGCGTTGCGGCGCCCGTGCCGCACCCGCACTGACCAGCTGGATCGGGCGTTCCGACGCCGCCCGAGACGCATCCTCAGCCGGCGACGAACCTGGCAAGGTCGTTGAGCTCGGACTGGGTCCCGATCGCGATGATGACCTGCCCGGCCCGCATCTCCACGTCGGGCGCCGGGTTGGTGTGGAAGCTCCCGTTCGCATCGCGCAGCGCGAGCACCAGTGCCCCGGTCTCGTCTCGCAGGTGTGCCTCGCGAAGCGTCGTGCCGGCGATCGGTGACTCCTTCCGGATCGGCACCTCTTCGAGGCGGAACTCCAGGTTTCGTTCGTGCATCACGACGTCGACGAACTCCGCCACGTGGGGCCGGAGCACGAATGCCGCCATGCGCGCGCCCCCGATGCTCTGCGGGTTGACCACGCGGTCGGCGCCGGCCCGGAGCAGCTTGCGCTCGGAATCGGTGCTGCGGGCGCGGGCGACGATGAAGAGCTCTGGGTTGAGCGCCCGCGCGCTGAGCACGATGAACGAGTTCGCGGCGTCGTTCTCCACCGCGGCCACCAGTGCCGACGCTCGCTTGATGCCGGCCTCGACCAGCACCGCGTCATCGGTGGCGTCACCGATGACGACCGGCGGGTCGTCGTGCCCGAAGCCCGAGCCGTCCAGCTCGACGACCACCGGTCCACGGTCGGGCCCCATGACCTCCGCGGCGATCGCTCGCCCGACGCGCCCCAGCCGCAGATGATGACGTGGTCGTGCATCGAAGCGATCGAGTGTTCCATGCGTCGTCTCCCCAGGAGCTCGTTGAGTCGGCCCTCGAGAACGGTCTCGAAGATCACGGTGAACGCGTACAGGGCGGCACCGACGCCGCCCAGGATCAGGACGATGGTGAAGATCATCCCGTTCCGCGAGAGCGGCCGAACCTCCCGGAACCCGACGGTCGTCACGGCGTTGACCGTCTGGTACACCGCGTCGAGCAGGCTGAACCCCAGAAGGAGGTAGCCGACAGTGCCGGCGACGAGGACGGTCCCCAGGGCCAACATGGCACTGACCAGCCGCTGCCTGTGGTTCATGCGCCGAGAGCCTAGGGGCCGACCATCGACCGGAGTCCCAGTCCCACCCGTCCGCATCCCCCTGAGCGAGCAGGCCCCAAGGGCCGCCCGAGCTTCAACACAGGCACCGCTGCGCAGCCGCCAGGCGAAGCAGCACCACCCCTGACACCCGGATGGCGAAGCCGAAGCGAGCAGGCCCCAAGGGCCGCCCGAGCTTCACGGCAAAGTAGCGTCGCGCCGTGCCGCCAACGGAGACCGACGTCGCGATCATCGGAGGTGGACCCGCCGGTGCGGCCGCCGCGATCACCCTGGCCCGCGCCGGGCGACGCGTCACCCTGGTCGACAAAGCCAGGTTCCCTCGCGACAAGTGCTGCGGTGACGGCCTGACCACCGGCGCGCTGCGCCATCTCCAGCACCTGGGACTTCGGGCTGCGGACGTGCCGTCGTGGACCGCGGTCGACGACGTCGTGGTGCGCGGTCCCGTGGGTCGGTCGGTCACCTTCGAGTTGCCACGTGGGCGCGGCACGTACGCGGCGGTCGCCCGGCGGACCGAGCTCGACGCCGCCGTGTTGGCGCTCGCAGAGGACGCCGGTGTCACCGTGCACCAAGGTGCCGGGCTGCGCACGGCCCACCCGGGGGCAACGCGCATCACCGTCGAGGTCGAAGGCCTCGGCGAGCTGACCGCGCCGCACGTGATCGGTGCCGACGGGATGTGGTCGCCGCTGCGCAAGGCGCTGGGCGCCGGCACACCCGGCTACCGCGGCGACTGGCATGCGTTTCGCCAGTACGTCGGCGGCGTGTCGGACCGGGCCACCTCCGAGCTCGCCGTCTGGTTCGATGCCGACCTGCTTCCCGGGTACGCGTGGTCGTTCCCCCTCACCGATCGCACCGCCAACGTCGGGTTCGGGGTGCTCCGCGGCGCGCGAGCTCGACGGCGCGGCGCTCGCCGACATCTGGACCGGACTCCTGGAGCGTCCCCACATCACCGAGTTCCTCGGCCCGGACATCGTCACCGAAGCGCCCCGCAAGGCGTGGCCCATCCCCACGCGACTTCCCGGACCCCGCCTGACCGCGGGGCGGGCGCTGTTCGTCGGCGACGCCGCGGCCCTGGGAGACCCCATGACCGGCGAAGGCATCGGGCAGGCGTTGGCGAGCGGCATCGCGGCAGCCGAGGCCATCCTGGCCACGACCGGGGACGCCGCTGCCGTCGCGGCAGCCGACCGCTACGAGCGGTGGGTGAACCGCAACCTGCTCCCCGACACCCGCATGGCCGAATGGCTCACCCACGCACTCAAGCACCGCAAGGGCGCCCGCGCCGCGATCGCCACCGTGGGTTTGACTCCGTGGACCCGGCGCAACTTCGCGCGGTGGCTCTTCGAGGATGAGCCTCGGGGTGTCCTGCTCACCCCGCGGCGCCTGCACCGGCGGTTCCTGCACCGCGACGGCGCGCGGCTCTGATCGATCGTCGGGCAACCCCTCGGCTACGACAACAGATGAACCATCACCGTCGTGCGCCCAGTCTCGGATGTGGTCGCAGTAGACGAAGGGGCGGGCGTGGCTGCCGGCCCAAGCGAATCGGGCGAGCGGGCGACGCGCCCACGGGCGCGTCCGACGACCACGACTTGCCGGGCCGAACCGATGCTTCCGTGCAGGCCATGACCACCTCCCGGGCTGATCGAACTGATGTGCGATCAGCCTAGCGATGCGGTGTGACAACGATCCCGAACCGCAACCCGGCGCGCCCGTGGGCGCGTCCGGCAACGCCC
The DNA here is from genome assembly GCA_963810075.1 of uncultured Actinomycetes bacterium. Classification (GTDB taxonomy): domain Bacteria; phylum Actinomycetota; class Acidimicrobiia; order Acidimicrobiales; family Iamiaceae; genus CAWELZ01. Next base: position 442,739 of record CAWELZ010000001.1, on the reverse strand, counting down.
ACCGCCCCGCTCGCGTGCCCGCGGGCGCGTTCCTCGAACCCCACCCCATCGGCCTTTGCCCGCCACGCCAACCATCTTGACCGGCTGGTCAAGTCGGAGGGTACGCTCGGCCGATGCGCACGCGACTGACCGAGATCCTCGACATCGAACACCCGGTGATGCTCGCCGGCATGGGCGGTGTCTCGTACGCCGAGCTGGTCGCGGCGGTGTCCGAGGCAGGCGGCTTCGGCTGCGTCGGCGCCTCGGCCATGAACGAGACCGAGTTCGCCTCGCAGCTCGCCAAGGTCCGCGAGCTCACCTCCAAGCCCTTCGGCGTCGACCTGCTCACCGCCATGCCAGACGGCATCGAGGCCAAGGTGCGCCAGATCGCCGCGTCCGGCGCGACGGTCTACGTCGCCGGGCTCGGTGTCCCCCGCGACGTCGTCGACCTCTGCCACGAGCTCAACCTGCTCGTGGTCAACATGTGCGGCAAGGTCCGTCACGCCACCGCCGCGGTCGAGGCCGGATGCGACCTGGTCGTCGCCCAGGGCACCGAGGCCGGCGGCCACACCGGGCAGGTCGCCACCATGGCGCTCGTGCCCCAGGTGGTCGACGCCGTCGGGGCGAAGGTCCCGGTGGTGGCTGCAGGGGGCATCTTCGACGGCCGCGGCCTCGCCGCCGCCCTGAGCCTCGGCGCCGACGGCGTCTGGGTCGGCACCCGATTCATCGCCACCCCCGAGGCCCGCACGGTGACCGGCTACAAGGACACGCTGCTCGGTCTGGCCGAGGACGGCACCGTGGTGAGCCGTGCGTACACCGGCAAGACGTGCCGCGTCGTGCGCAACGGGTACACGCAGCACTTCGAGGAGCACCCCGACGAGCTGCAGCCGTTCCCGGCGCAGCTCATCGCGTCCTACCAGGGCGGCGCCAGCCACCTGGGTGGCGACCTCGACACCGAAGGCGTCGACCCCGACCGCGAGTTCTTCCCGGCGGGGCAGGGCGTGGGCGCCATCCACGAGCTGGTGCCGGCTGCCGAGCTCGTCGCCCAGTTCGTGGACGACGCCGAACAGGCCCTGGCCCGCCTGGCTTGACCCAGTTGTCGAAGGTGCCCGGCCCCCGGGTCAGCGCTTCGGGCGTTGCGGCATGAGCGCCTTGCACTTGTTGAGGAAGCCGCTGCGGTAGCGAAGCCGCATGACCCGCGTCATCTGGCCGCCGAGCCCCTTGGGCAGCGGGTACCAGAACGGCTCGCGCTTGAAGCCGAAGCGGTCGAGCAGGATCGACTTGGACTGCGAGAACTCCCGCAGCCCCTCGGCGCCGTGCACCCGCCCGATGCCCGATTCCTTGACGCCACCGAAGGGCAGGCCCACCACCGCGTAGCTGACGATGGTGTCGTTCACGCAGACGTTCCCCGCCTCGATCCGATCGGCGAGTCGCCGACCGCGTTCGAGGTCGGTCGTCCAGACCGATGAGTTGAGGCCGTACACCGAGTCGTTCGACAGCCGGATCGCCTCCTCGTCGCCGCTCACCGACATGATCGGCAGCACCGGCCCGAACGTCTCCTCGGTCATGATGGCCATGGTGTGGTCGACGTCGACGAGCACCGTCGGCTCGTACCAGAGGCCATCCCGCCCGGCGACACGGCGTCCACCGGTGAGCACCTTGGCGCCCTTTGCGACCGCGTCGGCCACGTGGCGCTCCACGATCTCGACCTGGTTCTCGAAGGTCATCGAGCCGATGTCGTCCCGGGCGTCGGTGCCCTGGCGGATCTGGCGCGTGCGCCGCACGACCTGGTCCACGAAGTCGTCGAAGATCGAGGCGTCGGCGTACACCCGCTCGACGGCCATGCAGGTCTGCCCGGAGTTGCCGAAGGCCCCCCAGAGCGCGCCACCCGCGGCGCGGTCGAGATCGGCGTCCTCGCACACGATCATCGGATCCTTGCCCCCGAGCTCGAGCAGCACGGGCGTGAGCGATTCGGCGGCCGCCGCCATCACGCGGCGCCCGGTCCGCACCGAGCCGGTGAAGCAGATCTTGTCGACGCCGGAGCGCACCAAGGCTTCCCCGGTTGCTCCCCCGCCGGTCACCGCCGAGACGATGCCGGAATAGGAGCCTACGTCCGCGAACAGCTTGGCGATCTCGAGACCGACCAGCGGCGTCACCTCGGACGGCTTGAACACCACGGTGTTGCCGGCGAACAGGGCGGAGAGCACCGGGGTCATCGTGAGGGTGAAGGGGTAGTTCCAGGGGCTGATGACCCCGACCACACCCAGCGGCGAGAAGGTGCGCACGGCCTTCTTGTGCAGCATCGTCCCGGGACGGACCTTCTCGGGCGCCAGCAGCTTGGCGCCGTGCTTGGCGTAGTGGTCGATCAGCTCGGTGGTGGCGACCAGCTCGGTCAGCACCGCCTCGGTCGGTAGCTTGCCGGTCTCGGAGCAGATCACGTCGACGATGTCCTCGGCACGGTCGAGCATGAGGTCGCGCACCGCCTTGAGGTGGATCGCACGCTCAGCGAAGGTGAGCGCCGACCAGGCGGGCAGGTTGTCGCGCGCGACCAGCACGGCGGCGGCGACATCCTCGGGACCGTGGTCGGGGACGCGCGCCAGCACGCGGTTGGTGCGCGGGTCGCGGGTCTCGATGAACGTCGTGTCGGTACTCACGAGGCGAGCTCCTTGACGGTGGCGATGAGATCGGTCGCGGTCTGGTCGCCGGTTGGGACGGGGGTGACCATGAGGTGGGTCACACCGGACTCGGCGTACGCGGCGACTCGCTCGGCGACCAACGACTTCGGGCCGCAGAGCGAGATGGCGTCGAGCAGCTCGATCGGCACCTTGGCGGCCGCCTCGGCCTTCTTGCCGGCGAGGTAGAGGTCCTGGATCTCCTCGGCTTCCTTCTCGAAGCCGTAGCGGCGCACCAGCGAGTTGTAGAAGTTGCGCCCCTTGGCGCCCATGCCACCGACGTAGAGCGCCACCATCGGGCGGACCAGCTCGCGCATGTTGCGCACGTCGTCGCCTTCGCCGATGGCGAGCAGGCCGCCGGCCACCGTCTGCAGCGGCCCGAGGTCGGGCGCCCGCTTCGCGGCGCCCGCGGCGAGGTCGTCACCCCAGACCTCCTTGGCCCGCTCGGGGAGGTAGAAGAGCGGCATCCAGCCGTCGGCGACCTCGGCGGTCATGGCGACGTTCTTGGGGCCCAGGGAAGCGACCCAGATCGGGATGCGGGGTCGCACCGGATGGGCGATGATCTTGAGGGCCTTGCCGAGCCCGGTGCCCTGTCCCTCGGGGAGCGGCAGGTCGTAGTACTTGCCGTGGTGCTCGAGCTTCTCCTCACGGGCCCAGACCTTGCGACAGATCTCGATGATCTCCCGGGTACGTCCCAGCGGCGCGTCGTACGGCACGCCGTGCCATCCCTCGATGACCTGCGGGCCCGAGGCGCCGAGGCCGAGCACGCAGCGGCCGTCCGAGAGCGCGTCGATACCGGCGGCGGTCTGTGCGATGAGCGTGGGCGTGCGGGTGTAGATGGGAAGGATCCCCGCGGCGATCTCGACCGTGGTGGTCTTCGCGGCAAGGTACCCCATCAGCGAAGGAGCGTCGAAGCCGTAGGCCTCGGCGACCCACACGAGGTCGAGCCCCGCCTTCTCGAACTCGACGACGCGCGCGGCGCTCTCCTTGAAACCGCCCGAGTAGTCGAGCTGCATCGTGATCTTCATGGAACCCCCAGGTTGCATTTGTGCGTGCACCCTACCGTTCGCAGTTCGCGGCTTCCGAAGTGCCGGCTACGGGGCGCGTTGACGCGCAGACGGCTCGATCCCTTAGCCTGGCGAAGTGACACCCGCGTCGACCGCCGAAGCTCCGAGCGAGGTGGCGAGTCGCCTCCGCTTGACGGCTACGCGCCTCAGCAGACTGCTGCGCCAGCAGGCCGACACCGGCCTCACCCCCACCAAGCTCGCCCACCTCGCGACCATCGCCAACGACGGCCCCATCTCACTCGGTGAGTTGGCGCACGCCGAGCGGGTGTCGGCGCCGACCGTGACCAAGGTCGTGCGTGACCTCGAGAACCGGGGCCTCGTCGTGCGCGAGCCCGATGCCACCGACAAGCGGGTGTCGCTGGTGCGCAGCACGCCCGACGGCGACGCGATCCTCGACCAGTCGCGCAGCCGAAAAGACCTCTGGCTCTCCGAGCAGATGGCCGGGCTCTCGGCGCCGGAGCTCGCGCAGCTCTCGGGTGCGATCGACCTGCTCGCACGGATCACCGAGCGCGAGGACTAGCTGGGAAGCTCGGGCGGCCTGCGGCCTGCTCGCTTCGGCTTCGCCATCCCGGTTACCGGGATGAAGCTGCTCCGCCTGGCGGCTGCGCGACGTCACCCGCCGATTGGTGGGTCAGGGGGCGCCGATTCCGTCGAGCACGTCGTCGAGGCCCTCGGTGAGACCGGTCCGGCCCGGCATCGCCTTGACCGCGGCCACCACACCGGGCATGAACGAGGTCCGGTCGTAGGAGTCCTGGCGGATCGTCAGCGACTGGCCGGTGGCACCGAAGATGACCTCCTGGTGCGCCACCAACCCGCGGAGCCGTACGGCGTGGATGGGGATGCCACCACTGCTCCGGCCACCCCGGGCGCCAGGAAGCACCTCGTCGGTGGTGGGGTCCTCGGCCCAGTCCGACGAGGCCGCGCTGATGCGCGCCGCAGTCGCCATCGACGTGCCCGACGGCGCGTCGACCTTGCGATCGTGGTGCAGCTCGACGATCTCGACGGAGTCGAACCACGGCGCGGCCAGCTCCGCGAAGCGCATCATGAGCACCGCGCTGATCGCGAAGTTGGCGGCGACCAGGCAACCGCTGGAGGTGAACGAGGCACGCAGGCTCGCCCGGTCCTCCTCGGTGAAGCCCGTCGTGCCGACGACCGCGTGCACGCCGTGCTGCGCACACCACGCGAGGTTCTCCCGGGCGGCATCGACGACCGTGAAGTCGACGGCGACGTCGATGGTCGACGGATCGAGGTCGGCGACCGACGCCACCACGGCGACCGACGCAGGTGGCTCGGTGAGCCCCACCGCCTCCGCGAGCGGTGCACCCGCCCGCGCGGGGTCGACGGCGGCGCGCAACTCGAGCTCGCCGTCGGCCGAGACGGCGCGGCACACCTCGGCGCCCATGCGCCCACCCGCGCCGAACACGACCACGCGCAGCGGGCTTCCGTCGGAGCGGCGCGGCGTTCCTGGTCCGGTCATGGCGAAGCAGCGTACCGTCGGACCGGCGCGGCCGGAGCGGGCCAGGAGTCGAACGTGGTCGAACCCGGCAGCCGCATCACCCGGGCAACCCTCAGTCGAGCGTGAAGCCGCCTTCGGGGACGACGGGCTCGGCCGCAGGCGGGGGCGGTGTGGTCGGGGGTGCCGGCGCAGCAGCCGGAGGTGCCGGCGCAGCAGCCGGAGGCGGTGGCGTGGCCGCTTCGGGGGGTGGCGGCGTGGCCTCGGCTGGCGGTGGCGGTGCGGCCGCTTCGGGTGGAGCGGGCGGTAGTGGCGCCGCGATGGGGCCGTGCTCGGCCTCATGCGCCTCGAGCTCACCGATGACCCGAGCGATCTGCTCCTCGGCCTGGCCAGCGTCACGGCCGTTGCGCTGCGCCCACTGCCAGGCGCCGAGCTGCTCGAGCAACCCTGCCGCCTTCTTGTTGGCCTGCGCGTCGCTCAGCTTGGCCTGGCCCTGGTTCACCCCGTCCTGTGCCTTTGCGGCGAGCGCGGTGCCCTGCTCCTTGACCTTGTCGAGAAATCCCATGTCGTGTCCTCCTTGTGCGGTGCTGCGTGAACGTGGGAGCGACCTGGGTCGCCCCGTCGACCCGACCCGGTCAGGTCCCCATGCCGCCGAGCAATCCGCCGATCCCACCGGACGAGGCCTTGTTGGAGTCGACCCCGTGCTCGATGAAGGGCTGCAGGGCCCGGCCCATCCCGGCGTAGGTCATCGACTGCAGGATCACCTGGCCTTCGCCCTCGAGGGTGGCCAGGTTGATCCCCTGGTGGCCGAACGCCACGGAGAGCGCGGTGGACATGTTGAGCCCACCCACCCGTTCGACGCCGAACGAGATGCCTTCCTGAAACGCCACCATGCAACCGGTGTCGACCTGGATCTTCCCGCCGTACTTGGCGAGGTCGAGCGAGATGAAGTTGCCCGCGCCGGCGACGAGCACGGTGCCGACGCCGTCGAACTTCTCCAACACGAACCCCTCCCCGCCCTTTCGCCCCGTCTTGAAGCTGTTGAAAGCGATGTCGAAGGTGACGGTGTTCTCGGCGAACACGAAGGCGTCCTTGCCGGCGAGCCAGCCCCGGTCGCCGTCGAGCTCGAGGAGCTGCATGTGGCCGGGCAGCACACCTGCGAAGGCCACTAGCCCGGCCCCTCCTTCGGCCTTGTACCAGTCGAAGACCATGCTCTCACCGGCCAGGTGCCGCTTGCCCATGTCGATCCCCGTCTTGAGGGCCTTGTTCAGGAAGCCGGATCCGCCGGTCGATCCCGTGCTTCCGGGGGGCGGCGGCGCGTCGCCGTCCGGGTCGGGGCGACCCACCTTCGTCTCGACCTTGACGTTGACCGTCTTCCAGAGGAACTTCCCTGCCTCGGCGTAGACCACCTGGCCCGGGTCGAGCTGCACGGTGACCACCTGCATGCTGTCGCCGTCGATCTTCGTCTTCAGGGTCATGTCGCCTCCTCGATCGGTCCCTGGTGGGTCCAGCCCTCGGCAAGAGGCGAATGTAGTCAACTCCCACCGTATGCGCGGCTCGCCTGGTCGACGACGCCATCCGGGCCGACGACGGAGAAGACGCGCGGGCCGCGCAACCAACGATCGGCGGCCGCGGCAACGGCGGCAGCGGTGACGCCCCGGATCCGCGCCAGCACCTCGTCGATCGTCGGGACCTCGTCGTGGAGCTGGGTCGCGCCGGCGAGGCGGGCCATGCGACTTCCCGTGTCCTCGAGCCCGAGCACCATCGATCCGCACAGGTAGCCCTTCGCGACGGCGAGCTCGTGGTCGGTCACCCCATTGGCCACCAGGTCGTCGAGCTCGAGCCCGACCAGCTCGGTGACCTCACCCAATCGCTCCGGCGAGGTGCCGGCGCACACCACCATCGACCCGGCGTCCTGGTACGCGCCACGGAACGAGAACACCGAGTAGACCAGGCCGCGCTCTTCGCGGATGCGTTGGAACAAGCGGCTCGACACGCTGCCGCCCAACACCTGGTTGAGCACCGTCATGGCATCCCGCTCCGCGTCGAAGGCGTGGGGCCCCCACGTGCCGATGCTGAGATGGACCTGCTCGATCGGTCGGGCCAGGTGGTGTCGGTTCTCCGCACCGGGGGTCGGTCCGGGTGGTGCGTCGCGCGGCGGGGCCGTCCCGCCGTCGCGGGCGTCGAACGCCTCCGCCACGCGTTCGACGAGACGGTCGTGGTCGACCGCGCCCGCGGCCGCGACCACGAGGTTCGCCGGGCGGTACCACTGCTCGAAGAACGCCCGGATCGTCTCGCCATCGAGTGATTCGACGGTCTCGACCGATCCGGCAACCTCTCGTGCGAGGGGATGGTCGCCGTAGAAAGCCTGCTGGGTCAGACGATGCAGCTGCTCCTCGGGGTCGTCCTCATCGAGCGCCATCTCCTCGAGGATCACCTGGCGCTCGGACTCGACGTCGAAAGGCCGCAACGCCGGGTGAGCCACCAGGTCGGTGAGGAGGTCGATGCCGTGTGTGGCCTCCTCCGCGGGAAGGTGCACGTAGTACGCGGTGCGTTCCTTCCCGGTGAACGCGTTCATCTCGCCGCCGACGGAGTCGACCGACTCGGCGATGGCGCGTGCACTCCGCGTCTCGGTGCCCTTGAACAGCAGGTGCTCGAGCGCGTGGCTCACCCCCGCCTGCTCGGGCGCCTCGTCGCGCGACCCCACTCCGACCCACACCCCCAGGCTGGTCGAGCGCATCCCGGGGAGCCGTTCGGAGACGATGCGCAGGCCGTTGTCGAGATCGGTGCGACGCACCTCGGTTCCGTCCGGCATGTCGCCGGACGCGACGGGACCCGACGCCGAGGCGCCGGGTCCGGTCAACGAGACGTCACGACTCAACGCGCGAGCCGCGTCGTCATCGGCGGCCACCACCTCGGCGGCCGCCACGACGGCCACCGTCGCCACGGTCACCCGAGCTGCGCTCGGCGGCCGGTCCGAGGTCGCCGAACTCCGCGGACGCCTCAGCGTCGAAGGCGTCCTCGAAGGAAACCACCTCGACGTCACCGGCGGGCGCCGACGAGCGCTCGGAGGAACGACCCTCGGACGAGCGACCACCCGAAGAACGACGCTCCGACGAACGACCTTCCGACCCTGGCTTCGACTCGGGTGCCGATGTCGGCACCAGTGAGACCTTGCCGTTCGGGTCGACGTCGTCGACGCGAACCTCGATCTCGTCGCCGAGCGAGACGACGTCCTCGACCTTGTCGATGCGCTTGCCACCACCCAGCTTCGAGATGTGCACGAGGCCGTCTCGTCCCGGGAGGATGTTGACGAACGCCCCGAACTTGGTGATGTTCACGACGCGGCCCATGTAGGTCGCGCCGACCTCGGCGGTCGGCGGGTTGAGGATGAGGCGGATCTGGCGCTCGGCCTCGGCCACCGCGCCCTTGTCGACCGCGCCGATCGTGACCGTGCCCATCATGCCGTCGTCGTCGACGCTGACATCGGCGCCGGTCTCGGCGACGATCGCATTGATGACCTTGCCCTTCGGCCCGATGACCTCGCCGATCTTGTCGATCGGGATCTCGAAGCTGAGCAGCTTGGGTGCCGACGCTCCGACATCCTCACGGGGTGCGGCGATCGCGCCCTCCATCACCTCGAGGATCGCCAGGCGAGCGTCGCGCGCCTGAGCGAGCGCCGCGGCCAGGACGTCGGCGGGGAGCCCGTCGATCTTGGTGTCGAGCTGCAGAGCGGTCACGAACTCGGCGGTGCCGGCGACCTTGAAGTCCATGTCGCCGAAGGCGTCCTCTGCACCGAGGATGTCGGTGAGGGTGATGTACTTGCCCTCGTCGAAGATGAGGCCCATCGCGATGCCGGCGACCGGCGCCTTGATCGGCACGCCACCGTCCATGAGGGACAGGCTCGAACCGCACACCGACGCCATCGAGGTGGAGCCGTTGGACGAAAGCACCTCGGACACCAGGCGAAGCGCGTATGGCCAGTCCTCCTTGGAGGGCACGACCGGGAGCAACGCGCGCTCGGCGAGGTTGCCGTGACCGACCTCGCGGCGCTTGGTGCCACCCATGCGACCCGTCTCCCCGTTGGAGTAGGGCGGCATGTTGTAGTGGTGCATGTAGCGCTTCTTGGTCTCGATGCCGATCGTGTCGAGCAGCTGGTCCATCTTGGGCATGCCCAGGGTGAGCACGTTGAGGACCTGGGTCTCGCCACGCTGGAAGAGCCCGGAACCGTGCGCCGTGGGCAGCACGCCGACCTCGGCGGACAGCGCCCGCAGCTCCGCGGTGCCACGACCGTCCATGCGGACGCCTTCGTGGACCACGCGGCGACGCACGACCGACTTGGTGAGGGCCTTGAAGGCGTTCTTGACCGGCCCGGTGTGCCCCTCGAAGGGCTTGCCCTCGGCGGCGAGTGCGCCGATGACCTCGGCCTTGATGGCGTCGTTCGCCGCGTTGCGCTCGGTCTTGTCGGCGATCTTGTTGGCCTCGACGAGCTTGGCCTCGGCCACCTCGGCGACCGCTGCGGCGATGTCGTCGGTGTAGTCGTTCTGGGCTTCCCAGACGAGCGGCTCACGCGTGCCGGCTGCGGCGACGAGCTCGTGCTGCAGCTCGATCGACTCGCGGATCCAGGTCTTTGCCGCCTCGAGCCCACCGGCGATGACCTCTTCGGTCACCTTGGGGGCGCCCGCCTCGTAGATGTCCCAGGCGCGCTCGGTGCCGCCGGCCTCGACCATCATGATGGCGATGTCGTCACCGACGGCGCGACCGGCGACGACGATCTGGAAGGTGGAGTCCTCGCCGACCTGGTAGGTCGGGTGCGGGATCCAGGTGCCGTCCGCGCTGTACGCGAGGCGCACGGCACCGATCGGGCCCTCGAAGGGCAACCCCGAGATCATCAACGCGGCGGAGGCGCCGTTGATCGCGGCAACGTCGTACGGGTTCTCCTGGTCGGCGCCGATGACCGTCACCACGACCTGGGTCTCGTTGCGGTAGCCCTTGACGAAGCTCGGGCGCAGGGGTCGGTCGATGAGCCGGCAGGTGAGCACGGCGGCATCGGTGGGTCGACCCTCGCGGCGGAAGAACGAGCCGGGGATCTTGCCCGCGGCGTATGCCTTCTCCTCGACGTCGATGGTGAGCGGGAAGAAGTCGATGCCTTCCCGGGTCTTGGATGCGCCGTTGGCGGTGACCAGCGAACGGGTGTCTCCGATGGAGACGACGACCGCGCCCTGCGACTGCGGGGCGAGTTGGCCGGTGCTGAACGTGAGCGTCTGCTCGGTGCCCGAGATCGGGCGGGATACGGAAATGGCCTCTGCCATGGTTCTCCTCTTTGCTGTAAGGGCACGGTGCCCCTGATGGTGCGGCAGAGCCAGCTCCCAGTCGGCAACCTCCCGATCCCCCATTGGGACCGAGCAATCGGCGACTGACAACTGACCCGAACTGCCGCGTGGTCTCCGGCGACCCACCCTCGGTGCACCGCCGGACATGCGACGGGACGGCCCGTGGGCCGTCCCGATGGTCGTGCTAGCGACGAAGTCCGAGCTTGGCGATGATCGCCCGGTAGCGCTCGACGTCGTTCTTCTTGATGTAGTCGAGCAGTCGACGGCGTCTACCCACCAACATGAGCAGCCCCCGCCGGCTGTGGTGATCCTTCTTGTGCTCGCGGAGGTGCTCGGTGAGGTGGTTGATGCGGGCCGTGAGCAACGCGATCTGGACCTCGGGCGAACCGGTGTCGCCTTCCTTGGTCTGGTGCTCGGCGATGATGCCGGCCTTGGCCTTGTCGATCTGTTCGGACATGACTTCCTTGTGGTGTACGCGCCCAGGGGCGCTTGGGCTTCGGACCCTGCTCCTCGGTGCGCCAGGCGCGACCAGGGGCGGAAAGGGCATGGTGGGATGCGATCCACCGGACCGACACCTTCTCACGCCGAACGATCAGGCTACTTGGCCGGGAGCCCGAGGGTGCAATGCATCGGAGGCCGGCTTCGGCAACGCCCGAGGTGGGTCGGGCATCTGGCCGTCAGGTCGGCGCCGGACGCAGCGCCGCGTCCAGCACCGCGATGACGCCCTGGGCGTGCGACGAGTCGACCCGCCCACCGGTCTGGAGCGTGGCGATGAGCAGTGCGATGACCACGGCCTCGAGCCCGGCGGCCATGGTGTTCGGGTCGATGTCGCTCCGCACCGACCCGTCGCGCTGTCCCGACCGAAGCGCGGCCGCGAGCCCGCGCTGGAGCTGGGCCTCCGCGGGGAGCACGACGAGCCGCTCGACCCCGCTGCCCTCGTGACCCTCCAAGATCCGCTCGGCGAGCGGGTGTCGGCCGAGGTTGCCCATGAGGCGCTGGAACACCGACACGAAATCGCGATCGAAGGTGCCGGCGAGCACGTCGGGAAGGGCGTCGGCCAGCAGGCCGGCCACATCGGTGTCGACCGCTTCCTCGAACAGCTGCGCCTTGGAGTCGAAGTAGGCGTACACCGCGCTCGGGGAGACACCGACCTCGCGGGCGATCGCGGGCACTGAAGCGCCGCGGAACCCCGCCGCGGCGAACTGCTCGGTGGCGATGTCGAGGATGGCACGACGCGTCCGCTCACCCTTGGTGTCCGGTTCCGACGGGGCGCCGCCGGCCGGGTTCACCTGGTCGTTGCGGAGTGCGGTCATGCGGACACGGTAGCAGAAAGTGATGACTTGACCATATCCATCACTTCAACTATCTTGGCAGCCATGACGCTCACCGAATCGGCACCACCGGACCTCGCCCACGCCACGCCGTCGAGTGACTCCTCCCGCAGCACCGCCAAGATCGCCCGCCTCAACAAGGCCTCGGCGCGGCGCATCATCGAACCCGACACCGATGTGCCTGGCGCGGTCGGCGACGGCGAGGTCCTCCCCCGCCACCTCCTGAGCGTCGCCGGACTGGACCTCGATCTCACCGACGAACAGTGGACGACGCTGAGCCGGGAGGAGATGGCCTCGATCCTCGATGCCGGCGTCCGCTTCGAGTCGCTGCTGATGGCCAACTTCGGCGTCAGCCTCGCCTACCGGCGCGACCTCACCGACCCACGCGTCGAGTACATGCTGCACGAGGTCGGCGAGGAGACCCGCCACTCCCGCCTGTTCATCCGGGTCCTCAACCAGCTCCGCCCGACCGCGAAGAACCCCTTCACGAGCCGCTTCTACGCGGCGATCGACCGCCGCGTCACGGGCTGGGCGGTACGCCACGACGCCGTGTTCATGCTGATGGTGCTCTTCGGGGAGGAGGGACCCGACCTGCTGCAGAAGCTCGCGGTGGAAGACCCCGCCACCGACCCGTTCGTCCGAGAGGTCAACCGCTACCACCGGGCGGAGGAGGCCCGGCACCTGGCCTACGGTCGCACCGTGCTCGGCGAGCTGTTCGCCGAGGCGACCTGGTCCGAGCGGTTCGTGATCCGCCACCTCGGTCCGGTGGCCGGAGCCGGGGTGTTCGACGCGCTGGTCCACCCGGGCGTGTACGCGACGGTCGGGCTCCCGACCTGGAAGACCTGGAACGCCGTCCGCAAGACAGCGCAGCGCCGCGAACTGCGCCGCCAGGTGCTGGCGCCCGTCTGCGCGGCGTTGGTCGAGGCCGGTGTGTTCCGCCACGGGCGGCCGACCCGCACCTGGCGCAAGGCCGTCAGCCCCACCTGACCCGGCTCAGCGGCGCCCTTCGCGCTGCAGCAGTCGACAGGCCAACTCGGCGACCTCCACGGTGACGTCGAACTCCTCGGCGACCGCGGCCGCGTCGACTGCGCCGACGCTCGTGCGTTGGGCCACGAACGAACGGAGCCGGGCACGCGGGACGAGCCGTTGCGCGACCTCGCGTCGCACGATGGTCTCTTCAAGGGCCATCGTGGCCGGCGCCGCGTCGGGGTGGCCGATCGCACGCTCGGCGTGGACGAGCTCGTGCGCGAGCGCCACCCGGCGCCGACAACGACCGAGCGACTGCTCCACCAGGATCACGTCTCCTTCTTCGTCACGCTCCCAGCGGCCGTCGGGTCCGCCGAGCGGGGCGAACGCGAACAGCGTGCTGGCGCCCCGGGCGCGAAGCGCTCGCCAGGGGTTCCAGGCGGAGGGCTCGGACCTGGTCATCGGCCGACCTGCCGGCTCGCCACACCGTTCCCGCACGATCAGGACCGCCGAGGTCGCGGCCGACCGGCTCGATCGGCGACCACGCGACCGCCGCGCCCGGGATCTTCGCCGTCAGCTGCCGCGCGCAGATGCGGACGCTCCGCTTCGGGGGCGAGGCGCGGATCGACCGGGAGCGCGACGTCCCAGTCGATGAGCAGCGCGACCGGCTGCACGCCCAGCTCGGACCCGAGCCGGGTCACCGTCTGCAACGTGAGGTTCCGTTCGCCGCGCTCGACGCCGCCGACGTAGGTGCGGTGCAACCCGACCCGATCTCCGAACGCCTCCTGGGAGAGACCCGCACGCTCGCGCAACGCCCGGACGTTGCGCCGCAGGATCAGCTGCAGGTCGTCGACGGGCACCCAGCGATCGTGCGCGCCCTGCTACTGATCGGTCTACAGACTCATGAGTAGCGCTCGGCGTGCGAGGATTCTCGACTCCGCCGGGCTCACCGGTTGAGCAGCGCCCGGGTCTCCTCGACGTCGACGTGCATCCGGTCCACGAGCGCCTCGACCGACGCAAAGCGCTTCTCGCCCCGGATGCGGCTGGCGAACCGGACCTTGACGTGTTCGTCATAGAGGTCTCCCTCGTAGTCGAGGAGGTAGCACTCGAGCAGGGAGGCATGGGCCTGCTGATAGAAGGTCGGCCGCCGGCCCAGCGACAGCGCGGCCGGGTGCAGCGACCCATCTGCTCGGACGAACCAGCCCGCGTAGATGCCGTCGGCGGGCATCAGGATGTCGCCCGGAACCGCCACGTTCGCCGTCGGGAAGCCGAGGGTGCGGCCTCGCTGATCGCCACGCGTCACCACGCCGCGCACCTCGTGCTCACGGCCCAACCAGGCGTTGGCCGTCGCCAGATCGCCCTTGCGGAGAAATTGCCGGATCGCGGTCGACGAGACGCGATCGCCGGCTCCTGCCGGTGCGCCGGTGGCGTCGACGAGGTCCATGCCGATCACCTCGAAACCGAGCGTGCCGCCCAGCTCTCGCAACAGGGTCACGTTGCCGGAGCGCTTCGAACCGAAGTGGAAGTCCTCGCCCACGACCACCAGACGGGCCCCCAGCCGGTCCACGAGCACCTCGCCCACGAACTCGGCGGCCGGCTCCGCGGCCCGCTCGGCGTCGAAGCGGATGACCACGGTCCGCTCGACCCCGGTCTCGGCGAGCAGTTCGAGCTTCTGGTCCAGGTCGCACAGCAGCAGCGGCGCCGACTCGGGGCGGACCACCATGGCCGGGTGGCGGTCGAAGGTCACCACCGTCGTCGGCAGCGACCGCGCCGCCGCGTGCTCGCGCACGTGCGCGATCACCGCGCGGTGCCCCAGGTGCACCCCGTCATAGGCACCGATGGTGACCGCACAGCCGCCTGGCAGGTCAGGGCACGGTCCCGGCAGGTGGACGATCTCCATCGCCGCCCGACGCTACCGGGTCCCACCGCGTCCGGCCGACCCCGATCACGCAGGTGCGAGCACGACCTCCGGCTTCACCCGGCCGGAGCCGTGGTCCACGTAGACCGCCAGCAGGGCCCCATCGGCGCCGACGACGGCCCACGGTCCGGGTGCCGACTCCCCGATCCCCAGATCGGCGCGCGCCAGCCGCCGACCGTGCGCCACGTGGTCGGCGAGCTCGTCGCCGGCCACGACCCGTGCGAGATCTCGCACCGCCTCCGCCGACGGCAGCAACGACTCGGGGGTCAGCACGTCGAGCGGCACCGACTCGTCGAGACCGAACGAACCCACTGCGGTGCGCCGCAACGTCGCCAGGTGCGCGCCGCCACCGAGGGCACGGCCCACGTCGGCGACCAGCGATCGGACGTAGGTGCCCGACGAGCAGTGCACCGAGAGCGTGAAGGTGTCCGGCCGACCGGGTACCGCTCCGACCTCGAACGTGTGGATCGTGACCGGTCTGGCCTCCCGCTCGACCTCGATCCCCTCGCGGGCCAACTCGTGCAACCGGCGACCGCCGACCTTCACCGCCGAGACCATCGGTGGCACCTGCAGGATCGGGCCGACGAACGACGCGTCGACCACCTCCTGGACCTGCTCCGGAGTGCACGTCGCCATGTCGTGGGTCGCGGTGACCTCGCCCGACGCGTCGAGGGTCGACGTCTCGACACCCAAGGTGAAGGTCCCCTCGTACCGCTTGCCAAGTGCGGTCACGTACCGGAGGAGCCGGGTCGCTCGCCCGACCCCGAGCAGGAGCACGCCGGTGACGTCCGGGTCGAGGGTGCCGGCGTGGCCGACCTTGCGCGTGCCGAGCAGACCCCGCGCCTTCGCCACCACGTCGTGCGAGGTCCACCCCGCGGGCTTGTCGACCACGGCGAGCCCGGTCGGGCCCTCGCCGCGCGGTCGGCTCATGGCACCGTGGGCGGGTCCTCCGCCGCGACATCGCCTTGCGCGTCTCCCGCGAAGACTCCCCCGCTCTCGGGGTCCTCTCCGTCCTCGGAGATGGACGGCGGGGTGACCTTGCGCAGCACCTCGTCGATGTGCTCGCCCGCGCGGACGGCCGGATCGGGCAGGAACCGCAGCTCGGGTGTGCGCTTGAGCCGAGCCTGGTTGGCGATGGCGCGCTGCAGCACCTTGCGCACGCCTTCCAGCGCCTCGGCGACGATCGGGTCGCCGTCCGCCCCGTCGGGCCCGTCGAAGTACACCTTGGCGTGGCGCAGGTCTGGATCGCAGTCGACCCCGGTGACGGTCACCAGGACCAGGTCATCCTCGTCGAGTCGCTCGAGCTCGTCGCCGAGGATCTCGCGCAGCAGCTCGTTCACCCGGGCCACCCGTGGGTACTGGCGACGCGTCGCCGGTCGTTGGTTTCTCACGATGTCTCCTTCCCTTGCGCCGTGGCGCGCCGCACGATCGATCGGTGGGCGCCGGTGCTCAGGTGCGAGGGACGACTCGTTCCTCGTAGGTCTCGATGACGTCGCCGGGCTTGAGATCCTGGAAGTCCGAGAGACCGATGCCGCACTCGTACCCGGCTGAGACCTCCCGGGCGTCGTCCTTGAACCGCTTCAGCGAGGAGACCGCGCCCTTCCAGATGATCGTGCCGTCGCGCAGGAACCGCACCTTGGAGCCACGGGTGATGACCCCGGACTGGACCAGGCAGCCGGCGATCGCGCCGATGCGCGGCACCCGGAAGATCTCGCGCACCTCGGCATCACCGGTGACGACCTCTTCGAACTCGGGAGCGAGCATGCCGAGCATGGCGCTCTCCATGTCCTCGAGGAGCTTGTAGATGATCTCGTAGGTGCGAATCTCGACCTGCTCGGCGTCGGCGAGCTCGCGGATCCGGCGATCCGGTCGCACGTTGAAGCCGATGAGGATCGCACCGGTCGTGGCCGCGAGCTGGATGTCCCCGTCGGTGATGCCGCCCACGCCTCGGTGCACGAACGCGATCTTGACGTCGTCGCGCTCGAGCTTGCGCAGGCTCTCGGTGACCGCCTCGAGCGAGCCGGTCACGTCGGCCTTGACGATGAGGGCCAGCGTCGCGGCCTCGCCGGCCTGGATCTGCTCGAAGAGGTCCTCGAGCTTCACGCCGGACCCGGCCGCGGCGGCCGCAGTGCCCGCGATGTTGGCGACGCGGTGCCAGTGCCCACGCTGCGACGCGACGCTCTTGGCGGTCTTCTCGTCGGGAGCGACGACGAACTCGTCGCCGGCCTCGGCGACCTCCGAGAGCCCGAGCACCTGGACCGGCATCGACGGCCCGGCTTCGCGCACCTGGTTGCCCTGATCATCGATCAACGCTCGGACCTTGCCGACGGCCGCACCCGCAACCAGCGGGTCGCCGACCTTGAGCGTGCCCCGCTGCACCAGGATGGTGGCGACCGGACCGCGTCCGACGTCGAGGTTCGCCTCGAGGACCACTCCCGCGCGCGCCCTTCCGGGCTGGCGCGGAGGTCTTCGAGGTCGGCGACGACGAAGAGGCTCTCGAGGAGCTCGTCGATGCCGATGTTCTCGAGCGCCGAGATCTCGTTGACGATGGTGTCGCCACCCCAGGACTCGGGGACGAGGTCGTGCTCGGCAAGCTGGGTGAGGACCCGGTTCGGGTCGGCGTTGTCGCGGTCGATCTTGTTGAGCGCGACGACGATCGGGACGTCGGCGGCCTTCGCGTGGTCGATGGCCTCGATGGTCTGCGGCATGACACCGTCGTCCGCGGCAACCACCAGCACGACGATGTCGGTCGCGTCCGCGCCCCGGGAGCGCATGGCGGTGAACGCCTCGTGACCCGGGGTGTCGATGAACGTCAGCCGACGGTCGTCGCGCACCGCCTGGTACGCGCCGATGTGCTGCGTGATGCCGCCGGCCTCGCCGGCCACGACGTTGGTGGAACGGATCCGGTCCAGCAGCTTGGTCTTGCCGTGGTCGACGTGACCCATCACGGTGATCACCGGCGGACGCACCTCGGCGTCGTCGTCCTCGTCCTCGTCGAACTCGTCCGCGCCGAGCCGCTTGCGCAGCTCGACCTCCTGCTCCTCGCCGGGATCGACCAGTCGGACGGTCGCTCCGACCTCGGCCGCGAACAGCTCGATCATGTCGTCGCTCAGCGACTGGGTCGCCGTGATCATCTCGCCCTGTTCCATCAGGAAGCGAATGACATCTGCCGCGGTCCGGTTCAGCTTCGTCGCCATGTCCTGAGCCGACGAGGCGCGCTCGATGACGATCTCACCCTCGGGAACCGGCGCGTCGATCGGGGTGTAGCTCGGCGCGTCGAGCGGCTGGAGCTCCTCGCGGCTCCGACGACGTCGACTGCGCCGACGCTGCGGCGGACGGCGTCCCGGAGGACCGCCGGGTCGTCCACCACCGGGTCCACCACCGGGACGCCCACCACCGGGGCCACCGCCGCCCATCGGCGGACGCGACGGACCACCGAAGGAACGGGGACCGCCTCCCCCACTGGGACGGCCGCCGGGACGAGCCGGACCGCCGGTGCGCACGGGCGCGGGTCCGCGACCGCCGAGGCCGGGAGGCGGAGGGATCGGCTTGCCCGTGGACGAGGTCGGCGAGTGACCAGGAGGGGGCGGGATGAGCTTGCCGGTCGTCGACCGGGGCGCGGTCTCGGGAGGCGTCGACGGCACGTTCGTGCTCGGGGGACCGGCGGTGGCAGCAGGTGGCGTCCCGGTCGGCGACTGCGGCGCGCGGGCGGCCGGCGATGGTGCCGCCGGGGTGCTTGCCGCGGGTGTCGTCGGGGTCGCGGGTGCGGTCGGGGTCGCGGGTGGGCGCGCCGCCGGGGTCCCGGTCTCGGGTTCTTCCCGGCGTGGCGGACGGGGCGGATGCTCGCTGCCCGACGAGGTCACCACGCGCTTCGCGGACGCGGGCTTCGCGGGCGACGCCGCGGGAGCGGCTCCTGAGCCGGCCTCCGTGGACGCCTCCGGCGCCCGGTCGGCGTCACCGGCGGGACTCGTCGAGGTCTCCGGGGCCTTCGGGGCCTCGGCCGCCGACGCTTCGGCGCGCTCCGGTTCCGACTTCTTGGCCTTCTTGGCCTTCGCCTTGGCCGGCTTGGGTTGCTCGGGTTGCGCCTCGCGGATCAGGCCCTCGCGTTCGGCCTTCCGGCGGACGCGGTCGGCCTGCGCCTCCTCCATGCTCGAGGAGTGGCTCTTTGCTCCGATGCCGAGCGCGTCACAGAGGTCGAGCGTCTCCTTGTTGGTGAGCCCGAGCTCTTTTGCCAGCTCGTGGATGCGGATCTTGGAAGCCAAGTGGTTCTACAGCCCTTCGTATCGTTGCAGGTGGTTCGGTGGTTCGGTGGTTCGGAACGTGCGATCGCCCAGTTGGGCGAACCAGTCTCGCACGAAGCGGGGTTCGAAGACGAACGTGACCGGGTCACGGCGGCGGGTTGACCGTCCCGTGCTCAGGTCTGACGCTGCAGGTCCTGCGCGGTGACCGACCGACAGGGTGCTCGGAAGGCCCGGTCGAACGCCCGACTTCCGACCGCGAGCTGCGCACACTCCTCAGAGCCCGAGCACAGCCACGCGCCACGCCCAGGTGCACGATCCCCGAGCACCACCGCGCCCGCTGCGGTTCGCACGTAGCGTTGCAGCTCTGCGCGTGGACGGACGGTGCGGCAGCCGATGCAGCGTCGCATCGGCTGCCGCGTCGACGTCATGGCTCGGACGTCTCCTCGGCAGCGACCGGAGTGGCTTCACCGGGCGTCGTCTCGGTGCCTGCAGATGGGTCCGCGTCACCGGCATCCTCGACGGCCTCGGAGTCGGCCGATGACGCTTCTTCGACCGCTTCGCCGTCAGCGACCTGGGCGTCGTCAGTGCCCTTGGCATCCTCGTCGTCGTCAGTGTCCTCAGAGTCCTTGGCGTCGTCGGTGTCTTCAGCGTCCTCGGCGCCGTCACCGTCTTCGGCATCGCCGGCGTGCTCCCACTCCTCCGCCGACACGGCCGGCCCGCCCTCGGCCGGTTGCCAGACCTGCTCACCACTCTCGGGGTCGACGACCCATTCACCCTCGGCCCACTCCTCACCGGCGTAGGCCTCCTCCTCGGCGAGCTGGGTCTCGCTCTTGATCTCGACCCGCCAACCCGTGAGGCGCGCCGCCAGCCGGGCGTTCTGACCTTCCTTGCCGATCGCCAGCGAAAGCTGGTAGTCGGGCACGATGACCTCGGCCACGCCGGTCTCCGGATCGATCCGCACCTCCTTCACCTTTGCCGGCGACAGCGCCTTCGCGACGAAGTCCTCGGGGATGTCGGAGAAGGGGACGATGTCGATCTTCTCGCCATGCAGCTCGTTCACGACCATGCGCACCCGCGCACCGCGCGCACCCACGCACGCGCCCACGGGATCGATGTTGCCATCGTTGGACGCGACGGCCAGCTTGGTGCGGTGCCCGGGCTCGCGGGCGCAGGCCTTGATCTCGACCACGCCGTCGTGGATCTCGGGGACCTCCATCTTGAAGAGCTCCTTGATGAGCCCCGGGTGCGTACGACTCACGACGATCTGCGGGCCCTTCGCAGTCTTGCGGACCTCGATGATGTACGCCTTGAGACGGCTCTGGGGTTCGGGGCGCTCGTGCGGCACCTGCTCGGCCTGCGGAAGCAGGGCCTCGACGCGACCGAGGTTCAACAGCGTGTACCGCGTGTCGCTCTGGTCGATGATGCCGTTGACGATCTCGCCTTCCCGTCGGGCGTACTCCGCGTACTTCGTCTCGCGATCGACCTCACGCAAGCGCTGCATCATGACCTGGCGTGCGGTCTGCGCGGCGATTCGCCCGAAGTTGTCCGGCGTCGCATCGAGCTCCGGGCCGTAGGGGTTGCCCTCCTCGTCGATCTCCTGCGCGTTGACCTTGATGTCGAAGGTGTCGGGATCGATCGTGACCCAGGCGAACTCGTGAGCACCCGGCATCTTCTTGTAGGCCGTCTCGAGTGCGTCGGCGAGCGCGGACATCAGCGTGTCCGCGGACATCCCCCGCTCGGTCGCCAGCGCCTGCAGCGCCTCCATCATCTCGGAGCTTCCGCTGGTCATCTCGTTGCCTTCTTCGTGGTCGGGGACGGGTGATCACCGTCGGTGGTCGTCGGACGGGTCGAGGCCGCGTCGGGGGACGGCGTCTTGGAGCGCTTCGGGCGCGGTGACTTCCCGGGCTTGGGCTGGCCGGGCCACACGAACACCGTGCGAGCCGACTCGACGTCGGCGTAGATCACCACGGTGGTTCCGTCATCGGTGGTGATCGTGGCGGCATCTTCGTCGGCGTCGGCAACGGTCCCGGTGAGCCGGCGGTCCTCGGCGACGCCCGCACGCAACTTGACCTTGACGGGCTGCCCGACCGCGCCGCGCCAGTGCGCAGCGGTTCGCAGTCGGCGCTCGATGCCCGGGCTCGAGACCTCGAGCGTGTAGTGGCCCTTGATCGGGTCGTGCTCGTCGAGCAGGTGCGAAAGGCCGCGGGTGAAGCGGGCGATCTCATCGAGACCGACCCCGCCGGCACGGTCGACGACCACCTTGAGCACGCCACCGACGAGCTCGACGTCGTAGAGGTCGAGCTCCTGGTCGGCGAGCAGCGGCGCGGCCCAACTCCGGAGGTCGGTGTCGAGGGTCGTGGACATGCTCACCTCCTCAGTCGGACGGTCGTGGATGACGCGCACCCGGCCCCGTACGTAACGAAAGGCGTGGGCAGAGCCCACGCCTTTGCTCCGTGAAACCTGGTGCAGTTGGCGCGCCAACTATAGCCGGTCGGAGCGATCGCGCCCAGCACGCATCGGCGTGTGCCGAGGAGGTCGCTCAGCGGCGCTTCACGGGCCGACCAGCGGCGACAGCCCGCGTTGGACCACGAGCCAGTAGAGCATCTCGCGGTAGACGCCCATGATCTTTGCTCCGTAGTTGCCGTTGGTCGCCCAGGTGTGGGTCAGCTCGCGCCAGGTCTGACAGCACCCTGACGGTCCGTGCAGCCGGGGGTCGACCAACGGGTGGATCATCTTCACCCCTCGATCGGAGTAGGACGCAAGCAGCTGGACCTGGGCGCGCACGCCCAGGTCAGGCGTGGCGAACGCGAAGCCGGTGGCGCAGCTGTCGCAGTGCCCGATGCCGGCGAAGTTGTTGAGTCGGATCGTGTCGTCGTTGGTGAAGGACCCGGTCTCGAGCACCGACTGCGCGAACGCCATGTCGCCGCGGATGTGCTCGCGCGCCGCCCTCGGCGATGTAGTCCGCGGCGAGCCGGGTGACGTCCGCACGGGCCTTGCTGGCGACGCCGTGCTGGGCGAACCACGCGGCCAGCTCGGGCGCGGTGAACGCGCTGGTGCCCTCGATGGGCAACGACCAGTCCGGCGACAGCCCCCGGGCGTCCCCGAGCTCGTTCTGGCGCACGCCCAACTCCGTGGTCGTGGCATCCACGGCCCGGCGTTGACGTGCGGTCGCCCGCTGTGCGGCGCGGAGGCCTTCGACCCGATTGGCCATCGTCCGCTTGCGCTCCGCGACCAGCGCGATGGCCGCCTTCTTGTCCTCGACGTGTTGCACGACGGTGGTGTGCAGCAGAACCGTCCGCGTTCGACCGCGGTCGTTGTGCTTGTCCACCAGGAGCTCGAAACCCGTCTGCCCCGGACTGATGTACGCGGCCACGGCATCCTGGCGCAAGAGCCGCTGGGTGGTTCGGACCTGCGCCTGGGCGCGACCGACGGCCGCCTGGGCCCGCAAGACTCGGCCGCTCGCCCGCTGCTCGAGGAGCTTGACCTGCCCGAGCTTCGCCTGCTGCACGGCGACCCGCTGCTGTTGCGCCTGCACCGAGAGCTGCGCGAGGAGGACGCGCACCTCCGGTGACGGATCGGGGATCGGTGGTTCCGGTGGAGCATTCGGATCGACTGCCGGTGCGCCGAAGCCACCAGGTCCCGCGGTGACCTTCGGCCGCGGCACCGTGGTGGTGGTGACGCCGCCCGGGAGGGTGGAGGTGGGACCCGGACCGCCTTCCGGGGTCGACGTGGGAGGCGTCGTGGTCGTCGGGGTCTCGGTGGACGTGGGATCAGGTTGGGGATCTCCCCTCGTGGCGCCGGCAGGCGCGGCGCAGGTCACGAGCGCGACGATCACGAGCGCGGCGCTGAACCAGCGCGCGCTCCGAAGTCGGGATCGGGCCGCGTGCACGTCGCTCAGTAGGACCGGGCGACGAGCGCGACCAGGTCCGGGTCGTCTGCGTTGTCGGGCAGGCTGCCATCCGGCCGCTGGAGGCACCGAACGGTGATCGCGGAGGTCGCCAGGGACGCTTCGCCGGCGGCGCCGAGGGTGGACCAGGGGATCCTGGCAAAGCCCTCGACGGCTGCGGCACGCGCCTCGTCGATCGTGGCCGCGTCCACCGTGCGGGACTCGCCGCGCCGCGGTGGCGTCGTTCAGCATCCGCTGCTGGATGTCGTCGAGCAGTCCGGGAGTGGCGGTCGCGACAGCGTCGAGGCCGCGCTGCTCCTTGGACCGATCGATGCGCTGCACCACGGTCACCTCACCCACCGCCAGGTCTCGGGGTCCGACCTCGATCCGCAGCGGCACCCCCTTGAGCTCCCAGTCGGTGACCCGACGGCCGAACGACAGGGACGTCCGGTCATCCAGCTCGACGCGAACGCCCCTGGTGCGCAGGTCGTCCACGACCGCTTCGGCCACCTCGCCGGTGCCGTCACCGTCACGCACCACGAGGACCACCACCTGGATCGGCGCGAGCCGGGGTGGCAGCCGCAGGCCGGCGTCGTCGCCGTGGGCCATGACGAGCCCGCCGACCATGCGGGTGGACACGCCCCACGACGTGGTCCAGGCGAGCTGTTGCGTGCCCTGGTCGTCGAGGTAGGTGATGTCGAACGCACGCGTGAAGTTCTGGCCGAGCTCGTGGCTCGTCCCCATCTGGAGCGCCTTTCCATCACCCATCAGGGCTTCGCAGGTGATGGTGTTGGTCGCGCCCGGAAACCGCTCCTGGGGGGTCTTGTCGCCGATCACCACCGGCATGGCGAGCACGTCGACCATGAACGAGCGGTACACCTCGAGGTGGATCCGACGTGCAAAGGCCCGGGCATCGGCTTCGGTGGCGTGCGCGGTGTGCCCCTCCTGCCAGAGGAACTCGCTCGACCTGAGGAACAGCCTCGGCCGCAGCTCCCACCGGACCACGTTGGCCCACTGGTTGAGCAGGAGGGGCAGGTCACGGTATGACTGGATCCACTTGGCCATGTACTCACCGATGACGGTCTCGCTCGTGGGCCGCACCACCACCGGCTCCTCCAGCTCCTTGCCACCGCCGTGCGTGACCACGGCCAGCTCCGGGCTGAAGCCCTCGACGTGCTCCGCTTCGCGGCGTCAGGTACGACTCGGGGATGAACAGCGGGAAGTAGGCGTTCTGGACGCCGGCTGCCTTGATCCGGGCATCGACCTCGGCCTGCATCCGCTCCCAGATGGCGTAGCCGTATGGTCGGATGACCATCGTGCCCCGCACCGGCCCGTTGTCGGCGAGCTCCGCCTTGGCAACGACGTCCTGGTACCACTGCGGGAAGTCGTCGGATCGTGGGGTCAACACCGGTGCTTTGGCCATGGGCTACCGATGTTAGGAGCACACCCCTGCTGCCTGGGACCATTGACCCATGACCCAGCCGCACGAACCACCCCGCTCCGACGCGACGCCACGGGTGGCGGTGGTGACCGGTGCAAGTCGTGGGCTCGGGGCAGGGATGGCGGAACGCTTCGCCGCCCGTGGCATCGCCGTCGGTCTCTGCGCCCGCCACGAACCGAATCCGCCCGTGGGTGCACCTTCGGTTTGCGAGGCCGTCGACGTGCGATCGGCCGACGGTCTCGAGGCTTTCGCCGGACGGGTGACCGACGAGCTCGGGCCGATCGACCTCTGGGTGAACAACGCCGGGGTCCTCGACCCGATCGGGCCGTTGCGGGCGCAGTCCCCCGATGCCCTCCGCGACCACCTCGACGTGAACATCCTCGGTGTGGTCCTCGGCAGCCGCGCCTTCGCCGCCATCGTGCACGCACGCGACGACGGCGGCACCCTCGTGAACATCTCGTCCGGCGCCGGACGATCGGCGTACGTCGGTTGGGGCGTCTACTGCGCTTCCAAGGCTGCGGTGGACCACCTCTCGCGCGTGCTCGCGCAGGAAGGCCGCGAGGACGACCTCCGGGTCGCGTCGCTGGCACCCGGTGTGGTCGACACCGACATGCAGGCGTTGATCCGAGCCACCCCGATCGAGGCGTTTCCGACGGTGGAACGGTTCACCGACCTGAAGGTCGACGGAGCGTTCAACGATCCCGACTGGGTCGCCGACCGCATCCTGGAAGTGACGGGACCGACGGTCGCGGCGGGTTGGATGGCCGAGTCGGCCGATCCCGTGGTGCTTCGGGTCCCGGACCAGCCTCGCTCCTGACGGCCCGAGGCGCGCTCCCCCTCAGGCGCCGAGCAACGACCGGGCGTTGTCGTGCATGACCATGCGGATCTCGTCGTCGGCGAAGCCCTCGAGGTCGTGGACGTAGTCGCTCGGCTGGGGCAGCCCCTCGGCGTGGGGCCAGTCGGAGCCCATCAGCAGGTGGTCGAGCTCGACGTGGTCGGTGAGCGAGCGGATGTCGTCCTCGAAGAAGGGCGAGACCCAGATGTGGTTCCGGAACGCCTCCAACGGATCGCCGGGGAAGAGGTTCGGGATCTGCTTGTAGGTCTTGGCGAGGGCGGAGGTCAGCTCGCCGACCCAGCTGGACCCACTCTCGATCGTGGCCACACGCACGCCGGGATGGCGGTTGAACAGGCCTCGTGTGATCATCGCCGCGAGGTAGTCGTAGATCGGACGGTGACCGATCATCACCCGCTTGAACGGGTCGGCCCGGAACGCCTCCATCTCGTCGGAAGCACCCCAGTCCACCGCGTAGCGGTCGTAGCCGGAGTCCCCGGAGTGGATGCCGGCGATCACGCCGGACTCCTCGACGGCCGACCAGAACGTGTCGTAGATCGCGTCGCCAGGTGACCGACCGCCGCTCGGAGCCAGGATCGGCGACGCGCGCAGGCAGATGATGCGGCAGCCGGCGTCCACCACCCGCTGCAGCTCGGCCAGCGCCTGTTCCTCGTCGAGCAGAGAGATCATCGCCGCGGAGTAGATGCGGTCCTGGTAGGCGAAGCCCCACTCTTCCTCGACCCAGCGATTGAAGGCGCGAAACGTCGCGAAGAGCGCGTCCACGTCGGTGCGCAGCGCCTCCTCGACACCCACCCCCAAGGTGGGGAACATGAAGGCCCCCTCGACGCCCTGCTCGTCCATGACCGCGAGGCGCGCGTCGCGATCGCGGTACTCGGGGTGGTCCGCCATGTGGTCCAGGTCGCCGAACGCCTCGCGCACGTCCTGACCCTTGGGGTTGCGGCCGCGGAAGTACGCGTCGAGCGCGCCCGGGCGGGCGATCGGGTCGAACGTCGGGTTGGGGATGAAGCGCCAGAGCCGCTTGCCGGCCATGAGGCGCGGCTTTCCCTTCATCTCGATCCACGAGATCCCGCGCCGGGCGTACTCCTTCGGCAGGTGGCGGGTGAAAGCATCGGCCGCCTCGTAGTAGTGGTTGTCCGCGTCGAAGATCGGGAAGCCCAGGTCGGTCATGCGCTCAGTATAAGAACACGTTCTCGTTTTCGCCGTACCGGTCGGGCGTGCCCCGGGAGCCGGCGCCCCGATCAGTTGTCGAGGCCGAGGACCCTCGCCGCGTTGCCACGCAGGAACTTGGGCCAGACGTCGTCGTTGAGGGGCACCCCGCGCAGCTCGGTCGCGATGCGCTCGAGCGAGAGCCCCATCGGGAAGTACCCGGCGTAGATGATCTTGTCCGCGCCACGCGTGTTGGCGTAGTCGATGATGGCCTTCGGGTAGTACCGGGGTGCGAACGCGCTCGTCGAGTAGTAGAGGTTCGGCCACTTGAGCATCAGCTTGACCGCGAGGTCGGTCCACGGCTCGCAGCCGTGCCGGGTCACGAACACGAGCTCGGGGAAGTCGAAGCAGACCTCGTCGATCAGCTCGACGCGCTGCGGCGCGAAGCGCAGCCGGGGCCCCGGGATGCCGGCGCAGCAGAACACCGCGATGCCCAACTCGACGCACTTCGCGTAGATGGGGTACATGAGCTTGTCGTTGATCGCCACCTGCGGGAAGGTGCCCGCCGGGAACAGACCGACCGCGCGGATCCCGTAGCGATCGTGGAGCTCCGCGATGTCCCGCACGGCGTCCATGCCCCGGTTGGGATCTGCGCTCGTCGAGGGGATGAACCGGTCGGGATACCGTTCGAGCGCCTGCTGACCCTGGTTCCCCTCGGTGGTCGTCACACCGATGAGCCCCTGGGCGATGCCCCACCTGTCCATCTCACCGACGGTCAGGGCGATGGGATCGGCCACGTCGCGCAGGTGCTTGTCCGGCACGTCCTTGAACATGTACTCGGCCGGGAACTCGAATTCCTCCTTGGACTCCGCGTCCCGCGTCTGGTC
The DNA here is from genome assembly GCA_963810075.1 of uncultured Actinomycetes bacterium. Classification (GTDB taxonomy): domain Bacteria; phylum Actinomycetota; class Acidimicrobiia; order Acidimicrobiales; family Iamiaceae; genus CAWELZ01. The sequence goes on along the minus strand of CAWELZ010000001.1, from coordinate 415,566 downwards.
AGTGATGAACTTGTACGTCGCCTTCATGTCCCCGTGGGGGAACCCGATCATCGTGTCGATCACGGCGACGTCGCTGGGCATGGTCATCGGGAGTGGCTTCCTGGCAGGTCGGGGATCGGGCTCGGGCAGACACGCCGAGTCCGGCGCACCAGTCTTCAACACTAGAACGCGTTCCACTTGCGATCCGAGCCGGGCGGCGGCCCAGCGCGCCGGCCGCCTTGCCCTGAACTTGACGTCAACGTCACGATCGGGGCAACATCCCGATCTTCACGCCAACGTCAACTTCTCTTCCGGCAACCCCGCGGAACACCCACCAGGTACTTCATGACCCCGAGCACACAAGCACCACAACTGAACCGTCCGCCGCTCCCCGACCGCTACAAGTGGACCGCGCTCTCGAACACCACGCTGGGCATGTTCATGGCGATGCTCGACAGCTCGATCGTGCTGATCTCGTTGCCGGCCATCTTCAACGGTATCCACCTCAACCCCCTCGAGCCCGCCAACATCAGCTACCTGCTCTGGATGCTCATGGGCTACCTCGTGGTGACCGCGGTCCTGGTCGTGTTCTTCGGCCGCATGGGCGACATCTTCGGGCGCGTCCGCATGTACAACGCCGGCTTCGCGGTGTTCACCGTCGCTTCGATCGCGCTCTCCCTGTGCCCGTGGACCCACGCGGCCGGTGCCGATTGGCTCATCGGCTGGCGCATCATCCAGGGCGTCGGCGGCGCACTCCTGATGGCGAACTCGACGGCGATCCTGACCGATGCCTTCCCCGTCGAGGAACGCGGCATGGCGCTGGGGATCTCGATGGTGGCCGGCATCTCGGGGTCGTTCATCGGGCTGATCGTGGGTGGCCTGCTCGCCGACTGGGACTGGCGGGCGATCTTCTGGATCAACGTCCCCTTCGGGCTCTTCGGCACGATCTGGGCCTACGCGAAGCTGCGGGACACCGGGGTGCGCATCAAGGCCAAGCTCGACTGGGCCGGCAACCTCACCTTCGGCGTGGGCCTCGTGCTCATCCTCGTCGGCATCACCTACGGCATCCAGCCGTACGGCGGGTCGACCATGGGGTGGACGAGTCCCTGGGTGCTCGGGGAGCTCATCATCGGAGTGGCGCTGCTTGCGCTGTTCTGCCTCATCGAGTCCCGAGTCGAGGACCCGATGTTCCACCTCGACCTCTTCAAGATCCGCGCCTTCACCGCCGGCAACATCGCCGGGCTGCTCTCGTCGATCGGCCGCGGCGGGATGCAGTTCATCCTCATCATCTGGCTGCAGGGGATCTGGCTCCCGCTGCACGGCTACTCGTTCGAGAAGACTCCCCTGTGGGCCGGCATCTACATGGTGCCGCTCACCCTCGGGTTCCTGCTGGCCGGACCCACCTCCGGCTGGCTCTCCGATCGCTACGGGGCGAAGTGGTTCACCGCCGGCGGCATGACCCTGGCGGCCTTCACCTTCCTGGCGCTGATGACCCTCCCGGCGGACTTCTCGTTCCCGGTGTTCGCCGTGCTGATCTTCCTCAACGGGATCGGCACCGGCCTGTTCGCCGCCCCGAACGTCACCGGCATCATGAACAGCGTCCCGGCCCGCCAGCGGGGCGCCGCGTCCGGGATGCGCTCGACGTTCCAGAACACCGGGATGGTGCTCTCCATCGGGCTGTTCTTCTCGTTGATGATCGTGGGGCTCGCCTCCTCGCTTCCGTCGAGCATGCAGTCGGGGCTCGAAGCGCACGGGGTACCGCACGCGGACGCCGTCGAGGTCGCGCACACCCCGCCGGTCGGCAGCCTCTTCGCGGCCTTCCTCGGCTACAACCCGATGGAGCAGCTGCTGGGGCACCCGAGCGCCGACGGTGGTCCCAGCGTGCTCGACAAGCTCCCTCAGGACCAGGCGGACACGATCACGGGCAAGACGTTCTTCCCCACCCTCATGTCCGGGCCGTTCATGGACGGGCTGCGCATCGCGTTCAGCGTCTCGGCGGTGATGTGCCTCGTCGCCGCGCTCGCCTCCCTGCTCCGCGGCGGCAAGTACGTGCACGACGAGGAGCCCACGCCCGGTGAAACCGACCGCACCCCCGACGCGGGCCCGTTCGGCGCTGCGGCCACCGACCTCGAGGGCGATGCCTCCGCGGAGCCCGACGAGTGGGTCCCGGCATGAGCCGCGAAGCCGCCGGGGCCGACGACCCCGACACCGAGCCGCGCCTGAGCATCGGCGCGATCGCCAAGCTGGCCGAGGTGTCGACCCGCACCCTCCGCTACTACCAGGAGCTCGGGCTCATCTCACCGTCGGGGGCCAGTCCCGGCGGGAACCGTCGCTACAGCGAGGCCGACGTTGCCCGCCTCCGTCGTGTTCTGGAGCTCCGCAACGTGATGGGCTTCGACCTCGACCGGATCCGGGTGATCCTCACCGCGGAAGACCGCCTCGGCGACCTGCGTCGCGAAGCACGGGTCGGGGTCACCAAGCGGCGTCGCTCCGAGATGCTCGCCGAGGCTTCTGCGATCAATGATCGACTGCTCCAACAGGTCGACGACAAGCTGGCGGTGCTCCACGGGTTCGCGGACGAGCTCCACGAGAAGCGAGCGCGCTACCAGGCACTCGCCAAGGAGCTCGGGACCACGCTTCCCGGCTGACCCGGACAACCCCACGGAGTGGCACTCCCCCTGCACGTATGCTGCCGCTCATGCTCAACTCGACAAGCGCCCGAGCTCGTTCGCTCGCGCTCCTCCTTGCCGTGGCGACCACAGTCGTCGCGGCGTGCTCCTCCTCGGGCACCGCGGCCTCCTCCACGACCACGACGGCAAGGTCGACGTCCACGACGACCCTCGGGGCCGGGGCGCCGACCCCGACATCGGCGACGTTCGGCGTCGGTCGGCGCGACGTCACCTTCGTCGACCGTTCTCGAAAGACCGATGGCAACGCCAAGCAGAAGATCGCCCCGAAGGACGACCGGGAGCTCCCCACCGTCATCCTCTACCCCACCAAGACGGCGACCGACGACGCGACGACCGACACCCACGCCGTAGCGCCCGGTCGGTTCCCCCTGTTGATCTTCTCCCACGGCGTCACCGCCTCCGGACCGGCGTACGTGCCGGTGCTCAAGAAGATCGCCGCGGCCGGCTACGTGGTCGCGCTCCCCACCTACCCCCTCACCAGCGGGAAGGGAGGCTGGGCGAACGTGCCCCAGGTGACCAACCAACCCGCCGACGTGAGCTTCCTCATCACCCAGATGCTCAAACTGGGCTCGGCACCCGCCGGCAAGTTCTCGGGTCACCTCGCGTCCGACGCGGTCGGCATCAGCGGCCACTCCCTGGGTGCCATCACGTCGCTGCTCTTCTACAACTCGTGCTGCATCGACAAGCGGGTCAAGGCCGTGGTCGCGGTCAGCGGCATCCTCTACCCCTCCAAGTCCGGCAACTACGACAACCCTCCGACGAACCTCCCGCTCCTGATGCTCCATGGCGAGAAGGACAAGACGCTGTCATACGAGGCCGGGAGCCGGCACATCTTCGACACCTTCACCAAGGTGCCCCGGGCACTGGTGAGCTTTCCCGACACCGGCCACGTCGACGTGCTGGGGAGGAAGGGCTTCAGCGAGTCGTTCGTGGCGTTCCTCAACCTCGAGCTGCGTCACGACGACACCGACTGGCGCAAGCTCGCCGGCCAGCTCGACTCGTACGGCACGGCGACCATCGAAGTCGGCGGTGGCCTCGAGTCTCCGAGCTGACCAGCACCGCTCCCGGCCCATTCTTGACCAATCGGTCAAGTGTTCCTAGCGTCGGCGCCGTGACCCGACAACTGACCGCCCGCGGGGAGCAGCGACGACGCGACCTCATCGAGTTGGCCACCCGGCGCTTCGCCGAGAAGGGCTACCACCCGACCTCGGTCGCCGAGCTCGTCGAGGGGCTCGGCGTGGGCAAGGGGGTCTTCTACTGGTACTTCTCCTCCAAGGAGGAGCTGTTCCGGGCCATCTTGCGTGAGGCGCAGCTGGACCTGCGGCGCAAGCAGCGCGAAGCGCTGGCGCACGCGGAAGACCCGTTGGCGCGCATCGGCGCCGGCATCCACTCCTCGGTGCACTGGTCGGCGCAGAACCCGGACCTGGTGCGACTCGTCGCCTTCGCGTGGACCGACGACCGCTTCGCCTCGATGCTTCGACGTGGCGAGCAGGTCGCGCTCGACGACGTCGCGGCGCACGTGTCCGACGCCATGCAGCGGGGACTCGTCGCTGACGGCGATCCGCTGCTGCTCGCCCAGGCGATGATCGGGGTGACGACCTCGCTGACCCGGCAGCTCATGCGCGGCTCCACCGCGGGGCCCCCGGCGCAAGCGGCCGTCGAGACCGCGGCGCAGGGAGCGGTGCGGTTCTGCATCAACGGTCTGGTCGGCGCCGGCGCCGATCAGGAGGTCGAGATCGTGAAGAAGTCCCGCGACTCGGTGCTCAAGTAGCGGTCGGCGGAGCGCTGGATCTCAGGGTAGAGCTTGGCGCCCTTCACCACCTGCCCGTTCTTCGGGTCGGTGTGCTGGTAGAAGAGGAACGTGACCCACTCGGGGTTGATGTCAAGGGTCATCGCCCTTACCGCACCGGCACGCTGCAAGCTCTCCGCGAGGGACTTCGCGGTCAACGACGGTCCGGCAACGTAGACCAGCGCACCGTCCTTGGTGATCCCGATCCCCGAGCGCGCAACGGCGATCGAACCACCGAGCGTGGAGCCCCAGAACGACGTGTCGTTGTGGCTGATCCGCGAGTCGAGCTTGCCGCCGTCGACCATCAGCGTCAGGTTCTGCAGCACCGCATCCACGTCGGAGCTCATGTGCACGTCTCGATTCCACGCGCCGATCTCGATGCGACCGTCCTTGTGGATCACGATCGAGGCGGCCCCGTCGACCAGCGGGACCGCCGTGCGGCCGTCGAGGTAGAAGCCGCCGTGGGCGTCCTGGAACCGGAAGCCACCGTTGAACGCTGCGGCGATCGTCGCCAGCTGCGCCCCCTCGATGGCGTGTGGCATCGGCCAGTCGCCGCCGGGCTCCTGCGCGCCGGGCACCAACCGCACCCGCAGCAGCTTCGGGTCGATCCACACCGCGCTGGTGATCTGCGAGGTGTAGACGTTGTCCGCTCGGAACTGCGAGACGTACATGCCGGGCAACCCGTGGTTCAGGGGCCCGGTGGGCTGCCACGTTCCTTCGCCCGGCGCTGCCGGATGGACCACCAGCGGCACGGGCGAGGGCTTGGTCAGGTGCGGCGGAAGCGTGGTGGCGGTGGGGCGACGGGACGTGGTGGTCGGCGCGCCTGCGACGCCGGGCACTTGGTGGATCCCGGTGATCGTCCCGCCCTTCTTGGCCTGCTTGGTCTTGAAGTAGACGTTCTCGAACTCACGCACGACCAGCTCTGCGTGGTGCGCGCGCAACGAATCGGCCCACTTGGCCTTGAAGCTGTAGTTGCCCGGAGTGCGCAACGCGCCGACGACCGAGAAGCAGAAGAAGAGGAACGGCACACAGGCGACGAGGACGAGCACCACGAGCGTCCGTTGCACCAGGGGATGACGAGGCGCCCGGCCGTGGCGGCCCCGCTTGGCGGCGCGCGACTGCGAGGCGGCCCCGGCTTCGCGGCGCGGTCCGGTGGGGGCGTCAGGGGCCGGCGCGGCGGGACGGTCGTCGGAAGTGGTCTGGGTCATCGGGCTCGCGGTGCGTGCGACGGGTCGGGCGGGGCACGGCGTCGGAGCTCGACGGGCTCGCTCCCTCCTGCGCCACCGGCGCCAGGATACTCGTCGCGCGCCAGGAATCGGTGATGCGGCGAACGCAGATCACGGGTGCCGCAATGACGTCAGGTCACGCACAGTTGGTTGTGTGATTCAGGACAGCTTGACGAGCGCCTTGCGCAGGTTGCGCACCGCCTGCCCGATTCGCTGCTCGTTCTCGATCAGCGCGAAGCGCACGTGCCCGTCGCCGCCGGGGCCGAACCCGACGCCCGGAGAAGTCGCCACGTTCGCCTCGCGCACCAAGAACGAGGCGAACTCCACCGAGCCCATCTCCCGATAGGGCTCGGGTATCGGTGCCCACACGAACATCGTCCCCATCGGCGGCGTGAGCTCCCACCCGATCCGTTGCAGCCCGTCGCACAGCGCGTCGCGGCGCCCCTGGTAGATGGAGAGGACCTCGTCGGGATGCCCCGGGTCCTCGTTGAGGGTGACGGTCGCCGCGATCTGGATCGGTTGGAAGGTCCCGTAGTCCAGGTAGCTCTTGAGCTTGGTGAGCGCTCGTACCACGTCCGCGTTGCCGACCATGAACGCCGTCCTCCACCCGGCCATCGAGAACGCCTTGGTCATCGAGTAGAGCTCGACCGCGCACTCCTTCGCGCCCTCGGCCTGCAGGATGCTCGGCGGCCGGTAGCCGTCGAAGCCCAGCTCGGCGTAGGCGTTGTCGTGCACGAGGATCACCTCGTTCTCACGGGCGAAGTCGACGATCCGCTGCATGAAGGGCAGGTCCACACAAGTCGTGGTCGGGTTGTGCGGGAACGAGAGCACGATCACCCGTGGCTTGGGCCACGAGTAGCGGTAGGCCTCCTGGACGTTCTCGAAGAAGTCCTGGTTGGGACCCATCGGGATCTCGCGGACATCGGCGCCCGCGAACAGCGGGCCCCAGATGTGGATCGGATACGACGGCGACGGCACGAGGGCCGCGTCGCCCTGCTGGAGCAGGACCCACATCAGGTGGGAGTAGCCCTCCTTGGCGCCGATCGTGGACATGACCTCGGTCTCGGGATCCAAGTCCACGTCGAAGCGCCGCTTGTACAGCGCCGCGATCGCCTCACGCAGCTTGGGGATGCCGCGGCTCGACGAGTAGCGGTGGTTGCGGCTGTTCTGCGCGGCCTCACAGAGCTTCTCGACGGCGATCTCGGGTGACGGGAGGTCCGGGTTGCCGAAACCGAGGTCCACGACGTCCTCACCTGCTCGCCGAGCCTCGACCTTGAGCCCATCGATGATCGTGAACACGTAGGGCGGCAGGTTGGTGATCCGACGAAACTCCATCTCCCGACGTTACCGCCGTCTCACGCGTGCACGGCCACGCGAATCGGCGCACCGCGCCGGACCCGGCGACATCCGCGAAGCTGTCCCCATGAGTCAGCCCGATCGCACCATCGACGTCGTCATCGAGATCCCGCGCGGAAGTCGGAACAAGTACGAGTACGACCATGACAAGGACGTCATCAGGCTCGATCGCCGCCTCTTCTCGGCCACGGTCTACCCGTCCGACTACGGGTTCATCCCCGACACCCTCGGTGAGGACGGCGACCCGCTCGACGCCCTGGTCCTGCTCGACGATCCCACCTTTCCCGGCTGCTGGGTCACCGCCCGTCCCGTCGGAGTGCTCTGGATGGAGGACGAGGCCGGGCCCGACGCCAAGATCATCTGCGTGCCCGCCGGCGATGTGCGCTGGGAGCACGTCGACGACCTCGACTCCCTCCCCGACCACCTCATCGATGAGATCATCCACTTCTTCGACGTCTACAAGGACCTCGAACCGGGCAAGACCATGACCACGCGTGGCTCGGAGGGACCCGAAGCGGCGTGGACCGAGATCCGCGCCGCTCTCGCACGGCACCGAGACACCCACTGAGCGACCCGTCCTCGAGGTACGGCGATCGAAGGGTGTCAGACCTCGGGGGCTCGTGCGGCCGCGAGCAGCGCGGCCCCGATCGCACCGGCGTGCTCACCGAGCTCGGCCTGCACGACCGGGACCTCCGGACGGGCGCCATGGCCGAAGACCAACGGCGGCAGCGCCTCGCGGATCGGTTGGAGGACGAGCTCGCCCGACGCCACGAGCCCGCCGCCGATGACGACGATCTCCGAATCGAGGACAGCGATGAGGTTGGCGATCCCCAGGGCGACCCACCAGCCGAAGTCGCGCAGCACGTCGATCGCGCCGGCGTGGCCCTCACCGGCCGCCTGGGTGACGTGTTCGCCCCGGACGTCCTCCGCGTCGCCGCCGGCCAACTCGACCACCCGCGGCACCAGCCCGGCGTGAGCGGCATCGCGCGCGAGCCGGGCCAACCCGCTCCCCGAGCCATAGCGTTCCCAGCACCCACGGCGCCCGCACGGGCAGGGTGGTCCGGACGGGTCCACGACCATGTGGCCGGGCTCACCGGCGAAGCCGTGCGCGCCGCGCAGCACCTCACCCTTGACCGTGATGCCGGCGCCGATCCCCGTCCCCAGCGTCACGAGCAGCGAGTGGTTCTGACCGGCTGACGCCCCCCGTTCGTGCTCGCCCCAGGCTGCGCAGGTCGCATCGTTGTCGACGACCGTCGGGAGGCCGGTCGCGTCGCGCAACTGCGACGCGAAGGGCAAGCGCTCGATCCCGGGGAGGTTGGGGCCGGTGTGCATGACCCCGTCACGGTCGACGAGCCCCGGGGCACCGAGCCCGATGGCCACCAGGTCTCCGCCCAGCTCCTGGTGGGCCCGGGCGCGCAGGTTCTCGACGACTCCGGCCAGCGCACCGATGAGCGAGGTCGCGCCGTCGTGGGGTGTCGGCACGCGCCGCTCGGCGAGCACGCCGTTGCCGTCGATCGCCCGCACGTCCGGGTCGACCACCACGCCGAGCAACTTGGTACCACCCAGGTCGAGGCCGCAGACCAGTCTGCGGGGTGCAGGAGCGTTCACGCGGCCGACGTTACCGGCGGCGGCGACGCCCGGGGGCAACGCCTCAGTAGCGGAGGTGCGCGCCGATCCGCCCGTGCACGTCGAGGTCGGCGTCGCCCTCGATCACCTCGACCTCGCTGGAGGAGGTCAGGGCGAACTCGATCGCCTCCTCGACCACGTCGCGGAGCCCGACCATCTCCTCGCCGCAGACCGGACAGGCACGACCCTGGGCCGAGAGGACCTCGCACGTCGTACATCGCCAGCCGGGCTGGGCGAAGCCCTTCGAGACGACGAGGCTCGACGCCCGCTGCTGGCCGAGCACGGCGAGGGTCGCCTCCAAGCCTTCGACCGCACGGCCGGTCGACACCGCATCGATCAGCCGTGCGACCACCTGAGCTTCGCGTTCGGCCTCGGCCTGCGCTTCGACGGCCCTGGCCACCTGACGGATCCGGTCTGTCGAGGCACCAGGCTGGACGTCGATGCGGGCGCACAACCGGGAGCGGAGGTAGGGGTGAATCGCCTCCCGCAGACGCGGCAGCAGATCGTCTGGGGCACCGATGGTGAACCGGTCGAACGACGTGCGCTGGAACGTCTCGAACGCCAGCGCGGCCGCGCGGTGCAGGTGCTGGTCGACCAACGCCTCCTCATGACCGGCGTGGTCGCTGCGCTCGGCGTGGGCGCGCACATCGACCTCCCGCGGCAGCGGCTCGTCGGCCTCGGTGTGCTCGATCAGCTCGTCGAAGCTGAACACGAACGTCCGTGCGCGCTGCCGGTCGACGAGCAGCACGCCGAGACGAGCCGCGTGCTCGACCATCGACTGCAGCTCCCCCACCGCGGGTTGGTCGTTGACGACCACGCGCGAGCGGACCTGCATCGGCAGCGGCACGACCTTCCAGAGCTCGGGGTCCTTGCACGCGAAGAACGCCAACCCGCGGGTGTTGGACCGATCGAAGCCCCCGCGCACGAAGCGCTCGATCCGGTCGAGGTCGTGACTGACCCCCGGCCGATGTCCGTTCGCCTCGAGGCGCGGCCGGTCGGAGCACCGACTCGAGCTCCTGCTCGATCTGACGCTGTCGCAGGAAGCGGCGCCCGTCGACATCGAGGAAGCAACTCGTGACCGGCTCCCTTCCCTTGAACGCAGCCAGGTCGCGGATCGTGTCCTCGGTGATGTCGGGCAAGCCCTGCACCTCCTGTGCGATTGGCGGAGCCGGGGGCCAGCCACCCGCTCCGCTGGGTCGGGTCATCGCATCGTAGACAACCGGCCGGCGCCCTGCTCGCTGAATCGGTGCAGCCCGGCCGGCGATCAGTCCAGGTCGATGTGCTCGTAGCCCTCCGGGTCCGCACTCGGCGATCCGTACTCGCCCGGATGGGGCTCCCGACCCGCCGCGCCACGCAGGAACCCGCCCGCGGCACTCCGCAGGGAGGTCACCGCAGCACCGAGCGCCGCGGGGTCGTCGAGGAGCTCCTCGGCCACGTCGAGAAGCGAGCGTGCGGCAACGATCGCATCGCGGGCCGCGGCCTGCAGGAGGTCGACCCCTTCGTTCGAGCTGCCACCCGACCCCCACCACCCGCGTTCGTCGGCGCCATCCTGCTCATCGGATGGGCGCTCCGAGGTCCACGCCTCGTCGTCCCACCCCAGGTCGCTCCAGCTCGTCTCCGCGGACGGACCTGCGTCGGCCCCTCCACCCGGCGGAGCCTGCGCAGCGCCGTCTTCATCCCGTCGAGATGCCTGCCGCCCGGATGACGGTTCGGTGCCCAAAGCGACGGGCGCCTTCTTCGCGGGCGCTTCTTCGCGGGCGTCTTCTTCGCGGGCGCCTTCGGGCCTTCTTCGCGGGCGCCTTCTTCGCGGGCGCCTTCTTCGCGGGCGCCTTCTTCGCGGGCGAGTTCTTCGCGGGCGGGCTCATGCTCGGGCCTTCGTCGATGTCGCTGGTTCGGACGATCGACCCGCCGCGGCCGAGAACGTCACCCGCAACGTGTCGTCGCGCAGCGCCGCCGCCTCCACCTTCCGACGACGCAACGAGTCGGGAAGCAGCACGAGACGACGATAGGCACCGACTCGCACGATCAGCTCATCCCCCGAACGGCCAAGGTCGAGCTCCTCCCGTTCCGCGAACGGCAGCGGGAGCACCAGCGTCGACCGCCCGTCATCCTGGGACTCGACGCGGAGCAGGTCGCCATCGTGCAGCAGGTCGGCCGGCGCGGCGTCCCCGTAGACCGCATCACCGAGCTCCCGAAGCCGCTCGAACCCGACGACCTCTCCCGCCGCGAGGTCGGCGCGCAACACCGGCACCGGCGCGAACCCTTCCTCGATCGTCGCGAGGTGCCCCGACTGCAGCGCCTTCCAACGATCGAACCAGGGGTCGTTCACCGCTTCCGGCAGCAGGCGGTTCGCGACGACCGCGTCGACTCGATACCCGAACAGCGAGAGGTACGTGTAGGTGCGACGAGCCTCGGCGATGACGACCTTCTCCGGGTTCACGACCAATCGCACGCTCGTCATGTCCGGGTCGGTGAGCACCTCTCGCACCCCGTCCAGCTTCGCGTAGAAGTCGCTCACCGAACCGAAGACCTGGTCGTCGGCGACCGGAAGCCCGGAGACCCGCCCGAGGATGGGCGACACCACCTTGTTGACCTTCCTCCCGAGCGGGAAGACGCGGTCCATGTACCAAGAGAGGATCTCGGGCAGCGACAGCAGTCGGATCGTCTCTGCGGTCGGCGCGCAGTCGACGACGACGACATCCCACGCCCCGGAGCCCGCGTAGGTGTTGATGTCGCTGAGCGCGAAGACCTCGTCGAGGCCCGGGAGCAACGACAACTCCTCGGCACGAATGCCCTCGAGCCCGGCCCAGTCGAACACCTCCATCAGGTAGCGCTGGATGTCGGACCAGGCGTCCTCCATCCGGTCCTGGGCGTCGAGCTGCTGCCCCCAGAGCGAGGCGTGGTCACCCACCTTGGCGACGAGAGGGCCCAACGGGGCGTTGAAGGCGTCCGCCAACGAGTGGGCCGGATCCGTCGAGAGCACGATCGTCCGCAGGCCTTCGTCCGCGCAACGCAGGGCGGTCGCCGCCGCGATCGTGGTCTTGCCGACGCCACCCTTGCCGGTGAAGAGCAGCACCCGCGTCGCGGGTCGGGTCACGCGCTGGCCGCCGGGGCATGCCCCTCGACCCGCGCCTTCAGGTCGCGCAGCGCAGTGTGCATGATCTTGAGCTCGGCGCGACGCTTCACGATCGAGGGGAGCGGGAAGACCAGCTCGACCTCGAGCTCGTAGCGCACCAACGTCTGCGAGGCGTCGTCCGCGAGCGGCGCGAAGTCGTAGTGCCCGTCCAACTTCGTGGTGAGGTCTCCCTCCTCGAGCTTCCACGCGAGCCGCTCCGGCACGGCCGAGTAGTCGTACCGCAACGAGTAGGTCGAGCTGTGACCCAGCGCCGCAACCCGAAACGTCACGAGCGACGGACGTTGCTCGTCGTCGCGCTCGACGACGGTCGCCTCCTTGAGGTCGGGCGCCCACTCCGGGTACCGCTCGATGTCGAGGGCCACCGCGGTGCAGTCGTCGACCGGCGCGTCGATCACCAACTCTTCGCGCTGGATCGCGTGGTCTGCCATCGTCTGCCTCCTCGGCGCTGCATGTAGTGGTCGTCGACGCTCATCTCGGCGCCCCTTGCGAGGCCGCTCCCAGGGAGCGGTCGCTCGCGCGACCGGGGCCGAGGCGGCGGTCGGCAACCCTACAGGGCGCGCCATTCGTCGAACCGGGCGAACGGTGCGAGCCGTCTGGTCACGGATCCGCTCGGCGTCGGCGCCGACGGCGTCGAAAGAGATCGTCGAAGTCGTCGGGGTCGTCGCGGTCCGACGTGGAACCGACCGCCGGCGGCACCTCCTGATCGCCGGACCGCGACGCCCGCGACTGCTCCTGGTCGGTGGTGACCGCCTGCCCACTGCGTTCCGTCCCGGTCGGCGCGCCGCCGATCAGCGGGAACGAGCCGTGACGCGCCGACCATGCGGTGAGACATCCCAAGCCGTACATCGGGACGAGGATGCCGAACGCGACCGCCGTGAACGGACGGATCGCCGCCGAGACCACGGCCACCAGGACCTGTGCGGCCAGCGCCCCGCGAAGCAGGCGCGCGACGGGGCGCGGCGCGACGTCGCTCAACCAGATGAAGCCGGCGAGCGAGACCGTGGCGTCCCGACTCCGTCCCGCAGCCACCACGAGCGCGACGAGGAACGCCACCACCCCGACGAAGAACAGGAACAACGACCATGCGGTGGCCAGACCGAGGATGATCCCCCGTGGATCGCACGACCGCCGCGGCCTGGAGCACGGCGAACAGGGCCGTCGCCGTCAACGCCGCGGTGCGGATCCACGGACCTGCCTCGACGGTGCCCGACGAGGCAGATCTTCCTTCGCCGCGGCCCGTTCACGCCCCGCGCCCGACGACCGTCTTGTCGATCGCCCTACCGAGCGACGTCGCGAGCACGTCGTACGAGAAGAGCTACTCAGCACGACGACGACCCTGTGCACCGAGCGCTCTGCGAAGCGGATCGTCGAGGAGCAGCCGACGCAGCGAAGTGGTCGCGTCGCCCACCGAACGCGGGTCGGCAACCACCAGTCCGCTCACCTCGTCTTCGACGGCGTCGGGGGAACCGCCGCTTCGGCCTGCGACCTGGGGAACCCCGCAGGCGGCGGCCTCCAGGAAGACGATGCCGAAGCCTTCCTGCTCGAGCCCTGCCCAACGATTCCGACAGAGCATCGCGAAGATGTCGGCGCAGGCGTAGAAGGACGGAAGGTCCTCGTCGGCGACCTTGCCGACGAACCGGACCGGGGCCGCAGTCGCCCTGACGAGTCGTTCGAGTCGATTGAGGTCCCGGCCGGTGCCACCGATGACCACTTCGAGGTTCGAGAGCTCGGCGCGAGCCGGGCCGCCGACTCGATCAGCACGTCCATCCCCTTTCGGGGCACGAGCCGGCTGAGGCTTGCCACCACGACGCGCGTCGTCGGACAACCCGAACCTGGTGCGCGCACGGCGCCGAGCGGCGTCATCGAGCGGGACGAAGCGACCGGGATCGACGCCTGGCGGCACGTTGACCACCGGCAGCGGGCGTCGAGCGACCCGTTCCGCTTCCGCAGCGGGAAACGAGCCCGCGGCGATCACGAGCTCGGCGCCACGCAGCACCTCGGCCATCGCGAGCCGACCCAGCCGCGCTTGAGCCGCAACGGTCACCTCGGCGCCATGGAGCACGATCCCATACCGGTGCCGCAGTCGTGGCCCGACGAACCCCAACGGGAGCACGGGGTCGAGCAGAACCAGATCGGCGCCGACCTCGTCCGCGAGCGCGTCGATCCGGCTGGTGAGCGACGGGGTCGGAAGCAGCACTCGCGCCGGGTCGCGCACCACCCGGTACGGCTGTGCCGCGTCGAAGTCCCGGTCCCCCTGGTGCGGCGTGGTCAGCACCACGACCTCTTCCGGATCGAGTCGCCGCCAGAGCTCCCAGAGGTATGACTGGATCCCACCGTGCTTGGGTGGGAAGTCGTTGGTGACCAGCAGGTGTCGGGTCATGCCGCCTCGTCGTGCGCCGAAGTTCGAACTAGCCCAGCTCGTCACGCATGGCGAGGATCTCCTGGAGGATCTCGACGCATCGCTCACATGGGGGGAGCTTCTTGGGGTCCCGACTCGGCACGAACACCTGACCACACAGCGCTTCGAGCGGCGTGCCTTCGATGTAGGCCGTGGTGACCAGCGTGTCCGCGTCGGCGCGGTTCTCCCGACTGACGATGTGCGCGACCTTGGGCGGTTCGCGCTCGGTCTCGGGGTCGGCGACCTGGGGGACGATGAGCGTGTCGGTCATGTCGTCGCGGTGTGGTCGACAGCCGGTGGGCCGTCAGACCTGCTGGGTCGGCGAGCCGTCCGTGGCCTCGTCTCCGACTGGTACCTGCTCGACGGTCGCGGCGGGACCGCACCAGCGGCAGGTCACCGCTTCGATCTGCTCGTCGAGCACCTCGGCGTCCTCGACGGTCAGGGTTCCACCCACCGAGTAGTGGTGGAACGCCTTTGTCCGGCGCGAGGAGGTGACGTCGAAGCGGGTCAGGTTGCCGCATGCACTGCAGCGGTATCGGGTCTGTGGCACGTCGCGATGCTACCGGGAGGGTCGCCTCTGCCCGAAGGCCGTCGCCACGGCGCGACCGAACGTCCGTTCGGCTACGCTCCCCGCCATGTCGATCGCCGCGACAACCCCGGACGAGCTCGCGCGCCAGACGCCCTTGTCCGAGGCCATGTTCTGCGTCGTCGACGTCGAGACGACCGGGGGTTCGAGTGAGCACGGCGCGATCACCGAGATCGGTGCCGCACGCTTCCGCGGCGGCCGGTGCCTCGGGACGTGGTCGTCACTGATCGACCCGGGCGCGCCCATCCCCCGCGAGATCACACGGCTCACCGGCATCTGCGCCGAAACGGTCGCGGGTGCGCCACCCGCTCGGGAGGCACTCCCGGAGCTGGTGTCCTTCCTCGACGACGCGGTGCTGGTTGGCCACAACGTCCGCTACGACCTCTCCTTCCTCAACGCCGAGCTGCGACGCGCCGGCCTGGACCCGCTCGAGAACCCGCGTCTCGACACCCTCGCCCTGGCACGACGCCTGGTGCGCGACGAAGTCCCCAACTGCAAGCTCGCGACGCTCTCGCAGCACCTGCGGTTGGCGCACCAGCCGTCGCACCGGGCCCTGGATGACGTGCTCGCAACGGCAGACCTGCTCCACCTGCTCGTCGAGCGCGCCGCGACGTTCGGCATCGCCTCACTCGACGAGCTGATCGCCCTGCCGCGCCTCACCGGCCACCCTCAGGCCGGCAAGCTCAAGCTCACCGAGGCGTTGCCCCACGCGCCCGGCGTGTACCTGTTCCGCGACCGCCGAGGAAACGTGCTCTACGTCGGGAAGGCGTCGGACCTCAAGAGCCGGGTCCGTTCGTACTTCTCGACCGACGATCGTCGCAAGGTCGGTGCCCTCCTGCGCGACGTGCACGCCATCGACCACGAGACGTGCCGACACCCGCTGGAAGCCGCGGTGCGCGAGGTCCAGCTGATCCACGAGCTCGTGCCCCGCTACAACGACCACGCCACCCGCTGGCGCAAGATGGCGTACCTGCGACTCACCGACGAGGACTTCCCACGCTTCTCGGTGGTGCGCGACCCACCGGCCGACGCGGTTGTCGTGCTCGGTCCGCTCACGTCGTCGAGCGCCGCACACCGCGCCGCCGAGGCCATCGCCGACGTGGTCCCCTTGCGTCGCTGCGCGCGGCGCGTCCCCAAGCGGCGCAACAGCTCCGGCCAGCTCACGCTCACGATGTCCGGCCACGACGCGACCGGCCCAACCCCCTGCACGCCGGCCCAACTCGGCGTTGCGTGCTGCCCGTGCTCGGGCGAGACGTCGTCCGACCGCTACGCCGAACTGGTCGACCAGGTTCGCCACGGCATCGAGCTCGAACCGTCGTCGCTGCTCGATCCGCTCGCCACCCGGCTGAGCGGACTCGCCGCGCAGCAACGCTTCGAGGAAGCGGCCGACGTGCGTGACCGGGCGGCCGCGCTGGCCGAGGCGCTCCGTCGCCGCCGCCGACTCGATGCCTGGCGACGTCCCGCGAGGATCGTCGTCGAACGCCCCGATGGAGCCGGTGCCGAGCTCCGGTACGGGCTCCTGGTGCGTTCGTGGGCTGCCGGTGAGCGGCCGACGCTCGAGGAGTTGACCCATCGGGCGCCACCGACCGGACCGATCCCACGGGACGAGTACCACCACCGGTCCTGCCTCGTCACCGAGCTCGAACGAGCTCGATCGCCATGGGCGGTGGTGCACGTCGAGGGCACCTTGGCGTCGCCGATCGGGTCCATCCGCGGCTTCGGCACCCGCGAGCGAGGTGTGGACCACCGGTAGCGTGTGAGCGTGCGCGAAGCCTTCGCCATCCTCGTCAGCCGCATCGTCCTGGAGATCTTGCTCGTCGCGGGTGTCGTGGGCCTGATCCTGGGACGGGCTCGGCGACGCCTACGGGTCTCGCCGACACAGACGACGCGGGCCCCGGTCCTGTGGCTGGTCAACTTCACGGCCGACGCTCGACTGCACCGGCGGATCCGATCGCTCGCGGCCGTCGCACGTCGCCGCGGTCGCGCGCATCCCGACGATCGACGATCGGCCGGACGCAGGCTCGCCAAGCACGTGGCCCTCGACCTCGAGCGGGAGCTGGTCGGGCTCGACGACCGCCTCGTCGCCTCAGCGCGGCTCGACACCGACGCGCAACGGGCGGTCCTCCGCGCGCTCCGCCCTGAGGTAGACCGCGTCGAGGCCCTCCTCGACCGCGTCGACCTCGTGATCGAGCAGGGCACCACCGACCCGTCGGTGACCGACCTGGCCAACAGCCTCGACGAGCTGGAGGCCCGCGTGGAGCGCCTCGAACAGGCCACCCGACCCGGCACGGTGATCAACGCCTCCGGACGGCCGCAACCACCGCCGAAGCTGGCGGGCGAGGCACTAGATTCGGCGTCGTGATCTCCGCTTTCGTGCTCATCAAAGCCCGGCCCGACCGGATCTCCGAGCTCGCCGAGTCGCTGGCCGACATCGAAGGGGTGGCGGAGGTGTACTCGGTCGCGGGGGACGTCGACGTGGTCGCGGTGATCCGTGTCGCAGATCACGACCAGCTCGCGGAGGTCGTCACCCGTCGGATCGCGCGGGTCGAAGGGGTGATCGAGACGCGGTCGATGATCGCCTACCGGACCTATTCGCGCCACGACCTCGAGGCCATGTTCAGCCTCGGCTCAGACTGACCGACCACGCCCAAGGCCGCCCGAGCTCCACGGCAACGCGGCGGAGCCGCCAGGCGGAGCAGCGCCGACACGCGGGACCCGGATGGCGAAGCCGAAGCGACCACGCCCAAGGCCGCCCGAGCTCCACGGCAACGCGGCGGAGCCGCCAGGCGGAGCAGCGCCACACGCGGGACCCGGATGGCGAAGCCGAAGCGAGCAGGCCGAAGGCCGCCCGAGCTCCACGGCAACGCTGCGGAGCCGCCAGGCGGAGCAGCGCCACACGCGGGACCCGGATGGCGAAGCCGAAGCGAGCAGGCCGAAGGCCGCCCGAGCTTCACGGAGAGACAGCGAGCCTCTGGGAGACATCGACCAGCCCATCGAGCGTCGCCGCAGCACGTCCGTCGTCGAGCGCCGCCGCCGCGAGCTCGATGCCACCCCCGAGATCGTCGGCGAGGTCTGCGACGAGCAGCGCGGCCGCCGCGTTCAGCACGACGATGTCGCGGTGCGGGCCCGGTTCACCGGCGAGCACCGCACGAGCGAGATCCGCGTTGCGGGAGGCGTCCCCGCCACGGAGCGCATCGGGCAGGGCCGGTGCGAAGCCCAGTGCGGCGGGGTCGACCGTCCAGCTCGAGACCTCTCCGTCCCGCAGCTCCCGCACGGTGGAGGTGGAGGTGGTGGTCAACTCGTCGAGACCGTCGTCGCCGTGCACGATGAGCGCTCGCGTCGTGCCGTTGGCCGCGAGCACGGACAGCATCCGGTCGGCCATCGACGCGTCGGCGAGCCCGATGAGGCTGCGCCGCGTGCGGCCGGGGTTGGTCATGGGACCGAGGAAGTTGAACACCGTCGGCACACCGATCTCGCGGCGCGTCGGGCCCGCATGGCGCATCGCCGGGTGGTACCTGGGCGCGAAGCAGAATCCCATGCCGACCTCGGCTACGCACGTCGCGACCTCCTGCGGCCCCAGATCGATGGCGACGCCGAGCGCCTCCAGCACGTCTGCCGTCCCGCACGACGACGACGCTGCACGGTTGCCGTGCTTGCAGACCTTCGCGCCGGCACCTGCGACCACGAGCGCCGCCAGGGTCGAGACGTTGATGGTGTGCGCGCGATCGCCCCCGGTGCCGACGATGTCCAGCGTGCCGGCCGGGTCTGCGAGCGGTACCCGCTCGGCGACGGCCAACATGGCCGACACGAGGCCCGCGAGCTCCTCGACCGTCTCGCCCTTCATCCGCAGCGCGACGATGAACGCAGCGACCTGGGACGGGGTGGCATCCCCCGCCAGGATCTGGGCCATCGCAGCCGCGGCGTCCTCGGTAGCGAGGTCGTTCCCGTCGGTGAGCGTGCCCAGCACGCCCGACCAACCGCCGGCTTCATCGAATGCGTTCGCTGCCATGGTCCGGGTGCGCTTCCCCTCTTGGTGGGCGCGTCGTCAGGCGCTGCGACGGCGCTGGCGGACGATCCGTCGACGTTCCCGCTCGGTGCAGCCGCCCCAGACGCCGTCCTTCTCGCGCAGTGCGAGCGCGTGTTCGAGGCATGCCTCACGAACCGGACATTGATCGCAGACCGCCTTCGCCGGCTCGGCGTCCACCTCGTCCTCGGGCGGCGGGTAGAAGATCGAGGGGTCGAGCCCTCGGCAGGCAGCCCGGGAGTGCCAGGTCGGGTTCATGTCGACTCTTTCGGGGACTGGGACGGGTACTGGCTGTGGAGCGTGGGGTGACCAGAGTTCGGGCCATCCTGAGCCGTCGCCGCACCGGCGTGACGTGAGGTCGGCCCCCACGACCACGCTGCCGATCGGCGTGAAGCCGATGGCGACGGGTCGCCTACTATCGCGGCTCTCCGGAGCGAAGTCCAGCCCATCGGCCCACGTCGTGCCGGTCCAGCACTCGGCGACGGGGCATTGCGGAACGCACCGATTCGCTGCGACGGGCGTCACTGCGTGACGGCGCGGGCGGGGCGGGGTCGTGCGAGGGCGCGATCGACGACGCGCGCGGCACCGCCGTACCATTGCCGCCCATGCACCTGCACCTCCCCCCTGCCGCTCCGACCTGGTCGACTCCCACGCGATGACGACGCAAGGGTGGTTCGATCGGACCTCGGCACTCGCGGGGTTGGAGCAACAGCAGCTCGACGTGCTCGTCATCGGCGGCGGGGTGACGGGTTGCGGTTGTGCGCTCGATGCCGCCTCACGGGGCCTGCGGGTCGGCCTCATCGAGCGCGACGACCTCGCGTCGGGCACGTCGTCGAAGTCCTCGAAGATGATCCACGGGGGGCTGCGCTACCTCCAGCAGGGCGATGTGCGCCTGGTCTACGAGGCCCTGCGTGAACGCCAGCGACTGCGGGTCAACGCACCCCACCTGGTGGAGGTGCTCCCGTTCCTGCTTCCGGTGCTCACGGGGAGGGGATCGCCGGTTCCCCGGAAGTTGGCCCGCGTCCTGGGCTCCGCGATGTGGGCCTACGACCTCACCGGCGGCGCACGGATCGGCAAGCTGCACCAGCGGCTCGACGCAGAGGAGGCACTCGAGCACTTCCCCACGCTGCGGCCTGAGAAGGTCGGCTCCGCCTACCTCTACTACGACGCCCGAGCGGATGATGCACGCCTCACCCTCACCATCGCCCGCACCGCCGCGCTCGACTTCGGAGCGCTCATCGCCAACGGCGCCGAGGCGGTCGCGATGGTGCGCGACGAGGACGGCCTGACCCGTGGCGTCGAGGTGGAGGCCGACGGCCGTCGCTTCACGGCGCGCGCCAAGGTCGTCGTCAACGCGACCGGCGTCTGGGCCGACGACGTGCGCGCCCTCGACGAGGCAACCCACCCGAACTCGATCCGACCCGCCAAAGGCGTCCACATCTCGGTTCCCTGGGAGTTGGTTCGCAACGACATCGCCGCGGTGATCCCGGTCCCGGGCGACAAGCGCTCCATCTTCGTGGTTCCGTGGTACGACACCGCCCGAGAGGACGGCAACCCACAGGTCACGTACCTGGGCACCACCGACACCGACTACGACGGCCCCCTCGACGACCCCCGGTGCACGACCGAGGACGTCCGCTACCTCCTGGACGCGGCGAACGCCATCCTCACGACGCACCTCGAACCCAGTGACGTGCTCGGGACCTGGGCGGGCTTGCGTCCCCTGGTCAAGGCATCGGGCGGCGCGACGAAGGACCTCTCGCGGCGCCACCGGGTCACCGTGTCGGACTCGAACGTGGTGACGATCACCGGCGGCAAGCTCACGACCTACCGGGAGATGGCCGCCGACACCATCGACACCGCGGCGCGTGCACTCCGCCGCCAGGGTGCTCCCAAGCCCGGGCGCTCGCGCACGGCCCGCCTCAAGCTGCACGGCGCCGACGGCGCCGACGAGTTGCTGGCGCACGGAGTGCCCGGGGCCGGACTCGACGCGGCGACCCTGGCGCACCTCGTCAGTCGCTTCGGCACGGACGCCGAGGTGATCGCCGCCATGATCGAGTCCGACCCGGAGCTCGCCGAGCCGCTGGTCGCCGGCCTGCCCTACCTGCGCGCCGAAGCGGTCTTCGCGGTCCGCTACGAGATGGCCCGGTCGGTGGACGACGTGCTCTCGCGCCGCACGCGCGCCCGGCTCCTCGACCGGGAGGCGTCGCTCGAAGCCGCGCCCGACGTGGCGTCGCTCATCGCCGAGGAGCTCGGGCTCGACGCAGCGGGACGGTCCGCCCAGGTCGCGGCCTACCAGCGACTCGTCGAGGCCGACCGCTCGCGTCCCGGCGCCGAGTCGCCCCACGATCCGGCACTCGCCGGCGGATGACGCCCGGCACCCACCGCGTCGGGCGGTAGCGTTCGCCACCATGTCGCCGCGCACGCCGGAACCCGGCACGCCCACACCCCCGATCGCCATCGCGGCTGGCGACGGGCCGGTCGCGTCCCACCTCGGACAGTCCGGGACCCCGCACGTGTCCCTCGGCGACGAGCTCCTGGAAAGGCTCGGGTCGGCGTGCCCGCACGTGACGATCGCGCCCGACGAGCTTGCGGAGCACAGTCGGGATTGGTGGCCCCAGGCCATGATCTGGGCGACCCGCCACCAGGTGGCTGCGCTCGCCGCTGCGGTGGTGCGCCCCGACGACGCCTCACAGGTCGCCGAGGTGTTGCGTCTCTGCAACGAGGCCGGGGTGCCCGTCACGGCCGCGGGCGGTCGGAGCGGCGTCTGCGGCGCGTCGGTACCGGTGTTCGGCGGCGTCGTGCTGGACACGACCTCGCTCTCGGGGATCGTCGACGTGGACCGCACGTCGATGCTCCTGGACGTGCTTCCGGGAACCTTCGGCGATCTGCTCGAAGAGGAGCTCCGCGTCCACCACGACGTGACGATCGGCCACTGGCCCCAGTCGATGTCGCTCGCCACCGTCGGCGGCTGGCTGGCCTGCCGCGGCGCCGGGCAGTACTCGACCCGCTACGGCAAGATCGAGGACATCGTCGTTGGCCTGGACGTGATCGGCGCGGACGGTCGCGCCTTCTCGACGGGGGGCCAGCCCCGCCAGGCGGTGGGACCGGACCTCGAACCAACTCTTCGTGGGCTCGGAGGGCACGCTCGGGATCATCGTCGGTGCGCGCCTGCGACTGCACCCGTCCCCTGCAGTGGAGCGCCGGGCCGCCTATGCGTACGAGTCCTTCTCGACGGCCCTCGAGAGCTGCCGTCGGATCATCCAGCGGGGCGCCACTCCGGCGGTGCTGCGGCTCCACGACGCGACCGAGGCCGCCCGTTTCGGCGTCGAAGGACGCTCGCTCGTGATCGTCCTCGACGAGGGAGACCCGATGATCGTCGACGCGGCGATGGCGGTCGCGGACCAGGAGTGCACCCGGGACGGCGAACGACTCGAAGCGGGCGACGCGGTGGTGGGTGCCTGGGTCGAGCACCGCAACGACGTGGCGGCGCTCGAAGCGTTGATCTCCAAGGGCTACGTCGTCGACACCATGGAGGTCGCGGGGCCGTGGGCCCGCCTCGAGGCGATCCACCAGCGGGCGACGGACGCCATCGCAAGCGTGGAGGGGACGCTCGCCGTTTCTTGCCACCAGTCGCACGCCTACACCGATGGCGCCTGCCTCTACTTCACCTTCGCGGCGCGACCGGATGAGGACCGCCGCGACCGGTACTACGCGGAAGTCTGGGACGCGGGCACGACCGCGGTGCTCGAGGCCGGCGGCGCCCTCAGCCACCACCACGGGATCGGCCTCAACCGGTCCCGGTTCGTGCAACAGGCGCTCGGCGGCGGCCTCGCGACCCTGCAGGCGGTCAAGGACGCGCTCGACCCGAAGGGGATCCTCAACCCGGGAAAGCTGGGGTTGTCCTCGCCCTTCGGTGCGGTGACCTGGCCAGAGGGGCACGCGTGAGCATCCTTGTGATCGACGTCGGCACCAGCGGAGTGCGTTCGGCGATCGTCCGAGAGGACGGATCCGTGGGCGACCTCGCCCTCCGGGAGGTCCTCCCCCGATCCCCCGCGCCTGGGCTCGTCGAGTTCGATGCCGCGGCGATGGCCGCCGCAGTGCTCGACGTCGCGAAGCGGACCGTGGCGTCCGGTGGTCCGGTTGCCGCGGTGGGCATCGCCAACCAGCGCGCCTCGGTGGTGGTGTGGGACCGCGCCACCGGCGAGCCGATCGGACCGGGCATCGGCTGGCAGGACCTGCGCACCGTCGGTGAGTGCCTCGTGCTGCAGGGCCAAGGGATCCGGCTCGCGCCCAACCTCTCAGCCACCAAGGTCGCCTGGCTACTCGACCAGTTCGACCCGGATCGGGCCAGAGACCTCTGCCTGGGAACCGTCGACTCCTGGGTCGCCTGGACCTTGTCCGACGGCCAGCTCCACGTGACCGACTCGACCAACGCGGCGCTCACCGGACTCCGCGACGCCGCAGGGGGCGCCTGGTCCGAGCCGACGCTCGAGGCGTTGCGGATCCCTGCCTCGATGCTCCCGGAGGTGGTCGACTCGATCGGCGAGATCGGACCTGCCTCGGCACTCGACGGTGCGCCGGTCATCGCAGGGATCGCCGGTGACCAACAGGCGTCGTTGATCGGACAGGGGTGCATCTCGCCGGGTCAGGCCAAGATCACCTTCGGCACCGGCGCCATGCTCGATGTCTGCGGCGACGCTCGACCTGAATTCGCCACGCGGGGCGCCGGCGGCTCCTTCCCGATCGTGGCGAGGTCCCGAGCTGGTCGGCTCACCTGGGGCGTCGAAGCCGTGATGCTCGCGGCCGGCAGCAACGTGGAGTGGCTGCGCGACGACCTCGGCATCATCGGCAGCGCCGCCGAATCCGACGAGGTGGCGTCCCGGTGCGAGCACACCGACGGGGTGACGTACGTGCCTGCGCTGCTCGGACTCGGCACCCCCTGGTGGGACTACGGCGCGCGTGGCACGTTGCTCGGCGTCAGCCGCGGTACCGGTCGACCGCAGGTGGTCCGAGCGGTGCTGGAAGGCGTCGCCCAACGCGGCGCCGATCTCGTGGAGGCCGCCGAGTCCGACGGGGGACGGCCCATCGAGCGCCTCCGCGTCGACGGCGGCATGAGTGCCAATCGCACCTTCGTCCAGGCGTTGGCCGACGCCACCCGGCGCGTGGTCGAGGTCTCCCCCGAGCTCGAGGCCACGACCGTAGGTGCCGGGTACCTCGCGGGCATCGCCACCGGGGTCTGGACGGACGAGGCAGAGGTCGCCGCGATCTTCTCACCGCGCACCGTCATCGAACCCGAGGGGAGCTTCGACCGGGCACGATGGAAGGACGCCGTCTCGCGCTCACGCGCGTGGCACCCCGATCTCTCAGGACTCGACTTTTGAGCGCCTCGCCTCATCGACCGCGCACGTCTGAAGGGCCCGACCGGGTCCGGCGACTTGGCCGCGAGCCGTCTGTTCCAATACACCTAGGCAGGAAACCCGGGCCCGCTCCCGGAGCTACCGCAACTCCATCCACGCCATCACCCCGTCCGGGAGGTCCCTCCTTGATCGTCGACTCACCACGCCCTGACCCGTCGTCGGCATCCCCGGACGCCGAACCCGTGCCGGCCCCGACGGTCGCGAGCAACCACCGTCGACGTCTCCTGGTCACCGCAGGAACCGGGTTGGGAGCCGCAGCGCTCGCAGGCGCCATCGGGCCGCTCGGCCACCTGCTCCCGGCCGCCGCCGCGGCGAGCGACGAGTCGCCGGAGATCGCGCTCGCCACCTTCCTCACCGGAATCGAGCTCTCGGTCGTCGACCTCTACGACCTGGCCGGCAAGTCCGGCAAGCTGACGGGCAGCTCGGCCACCCTGACAAAGACGTTCGGCCAACACCACCTGGTGCACAGCCAGACGCTCGGCGCGCTGGTCACCGACGGCGGCGGGACAGCGCCCACGGCAGGAAACGCGAACCTGACCAAGCAGGAAGCACCCAAGATCAACGGGGCTGCGGACGCGGTCGCGCTTGCCGGCGTGCTCGGCGCGCTCGAGGACTCGCTGGCCGCCACCTACCTCGCCGCGTTGCGCACGTTCGTCTCGAGCGCGCTCGCTTCGGCCGCCGCACAGATCCTTGCCGGTCGACGCCCAGCAGGCGGTGGCGTGGTCGGCGGCTGCGTCCCCAGGGGGCAACCCACCGCACCAACCGGCAGCGAACGAGGTGCCACCCATGCAGACCACCGACGGAGCGATCACCATCGCCTCCCTCGGGCCGACTCCCACCACCACGACGGGAACCGCATCGTGAAGCGATCCACGCCCACCTCACGCCGACAGTTCCTCGTCCTGGGCGGCGCGGCCACCGCGGGCGCTGCCGCGCTCGCGGCGTGCAGCTCGACGCCGGTGGTGCAGTCGAGCGGGACCGCCGCATCGACGGTGACCCCGGCGACCGCCCCGACGACCACCGAGGCCGCGGACCTGGCGACCACGAGCAAGTCGATCCTCCGGACCGCCACGTCGTTGGAAGCCTCGATCGTGGCCTTCTACGACAAGATGCTCGCCGCGACGTACCTGACCGATCCCGCCGCCAAGGACCTGGGCGCGCACGATCCAGTCGAACCACGTCGCCCACGTGGCGGCGCTCAAGGACCTCACCAGATCGGTCGGCGCCAAGCCGTACGACAAGACCAACGACAAGATCGACGCCACCGTCATCGTGCCGAAGCTGGCCCAGGCGGACAACGCCAAGTCTGGGGCTGACCTGGTCGCCCTGGCAGCCGGGCTGGAGGAGGCGGCAGCATCGACGATGACGCTCGCGGTCGGGTCGCTGGGACTGCCCTCGACCCGCCAGAGCATCATGGCCGTCGGCGCCGGCGACGCCCGCCACCACGCCGTGTGGAACCTCTACGGGGCAGGCGGTGACCTCGCCGCGGCAGCGCCCGACGCGCTGCAGTCGCTGCGTGACGCCCTGCCGTCCACCGCGTCGGTGGGCTCCTGACCCACCGTCGTCCACCGGTGACAGGTGGCGACGAGACCGGTCAGAGCCGGCGGAAGACCACGTCGCCGTACTCCATCCACGCGCCGTTGCGCAGGTGGTTGCTCAGAATGCCACACGAACCACCCGTGGGCACCGGAATCCCCTTCTTGGGCTGCAGGTCCAAGGTGAGTGTTCGCTGCGGGTCGCCCCACAGCGGTTCGATGTCGCCCGCATACCACTTCTTCAGCATGACGGTCGAGCCGACAACCCGAGTGGTCACCCACATCGGGTAGATCTGCCCGCGGGTTGATCGCTTCTCTGTCCGGTCGTGCGTACTGCACGTAGCCGACCTGGCTCTTCAGGCCTGCTCCCGCTTCGTGTGCTCTTCGACCGCGTAGATGGTCGGCCCCGTGGCTTCGATGTTCGCCATCGGCAGTTCGGCGACCGCGTGCACCAGCAGGTTCTTGCCGTTGAAGCTGTCGTCCTCGCAGCCGGCCACGTCGATCCGATCGCCGGCGCGCACGCCGCAGAGACGATCCACGAGGAGGTGGCGCAACCAATTGCCATCGGCGCCCGTGCGTCTCACGCCACGGATGTAGGGAATGGCCCAGTGGCTGCCAGACAGCGACTTGTCCGCGCCGATGCGGAACCCTCCCTTGCCCCAGGTCCAGACCCCGAGGAAGGTCGACCAGTAGCTCGAAGCCGAAGATGTTCTGGTCCACGACGATCGCCGACCAGGTGCCATCTGATTCGGACACACGGTGCACGTGACCCATCTGCGGCGTGCACTCGCGCTTGTCCATGATCGACGGCGGGTACCACAACGAGGTCACCTCGGAATCGGCCCACTCGGTGTCGTCGTGGAGCCAGCACTCACGATCGTTGCCGGCTGCCCTGCCCGGCCTCGAGGCGATCCGACCCCGACCCGGCTGCGCCGTCAGGATGTTCGGAGCGGAAGCCGCCCCCGGCTTCGAGATGGCCGTGTTGGTGAACCCATCTCGCCCGTCGCGCACCCAGAGGTGCTCGACGACCTCGCTCGACGCTGCGGCGCCGCCGCCTCGCGACTTCGCCGAGTCAGGACGCCGAGCGCGGAACCCGCGACGGCGGCGCCGCCGAGGGCGATGAAGCCACGACGGTTCGACTCGGTGGATGGTTCGGTCATGTGGTGTCCTGACCAGGCTCTCGAAGGTGACTCTCCCCGACGCGCAACTTCGTGTCACCGTAGCTGCCACATATTGGATGCAGCCACGTCCTCCGGCCGATCTCCCGACATGTCGAGCGTCGTCGTCCCACTCGAGGAAGCCCGCGCGGTCACGGCGACCGGTAGGGTGGGCGACGATGGTGAGCCGGTCGGGTGACCGCGGCGGCGCATTCGGCTTCGGTCGACGGCGACGTCGAGGAAAGTCGGGGCTCCGTAGGGCACGGTGCTGGCGTGAGCCAGGACGGGGCGACCTGTCGGTACAGGGCAACAGAGAACAGACCGCCGATGGCGGCGGCCGGCTCGCCGGCCGGCGCACAGGCAAGGGTGAAACGGTGCGGTAAGAGCGCACCAGCGTTCGAGGCGACTCGGGCGGCTCGGCAACCCCCACCGGGAGCAAGGTCGAGACGGGGTGGCCGGCCCGGCCACAACCCCAGGTAGACCGCACAGATGGATGGCCACCGAACGGGAGCTCCGCAAGGAACCCGGGAACAGAACCCCGCTTACAGACCGGCTCACCACCACCACCGACCCAACGATGTGTCGGGAACCACGAAGCGCACTAGAGTGTTCCTGCTCGCACAACTCGGCGGTCGCCACGTGTGACACCCCTTCGATGCAAGTTCGAAGGACCCGGTGCGAGCGACGCGGACGATGCGGATCGCATCCCACACCACGCGTCAGCGGTAGCTCACCACCAACTGCAGCACGTCGCCGGAGATTCCATGTCCGACGCTTCCTCCGAGGAAGTCGCACCCCACAACACCGTCCCTGCTCGTGCCCAGGTCGCCTGGATGGCCGAATCGGCAGCCGCCGGAGAGGCCAGCGCGTCCGAGTTGGCAACGCTCGAGGCGAACCCGGACCTGTGGCGCGACGTGCTCGAGGAACTGCTCGAGGACACCGAGGACGGCCTGGCCGCCGCACAACGCATCCACGGACCCGAACGCGCCCAAGTGGTCGCCGACTTCGAGGCCGAGCGCACCCGACTCGTCGGCGCGCTCGAGCGGTTCGTGCTCCATGACGAAGGCGGGACCGAGCTTCTCTCCTCCGAGCCGCGTCTGCAGACCTCGTGGTCGGCGGGTCGCATCGTCGTGTGGGGCGGCGGGCCCGGACTCGCACCGACCACCCTCGACGACCTGCCCGCACTGATCGAGGGGTCCGGCGCGCCCGGTGACGGCTGGGGTGCCCACCGGTCGATCGTCCTCCCGTCTGGGCGCCGAGGCGCCCGCACTCTCGCTCCCCGTCCAGGAGGCACTGGGTTGGTTGCTCGAGCTCGGTGCGCAGGTCACCGACGGGCTGGCCGGTGCCAGCGCCCGCTGGCTGGGCCGGATCGCCGTCTATGCGGTCCAGCTCGTCGTCCAGGGCAACCTCGTGCCGACCCTTCAGGCGCACGGGCGCCGCGACAACGGCCACACCGCCTACTCGGTGCGCTGGATGCCCGCCCAGGTCGAGCGCGACGTCATCACCCGGCTCGCGGAGTCGATGCCCGGGTCGGTCTCGGCCATCACTCCCAAGGCCGAGCCACGCGACACCGCACAGGACGCCTTGGCCGCCATGGTCCACGCTTTCGCCGCCCAGTCA
Organism: uncultured Actinomycetes bacterium; assembly: GCA_963810075.1. Classification (GTDB taxonomy): domain Bacteria; phylum Actinomycetota; class Acidimicrobiia; order Acidimicrobiales; family Iamiaceae; genus CAWELZ01. Next base: position 387,024 of record CAWELZ010000001.1, on the reverse strand, counting down.
GCGGCAACCATGTCCTCCACGGCCGAGCCGCCCGCGATCCACAACGCCTCGGACCTCGTCGAAGCGATGGTGGCCCACCTCGACGGCCAACGCTTCGACGCCCCGACCCGGCTCGGCTCGGAGCTGACCCGCAAGCTGACGAAGTGGGTGGCGCCCACCGTCGGGCTGAGCAGCACCAAGCTCGTCGTCGAGCTGCAACCGCCGGACGACATCGGCGCCTGGCACCTGTCCGTGCTCGGAGCCGACCCCGACGGGCATCTCGTCCCGGTCGAGGTCGCGATCGTCGACCACCCGAAGCTGGTCGAGCAGTTGGAGCGCATCGAGCGCCTGCTGCCGGCGCTCAAGCGCCCGGGCGCGGCACGGCGCGGTCAGGTCATCCTCAGCCAGGACGAGGCGTGGGAGCTGATGAGCACGACCGGGCCCACCCTCGCTGCCGTTGGCTTCGACGTACGGGTGCCGGAGCTCAGTCGCAAGCGCGCCACCCCGTCGCTGCGACTGACCGCGGAGAGCACGGGCGACCCGGTCGTGGGCGCCCGGCAGCTCGCCAACGTGGCCTGGTCGGCGCTGTTCGACGACGTCGAGCTGAGCGCGCGGGAGATCGCCGAGCTGACCAAGCAGGCACGACCACTCGTGCAGTCGCACGGCCAGTGGATCGAGCTCGACAAAGCCGACCTCGCCGAAGCCGCAGCGGCCTTGGCCGAGCGCGCCGACACCACACAGCTGAGCGGCGCTGAGATCCTCCGGCAGGCCCTGGGGCTCGAAGGCACGAGTCTGGCCGGTGGGACCGTCATCGAAGGGGCGAACTGGGCCGGCGAGCTCCTGACTGCAGCCCGTTCCATCCCCGACCACCCGGTCGCACGGCCCGAGGGCTTCCGCGGGGAGCTCCGCTCGTACCAGGCCGAGGCGGTCGCCTGGCTCTCGTTCCTGCACACCGCGGAGCTGGGCGGGTGCCTGGCGCTCGACATGGGCCTCGGCAAGACGCCGACGATCCTTGCGCACCTGGCTTCGCTCCCGTCCGAAGGTCCGGCGCTGGTCATCGCCCCACCCGCGGTCGTCGGCAACTGGGCCAGCGAGGCCGCCCGCTTCACGCCCGACCTGCGAGTCGTCGTGCACCACGGCACCGCCCGGGCCGACCACGAAGACATCGGCGAGTCCGTCAAGGAGGCCGACCTCGTCATCACCACGTACGGCACCGCGGTGCGCGACATCGAGGCGCTCGCCGAGCTCTCCTGGGACCGCATCGTGCTGGACGAGGCGCAAGCCATCAAGAACCCCGCCAGCGAGACGTCGCAGCAGCTCCGCCGCCTCCACGGCAGAGTGCGCCTGGCGCTCACGGGCACTCCGATCGAGAACGGGCTCGGCGACCTCTGGTCGATCCTGGACTTCACCAACCCCGGCCTGGTCGGAACGCGCTCGGCGTTCATCGCGCAGCTCTCCCAGTCCAACCAGACCCGGACCAAGAGCGCCGAGTCGGCGCTGCGCGCCCTCAACGGCATCCTGGTGTTCCGCCGCACCAAGTCCGAGCCGGCGGTGGCCGCCGAGCTGCCCGAGCGCATCGACCAACTCGACCACTGCTCGATGACGCCGGAGCAGATCGGCCTGTACCAGGCGGTCCTCGACCTGGTCGTCGCCCGGCAGGAAGGGGCTGATCACGATGCTTCCCACCGACAAGGGCACATCCTCGCGGCGATCACCGCACTCAAGCAGATCTGTGACCACCCGGTCGCCTACCAGGACGACGACCTGCCGCTCGCGGGCCGTTCGGGCAAGCTGGCCCGGCTCGAGGAGATCGTCGAGTCGGTCTTCGAGGCCGATGAGCGCGTCCTGATCTTCACCCACTTCGCTTCCTGGGGCGTGCGCCTCGCCGAGTACCTCTCGTCCCACACGAATGTGCCGATCGCCTGCTACCACGGAGGGCTCGCCCGCGGCGCACGGGACCGCATGGTCGAGGAGTTCCAGTCCGGCGAGGGACCCGGCGCCCTCGTGCTCTCGTTGAAGGCCGGCGGAACCGGGCTCAACCTCACCGCCGCCAACCACGTGGTGCTCTACGACCGCTGGTGGAACCCCGCGGTGGAGGACCAGGCCCGTGACCGGGCCTGGCGCATCGGCCAGACCAAGACCGTCGTGTCGCACCGCCTGGTCTGCCCGGGGACAGTCGACGAGCGGGTCGAGGACGTCGTCGCCGACAAGCGCCGCATCGCCAACCTCGTGCTCCCCAAGTCGAGCTCGCTCTCGGATCTGTCCAACGACCAGCTTCGCAGCGCGCTGGGCATCGACCTCTCGCAGCTCATCACCGAAGATGACGATGGTGCGCAGGACTCGGCGGCCGCCGAGCCCGACGCAGTCGACCAAGCCGACCTGGAAGGCCAACCCGCATGAGCTCGAAGCGCCGCTCCAAGAGCAGTCGCAAGTCACCGAAGGTGCGGCCCGACCCGGTGTCGTTCTGGCGGGAAGACGAACCGGTGCCCGAGCCGACACTGATCGAGCCGCCGCTCGACCCGACCGCCACCCTCCGATCGATCGGCGCGCCGCCGATCGCGAACGGCGGCGATGCGGCGAACGAGTACCTCAAGACCGTCATCAAGGCCTCCAGCCTCGTGGGCGCGCTGGCCACCTCGATGGACCTGTTCGACGAGCCCCGTGCCGAGTCGCCGCGCTGAACGGCGCAGGCCGCTCCGCCGGCCTCCCGGCGGCGTGCGGAGGTGACAGACTCCAGCACGTGTCACCTCGATCCTTCCTCCTCGACGACGCGCTCGCTGCCTACGTGCGCGCCCACACCGCCTCCCCCGACCTGGTGATCGCCAGCTTGGTCGATCGAACCGAAGCGCTCGGACCCATCGCGGGCATGAGCATCGGCCTCGACCAGGCCACCTTCTTCACGGCGCTGACGTCGTTCGCGCACGTCGAGCGCGCGGTCGAGGTCGGCACGTTCACCGGCATGTCGTCTCTCGCCATCGCCCGCGGTCTGGCGCCCGGTGGCTCGCTGACGTGCTTCGACGTCAGCGAGGAGTGGACCTCGATCGCGCGTCGCGCGTGGCAGGACGCCGGAGTCGCCGACCGCATCGAACTGCAGATCGGCCCCGCGCTCCACGGGCTGCAGGCTCTCCCGGAGACCGAAGCGATCGACCTGGCGTTCATCGACGCCGACAAGGTCGGGTACGTCGACTACTACGAGGAGCTGGTTCCCCGGCTTCGCTCGGGCGGCGTCATCCTCGCCGACAACACCTTGTGGAGCGGACGGATCGTCGACGACGACGCGCAGGACGACGACGTGCGGGCACTGCGGCACTACAACGACCACGCGGCGACCGACCCGCGAGTGCGCACCACGGTGCTCACCGTCGGCGACGGCATCACCCTCTCCCAGAAGGTCTGAACGACCGGCGACCGGGCCCGGCGCCGGTCAGCGCAGGTGAGCGGTCTCGTTGAAGGCGTGCAGCGACCGCGCCCCACCGGCGGTGGCGATGCGCGTGATCGACGCCGGAGACAGGAAGAGCCGCCAGGCGATCTCGTCACCGGTCTCGAGGGCCCAGGCGACAGCGGCCTTGATCGGCGACACGTGGGACACCACGACGACGTCGTGCTCGGCGGCCTCCTCGGCCAGGGCGCCGCAGGCCTTGCGAACCCGCCTGCCGAGATCGCGCAGGGATTCCCCTCCGGCGGGCCGGAACCCCACGTCACCGCGCCAGGTCTGCCAGTGCTCACGAGAGATCTCGGCGGCGGGCTTGCCGTCCCAGGTCCCGTAGTCGAGCTCGACCCAGCGTTCGTCCACGGTCACCGGCACGCCGAACACCTCGGCGGTGGCGCGGGCGCGGGCCAGTGGGCTGCACACCACCCGGGTGACGTTCGGGACGGCGGCGGCGAGCGTGGCGACCTGGGCCTCACCGACGTCGTCGAGGGGCGGGTCGGCGCGCCCCAGGAGCAGCCCTGCGGCGTTCGCCTGGGTCCGTCCGTGGCGGACGAGGATCAACATGTCGGTTCCTCCGGTGGTCGCATCGTGATCGAGCTCACATCCCCGCCTCGGCGGCGCCGACCACCGAACGGTCGAGCTGGCCGGTCCGCCAGAGCTTGCGGCGACGCGTCGGGTCGTCGAGACCGAAGCGCTTCCACGCCCAGACCAGCGCCGCGAGTCCGAGCAACTCGAGCACGACGTCAAGCCCGAGCGCACGGCCCTCGATGAGGCTCGGCCCGGCCGGGAACGCCAGCCCGAACGCGGGCCACCAGAACAGGTGCCCATCGGTCCAGACACCGTCCAGGACGAGGTGGATGAACATCCCGATCGGGAGGCACAGCCAGCGTCGGCGCGCGAGTCGCCGACGGCGTGTGAGCACCATCACCACCACCATCACGGCGACCGGTGCGAGCAGCGTGTGCAGGACGAGATCCCGGCCGCTGAACGCCTCGAGGCCGGGCAGCACCGCGCCGGCCACGATCAGCCGGTAGTCGAGCGCCGCGCTGTGGAACACCAGCCAGACCACCACGAGCGACCCTCCTGCGAACCAGAGGAACACCTCACGCGCTCCGGAGATGGGTCGGGGCGACGGCCATCAGCGGACCAGAAGGCGGCCGCACTCCTCGCAGTGCACGAGCTCATCGGGGTCGAGGTGCCGGATGCGGTCGACCTCGACCGACGAGAGGGTGAGGTGGCAACCCTCGCAGCGGTTGCGCGCCAGCCGGGCGACCGCGACGCCCTCGAGCATTGCTCGAAGGCGTTCGTACTCGTCGAGCAGTTCGCCCGGGACGCCTTCGGTCGCGGCCGCGCGCCGGGTGCGGACGTCGGCGAGCTCCACCTCGATCTCCGCCGAAGCCGCGGTCAGGGTGGTCTCGGCGTTGTCCCGGTGCTCCTGGATCGCTTCGCGTTGCTCGCCGAGGGTGACGAGCTGCGCCTGGGCCGGTTCGAGGCGCTCGAGCGCGGCGAGGTCGTCATCCTCGACGCTGGAGATGTGCCGCCTCACCGAGTCGAGCTCGGTCTGGAGGTCCTGGAGCTCGCGTGCGTTCGAGACCGTGCCGCCGTAGAGCTGGCGATCGATGTCGGTGGCCTTGGCCTCGAGCGAGGTCAGCCGGTCCTCGATGCGCCGCTGCTCGCGGGCGAGCTCGGCGACGGTGGCTTCCTGGGCATCGATCTGGGACTGGTTCGCGACGAGCACCTTGTCGGCCTCGACCAGGAGCGCGCGCTCGGGGAGGTTGGCGAGTCGATGGTCGAGTTGGTCGAGGCGGGTGTCGAGCTCTTGCACGGCGAGGAGGGCTTCGAGATGGTTCATGGCCTCGTGGGAAGTTCGGTGGGCGATGCGACGGCGATGGTCCTGAGACTACGGGGTGTAGGCCGTGGGCGGTGGTGCCGTCGTGGGCGGCGCCGTCGAGGTGGGTGCACCGTCACCTGGGCCCGAGTTGGTTGCGCCGGCCCCGGGAGCCGTCGTCGGGGCAGTGGCGAGGTCGGCGACGTAGCCGTAGCGGGCGGCGAACGTCATGCCGTCGCTGGGCCCGATGGCGATCGTGGTGCCCCGGCGGGTGGGCGCCGGCGGGATGAACGGCTCGATCGGTCGCCCGTCCAACGCCGCCGACATGAACGCGCCCCAGCTCACCGCTGCGTAGGCGCCGCCGGTCGCGCCGGAGTTGAACATGTTGGTCTCCACGCTGCCGCCGTCGCCGATCCAGACCGCCGTCGAGAGTTGCGGGGTGTAACCAACGAACCAGAGGTTGATGGCGTTGTCGGTGGTGCCGGTCTTGCCGGCCGCGGGCTGACCCGAGGGAAGGCGCGCTGCCGTACCGGTGCCGCCCTGCACGTTGGCCTCGAGCACGCTGCTCACCAGGCGTGCCGTCTGGGCGGACAAGACGCGCTTCGGGGCGAGGTCGTGCGTCCAGATCACGTGACCCGACGAATCCTCGATGCGATCGACGAGGTACGCGTCGTTCTGGACGCCGTCGTTCGCGAGCGTCGCGTAGGCCGCGGCCATGTCGAGGGCGTGCACCCCGTTGGTGCCGCCGTACGCCTGGATCACCGCGTAGGGGTTCATGGCGTTGGCGTGCTCGCCCTTCGGGTCCGGAGCGTTGTAGATCGGATTCGACAGCCCCATCTTCTGCGCCATCGTCACCACGTTGCGCAGCCCGACGATCTGGCCGAGCCGAGCGAACCCGCAGTTCGAAGACTGGAGGGTCTGCGCGGTGATCGTGCCGACCTCACCGCTCTCGCCCGCGAAGTTGTGGGCCGGAAACGCGCCGACGTTCGGGGTGGGGTGGGTGGGGTCGAGGTAGTTCGGGTCGTCGGGGGTCAGCGTGCACGGACTCGTGCCATTGACGATGTCGTCGGGCACGAACCCCCGGTTGAAGAGGGTGGCCAACACGAACGTCTTGAACGACGAACCGGGCTGCTTGTACGACTGCGTGGCGATGTCGAGCTGGCTGTCCGAGCTGTACGAGGGTCCGCCCAACAGCACCCGTACGGCGCCAGTCCGGGGCTCCACGGTGCTGATCGTCTCGGTCGCCCACTGCGCCTCGACCTTCCCGGTCGCCGAGTTGAACTGGTCGGGCTTGGGGATCCGACCGTCCGGCTGGATGCCCGGCACGGTGGACTGGCGAGCGTCGACGGCCTTCTGTTCCATGAGTGGGTCGTAGGTGGTGTAGATCCGGAGCCCACCCCGGTTGAGGGCGTCGAAGCGCTGTGCGTACGTCTTGCCCAGCGCCGTGCCCTCTGGGGTGTTGTCGTACAACCCGTACTTGTTGAGCAGGCGCCGACGCACCTCTTCGACGAAGTAGTCGCGCACGGGCACCGTCTTGGTGAGCTTGGTCGGAAGCGGCTCGGCGTTGGCTTTGGCCGCGTCCGCCTTGGACAGCCGCCCGGTCTCGACGAGTCGACCGATGGCGATCTTGCGCTGGGTCCGGGCAGCCTCGGGATGGTGGATCGGGTCGTACCCGTTCGGGTTCCGGATCAGCGCGGCGATCATCGCCCCCTGTGCCCAGTCCAGCTTCGAGATGTCCTTGCCCCAATAGGTCTGGGCGGCCGCCTGCACGCCGTAGATGTTGTTCCCCAGGTAGATGAGGTTGAGGTAGTACTCGAGGATCTGGTCCTTGGTGAGCTGGTGCTCCAGGGTGGTCGCGGTGCGCGCCTCGATCAGCTTGCGCTGCAGGTTGCGCTTGTCGCCGGTGATGACCTGCTTGACCACCTGCTGGGTGATCGTCGAGCCGCCCTGTGCGGCGCCACCCGCCTTCACGTTGGTCTGCAGCGCCCGCAGGATCGAACGGGCGTCGACCGGACCGTGCTGGTAGAAGTTCGAGTCCTCGACCGCGAGCACCGACTCGACCACGGTGGAAGGCACGTCCGAGATGGGCACGACGTTGCGGATCTCGCGGTTGAAGCTCTGCTGGACGTTCCCGTACCGGTCGTACAGCAACGAGACACCACCCAGCGGAGGCAACTGGACGGTGCCCGCGTAGGACGAGGTGCCCGAGGAGACCTTGTCGGCCACGGGTCCGAGCGCGGCCGCCGAGCCCACCAAGGTTGCGACCCCGACCGCGACGATGAGCGCAAGGCGCAGAAGACGCCACAGGGTTCGGCTGACGATGCGCACGATCCGTCAACGATACCGTGCCGATGCGGGCGTTCCTGGTGTCCCGAGTACCGTGGCGCGGTTCTCGTTCCCCTCGCGGCGACGCGTCGCCGCATCCCTGACAAGGAGCTCCCATGGCAGACATCGGATTCGACGGCAAGGTCGCGATCATCACCGGCGCCGGCGGCGGACTGGGACGCAGCCACTCGCTCGAGCTCGCCAAGCGCGGTGCGCTGATCGTGGTCAACGACCTCGGCGGCTCGATGGACGGCACCGGCTCGGACGCCTCGGCCGCGCAGAAGGTCGTCGACGAGATCAAGGCGATCGGTGGCGAGGCGGTGGCCAACCACGACTCGGTCGCCACGCCCGAGGGCGGTGAGTCGATCGTCCAGAGCGCCATCGACGCCTTCGGCCGGGTCGACATCGTCATCAACAACGCCGGCATCCTGCGAGACAAGTCGTTCTCGAAGATGACCCCCGACCTCGTCGATCCCGTGCTGGACGTCCACCTGCGCGGGGCCTTCAACGTCACCCGCCCCGCCTACGTCCACATGCGCGAGCAGGGCTACGGCCGCATCGTCAACACCGCGTCGGGCGCGGGCGTGTTCGGCAACTTCGGTCAGGCGAACTACGGCGCCGCCAAGATGGGCCTCGTGGGCCTCACGCGGGTCCTTGCTGTCGAAGGCGCCAAGAGCAACATCAAGGCCAACGCCATCGCGCCGGTCGCCAAGTCGCGCATGACCGAGGAGCTCATGGGCGACCTCGTCGAGCGGTTCGCACCCGAGTTCGTGTCACCGCTGGTCGCCTGGCTGGTGCACGAAGACGTGCCCGTCACCGGCGAGCTCTACTCGGTCGGAGCCGGCCACATCGCCAGAGTGTTCCTCGGGGTCACCCCGGGCTACACCAACACCGGCGAGCTCACCGCCGAGGACGTGCGCGACCACTTCGACACCATCCGCGCCGAGGACGGCTACCAGGTGCCTGGCAACCTCAACGAGGAGCTGATGCTCACCATGAAGGCCCTCAGCTGAGACCTGCAACCCCCAGTTCCAAATGTCGGGACGAAAAGTAGACATGGGCCACTGAAGCGCGCTGCATTCAGCAAGCGCGCCGCCGATCGCGCCCGTTCCAAGGCGGTGCCCGGCCTTGCCGCGCCTTTTCTGGCACTCTTCATGCCAGTAGATTCGTCGTCGCCGACCGCCATCGCCAGGAGACCCAATGACCACCCTCGTCGAGCGAAGCCGACAAATTCTCGAGGGTGGTGAACCTGCCGAGGCCGACCGCTGGCACCCGTTCACCGCGTTCAACGAGCTCGAGGAGGTTGCCGACGGCGTCGCCTCGGTCTCTTCGTTCGCCAACGTCGCCGCGGTCGCCACCGACGACGGGCTCGTCATCGTGGACACGGGTGGACCGCTCGCCGGCGCCACGGTGCGCGACCTGCTCGCCGGGTGGAAGGCGACCGGCGTGCACACCGCCGTGTACACCCACGGCCACATCGACCACGTCATGGGCACCGCCGCCTTCGACGCGGCCGCCGACGAAGCCGGCCGGCCCCGACCCCGGGTGGTGGCCCACGAAGCCGTCGGTCCTCGCTTCGACCGCTACTGCCTCACGGCCGGCTACAACGCGTCGATCAACCAGCGCCAGTTCCAGGCGCCGGGCCTGCGCTGGCCGACCGACTACCGCCGGCCCGATGACACCTTCGTCGACCGCATCGACCTCCACGTCGGTGGCACCGCGCTCGAGCTGCACCACGCCCGAGGCGAGACCGACGACCACACCTGGGTGTGGGTGCCCGAGCGGCGTGTGCTGTGCACCGGCGACCTGTTCATCTGGTGCGTGCCCAACGCCGGGAACCCGCAGAAGGTGCAGCGCTACGCGCGCGACTGGGCCATCGCGCTGCGCACCATGGCGGCGCTCGAACCGGAGGTGCTGCTCCCGGGCCACGGCCTGCCGATCGCGGGTGCCGACGCGGTGCACCACGCGCTCGTCGACACCGCAGACCTCCTCGACTCGCTCGTCGACCAGACGCTGGCCCTCATGAACCAGGGCGCCCGACTCGACGACATCCTGCACGCCGTACGCGTTCCCGAGCACCTGACGACGCAGCCGTACCTGCAGCCCATCTACGACGAGCCCGAGTTCATCGTTCGCAACATCTGGCGGCTCTACGGCGGATGGTACGACGGCACACCGTCGCACCTGAAGCCCGCGCCCGAGGCCGCGCTCGCCGCGGAGCTGGCCAACCTCGCCGGCGGCGCCGGGGCGCTCGCGTCGCGCGCCGAGGCGCTCGCCGCCGAAGGAGAGATCCGTCTGGCGGGCCACCTCATCGACCTGGCGGGGCAGGCCGCACCTGACGATCCCGGCATCCACCGGATCCGCGCCGCGCTGCTGTTCTCGCGCGCCGAGGTCGAGACCTCGCTCATGGCCAAGGGGATCTTCCGCGCCGCCGGCCATGATTCCGAACGAGTCGTGGGCACCGAACCGGGTTGACGCCCTGTTCCGGTCCCGGACGTCGGTGTCGACGGAATCGCACCACGCGCCGGGCAGCGGGCACGATGGCTCGCCATGTTCGCTGTGACCACCTCTGACGACCTCACCCTCGGGGTTCACGACCTGGGCGGCCTGGGGCAACCCGTCCTGGCTGCGCATGCCACCGGCTTCAACGGGATGGTCTGGGGGCCGATCGCGGAGCGGCTCGAGCACTTCCACGTGGTCGCTCCAGACTTCCGGGGACACGGCGCATCCACTGTTCCACCGAACCGGGCCTTCGCCTGGGAGCGCTACGCGGATGACGTGTTGGCCACGCTCTCGCACCTCGGTTGGCGAGCCGACAGCGACGCGACGATCGCGCCGCGGCCGATCGGCATCGGGCACTCGATGGGCGGCGCCGCCCTGCTGCTGGCGGAGCTGCGCGCCCCGGGAACCTTCGCGGGGCTCTGGTTGTACGAACCGATCACGTTCCCACCGGAGCTGCGCGGGCCGATGGGCGAAGTCGACAACCCCCTCTCGACCGGTGCCAGACGGCGCCGACCCGGTTTCTCGTCACGCGCCGAGGCAGTCGCCACCTACGGTTCGAAGCCGCCGATGGATGCGTTCGACCCCGCCGCCCTCGAGGCCTACGTCGAAGGTGGGTTCGCCGATGCGCCCGACGGCACCGTCGCGCTGAGCTGCCGTCCCGAGGACGAGGCGGCCGTCTACGAGCAGGCCGTCTCCTGCGACGCCTTCGAACGTGCCGCCGCGGTCACCTGCCCGGTGGCCGTCGTCAGGGGCAAGCTCGCCGGGCCGGGGCCGGCGGCGATCGCACCCATGCTCGCCGAGCAGCTCCCCGACGCTCGCCTCATCGAGCACGACGAGCTCGGGCACTTCGGCCCGATGGAGCGACCCGGTCTGCTGGCCGCCGAGATCTCGAGGTTCGCCGCTTCGCTGGGTGGCCGTTAGTTCCGAACTACCACCCTGACCAGCCGGGTCAGCCGGTCGGTCGGACCACCAACTGGGGTGGCATCATGTACAAGCTCGCGTAGCGGACCACATCGCCGGTCTGAGGTGCGTGGATGACCGTACCGCCACCGACGTAGAGCGCCATGTGCTCGCCACCGAGGTAGAAGACCATGTCACCAGGCTGGATCTGGGAGAGCGGCACGACGGTGCCCTGACCTTCGAGGGAGTAGGTCGTCCGTCCGATGGACAACCCGGCCTGGCCGTAAGCCCACACGACCAGCCCAGAGCAGTCGAAGGCGTTCGGTCCGGCAGCTCCCCAGACGTATGGTGAGCCCAGCTTCGACTTGGCGTAGCCCAGAGCGGCCGCCGCGACCGAGGCGTTCGGGGAGGGGACGAATGTGGAACCGGAGCCGGAGCGGCCGGAGTTGGGAGCCGGTGGCGACGACGGGGACGACGCGACCTCGGGCACCGAGACCGGAGCGGGTCGTGCCGCGGCTGCGGTGGCTGCCGCCGCGGCACGGGCCTGAGCCTCAGCCTGCGCTTGGGCCGCGGCGCGTGCGCGGGCCTCGGCAGCACGTTGCTCGGCCGCCCGCTTCTTGGCAACGAGGTCCGCGAGCTGACCGTCGAGTTGGCCCTTGATGGCGGAAAGTCGCGCAGCGGCCTGCTCGGCACTGGCCTGCTTGGCTTCCGCCTGCGCCTGGGCGTCCGCCGCGGCCCGACGCGACTGCTGCAACGTCGCCGTGCGCTCCTTGGTGACCGCTTGGCTGGCCTCGAGGTCGTCGACGAGCTGCTGGCGGTCGCCCACCGCCGAGGCGACGTAGCCCTGTCGCTGGCCCAACTGGTCGCCGTGGGTGTCGAGCACCGAAGCGAGATCGCCCTGGTCGGCGCCGCCGGACACGTACGCCCGCAGCACATATTGCGAGAGGGCGTGCCGGTTTGCGGCTTCCGACTTCCGGGCCGCGTCCACCTTGGCCTTTGCCTCGGCGATCTGACCATCCAGCTGCGAGGACCGGTAGCGGGCTGCTTCGACCGCACCGGAGTCGGCGGTGATCTGGGACTGCAGGTCGTTCATCTGCTGGGAGATCTGGTCGGCGCGTGCCTGGAGGTCGCCGATCTGGTCACCGTGGGCGCTGGGCGCAGCGAGGAGACCGACGGAGCAGACCGAGAGCAGGAGCCCGACTGCGATGCAGCGGCGCACGGTTGGTCGGATCGACATGGGGGGAGACCCTACCCACCGATGTCATATCTTTACAAACGCGTGACGATTGCGACGATCGAGTGGCTAGTCGCGATCAGCGGCCGTTGCGGCGACCCGGCCCTTGGCTGCCTTGACGGCGACCACGACCTGCTTGCGGGCATCGTTCGCGGCCTCTGCCGCCTCCTTGAACCGACGCACGCTCGTGGTCCCCTGCACGACCAGGCCGAACGACCAGAGGCCGGAGTCGATGAGGCGGGCGGCGCGTGCGACGTCTTCGCTCGCACCGCTGATGACCCCGTCGAGGGATGCGCCGTCGTCGACGAACCGGCGAATCGCACTCCACCGCACGCCCAGGAGTGCGATGAGCGCGGCAGCGGCGATCAGTGGCTCAGGGTCGGACGGATCCATGCCGGCGCGGGCGGCGAGCGATTCGGCGGCGATGCGGCGCAAGCGGTCGGTGGCTTCACGATGCGCGGCACGCAACGAGGGCGTGGTCTCGACCATCTCGTGGAAGCGCTTGATGATGTCGAGCACCTTGCGCTCGTCGATCTCCGGATCGGGCTCCCACTGGTGGAGGTGCTGTTCGAGGTCGACCCGCAGGGCGGCGACGAAAGCCTCCACCGGAGAACCGGCTGGCGCCTCGGGCCCGAGAGAGCGACGGACCAGGTCCTGCATCGCCTCGTCGCGATCGAGGACGAGGGACTCCTTCGTCGGGAAGTAGTTGTAGACGGTCTTCTCCGAGACACCGCAGGCCTCGGCGACCTCTGCGACCTTCACCGTGTCGAAACCGTGCTCCAGGAAGCGCAGCGTCGCCACGTCCGAGATCTGCTGTCGGGTCCGACGCTTCTTGCGCTCGCGCAGGCCGAGCGCCTCGTCCTCCGCCACCGTTCGGCGGTTGCGCAGCACCTGGAGCGCGCCGACCGTCACCCGCGGAGACGCTGCGTCGCTCGCTGCCATGCGCTCAGGCTACCCGCCTGCAAGGCAAAGTTCTAGTTGCACGAAAACTTCAGTGACTGTCTCTTTCCGGCGGGGACGCCGCTCGACCTCGGTCCTCCATTCGTCGCCCCCCGTCGCCACCGGTGCCCACGCACCCGGCCGGGCCACCTGGCTGCGTAGGCTTCGCCGGTGCCTCTGATCCCGCCACGGACACTCTCACCGTCGAAGGTGTCCACGTTCACGAAGTGTGCGCTGGCGTTCCGGTACTCGGCCATCGACAAGGTGCCCGAGCCGCCGAGCGAAGCCGCCACCAAGGGCACCCTCGTCCACGCCGCGCTCGAACGCCTCTTCCTGCTCGAACCCCAGGAGCGGACCAGAGAAGCGGCCGGGTCCTGCCTGGACGAGGCGCACCTCGCCCTGATCGACGACCCCGAGTTCACCGGCCTCGGCCTCGACGACCAGCAGGCGGCGGCGTTCTTCGCCGATGCGTCGGTGCTCGTCGACAAGTACTTCCAGCTCGAAGACCCCACCACCATCAGGCCGATCGGTGTCGAGATCATGTTGGAGGTGCCACGCTCCGGCTACGCGGTCCGCGGCATCATCGACCGGCTCGAGCTCGATGACGAAGGTGGTCTCGTCGTCACCGACTACAAGACCGGGCGAGCGCCCCGAGCCGCCTTCGAGCACGGGCGGATGGACGGTGTCAACGTCTACGCCTCCATGTGCGAGGAGCTCTTCGGCCGGCGACCCGACAAGGTGCAGCTCCTCTACCTGCGGGACCCCGTGGCGGTGTCGGCCGTGCCCACCGAGACCACGTTGCGGGGGATGAACAACAAGATCGAAGCTGTGTGGCAGGCCGTGGAGCGAGCGTGCGCCACCGAGGACTTCCGACCAAAGCCCAGCCGGCTGTGCGACTGGTGCGGGTTTCGACCCCACTGCCCGGCGCAAGGCGGCACGCTGCTCGATCCCCCGGCGTCGACCGTCGTGGCCGAGCCATGAGCGGCGGCACCCCGAAATGGGTCGCGCGGTTCGACACCGCGGTTGACGACCTGTTCGAGCCGATGCGCGGGCACGCCGTCCCGGATCGCGTCTTCGAGGTCGCGTCGCATCTGGGCGACTGGAGTCTCGTGTGGGTCGTGGCCACCACCGCACAAGCACTTCGCTCCGATGACGACCTCCGCCGAGCCCCGCGGCTCGTGGCGACGTTCGCAGCCGAGTCTCTGCTGGTGAACCAGGGCCTCAAGCGCCTCTTCAAGCGGGGGCGCCCCGACGATCGGCCGTTGGTCTCCGATCGTCTGCGGGTTCCGTTGACCACGAGCTTCCCGAGCGGGCACGCGTCGAGCGCGGCGTGCGCCGCCGTCGTCCTCACCGAAGGCGACCCGACCCTGCGGTGGCTGGTCTGGCCTGCGGCCGCACTCGTCGCCACGAGCCGCATCTACACCCGCATGCACCACCCTTCCGACGTGGTTGCCGGCGCGCTCACCGGACTGCTGATCGGCAAGGCGATCGTGGCCTTGCGCCCCGACCCGCATCGCTCGCAGTCCGCGCCGCGCCCCTGAACGCTCCTTCCGCCTCAGGCCCCCGGCTCGGGAATAGCCCCGTCGAACACATCGTTGACCCGAGGGTGAGCGCGTTCAGCATCAACTTCGACTACCGCTGCCCAGGGACGTTCGTCGTCCACGACAACCTCCTCGACGGCCTCGCGGCGGGAGCAGACTGGGACGTCAGCTTCCTGCCCTTCTCACTGGGCCAGGTCCACGTCGAGCCGGGCGAGCTCCCCATCTGGGAACGACCCGGCGACGACAGCGGCCTGCTCGCACTCCAGGTGGCGGTGACGGTGCGCGACGAGCACCCCGAAGCGTTCCTGGGCATCCACCGGGCGCTCTTCGACCTGCGCCATCGTGAAGGTCGGCGACTCGACCGCGCCAACATCGACGAGATCCTCGACGCCGCTCATCTTCCCAAGGCCGAGGTCTGGCAGGCGGTCGACGAGGGAACGGCGCTCGAGACCGTCAGCTCCGAGCACACCGACCAGGTCAAGCAGCTCGACGTCTGGGGTGTGCCGACGTTCATGACCGAGGAGCAGGCCGTCTTCGTGCGGCTCACCGAGCGCAGCGACGGCGACGGGGCGACCGCGAGGAGGCGCATCGAACGCATCCTCGAGCTCATGACCGACGCCCCCGACCTGAACGAGTTCAAGCACACCACGCTCGACCACTGACCGCCGTCGCACCTCCGATCCCCGCTCTCGGCGCGGGCACGTTGACAGTAGGGTCCAGACGGTGAGCGACCGGCCTCTGCGAAGCGACGAACGGCTGTCAGACTTCGAAGCGCTCATGTGGACGCTCGAGCGCGACCCGCACCTGGCGTCGGGGTTCGCCAACATCACGCTGCTCGATCGACCGGCCGACGTGGACCGGATGCGGGCGCGCCTGCAGCCCGGTCTGGCCCGCATCCCTCAGCTACGACAGCGGGTGCAACCCGGGCCGAGTCGCCTCGCGCCACCTCGCTGGGTGGACGACCCGGACCTCGACCTCGAGCGCCACGTGCGGAGCTGCACGGTCGATCCCCCCGGTTCGCTCGATCAGGTGATCGACATCGCCATGGCGTTCTGCCACCGGCCCTACGACGCCGCGCACCCGCTCTGGGAGTTCCTGCTCATCGACGGCCTCGACGACGGCCGGGGCGCGATGGTCCAGAGGATGCACCACACCCTCACGGATGGCATCGGTGGTGTGCGCATGTCCGAGCAGTTCATCGATCTCGAGCGCGACGCGCCCGTGCCCGACCCCGTGCCCATCCCCGCCCCGGAGTTCGCCGGCGCCGCCGGTTGGTCCGAGATGGCGGCCACGCTCGACCACACGCTCCGCCGCCAGCTCGGCGCGGCGCAGCGCGGGTTGGCCGCCGCGGGAGACCTCGTCGTCCATCCCGACCGGGCAGCTGGGACGGTGCGACGCGCGCTCGGGTTCACCAAGGCTCTCGTCAACGAGGCGACCGCCTTCGACGCCCGTCGCTCACCTTTGTGGACAGAACGCTCCCTGGATCGCACCCTGCGCCTCTCACGGGTACCGCTCGACGAGGTCCGCGGCGTGGCGAAGGCGCACGGGGCGTCGATCAACGACGTCTTCGTCGCGGCTGCGGCAGGAGGCGCAGGTGCCTACCACCGAGCGTGCGGGATGCCGGTCTACGAACTGCGCATGGCGATGCCGGTCAACGTGCGCACCGACCGGACCGCGGCGGGAAACGCGTTCGGGACCGCCCGGCTGCTCGTCCCCACCGGCGCGGACCCCATCGACCGCCTCGGCGCCATCCACGAACGGCTCTCACACGTGCGGAGCTCCGCGTCGGTGTCGATGGCCCAATCCATCGCCGGACCCGCCAACCTGCTGCCGGCTCCACTGATCACCCGCATCGCCCGATCCCAGGTCGCCACGATCGACTTCACCTGCTCCAACGTGCGTGGCGCTCCGTTCCCCCTGTACCTCGCCGGCGCCCGGATCGAGTCCAACCACCCCATCGGGCCGTTGATCGGCACCGCGTTCAACCTCACAACGCTCAGCTACGACGGCAGCCTCGACCTCGGGCTGCACATCGACCGCGGCGCGGTCCATCTGCCGGACCTGTTGGCCGACTGCATCGACGCCGCGTTCGACGAGCTGCTGGCAGGCTGAGCGACACCGCGATCGTCAGCGTTCGGATCGGCAGGTCCGGCGCGGTGCACCGGCCGCGTGACCGTCTGTCAGTTGGCCCCTACCGGCGTCGGGTCGACCTCGGCAAGGTCGGCTGAGGAGACCGGAGGAGCGGCGAGCAGGAGGCGGACGTCGAGCAACAGGTCGGCGACCTCGTTGGCAGACACGAGCTCCCGGTGCTGGACGTGGGCAAGACCTTGGTCGATGAGCCCGAGGGCTTCGGTGAGCGTCTCTTGTTCGATGGTGTCGGTCATGAGCCTCTCCTACGTTGGGTTCCCCCTCCGAACCCCAACCCCGAGCGGATGACCCTGGGTCGCTGAACGGTCGGTTCCGGGAACGCTTTGGACCACTGTATCGGCCAGGCCGGACATTCCTCGGTCATTTGGCTCCGCCGGATGGCGCGTCCTGGCAGGTCCGCGGCAATCGGTGGCAACGATCACTTCGGTCCGGATGACCTACGGTGCCTCCATGACCTCCCACCTGTCCATGGGCGTGACGGCCGCCAGCATCATGACGCTCGGACCGGAGCAGTCGCTCACCGCGGCGCGACTCGCCGCCGATCTCGGGTTCCGCTCCTTCTGGACCGCCGAGACCACCGGTCTGGAAGCGTTCGGCCTGCTGGCTGCCGCCGGCCAGGAGGCACCAGGCCTCGACCTGGGCACCGGAGTGCTCGCACTCCAGCTCCGCACGCCGCCGCTCGTGGCGATGGGGGCTGCCACCCTGCAGGCGCTGCAACCGGAGCGTCGGGTCATGATCGGCATCGGCATCTCGTCACCGGTCGTGACGAGTCGTTGGCACGGCGCGCCCTACGGCGATCGTCCGCTGGCCCGGGTGCGCGAGTACGTCGAGCTGGTTCGGCAGTGCCTCTCGGGTGAGAAGGTCACGTTCGCGGGCGACTTCTATTCGGTCAAGGGCTTCCGGCTCGGTCTCCGGCTGGGTGAGCGAAAGCCCGAGATCGTCGTCGGCGCGCTCAACCCGAAGATGCTCGCACTGGCCGGGGAGGTGGCCGACGGCGTGCTGCTCAACTACCTTCCGGCCTCACACGTCGCCTGGTCGATCGATCAGGTTCGGGCCGGTGAGGCCGCAGCGGGGCGAGCACCGCAGAGCGTCACGACCTACGCCTACGTCCACGCCGGCGTCTGCGACCGGGCCGGCGGCGTCGAGGCGGCCCGCAAGGACCTCTTCTCCTACGCCGTGGTCGACTCGTACGCCCGCAACTTCGAACGGGCGGGCTACGGCGACGAGGTCGCCGCGGTGCGCGAGGCGCACGCGGCCGGCGATCGCCCCGCCGCGCTGGCCGCGGTGTCGGACCGGATGGTCGACGGCATCGACATCCTCGGCGATGCGACGACCGTCGCCGCGGGCATGCGGGCCTACGTCGACGCCGGGGTCGACCACCCGGTGCTCATGCCGCTCCCGTGGGGTCCCGACCGCGCCGGCATCATCGCCGACACCATGCGCGCCGTCATCGACGCCTGACATACATACCGCACCCGCCGGTCCCCCGACACAGGACCGGAGATGGTCACACCCACGACCTAGCGTGTGCGGCATGGACATCGCTGGTCAGGTCGTCGTCGTCACCGGAGCCGCACGTGGGATCGGCGCCGCACTCGCCGAACGCTTCCTCGCGGAGGGAGCGGCAGGCGTGTGCCTCGTCGACCTGCTCGACGCGGTCGGCGACACGGGCGCCGCCCTCGGCGATCGAGCGATGTCGGTGGTCGCAGACGTCACCGACGAAGCCGCGGTCGAGGCCGCGGTCGCCGCGACCGAAGCCCGCTTCGGACCGGTCACGTTGTTCTGCGCGAACGCCGGCATCGCCACCGGTGCCGACATCGACGCCGACCCGGCCGTGTGGGACCGCACGTGGCGGGTCAACGTCTGGTCGCACGTCGTCGCAGCACGGGTGATGGTTCCCCGCTGGCTCGAGTCCGGTGGTGGCCGACTGCTCGTCACCGCGTCGGCCGCGGGGCTGCTCACCAACCTCGGCGATGCGCCGTACTCGGTCACCAAGCACGCGGCCGTGGGCTTCGCCGAATGGGTGGCGATCACTTACGGGGACCGCGGCATCGGGGTGTCGTGCCTCTGCCCCCAAGGGGTGCGCACCGACATGCTGCTGGGCGGCGCCGGCGCGCTCGGCGCCGAGGTGGTGCTGGCGCAGGGGGCGATCGAGCCGACCGACGTGGCCGATGTGGTCGTCGCCGGTCTGGCCGACGAGCACTTCCTGATCCTCCCCCACCCGGAGGTTGCCACCTACTACCAACGCCGGGCCGGCGACACCGACCGCTGGCTGGGTGGCATGCGCAAGCTGCAACGACAGATCGACTCGCTGCGCGGGGCCAGCTGATGGCACGCGTGTCCAAGCGCGCGCCAACCGACGAGGAGGCGCTCACCGCGGCGGTCGAGGCGCTCGCCCTGCTCGGGCTCGTGCCGGAACAACGAATCCGGTTTCGACGCACCGACGGCGGTCGGTGGATGGAGGGCGTCGCCGCAGGGCGCGAGCCCGACGGGTCGCTCGGTCTGCACGACGCGCGCGGCCGACGACGTTCGATCCCCATAGAGGCGATCGAGGTCCACCGGCGTGGACCACGGGGCGGGACGGTCTGGGTACCGCTGGTCGACGTCGCCGCTGCGACCGAACAGCTCGACATCTTCCGATGAACGCGTTCCCCGGGCGCCAAGAGCCCGACCCTCAACTCACCCGTGCCCGAACCGGGTGGAGTTGGCGGTGCCGGGGTACCGCCAACCCCACCCGGTAGCGGAAGCCCCCTCCGAGATGGATGCGGAGACCCTTGCCGCCTACGACGCCGGGGCAGAGGACTACGCCGCGCACCGAAGCGTCCGTGACGCGAAGCCGGCGAGCGAATTCGCGTCCTCGGCGCCGGAGGGTCGTCGCCTCGACCTCGGGTGCGGGCCCGGCCTGTACTTCGACCTGATCGGCGCCCCACTCGTCGCCTGCGACGCCTCGCTGCCGATGTTGCGCGTGGCGCGCTTGGGACACCAGACCGTGCCCGTCGCGCAGGTCGACCAGGAGGCGCTGCCCTTCGCGGCGTGGGTCGTTCGGCGGCGTCTGGGCGAACAAGTGCCTCCAGCACGTCGCGGCCGCGGACCTGCCCATGGTGCTCGCCGACCTGCACCGAATCGTGCAAGTCGGCGGCGTGCTGGCGCTCGAGGTGTTCGCCGGCGAGGGCGAGTTCCGCTCCGACGACGACCTCCCCGGTCGACGCTTCACCCTCTGGGACCCGGACGAGCTGGAGGACCTGCTCGCGGGGGCCGGCTTCGCCGTCGACCACCTCTCGGTGACCGGCGAAGGCGACGACCTGAACCGCCTGCTCGTGCGGGCGACTCGGGTACGCACCCTCCCCGACACGGTTGGCCCCGACATGCGGTTGCTGGTGTGCGGACTGAACCCCAGCCTGGTGGCCGCCGACGCCGGCGTCGGCTTCGCCGGGCCGACCAACCGCTTCTGGAAGGCGCTCCACCGCGCCGGGTTGAGCGACGTCGACCGCGACGCTCGGCAGCTCCTGGGCCGCGACCGCATCGGCATGACCGACCAGGTCAAGCGAGCCACCCGGGCCGCGTCGGAGCTCAACGCCTCCGACTACCGGGAAGGCATGGAGCGGCTGGTCCGTCTGGTAGCGCGCACGCGGCCTGCCGCGGTCTGCGTCGTCGGCCTCGCCGGGTGGCGCGCCGCGGTCGATCGCAGCGCCGCTCCCGGGTGGCAGGTTGGTTCGCCCTTGGGCGCGCCGACCTACGTCATGCCGTCGACCAGCGGCCTCAACGCCGGCTCGTCGCTCCAGGATCTCGCCGGCCACCTCGCCGCCGCGGCGTCTCCCCCACCCACCAGCTGACCAGCCAAATGTCGGGAGCTTGGTCGTCACATCGGCGACCGGTCTTGCTGCATTGAGCAAGCACCAGCAGCCACCTCGAATCTCGGGAGCTCGGTCGCACCATTGGCGACCAAGCTCCCGACATTCGCACGGGTGAGTGGGCGGGGGTCAGGTGGGCGGGGCGAGGTCGCGGACGGCTTGGCGCACGTCGAAGCCGAAGGGCAGCAGCGCGATCGCCGGGCAGGTGACCCCGTTGTCCACGTAGCGCTGGATGTGAGCGCGACATTCCTCCGGGCTCCCGTGGACGATCAGCTCGTCGACCACCGAGTTCGGGATCGCCTCGAGCGCGCCCTTGCGATCGCCGTCCTGCCAGCGCTGCCACATCCCTGCGAGCTCGTCGCCGCGCCCCAACCATCGGTGGAACTCCGCGTACACGGGGACCGTCAGGTACGAGGCGATCGCGAAGCGGCCCATCGCCCGCACGGTGTCGACGTCGGTCGTGGGCGCCACGAAGATGCGGGCCACGACCTCCTTGCCGTCGCCGCCCTCGTGCACGTGCGGCACGACCTTGGTCACGTCGTCGGCCGACAGCCAGTTGATGATCGCCCCATCGCCCTCACGCCCGGCGAGGCGCAGCATGCCGGGCCGCAGCGCCGCGACGAGGATCGACGGCAGCACCGCCGGCACGATCCCCAGCTTGAACCCGTTCACCGCGAAGGTGTCGTAGGTCGCGCGGACCTTCTCGCCGGCCAGCGCCTCGCGCAGGAACCGGACCGTGTCCCGCACCCGCTTGTAGGGCTCGGTGAACTCGAGGTCGTTCCAACGTTCGACGATCACGTTCGACGAGGTGCCCACGCCGAACACGAAGCGGCCCGGCGCGGCGTCGGCCAGGGCCGCGACGGACTGCGCCAGGGTCGCCGGTCCACGCGTGTACGCCGGGACGATCGCGGTGCCCAGTCGGAGCGTCGGCGCCCACACCGACGCCAGGGCGAGGGGCGTGAACGCGTCGGCACCATTCGTCTCGCTCGACCACACGTCCGTGTACCCGAGGTCGACCATCTCCTCGAACCAGTCTCGCTGCTGATGCAAGGGCACACCGTCGAAGGGGACCGTCATGCCGAGTCGGTTCATGGTTGCTCCTGATCGCGTTCGAGTGCTGCCCTCGCCTGCTGTGCCATGGTGCCATCCGGGTCGCCCCGCCACCGCCGGACGATGGTCGACTGGCTCGCGGTGGCGAGCAGGGTGCCGTCCTCGGCCCAGAGCAGCACGGTGCCGGTACCGAACCCGTTGGCCACTGCGTCGATGCGGATGTCGAGCAGCACCCACTCGGTCGGCACCAGGTGCGCCAGTCGCAAGGTGTTGTCGAGGCTGTTGCCCCCACCGACGACGCCCAGTGCCTGGGAGATGCCGAACGGCACGTAGTCGCCGAGGATGGCGAGCGTCCCCGCCGAGACCTCGAGCAGGTCCGGGATGCGCGCCCACAGCGCGGAGCGGCCGGTCGGGCTTGGCTCGCCCTGCAGGTCCGACCAGTCCCGGGCGTCGGCCAGGCGGACCTCGATGCGACTCATGATGGAGTCCTCGCCGGGCATCCGCAGCGAGCGCGGCGGACACGCCGAGGGCGGTGGCACGTCCGGAGGGGTCGACCAGGTGCCCGACAGCTCCTCATCGCGCGCGCCCAGGGCCGCGTTGACGGTCACGATCTCGCGGTCGCCGACGTGCCCAACCGCGCGTGCCTGGGTGATCTGTCGGCCTTCGGCAGCGACGGTGACGTCGATGTCGAGGATGTCCGGTGGGTGTGCGTACGAGAGGTACTGCCCGGTCGCCCACACCATCGGTCGTCCGGTGGTCCGCTCCATCGCCTCGATCGCCGCCCCGAGTGCGCACCCGCCGAACATGAACTGCATGCCGGTCGAGATGCCCGGCACCACGGGCAGGTACCAGCGGTGGGGGTTGTGCGTGGCCTCGAGGCCGAGGAACTCGCGGGCGTCCATCGTCCGGAGACTAGAAGGCGCACCCACCGCACGAGGGGGTCCAGTTCGTTCAGCCGGTGTACGTCGGCGTCTCCGGGAGCGGCGTGGCGGGTGTGGCCATCGGCGAGACACCAACGGCGGACACCGTCGTGTCCGGTGACGTCGCTACCGTCGCCCCTACCGAAGTGGAGGGCCCGAGTGGCGTGGTCGACGGCGTCGCGGCAGTGGTTGTCGAGGTGGTCGTCGTGGTGGTGTCGTTCGGCGCGGGCGACGCGTGGAACAGGAACCCATCCACGACCGTCGGCGTCGGAACGTTCAGCTCGTGGAAGCCCCACCCCTGGTCGAGGCCGAAGATGCGCAGGCTGGAAACCTGCACGGCCGAGGTGGCCCCCGTCGGGAACACGCGGAGCCGCACCGAGGTGATCGAGTGCCCCATCCACCACGTCGGCAACTTGATGACCGTGCGCGACGTCCCTCCTCCGACCGCCGGGTACCCCGAACCGAAGTCGTTTGCGTACCAGGTGCTCGAACCGTCGAGCTGCACGTCGACACCGATCGTCGACACGCCTGCGCCGGTTGCGTGCAGCTCGACGTACGCGTACTGCCGGGCGTCGCCCTGCTCCGGGCTCGCCGAGTCGGTCGTGAAGTTGACGTACCAGCGTGCGATCTCCTCACCCATCACCCGATACGTCCAGGGGTTCGCGTCCATGACGGCTTCACGTGGGCGCCCCGAAGGATGTGGGGCGACCGGAACCGGCCGGAAGCGGAATGCACTGGTTCCGACCTGCGAGAAGTCGTTGTTCCCGGTCGCATCCCGCACGATCGGATGCGTTCCGTCCCAGGTGCCGGTGAAGGGCACATGGACCTCGGCGATGGCGTTGAGGTTGTCCGGGTAGTCGGCGGGCACGGCACCAGAGAAGAACGTCGCGTTGCTCGGCGTGCCGTCCGCCGCGGCGTCGAGCGAGAAGAACGTCTCGATGTCGGTCAACCGTCCCCAGGCCACCGACTCGGCGAAGGGCACGAACGCCGTGCCCACGTCCTCGTGCGAGAAGACCTCGGTGTAGCCGAGGTGGGTCGCACCGGTCGGCGAGGACGACGTGGCGTACTCGAGCAACGGAGTGTCGTGCAGCGCCGAGGTCGAACGGCCGTACACGATCGGTGCGTGGGAGATCGCCTGGTACCCAGGGTTGTCGGGCCGGACCACGAGCAACTGGACGTCGTGCACCTCGATGTCGCCACCCCCGGACCCGGTCGACGAAAGCGCATCGTCCACCGCGATCGACACCGAGTGCGTGCCCGTCGTCAGCGGACCCAGGCCACCGGCGTAGACGAACGGGGTCGCCCCTCGGAAGAGCACCAGCTGCTGCGCGGTGCCGCCATCGACCGCGACATCCGCCACGACCGACGTCGGCACGTTGGTTCCCCAATCGGTCCCCGGCGCAGCCAGGTCGAGGCGCACGATCCCTTCACCTGCCACCGGTGTCGACGGAACCGGCAACGCCGCGAAGGCACCGGTCGGTTCGCCCGTGACCGCCCCGACCGGGGAGAGGTCGCCGGCGACCCCCGCGGTGGCGCCGATCACGGCCGGGTGACCGGAAGTCGCCGTAGCGAACGGGGGCGGTGCCGAAGTCGATGCTGCGGGCGCCGCGGTCGCGCGGCCACCGATGCCTGGCTCGACGCCGGTCTGGCACGACCCGGGTGGTGCGCACGCGTCAGCCGCGAAGCTGATGTTCGTGAGGAGGAGCGGCGCGCCCCCGCCAGCGAGAAGAACGCGACGAAGCAGGCCTCGACCGTGCAGTCGATCGGTCCGACCGGAGCGGACAACCGGGCGCGAAGCCGCAGCGACCCGGACACGGCATCGGTCTGGCCGCTGAACAGCACGGTGCTCTGCTGACCCTCGCAGCCATCCTCCGGGTTGACGTCGCCGTTCGGCCAACCACCGGTGTAGAGGGTGATCGCCTCGGGACCGCACTCGACCGCGAGGTAGGTCGTCCCGGTCGGCACGCCCGTCGCGGAGACGTGCACGACCTGACCGTCGGACAAGCCGGTCGTCACGCTGACCGAGCTGACCGTCGCGGCCGCGGCGTCACCACCTCCCGGCAGCGCGATCCACGCCGTCGCGACGAGCAGGGCCGTAGCCACCACCGCGCTGCTCGTTCGGCTCTGCCGTTGCTCCTGAGTCACCAGCTCACGGTAGCTCCGGGTCGGGGCCCGGAGGCCGCGGTAGAGTCACCGCCCATGTCGAAACCATGGCAAGGGGACGCCGTGTCGCTGGTCGAGGCCTTCCGGTCCGGCGAGCGCTCGCCGGCGGACGAGCTCGAAGCGACCATCGGGGCGATCGAGGCGAGCGAGATGAACGCCTTTCCGTTCCTCGACCTCGAACGGGCACGGGCTACCGCCGCCGAGGTCGACGCGTCCCAGCCCTTCGGCGGTGTACCGATCGGGATCAAGGAGCTCGAACCGGTCCAAGGCTGGCCCGCGAACGAAGCGTCCCTGGTGTTCGAGGGGCGGATCGCTGACCAGACCGCGACCCACGTGGCGCGGATCCTCGGCGCCGGCGCGGTGCCGGTCGGCCAGACGGCCGCCAGCGAGTTCGGGGGCCTGAACGTCAGCGTCACCAAGCTCCACGGTGTGACGCACAACCCGTGGCAGCACGGCAAGACCGCCGGTGGGTCCTCCGGCGGCAGCGCGGCTGCGGTCGCCGGCGGGCTCGTATCGATCGCGACCGGTGGCGACGGCGGTGGCTCGATCCGGATCCCGGCCGGCTTCAACGGGCTGGTGGGCATGAAGGGCACGGCCGGCCGGATCCCGCGCGGCCCGAAGACCACGATCGCGCCGCTGACCGTCGTGGTGGGCTGCCTGGCCCGGTCCGTGCGCGACGTCGCCCGCTGGTACGACGTGGCGAGCGGGTACGACACCCGAGACCCGTACTCGCTCCCGCGCATCGAGGGCTGGGAGCGCGACCTGGGCACCAGCGACCTCGCTGGCGCCACGGTCGCGATCAGTCCGGACCTGGGAACCGCGATCGTGCGCGACGAGGTCGCCGCACTGGTGCAGGAGGTGGGCGAGGCGCTGGCCGGCGAGGTCGGGCTCAAGGTGGTCGACGCGATGGTCGAGCTGCCAGAGCTCGGGACCGAGTGGGCGGTAGGCAACCTCGCGCCCCTGCGCGACGAGCTCGGCGACCGGTGGCCCGCTTGCAAGGACGACCTCACCCGGGCGATGGCCTTCGGCGTCGAGTTCGCGGACGGCTACCTGGACCTCTCCGTGGCGGGTCGGGCAGAAGCCGCTCGCACCGCCGCCAACGAGGCCATGGCCGACGTGTTCGACCAGGTCGACTTCGTGATCTGCGCGACCAACCCGGATGTGGCGTTTCCCGCTGAGGTTGAGGCCAACACCCGCGTGGCCGGACGCAAGGTCGGGTTGGGCAACAACGGCGCGCTCACCATCCCCGCGAACATCGTGGGCAACCCGGCGATCTCGATCCCGGCCGGCTTCGTCGACGACCTCCCGGTGGGCCTCCAGATCATCGCACGCCACCACGACGACGCCCGACTGCTCGACCTCGCCCTTGCGGTGGAGCGCTTCCGGCCGTGGCCGCTCGTCGCGCCGTTGGCTCCCTGTTGAGCGCGACGGCATCTCCCCGCCGCCGGTTGACGGCTCAGCTCAGGCGGCTGCGCCTGCGCCCTTGAGGCGACCCGCGAGCTCGCCGTCGTCGCCGAAGAGCCGCTCGCGCCACTCGGCCGTGAGCACCACGTTGTCGTGGTCGTCGGGGTGGAAGTCGGGCCGGTTGTAGTCGCGGATCCGCTTGCGAACCTCTCGGGTCAACCAAGGGGAGGTGCGCAGCTTCGCGAGACTGTTCTTCAGGTTCCTCGGCTTGCGCGCTTCCTTGTCGCTCAACACCGAGATGATGGTGTGCACCGTCGAGGAGATGATGAACCCGAGGGTGATCTGGTTCATGATCCTGACCCGCAGCTTCTGGTCGCCGCACACCGCCTGGTACACATCGAACGCCACCGCCTTGTGCTCGCTCTCCTCGAGGGCGTGCCAGACGAGCAGCTCGCGGGCCTCGTCGGACGTGAACATCGCTCTGGCATCCTCGCTGGTGAGCAGCACCTCGGCCAGCGTGGCCGTGTAGTGCTCCAGCGCCGCGGTCACGGCGAGGCACACCTCGGCGGAGCGGTACTTCTCGTCGATCCCCAACCCCTGCTTCACCATCCGGTCGATGCGGGCTGTCGGGTACCCGAGCGCCTGGAGTCGGGCGTTGAACGTGCGGTGCTCCCGGCCGTGGTTGGCTTCCTGGCCGATGAAACCGGCGACCTGTCGCTTGAGGACCGGGTCGTCGATCTGGTCGCGGAACCTTCGGACCGAGCGGACGAAGAAATCCTCGCCTTCGGGAAACTGTGCCGAGAGCACCGCTACGACGTGGCTCATGACCAGGTCGCCACCGACGAAGTACTTGGGCAGGGGCTCGGTGTCGTAGTCGAGCTCGAGCCGTCGTGCCCGGATCTGGTGGGTCGGCGACACCACCTCGGTGTCCGGCGCCCATTCGGCGGATGCGCCGTCGCTCGCTGCTGCTTCGATGGTGGTCACGGCAGGCCTCCCCAAGGTGCTTCCGCAGGTTGATCGTTGTTACTGACGGTAACACCTTGTTCGCACCGCTGCAGCATGACACCTGGCACAGCCTCGGACCCACCCCGGTCGCATCGCTTCACCTCAGATTGTCACACCCCCTGGGCACAATCTCCACATGGCACGACAACAGCTTCGCCTCATCGAATCCACCAGGAGCACTCGCCTCGACGAACGGACCAAGGCCGTCGGGCGCCGCGGGTTGGCCATGGCCCGCGCCGCGCTCGCCGACGCCGACCGGCGCCGAGCCGACAACGCCCCGTCGACCCACCCGGATCGCTCCACCGCCGCCTGATCCGTTCTCCGACGGACCTGATCCGTTCTTCGACGGGTTGGTCGACCGGGTACGGGGCGGCCTACCGTGACGGCATGTCCGAGGTCGTCATCGTCGAAGCCGTCCGCTCGCCCATCGGCAAGCGCAACGGCGGTCTGTCCACGCTCCATCCAGCCCAGCTGCTGGCCGACATCCAGCGCGCGCTGATCGATCGCTCCGGCATCGACCCGTCCGCGGTCGAACAGGTCGTCGGAGGGTGCGTCAGCCAGGTCGGTGAGCAGTCGTTCAACGTGACGCGCACCGCGTGGCTGGCCGCCGGACTCCCACTCGAGACCGCGACGACGACCGTCGACACCCAGTGCGGTTCGTCACAGCAGGCGACCAACCTGGCGACCGCGTTGGTCGCCTCGGGCGTGGTCGACGTCGCAGTCGCGTGCGGCGTCGAGTCCATGAGCCGGATCCCGATCGGGTCGAACTCCTCGAAGAAGCTCGGGCTCGGTGTGCCGATCCCCAAGTCCTACTTCGCCGAGTACGAGTTCACCTCGCAGTTCGAAGGCGCCGAGCGCATCGCCGACAAGTGGGGCGTGTCGCGCGACGACACCGATGCCTTCGGCCTCCGTTCGCAGGATCTCGCGGCGACCGCGTGGGATGAGGGACGCTTCGACACGCAGGTGGTCCCGACCAGTGCGCCTGACGTGGACGAAGACGGCAACCCGACCGGCACCTCGCACGAGGTCACCCGCGACGAAGGTCTGCGCGCCACCACGCTCGACAAGCTCGCGTCGCTCAAGCCGGTGGCCCGCGAAGACGGCGTCCACACGGCGGGCACGGCATCGCAGATCTCCGACGGCGCGGCCGCGCTCCTGCTCATGACCCCGGAGAAGGCCGAGGCGCTCGGCCTCACGCCGCTCGCACGCATCGTCGACACCTGCCTCGTCGGCGTCGACCCGGTCCTCATGCTCACCGGGCCCATCGACGCGACCCGCCGGCTGCTCGGGCGAACCGGTCGCTCGATCGACGACATCGACCTCTTCGAGATCAACGAAGCGTTCGCCTCGGTGGTGCTCGCCTGGCAGAAGGAGGTGGGGGCCGACCCGTCGAAGGTCAACCCGAACGGCGGAGCGATCGCCCTCGGCCACCCGCTCGGCGCCACCGGCGCCTTCCTGCTGACCAAGGCGGTCCACGAGCTCGAGCGCACCGGCGGCAACTCGGCACTGGTGTCGATGTGCTGTGGCGGAGGCCTCGGCACGGGGACCCTCATCGAGCGCATCTGAACCCCCCGGACCGGTGACCAGAACCGGACCGGCAACGCAGTCGCCGTCGAACAGGCCCCGAGTAGGGTCACCCTCATGAGCGACCTCGTCGAACGATTGGGCTTCGCACCCGATCCGCGGGTCCTCATCGTCAACGCCGATGACCTGGGGCTGTGCTACGCCGCCAACGTCGGTGTGAACGACGCGCTCCGATCGGGCCTTGCCACGTGCGCCACTCTCATGGTGCCGTGCCCCTGGGCCCGGGAGGCGGCATCGCGCTACCAGGGCGAGGACGTCGGGGTGCACCTCACCCTCAACGCCGAGCACGATCTGTACCGGTGGGGGCCGATCACGCACGCGCCTTCGCTCCTCGACGGCGATGGCGGATTCCCCCGGACCCAGACCGACCTCTGGGAGCACGCCGACCTGGTCGAGGTCCGACGTGAGCTGCGTGCCCAGGTGGAACGAGCGATCCTCTGGGGCTTCGACGTCAGCCACCTGGACTCCCACATGGGGGTGCTGCAGCTGCGACCCGAGTTCTTCGACGTCTACCTCGATCTCGCCATCGAGTTCTCGCTCCCGATCAGGCTCTCGGGAGCGTCGAGCGAGCGCGCCATCGGCTTCCCGTTCCGATCGCTCGCCGCCGAGGAAGGTGTCTGCTTCCCCGACCACCTCCTCTACGAACCTGGCGCCGAGCGCGCAGGAGCTGCTGGATCGCCACCTCGACCAGCTCGCACCGGGCGTGACCGAGCTCCTGGCGCATCCTGCGGTCGACGCACCCGAGCTGCGGCGGATCGCCACCGACTGGTCGCGTCGAGTCGCCGATCACGACCTGCTCAACGATGCGGACGGTGTCCTCGCCCGTCGGGTCGAGGACGCAGGCGTGCACCTCATCGGCTACCGACAACTGCGGGACGTGCAGCGCTCGACCGGCTGATCGTCGCCGGAAGCTCAGCTGCCGGTCTCGGTCGCCGCGGCCAGCGCGGCGCGGCCCTCGACGACCGCCTCGTGGCGCCACATCGCGAGCAGCGCGAAGAGCGGGCCGGTTGCTCCCTCGGTCTTGACCGCACCGGTCATGAACGCGGCGCTCGGGTCCAGCGAACCATCGGCCAGGGCGCGCGCCGTGGCCCACGGGATCTTCAGCGTCACCGCGGGATCGTCACCGCCGCCGCTTCCGCAGCGCCGCAGGCAGCCCGACTCGAACCCGAAGGTCAACGTCCTGTTGCCGTCCGGGGTCCCGGTGACCTGCACGTCGAGCACGAGGTCACCGAGCCCGGGGACCTCACCGACCGCGCGGGCAACGACCGCCGTGCACCACTCTTCGCTCAAGAACTCCACCGAAGCCTCCATACCGATCTACGCCGGCCGGTCCGAGGGTATCGGGCCGGACCGCTCGCCATCCCCGGTTCAGGTCAGGTCGGAGATGCCGGCGAAGAGCGACGACTCGGGCACTGCCGGCTCCACGTGGCTCGCGGCGAGGATGTAGTCCTCGTAGGGGTAGATCGTCTCGGCGATCTCGTCCGGAAGCCCGAACCAGAACTTCGAGGTCGGATCGATCTGGGTGGCATGGGCGAGCAACGCGGCCTTCCGAGTCTGGTAGGTGCCCGCCACATCGATGTGCGTCGAGATGCGTTCGTCGGACCACGGACGGTTCAACCAGCGGTCGTCGTACGGCGACTCCAGGCCGAGCTCGAGGAACTTGGCGTGGCTCTCGAGCACACGCTGCCGCGACCACACCGAGTAGTAGAGCTTGAGCGGGTTCCAGTGCGCGCCCAGGTCGGGACGCCACGCCGGGTCGCCGGCACGAGCAAAGGCCGGAACAGAGATGTCGTGCACCCGGAGGTGATCCGGGTGGGGATAGCCCTGCTGGTCGTCCGCGTACGTGAGGATGACGTGTGGACGTGCGGTCCGGATGATCTTCACGAGCTGCGCGACCGCATCGTCGAGCGCGACGTTCGCGAACGCCTCGGGGTGCTCGTTGTGCGGCGTTTCGGGCATGCCCGAGTCCCGGTAGCCCAGCAGCACGACCTGCGAGAACCCGATTGCCTCGGCCGCGTTGGTGAGCTCGTCCCGACGTACTCTCGGCAGATCGGACTCGACCTCTGCGCGCTTCATCGCCGGGTTGAGCACCTCCCCGGCCTCCCCCCCGGTACAGGTGACGAGCACGGCCTCGCCACCCTCGTCGACCAGGCGCCGCACCGTCCCCGCGCCCTTGGACGACTCGTCGTCGGGATGGGCGTGGACGGTCAGCAATCGCGGGACGCCAGGAGTGCCTGGCCGAAGCCCGTCGAAGGTCACGATCTCGGTCATGGTGCTGCACGATATCGCCGCGAACGTTGGACGTCGGTGCCCGGGCAAGCGGCTCGGACCGTGCGATGCACGGCACCACGCGGCGATGCCCTGTGTCCCCACCACACGGGTGGGGCGCACAGGGCATCTGGTCGACACGTCGACGTCACGCCTCCGTCTTCGGTTGGACGGGCCCGGTGGCGAGCGGAGGACGCCCGAGAGTGGAGGGCCGGCGATCCCGGCTGGTTTCACTGCACTCTCCGGCGTGGACCTTCACGCACATCCGCGGTCCGTGGCGGATCGGGGCCATCGGCCGACATGCCGTGGTGCCGCCCGGAGCAGGAGACCTGATCCCGCTCCCGGCCCGTCAACGACTCGGAGGGGAACGTTCCACGTAGCGGACGCGCAGGACGGCGTTCCGCCAGCGGATGCCACCGGACACCTTCCGTCGGTCGAAGCCGAGGAGGGGCGAAGCGACCAATCCCGGAACGGGAACCATGTCGGCGACACCTCCTGGAAGCGGATGGAGAACCAGGTGCAACGGTCGCTCGACTGGCCGAGCCAACCGGCCCCTCTTCATGCACTCAACACCTCCGAGGTGCCCTCGTCAAGCGTCGATCGCCAATACGCAGGTCACGGACCGCTCGAGCGGTCGAGCGGGAGCGGCTCACGGGCGGAGGGCCGCCCAACCGCCGCTCGGACCTGTACGATCCTGGCTGTTGCAACACAGGATCCAAGCGTCGAACATCGCCGCACACCAGCTCTGACGAGGGGGCGCGGGTCATGCATCCACCACCGCCCGGCCACCCTGCGACGGCCTCGGACGTCGTCGGGACGATCGACGCCAGCGGTGCCGTCGCTTCACAACCAGCGGGCTCGAAGACCTCGATCGGCTGGCTCGCGCTCATCGGTGTCGGCCTGGCTCTGTCGATCTTGAGCGCGGCATCGGGTGAACCCAGGGTGCGGGCCGCGCTCCTGGCCATCACCGCCCTGTCGTCGATGGTGGGGATCGTGGTCGGCACCCTGCGCTACCGGCCGCGGTCGCCGGGTCTCTGGTGGGGGCTCGTCGTCGCCATGGCCTTCCTGGCCGGAGGCACAGTGCTGGCCGCCGTCAACTTCACCGATCACCGCCGCGAAGCGATCCTCGCCCTGCAGGGCGCGCAGCTCGTCGGCTACCCGATCTTCTTCGCCTGCATCTTGGCCGCAGCCCGGACCCGCCGACCCTTCGACGAGCTCGACAGCCTGCTCGACGCCCTGATCCTGGGTACCGCTTTCGGGTTCTTCACGTGGCGTTCACTGCTCAGCCAAGCCGTCGCGCAAAGCACGGCCTCCGGCTTCGAGCTGTTCATCGCCAACGCGATCCCCGCCCTCGACATCATCGTGATCGTGGCCCTGCTGCGGCGAGTCCTCTCGGCGGCACGCGTACCCCGCCGTCGTTGCGACTCATCGTGTTCGCGATGCTGGTCGCGACCACGAATCACCTCATCTCCGGGTTGGCGGTCGCCAACCTGAGCAACCTGGTCGAGCACGCGCCGCTCCAGGGCGTGGCCTTCGCGCTGCTCGGCGCCGCGGCGCTCCACCCGTCGATGACCAACGTCACCGAGCCCGATGAGCTGGGCCAGCGGCGGTTCGGGGCGGCTCGCATCGGCATGCTGGCGCTGGCCCTGCTCGACACGCCGGTGATCCTGTTGGTCGCCTGGTTCCGCGACAACCAGACCGTCGACGCGACCTTGCTCATCGGGGCGAGCTGCATCTCGATGATCGTGGTGGTCCGGCTCATCAGCCTGGCCCGGGAAGCGGAACGCGCCAACCAGCGTGAGCGCACGCGCGAACGGCGCTTCGAGTCGCTGGTGCAGAACTCGTCCGATCTCATCGCCGTGGTAGACGACCGGCGGCGGCTGACGTACGTATCACCTGCGGTCACCTCGATGCTGGGCTTCACGCCCGCGGAGGCACTCGGCATCAGCGTCCTGCCCCTCTTCCACGACGACGACCTTCTCCGGACCGCCGACGTCCTCGACGCCCTCGGCGAGGGCGAGACCTCGGACCTGAACCTCGTCCGATTGCGCCATCGAAGCAGCGGCTGGCGCTGGGTGGAGGCACGCGCCGTGAACCTGGCGGGCGACCCGAGCATCAACGGGATCGTGGTCAACTGCCGCGACGTGACCGAACGTGTCGCCGCGGAGCGACTCCTGCTGACCACCGGCCGCCAACAGGCATCGGTCGCCCAACTCGGTCGTGAAGCGCTGGCGGCCTCCGACATCACGGGCATCGTGATCTCGACGGCGTCGCTGGTGCGGTCCACGCTCCAAGCCGAGACCTGCGAGATCGTCATGCTCCAAGACGGCACCGATGATCTCGCGGTGCGTGCCACCAGCGACGGCATCGAACACCTGGGAGATCGGGACCGGCCGAGCTCAGCGGTGCTGGACGCGATCCGGATCGCCGATGAGCCGCTCCAGCTCATCGATCGGCAGCCGGAACGATCGCTACTCGAACTGACCGAGCTCGAGGAGGTGCCCGTGGACGACACCGGCATCGTCGAGGCGCCGACCTCCTCCGCCCCGCGTGGCGCGCCGGAGGCGCCGCGGCCCCAGAGCGCGGTGCTGGCGATCCGCGTGTCGGACCAGGAACGGACGGTCGGCGCCATCCTGGTCCGTTCCGGAAGCCCTCGGTGCTTCACCACGAGCGAAGCGTCCTTCGTCGACACCATGGCCCGTACCCTCGGGCTCGCAATCGGGCGACGCGAAGCCGAGGCGTCAGCAAACCACCAGGCGTTGCACGACAGCCTCACCACCCTTCCCAACCGCGACCTCTTCGTCGACCGCCTCACGACCGCGCTTGCGCACATGGAGCGCGACGACCGCTCCGTCGCAGTCCTGTTCCTCGACATCGATCACTTCAAGGTGATCAACGACAGCCTTGGTCACAGCGCCGGCGACCGCATCCTCGCGGAGGTCGCCGCGCGCCTGCTCGCGCTGCTCCGTCCTGGCGACACCGTCGCCCGTTTCGGAGGAGACGAGTTCACGCTCCTGCTCGACGGACTCGATGAGGGCGTCGACGCGCTCGCCGTCGGCGAGCGGATCCGGGAAGCCGTCGGTCAGGCGATCAGCTTCGGCGGAGCACAACTCCAGCCGACGGTGAGCATCGGGATCGCCGTCGCGACGGCGTACACCTCGAACGCCGAGTCGATGCTCCGAGACGCGGACGCGGCGATGTACCGGGCCAAGGAGCGCGGCCGGGATCGAGTCGTGCTGTTCGACGACACCATGCGGGACCGCGCGATCCTCCGCCTTCGCACCGAGATCGACCTCCGACGGGCGTTGCGCCGTGGCGAGCTGGTCGTGCACTACCAGCCGATCGCCGAGCTCGGGACCGGTTCGGTCGGCGGGGTCGAGGCGCTCGTGCGCTGGCAGCACCCGCGTGAGGGGCTCATCCTGCCCTCGCAGTTCATCTCGGTCGCCGAGCAGTCTGGACTGATCGGCGAGCTCGGGACCTGGGTCATGGTCGAGTCCATGCGCCAGTGCTCGCGCTGGTTCGACCAGATGGGCATGTCGGCGCCGATCGTCTCCATCAACGTCTCGGCTCGCACGCTGGCCACCACGGGCTTGCCCGGTCAGGTCGCCGCCGCGCTGCGCGAGTCGGAGGCCCCGCCCGAGCTCATCAGCCTGGAGATCACCGAGAGCGCGCTCATGGACGACATCGACCACTCGCTCGGTGTGCTGCGCTCGTTGCGTGACCTCGGCGTGAACCTCGCCATCGACGACTTCGGAACCGGCTACTCCTCGCTGAACTACGTGAAGCAGCTCCCGGTCGACATGCTCAAGATCGACCGGTCGTTCATCGAGGGTCTCGGACACAAGACCGAGGACTCGGCGATCGTGTCCGCGGTCGTCCGTCTCGCCGCGACCCTGCGCCAGACCGCCGTGGCGGAAGGCGTGGAGACGGCGACCCAGCTCAGAGAACTGCGACGGTTGGACTGCCCGATGGCGCAGGGATACCTGCTCGGGCCGGCCGTTCCGGTCGAGGAGCTGACGGTCCCCTGCTCCTACGACGTCGACCTCCTCGAGCTCGAATCCCCGCCACCGCCGGTCGAGGTTCAAGCGCGCGCCGTACCGGCCGATTGGCTCTGATGCACCGTCACCGGGTTCGAGCGGCCGCCGCATCCCTTGCCGTGTCGTTGACGCTGTGCGTCTCCGCCTGCGCGTCCACGGGCAGCCACAAGCTCACGTGCGATGCAACCGCCGTCTCCCCTGGCACCCAACCGGGCAAGCCGAGCGCGAAAGCAGCGCTGGACTGGTTCCTGGCGAACGCAAAGACGAGCGTTCCCACCACGGGTTACTCGCTCGAGTCCCACAGCGCGAGCCGGGCCGTCTACAGCCAGAAGGGGTACAAGATCTCGGTGACCAGCCTTCCCCTGTCGAAGGCGCACCCGAAGAAGGTGTGGTTCGTGTTGCTCACCTACGCCTGCGCCTGAGCGCCGGATTCGGCAAGTCCGCGGCGCAGACCGCGGTCCGGCAAAGGCAACGCCCCGACTACCGACCTGATCGGCGCGCCTCACGGCTCTCGATCCGCCGCTCACGTTCTGCGGCTCGCAGTGCCTGGGAATCCCCGCCGAACTCGGCGAGCGCGGCCTTCCGCGCCTGCCAGCAACCCCAACCGAGGCAGAGGATCGACACGAGGAACAGCTGCAGGGACCCGAGCAGGTAGGTCATCAGGATGAGCAGCACCGAGCGCGGTGTTCCAGTGCCGCCGGCGGTCCGAGCGAGCGCCGAGCACGATGGACAGGCCCACCACGATGATCGGTGGCAAGAGGTAGACCAGACCCTTCAGGAACCCGAGGTGCCAGATGGTGTAGACGCCCTTGGACGCCGCGGTCTTGTCCTTGGGGTTGGCCGCGGGGTCGGGCACGATGTGCACGAAGCAGAGCCACACCGACGCGAGGAGGACCGAGGCGAAGCTGAGCAGCACCCACCGGCCACCCGGCTCGTTTCCCCCGAACCGGTCGAGCCACGGTGGCAAAGGCCGAACCGGCTTGGCGGGCCGTGCCGGCCGACTCCGCTCCTCGCTGCGCCCCGCCGATCCACGCGTGGCGGCGCGACCCTTGGACGTCCCGGCTTTGGAACCTTCGCCCGCCGATGCAGCCGCGCGACCGGTCCGAGCGCCCGAGTCGCCGGCGGAACGCGCCTTGGCGGGCGCCGTCCCGGTCGCAGAGGCCACACCACTCGCCGTGCGCGCGGGTCGGCCCGCCGACGCCTCGTCTGCCGAGGAGCGACGTCGGCTCGAGAAGACGCTGGCGCGTGGCGCCGAGGGCTTGGTCGGCGCCGGTGGCGACTCGCCGCTGTCGGCGGCGTCCGACGCTGGTTGATCGGGCTCGACCGACCGGCTGGCCTTGCGTTGCACTGGCTCCGGGTCCCGCTCCGCCCGACGGTCGGCAGCAGATGCCTTGGCCGCTTCGGCCCGCGCGGCCCGCTCAGCGCGCGTCGCGCGGTTCTGCGCCTGTCGGCGCTTCTTCGACGGGTTGCGTTCGGCCACGACTTGCCAGGCTACGAGCGAGCGGCGCAGACGCGCGAACCACGACCGCGTGGTCCAGTCACGCCGCCGGGAACGGGACGCCCGTAGCCGCGTGGCAGCGGTAGCCGTTGGGGTGCTTGTCCAGGTACTGCTGGTGGTGGTCCTCCGCGAAGAAGAAGTCGTCGCCGAGCGGCTCGATCTCGGTGGTGATCGGGCCCCGGCCGGCGGCGGTCATCGCCTCGGCGTAGCGCGCCCGTGATGCCTCGGCGGTCGCGAGCTGCTCGTCGTCTGTCGCCAGGACCACCGACCGGTACTGGCTACCGATGTCGTTGCCCTGCCGCATGCCCTGCGTCGGATCGTGCGTCTCCCAGAAGAGGCGCAAGAGCTGCTCGTAGGACACCACCCCGGGATCGAAGACCACGAGCACGACCTCGGCATGGCCGGTGCGCCCAGAGCAGACCTCCTCGTAGGTCGGGTTCGGCGTGGCGCCACCCGCGTAGCCGACCGCCGTGGTCCAGACGCCCGGAACCTGCCAGAAGATCTCCTCGGTACCCCAGAAGCAGCCGGTGCCGAACACGGCGCGCGCCATCCCGTCCGGGTAGGGCGGCGCCATCGGATGGCCCGTCACCAGGTTCTGCTCCGCGACCGGCATCGCCTCGGTCCGACCGGGAAGCGTGCCGGTCGCTCGTTCGGCGTGGCGTGCGGTTCCCGGCAGGTGCATGGACGACTCCGATCTCGGTCAGCGGTGCCCCAACGCTACCGGCGGCCGGTGGTCATGCCGCAGGGCCGACGGCGACCTCCGACGTCTCCCACGCCGCGCTGCGCCGGGAGAGCGCCGATCGCCACACCCACGCCGAGAGGGCGAACGACACGCCCGCCAGCACCGCGTGCA
The DNA here is from genome assembly GCA_963810075.1 of uncultured Actinomycetes bacterium. Classification (GTDB taxonomy): domain Bacteria; phylum Actinomycetota; class Acidimicrobiia; order Acidimicrobiales; family Iamiaceae; genus CAWELZ01. The sequence continues at coordinate 349,565 of CAWELZ010000001.1, read as the reverse complement.
CCGCCTTGAACGGCAGGTCATGCGCGTCCGTGCTGATCATCGGCAGCCGCACCAGCCAGTAACCGACCGTCCACACCACCAGGGTCAGCGCGGCGCGGCGCGCCCCCTGGTCCTGCGGCCACGGTCGGACGGGTCCGCCGCCGGCGTCCCGCGGCGCACCAGGGCGACGAGCGCGACGGCCGCGAGGGTCACGAAGATCACGACCGGGACGGTGGCGAGGATCTTGCGTGCGGTGGAATCACCTGGGACGCTCCACGCGAGCGGCACCCGTCCCAACCAGAGCAGGAAGGTCCAGGCGATCAACGCGGTGACCGAATAGGGGCGCACGCGTGACATGGAGTCGACACTACCGATCAGTCGAAGAGCGTGGCTGGTCCGCGGCGCCGCCGCTCGAACCCGGGCAGGTCGTCCATGAAAGCCCACGACCGGCGATGGAGCGCGGTGGGGCCGTGCTCGGCGAGTGCAGTCCGGTGGGCCGGCGAGGGATAGCCCTTGTTCCGCTCGAACACGAACGCCGGGTGCTGCGGCGCCACCGCGCGCATGATGCGATCCCGGGTGACCTTGGCGAGGATCGACGCCGTGGCGATCGACAGGCACGTGAGGTCGCCTTTCACGATGGCACGGCTGTTGCTGCGCCCCACGAAGTCCCAGCGCCCGTCGACGAGGATGCGGTCGGGTTCGACGCCGAGCGCGTCGAGGGCGCGCCGCGCGGCAAGCCGCTGCGCTCCCGACATCCCGAGCTCGTCGCACTCGTCGTGGGACGCGTGTCCGACCGACCACGCCCCGCACCACGAGGAGAGCTTCGGAAAGAGCCTCTCGCGGGTCGTCTCGTCGAGCAGCTTGGAGTCGCGGATGCCGTTGAGCCGGGGCGACTCGGGCAGCACCGCCGCACCGATGGTGAGTGGTCCGGCCCAAGCGCCCTTGCCGACCTCGTCCATCCCCACCACGACCTTCGCACCTTCGCGCCAGAAGGCGCGTTCGAGGGTGAGCGTCGGAGCCGGGCCGCGGGGCACAAAGGCGAAGCTACCGCTCGACACGGCACGCCACGGCCAACCGTTCGCCTCAAGCCCCGTATGATCGCGGGGCATGTCCGATGCTCGGGGCGCGAACGACGGTGCGGCAAGGCTCGAGCAGGGCAGCCGCGTCGAGGTGCGCAGCTCGTTCACAGGTGAGTGGAGCCGCGGGTTCACCGTCGAGGCCGTCGATGGCGACGGCGTACGGATCCGCCGTGCCGACGGGGTGGTCCTGCCGACCAAGTTCGATCCCGACGACGTGCGAACGGAGCGCCGGCGATCGCTGTGGTGGATCTGAATCGGACCCACGCGTGACGGGCGACACCTTGACCGGCGGGTCAAGATAAGGTCTTCGGATCGTCGGGCCGGGGGGCCGACCCGACCAGGAGACTCACCAAGGGGATCGGTGCACCTCACCAGCCATCCAGATCCGAAGCGACGCAGTCCGTGTGCGCCGCGCCGCTCTGCACCCTCGCAGGGAGCTCGATGAGCAACGTCACGAGCCCGACGGCGGCGGTGCGGTCGCCAGTGAACACCAGGGCGTTCGTCCCCTATGTGCCCGCGGTGGCCATCGTCGTCCTCCAACTGGTCCTGTACCCGATACCGGCCGGCGTCTGGTCTCTGGGCGTCGTGCTCGGACTGCTCGGTTCGCTCGTCGCCCTGGGGCTGGCGCTCATCCAGCGTGCGAACCGGATCCTCAACTTCGCGCAGGCGGACCTGGGCACGGTGCCGACTGCGTTCGCCTACGGCTGCATCACCTCCTCCTGGGCGCTCCCGTACCTGCTCTCCTTCGCGATCGGCCTGCTCGGCGCAGCGATCATCGGCGCGCTCGTCGAGTTCCTCCTCATCCGCCGGTTCTTCAAGTCGTCGCGGTTGGTCCTCACCGTCGCCACGATCGGCATCTCCCAACTCTTCCTGGTCATCTCGTTGCTGATCCCGCGCATCTGGGGGGCCTCGGCCCTCGAGAGCAAGCCCATCTCGTTCCCGTTCCACACCTCGTTCAGCATCGGCACCCAGCTGTTCTCCACCGACGACCTCGTCGCGCTCGTCATCTCGATCGCCTCGCTGGTCGCCTTGGCGCTCTTCCTTGGACGAAGCGACATCGGTGTCGCCGTGCGTGCCAGCGCCGAGCGCGCCGAGCGCGCCGCGAGCCTTGGCATCCCGGTCAAACGGATCAACACGCTCGTGTGGTCGATCGCCGCCACCCTCTCCTACCTCGGTGTCTTCCTTCGTGCTTCGATCCTCGGACTGCCCCTGGGGGCAAGCCTCAGCCTGACGTCGCTGATCGTCGCGTTGAGCGCGGTCATCCTTGCCGGCGCCGAGTGCCTCCCGGCCGTGGCGTTGACCGCAGTCGCGCTGGGCGTGCTCGAGCAAGGGGTCACGTGGCACTCCGGCGACCACCCGACCCTCGTGTACGTGGTCTACGCGGTGGTGGTGTTCGTCGCCCTGGCGCTTCGGCGGAGCGGCGGGACGCGTGCGGACGAGGACGCGACGGCGAGCTGGCGCAACGCCGACGATCCGCGTCCGCTCCCGAGCATCCTCACCCGCCTCCCCGAGGTCGTGACACTCCGCTGGGTCGGCATCGCGGCCGGCATCGGCGTGCTCGTGGCACTCGGCGCCTGGCTCGGACCGGCCGATCAGCAGAAGGCCGCGACGGTGGCCTGCTTCTGCCTGGTGACCCTCTCGATCGTGGTCCTCACCGGCTGGGCAGGCCAGGTCTCGCTCGGCCAGATGGCGTTCGTCGCCGTCGGCGCCGTCGCCGGCGCGGTGGCGGTGGCCACCTGGCACTGGGACCTCTCCGCGGCGTTGCCCTTCGCGGGGATCTGCGGCGCGGTCGTCGCGACGCTCGTCGGACTTCCGACGCTCCGCCTGAAGGGCCCGTACCTGGCCGTTGCGACGCTGGCGTTCGCGCTGGCGACCACCGGCTACCTGCTGAACCGCTCGACCTTGTCGTGGATCCCCAACGGCCGCATCGACCGCCCGTCGCTGTTCGCCACGATCGACCTCACCTCGGAAGGCCATCTGTACGCGGTGTGCGTCGTGACCGTGATCGTCGCACTGATCGCCGTGCAGGGCATCCGCAACAGCCACACCGGACGCGTGCTGCGCGTGGTCCGCGGCAACGAGCAGGCGGCCCAGGCCTACGGCGTCCGGGTCACTCGGGCGAAGCTCACCTCGTTCGCGGTCTCCGGTTTCCTGGCCGGCGTCGCCGGTTGCCTCCTCACGATGATCAGCCAGCAGTACACCGAGACGCCCTACACGGCCGAGCAGAGCGTCGCGGTGTTCACCGCCGCGGTCGTCGGCGGCATCGGGTCGCTCGCGGGCGCGGTGATCGGCGCGATCTTCCTCAAGGGCGGCACCTGGTTCCTCCCGCCGGCGTGGCAGCTGCTCCCGAGCGCGCTCGGGGTCCTCGGCGTGCTGCTGCTCCTGCCCGGTGGGCTCGTCGAGCTCGGGTTCCGCCTCCGCGACGGCATGGCGCGACGCATCGCCGCCCGACGGGGCCTCTCGGTGCCGAGCCTCACCGGAGAGCGGTTGGACGACGAGGAAGAGGCCGCGGTGCCCGTCCCCGACCTCGAACGCTCCCTCGACGGAGGTGCGACACCATGAGCCGAATACGCCGCTCGCTCGGCGGCGCGTCTGCGTACCCGCTGATCATCCTCACCGCGCTGAACTTCATGGACTGGGCCGACCAGGCCGCCTACGGGGTGCTGCTGCCCGACATCCGCGACGCACTGCACCTGACCGACACGGGAATCCTGCTGGTGACCGCCATCGGCGGTTCGATGGGGCTGCTCCTGACCGTCCCCATCGCCTGGTGGGCCGACCGGTCCAACCGCGTGCGGATCGCCTTGCTCGGCGCGGGCGTCTGGGCGCTCTTCTCGCTCAGCACCGGGTTGGCCACCGTCGTGGCGATGCTGGTGGTGGTGCGCTGCGGCACCGCGATCGGCCAGGCCGTGGTCTTCCCCACCCACAACTCGCTGCTCTCGGACTACTACCCCATCGACTCCCGCCCGAAGGTGTTCGCCGGGCACCAGGCGGGCAACGTGCTCGGCCAGCTCTTCGGCGTGCTCGTCGGCGCCCTGCTGGCCACCGCGTTCAACTGGCGGGTGCCCTTCGTGGTCTTCGCGATCCCGGTCGTGTTGATCGTGATCCTGGGCCTCAAGCTGCGCGAGCCGGTGCGCGGCCGCTTCGAGCGCGAGGCCGCCGGCATCGACGACGAGGCCGAGCACCTCGCGGAGATCGAGCCGCCGCCCTCGTACGCCGAGGCGTACCGCATGGTCTGGAAGATCGGCACGTTGCGGCGCATCTTCGGCGCGCTGCCGTTCCTCGCGGCGTCGATCGTCGGCTTCGCGGCGTTCGCCTCGCTGCAGTACGACCGCACCTTCGGCCTGAGCACCGCGGCTCGCGGTTGGGTCAGCGTCCCGGTGCTGGTGTTGCAGACGATCGGGCTCGCCATCGGCGCGGTGCTCGCCACGCGCTCCGCCGCCAGGGGCATGTCCCACGTCTTCCGGTTGATCGGCTGGACCGCGGCGCTGGCCGCGGTCCTCGCCGGCGTGTTCGCGGCAGCCCCGAACGTGTGGATCGCCGTGGCCGCGCACGCCGGCATCGTCGCGTCGCTGGCAATCGTGGGTCCCGGGGTGCTCGCCTCGCTCTCGCTCGCGATCCCCTCGAGGGCCCGGTCGATCGGGTTCTCGATCGGCGCCCTGTTCATCCTCCCGGGGCTGATCGTCCTACCGCTCGTGGGATGGGTCGGCGACACCTGGGGCTTGCGCTGGGGCATGGCCCTCATGACCCCGGTGTTCGTCATCGGCGGTCTCGTCATCGCGTCGGCCGGCAAGGTGGTCGAGGCGGACATCGCCGACGTCTGGACCGGGGCGGCCACCCGAGCCGAGCTCATGGCCGCTCGAGCCCGGGGCGAGATGCAGCTGCTCCTGGTCCGCCACCTCGACGTGCGCTACGGCGATGTCCGCGTGCTCTTCGACGTCGACATCGAGGTCGCGGAGGGTGAGATCGTCGCGCTGCTCGGGACCAACGGCGCCGGCAAGTCGACCCTGCTCGGCGCGATCACCGGCACCGTGGAGGCCGACAACGGCGCGGTCGTCCTGGATGGCCGGGACATCACCCACGCGCCCCCTGAGGAGATCGCCGCGCTCGGCGTGTCGCAGGTCCCCGGCGGCAAGGGCGTCTTCCCGAGCCTGACGGTCGCCGAGAACCTCCGCTCCGCGGCGTGGCTCATCCGCTCCGACCACGCGGAGGTCGCACGCCGTACCGCCGAGGTCCACGAGCTCTTCGAGGTCCTCGCGGAACGGCTCGACGAACCGGCCGCGAACTTGTCGGGCGGCCAACAGCAGATGCTCGCCCTGGGCATGGCGCTGATCTCACGCCCGCGGCTGCTGCTCATCGACGAGCTCTCTCTCGGTCTGGCGCCGCTAGTCGTGGACCAACTCCTCGACGTGGTCCGCATGGTGCGCGACCGCGGCACCACGATCATCATCGTCGAGCAGTCGGTGAACGTGGCGCTCGAGATCGCCGATCGCGCCTACTTCATGGAGAAGGGCGACATCCGCTACTCCGGGCCGACCGCGGAGCTGCTCGATCGCCCCGACCTGGTGCGGTCGGTCTTCCTCGCGTCGGCTGGCCGCAGCATCGTCGACGGCGACGTAGCCCGTGCCCCGCGCACCGGTGACGAACCCGAGCGCCTCTCGGTGAGCGGCCTCACGGTCCACTTCGGCGGCATCGCCGCGGTCGACGACGTGTCGCTCTCGTTCGCCGCCGGCGAGGTCGTGGGGGTCATCGGACCGAACGGCGCCGGCAAGACGACCTTGTTCGACCTCATCTCTGGCTTCACGAAAGCAGACCAGGGCCGGGTCGACCTCGGGGGTCGTGACGTCGCGCACTGGGCCCCCCAGACCCGCGCCCGTCACGGACTCGGCCGTTCGTTCCAGGACTCCCGCCTCTTCGATTCGCTGACCGTCACCGAGACGTTGTCCGTGGCCCTGGACCGGTGGATCCAGGGAGGCGATCCGCTGAACGCGGTGTTCCGTCTGCCGGCCCACCAGTTGACCGAGGCGGCGATCACCAGGCGGGTCGACGAGCTCATCGAGATGTTCGGCCTGGAATCCTTCCGCCACAAGCTGCTGCGGGAGCTCTCGACCGGTTCACGCCGCGTCGTCGACCTCGCCTGCGTCATCGCCCACGGACCCTCGGTGGTGCTGCTGGACGAACCCTCGTCGGGCATCGCTCGAGCGCGAGGCCGAAGCGCTCGTCCCGCTGCTGGGACGCATCCGCGACCACCTCGACGCGACGCTCCTCGTCGTCGAGCACGACCTCGGGCTCGTCTCCGCGGTCGCAGATCGGATGGTGGCGATGGACCAAGGTCACGTCGTCACCGTGGGCACCCCGGCCGAGGTGCTCGAGCATCCCGAGGTGGTCAGCGCCTACCTCGGCACCGGCACCACGGCGCGCAGCCGGTCCGGACCACGCGAAGCCGACCCCGCGACGGCAGACTCAACGACACTCGTCACCGACACCCGAGGTGCCCGATCATGAGCGACTCCACCCGCCCCTGGCCCAAGCTCTCGCTCCTGCAGCGATGGGGCCCGATCGCCCTGGTGCTGGTCGTCATCGCCGGGCTCGGCGCGGTCGCGACGACCCGGACACCCAGCACCGCGACCACGTCGAACAAGAAGCCGGCCAGCGCCACGAGCCTTGCCGACAACCCCGAGCTCCCCCGGCTGTACTCCGAGGCCAAGGCGAAGGGGACCCAGGACCAGACCACGTGGGGCAACTGCGACACGAACACCGGTCGCATCAAGTTCCCGACGGTGTACGCGCCACCGTGCGTGCCCGCGTTCGCGGGCGACAACGGGGGCGCCACGTCGCAAGGGGTGACCGCCACCACCATCAGGATCGTCTGGTTCCTCGCGCCCAAGAACGACATCACCGCATCGATCGCCGGCCAGCTCGACACCCCGGCCGACACCATCGAGAGCGCTCGCGCCTACGCCAAGATGTTCGAGAACACGTTCGAGACCTACGGACGCAAAGTCGAGATCATCCCCTACACGGGCACGGGCATCGGCACCGACGAGACCGCGGCGCGTGCCGACGCCGTGAAGGTCGCCACCCAGATCAAGGCGTTCGCCTCGATCGGTGGACCATCGCAGACCCCGGTGTACGCGGACGAGCTCGCGGCCCGCCACGTGCTGTGCGTCGGCTGCGGCATCTCCGTGCCGAACTCCGCGTTCGAGAAGAACGCCCCCTACATGTGGGGCACCCTCTCGACGCCGGAGCAGTACCTCGAGAACATCGGCATCCTGCTCACCAAGGAGCTGAACAACAAGCCGGCGATCTGGGCCGGCGACCCGAAGTTCCGCAAGGAGAAGCGGGTGTTCGGGACGGTCCACTACGAGCAGGATCCCCCGGTGTTCACCGGCACCAGCGAGGTCGTCACCAAACTCGGCAAGCAGAACGGCTGGGAGGCGAAGGTCAACCTGACCTACCTGCTGGACCTCACGAAGCTGCCCGAGATCGCCGCGGGTCTCATCGCGAAGCTCAAGAACGCCGGTGTCACCACCGTGACGTTCCTCGGCGACCCGATCATGCCGATCTACCTCACCAAGGCCGCCACCGCCCAGCACTACTACCCCGAGTGGATCGTGACCGGCACCGTGCTCACCGACACCACGGCACTCGCCCGGAACTACGACCCGGCCCAGTGGTCGCACGCCTTCGGGCTCTCGACCCTCCCGGCGCGCGTGCCCCAGGACGACGCCGACGCGTACCGCGTGTATCGCTGGTACTACGGCGAGATGCCGAAGGCGTCGAAGACCTCGGGCGTCTTCTACCCCAACCTGCAGCAGCTCTTCCAGGGCATCCAACTCGCCGGTGCCGACCTCACGCCCCAGACCTTCGCCGGCGGGATGTTCCGGTATCCGCCCACGGGTGGGCAGCCGGCCGCTCCGCACGTCAGCTACGGCCAGAACGGCCTGTTCCACTTCACCAAGGGCGACGATTTCGTCTCGGTCGACGACTCGACCCTGATCTGGTGGGACCCGAACACCTCGGGGGCCGACGAGCAGGGAAAGGACGGCAAGGGCATGTACCGCTACGTCGACATGGGCAAGCGCTACCTGCCCGGGAAGTTGCCGACCACGCTCCAGCCGTTCTTCGACCTCAAGAACTCCTTCACCGGGTACACCAGCGTCCCACCAGAGCTGCAGACACCTGACTATCCCCCGCCGAAGGGCTCACCGGCCGCGGCGAAGAAGGGCAACTGAGCAACTCCACCACCGTGGTGCCCAGTGCTCAGAACCCTGACCCCATGGCCTCGACGAAGGTGTCCACGTCGATGATCGGCATCGTGAGGGTCTTGAGCGTGCCTCGCGCCGCGAGCGTCGTCGCGACCCGCGCCATGGTGACCTCGTCCGGCGCCTCGAGGATGTTGACGAAGTCCCACTGACCCAACACCGCGTACTGCGCGAGCACCGTCACCCCCATCGACTCGACATCGGAGTTGACCTCCCTCAGCCGGGCGGGGCTCTCGCGGAGCCGCGCCGATCCGTCGGGTCCCAGCGTCGACAGCATCATGAACTTCATGCCGGCTCACGGTAGCGCCAACGCGTCCGGTGGGTTCGACCGATCGACGGTGTCCCTGAGGTCGACGCCTACGCTGGCCCGGTGACCAGAACCGTCCACATCGTGCCGCACACCCACTGGGACCGGGAGTGGTACCGCACCTTCCAGTCGTTTCGCATGGAGCTCGTCGAGCTCGTCGACGAGACGCTCGACCTCCTCGACCGTGACCCGTCGTATGAGCACTTCATGCTCGACGGTCAGATGGCGGTCGTCGACGACTACCTCGCCATCAGGCCCGAGCAGCGAGACCACCTCGTGCACGCCGCCGAGTCCGGCCGGCTCCTCATGGGCCCGTGGTACATCCTCATGGACGAGTTCCTCGTCTCCGGCGAGACCATCGTGCGCGACCTGGCGATGGGCATGGAGCGGGCCGAGCCCTTCGGTGGCGCCATGCCCGTGGGCTACCTGCCGGACATGTTCGGCCACATCGCGCAGATGCCCCAGGTCCTTCGGGGCTTCGGCCTGGACTCCAGCGTGGTCTGGCGCGGGGTGCCCGAGGCGTACACCGGTGCACCGAGCTTCACGTGGGAGGCCTTGGACGGCTCGTCGGTGACCGCGCAGTACCTCCCACGCGGCTACGGCAACGGGTTCGGGCTCCCGCCGGACGCCGCCTCGCTCGTCCGACGCATCGAGCTCTTCTGCGCGCAGACGGGCGAGAGGTCGGGCCGGGACGGCGACCCGGTGCTCTGGATGCACGGAACCGACCACCAGCACCCCCTCCCCCACCTCCCGGCGATGGTCGCCGAGGCGAACGCCCTGCAGGACGACTGGCACCTCGTCATCTCGTCGCTGCCCGCGTACATCGCCGAGCAGGAGGCCGCCCGCCCTCCTGAGGCCCGTTGGCGCGGCGAGTTGCGGTCGGGAGCCCATGCGAACCTGCTCATGGGGGTCGCCTCGAACCGGGTCGACGTCAAGCAGGCTGCGGCCCGCGCCGAACGAACGATCGAGCACCTCGCCGAACCGCTCAGCGCCCTGTTCCTCACGCCTGAAGCTTGGCCCGCGCCGTACCTCGACGAAGCCTGGAAGCTCATGGTCCAGAACTCGGCCCACGACTCGATCTGCGCCTGCTCCCACGACGACGTGGTCCTCGCGGTGCGCGACCGGTTCGCCGAGGCGCAGGCCATCGGTGACGGCCTCGTGGAGCGGGCGCGCCTGGGCGCCCTGCGCACGGCACGCGCCGCGTTCGACGCCGCCGACGGCGTGGCAGCGCTCGTGGTGAACCCGAGCGCCCGGCGCCGCAGCGGCGTCGTCGAGCTGCATCCCACCACCACCGAGCCGTTGCCGGGCGTGCAGGATCTCTGGACCATCCCTGGTCGGCTCCCCATGCTCACGCGCACGGCGGGGTCGGCGAACGAGTGGCTGGGTGTGGTCGCCGAGCAGGTCGGCGACGTCCACGCCGTCGAGGTGCACGACACGCCGTCCGGCGACGTCGACGTGGAGCTGCTGGTCGACCCGCGCCGCTTCGGGCTGCTCGACCCGACCGAGGCCCATGCCCGTCTGTCCGAGATCGCCGCGCAACACCCCGACGCCACGGTGCGCTTCTGGTACTGCGGCCGACCGAGTCGCGCCACGCTCGCCTACGCCGGCGACGTGCCCGCCTTCGGGTGGTCCATGGTGGCGACCGACCAGCTCGGGGTGGCGCCGGTCGCCGTCGACGACGACGGACGGGGCATGACCAACGGGGTCGTCTCGTTGCGCGTCGCGGACGACGGCACCTTCTCGATCGACGGCCACCGGGGCTTGGGCCGCCTGGTCGACGACGGCGACAAGGGCGACACCTACAACTGGTGTCCCCCGGCGAGCGACCGCATCGTCGACGCGCCCGACGGCGAGGTCCGCGTCACCGTCGACGAGTCCGGGCCGCTCCGTGCCAGATTGCGCATCGACGCGACCTATCGCTGGCCTTCGCAGATCCGCGGCGAGGAGCGCGTGGGTGAGGAGATCACCGAGGTCACCACGACCCTGGAGATCCAGGCCGGCCAGGACCTGGTCCAGGTGACCGTGCGCTTCGACAACCGAAGCAGGGACCGTCGCCTCCGGGCCTGGTTCCCGCTGCTCGAGCCCGCCACCACCTCGGCCGCCGAGTGCGCCTTCGGGATCGTCGAGCGCGGTCTCGACGCGGAGGGCGGCCCCTCGGAGACCGCTATCGCGACCCAACCGAGTCGTCGGTTCGTCTGCGCCGGTGGGCTGACGATCGCGCACGAAGGGCTCGTCGAGTACGAGCTGGTGGACGTGCAGGGCGAAGGTGGCGACCGGGCGGCCCACGCGCTCGCACTGACCCTGGTCCGCTCGACCGGGATGCTCTCCCAGATCCCGATGGCGACGCGGCCGCTCCCCGCCGGACCCTTCGACGCCGCCGAGGGCGCGCAGCTCCAGGGGCCGCTCGAGCTGCGCTACGCGGTTCACCTCGCCGGGCGCGACCCCTACGCGGTCACCGAGGACGCCTTCGTCCCATTGCAGGTCGTCGGCACGACGAAGGGTGACGGGCCCTCGACCGCGGCAAGCGCCGCGTCGGACTCGCTGCTCGCTGTGACCGGCGCGCAGGTGTCGGCGCTGCGCCGATTGCCCGCGCGTCCCGAGGTCCTCGAGCTGCGGGTGTTCAACCCGACCGCCTCGCCGACGACGGTCACCGTCGAGGGACGCACCGGTCGGCTCGTCGACCTCCGCGGGGACGGCGACGACCCGTTCGACGGCGAGCTCACCCTTCGGCCGTGGGGCATCCAGACCATCCACCTCGAAGCTCGCGCCTGAGCACGGGTTGGACGGCCGTTTGCGCGACGGCCCACTTGCGCTCGCGCTCGGCAACACGGGCGCGGTCTTGGACTTGCCTTCTCCGAACAGGCTCGTCAACGCAGGTTGGTGAGGTCGTTCAGGCGCCTGAACTCATCGCGTGCCTGTGTCGCCAGTGGTCCGACGTGGTGCCGGAAGCCCTCGACGTCGCGCTTGTCGGCCCAGTGCGAGCAACTCTGGACGAGCGCCTCGAACGTCTGCAGGGCCTCATCGAATCCTTCTCGGAACTGCGGGGTCAGTCGCGATCGAGCCTGAGCGATCGTCCTGGCCACCTGTTGCTCAGCAGTCGCGCTCTCCCGACACACCTGGTCGATCTTCGGCCAGTCGAACTTCCCCTTCACTGCAGGCACCAGATCGGAAAAGGCCAATGCGAACTTCGCGGAGCTCAGCATGACCGGCAGTGTTGCGGCCAACGCAGGCGCCAACTCCCGGTCGTAGGCATCGGCGGCTCGCACCTGGTCCGCCGTTCGTGCCGCGAATGCCGCGGCCAGGAGCACGGTTGCCAACGCCAGTGCGAGGCCGACCAGTGCCGATCGCCTGCGGCCCGGTGGCAGTTCAAGTCCCGGCGCGGTGCCCTCTGCCTCCTTCGGCACACCGTCGGTACCGGCGTTCCTGGCCAACGTGTACAGGGCGAGCTCCAACCCGAGGAGCACGAGCGCCAGTCCGACGCCGCGTGCGCTCCGGATGGTGTCGGCGCAGTCGTCACGCGCCCCCGAGGCACTGAATCCGGTCACGTCGCCGAAGAAGTCCTCGGAGAAGTGGCGGGGTCGCAGCACCGAACCGCAGGTGGATCGCGCCGAGAGCGTCAGCGGTTCGTAGGGGTGCCACGCTCGACCGACGCACCAGGCGGCGACGCCCAACGCTGCGCAAGCACCCACGAAGGCCACCCCGCGCACGAACCGGGAGCGTCGGCGGGTCTGCCGACCGCGGCGCGTGGCGAGCATGCCCAGCAACAGGATCGCCGCAGCCGCCCCGAGCGCCAGCCAGGAGACCGCGAGCCAGACGTGACCGATCCACACCCCGAAGAGGATGTCGGCGATGAGGATGAGCACGACGCCGGCGGCAGCTTGCAGAAACCGAGCGATGCGTCGCACCGAGCCTTCCCCGGGAGCAGATCGATCGTCGGGATCGTCGGTGGGCGGGGGTGGGAGCGGTGAGGTTTCGGGATCGCTGCTCACTCGTCACTGGTTTCTGCAGACTCCTCCTCGGCCGCGAGCTGCTGCTCCTCGATCTCGCGGCGGGTCTGCTCATCCAGGTCGCGCTTGGCGGCCTTGGCCTGCTCCTCGACTTCGCGCTTCGCCCGGCGAGCCTGGTCGTCGACCCGCTTGAGCGCTTCGCGGGCCCGCTCCTCGATGTCACGTCGCGCCCGGCGTGCGCGTGACTCGGCGTCGCGCTTGGCCTGCCGGAGCGCTTCGCGACGCGCCAGGCGCGCCTCCTTGGAGAGCACCTCGGTGCTGGTGATGCGCTCCACCGCCCGCTCGACCCGCTGGCTGCGCTCGACGCGCGCCCGATCGCGCACCTCGGGGGCGTGCTGGTCGGCGTCGGCGCGCTCCACGCTCCAGAGCATCACCCGGCCGATGTCCTTGAGGTTCTTGCGGCGCAACGAACGCCAGACCAGCTCGGGATCGTCTCCGACGAGCTCGTGCAGCTCGTCGGAGACCACGACGCTGCCGGGAAACGCGACGTTGACGATCCTCGACGCCGTGTTGACCACGGGACCGAAGCAGTCGCCCTCGCGCTGAAGCACCGCACCCCAGCTCACTCCCACCCGTACGTCGGAGAGCTCATCGTCCTCGCGGTAGGTGGCCGCCAACTCGAGGCCGACCTCGATGGCCTGGCGAGGGTCACCGACCGAGAACATGACCTCGTCGCCGATCATCTTGATGACCCGTCCACCGAGGCTCGCCACGGTGTCGTTCGCGATCCGCTCGAAACGATCCACCACCTCGGAGAGGTCAGTGGAAGAGATCTGCTGGCTCAACGAGGTGAACCCGACGAGGTCGGCGAATCCGATCGCCATCGGGGGACTCACGTCGGGATCGCCCCGCAGAAGGCGGTTCCGCGCGGCGGCCTGCATGTTTCGGCGCCACACGTACTCCAGGAGCTTGGGGATGGCCGGCAGGGCCTCGGTCACCGAGCGAAGGGCTTCCGGGCTGGTGAGCATCGCCTCACCCACCAGCCGGCGCACCTCTGGATCCACCCTGGTCGGTGGTGCGGTCTCGGCGAGGAGCTCCGGTGTCTCGATCACGAGCTCTTCGGTCGCGGGGTGGTCGTCTTCGCTGCCCGGCGCCTGGTCGTCAGCGACGGGTCCGGACGCGCCTTCGCCACCTCTGGTCTGCGCCAGCAGTGCGGCGGCCTCTTCGGTCATCTCCGTGGATCGCTCGACGATGAGCTCGATCTCCGCCGCCGCGAACCGTGCCATCGACTGGCCCGCCACCCGCGCCATCCCGACCAGCAGCTCGGGATCGACCGCCCCCACCTCCACGAGCTCGGCCAGCAGGCTCACGATCTCCAGATCGGCATCGGTGAAGAACGGCTCGCCCTCGGGAGGATCGGGGAAGCCGAGTGAGCGCCACAGCTCGCTGGTGTGCTCCGCCGCGAACGGTGTCGCTTCGAGCATCTGGTCGATGTTCAGCGTCGGCCGATCCTCGAAGACGAAGCGCTCGACGGCGAGCAGCATCAGCGTGCCGTCGTCGACGGCGGCCTCGACCTCCGCTTCGGTCACCCCGAGAACCGTCAGCAGCTCGCGCAGCGTGCCCGGATCGCCGGCCGTCACCGCCCACCTCCTGCGGTCGTCCGGCCGATCTGCAGGCCCGAGATCACCGCGCCGCGCGCCGGCTGGTCAGGGAGATCGACCGGTGCCAGGAGGGCCTCGCCGCGTGGTCCGGCCCCCTGCCAGGTCGGGTCGAGCCCGACCGCGTCGACCACGAGCTCGCCCTGATCCCCGTCCAGCACCTCGACGTCCCAGAGCAGTGCAGGCCGCTCGCCGTGCCAGCGTACGGCACACCCCACGACGCCGCGCTCCGTGACCACCCCATGCACCTCGATGCGCTGGCCCAGCCAGCGTTCCGGCACGACGCCGAGCAGATGGACTCCGCCCGTGTCGGCACGGCCGAGGAGGGAGACCGCGAGCCACGCGACGGCGGCGGTCGCCGCGACGCAGTGCGACTCCCCCACCGTGGCGTGCTCGTCGAGCGCCAAGCTGCGTGGCCACGCACCGGTGGGCGAGACCGCATCCAGCAGCACGTCGAGCGTGCGCCAGGCCGAGTCGATGTCCCCCTCGAGCAGCGCCAGCCTCGCCGACAGCGCCCGTGCGACGACATCGACCTCGCGCCCCGGTGGCAACCTCGGCGCGGCCGCACCTCGCATCGGGTGTGCCTCATGCTGCCGCTCGGCGGTCCGCCGCGCACGACGCGCGGCGCGCACCTCACCTGCGGCCTCCAGCACCTCCGCGGCGTCGCGAAGCACACCTTCGACGCCACCGGGGACCGCCAGGACGTCGGAGCCATCGTCCCCGGTCCCGAGCCGACCCAGGGTCGCCGCCACGATCTGTGCGGTGGTCTCGGCGACCGCGCCGGCGAACGCACGATCGGGACGAGCGCGCAGGTGTGAAGCGAAGGCTGTGACCAGCCACGACGCACCCGATGCGGCCATCGACCTGGCACCTCGAACCGGCGCTGCGGCTGCGTGGTTGACCGCGGCACGGGCGAGGAGCAGCGCGGCGTCGTCGCGGCAGCCCATCGCATCGAGCGCGCCCGTGAGCGCGGCGACGTGGTCCCAGCGCGCTCCGGTATCGGTGGAACGAGCGCTCCGACCCCCGTCGGCGAGGCGCCCCAACGGCGCGGCGAGGATCGTCGGGAGCGCCGCGTCGCACACCGCGGCGAGCCTCGGGTCGGGCACGACCGCTCGCGCGCTGCTCCTGGACCAGTCGGCGCCACCCCGCTGCGACCTGCGCGGCCGACGGCAGCGCGGTCGGGAAACCAGCGGCACCGTGGCCCGGTCGATCGTCGTGGTCCCGAACGGGGATCACGGCCCGGACGACGGCGCCGTGCGCGACCGGCGCGACCAGCGCCGCCTGGAGATCGCCCGCTTCACGGCGCACCGGGGAGCTCGGGGTTGACCGCCTCGCCGGCCGCCAGGCGGGTGGCGATGTCCCCCGCCGCCAGAGGCGCCGCCAGCGCGCCCCCTGGCTTGGACGGCAGGACGAGCACCGGGACGCCGTCGGCCCGGAGCGTGCCCCCTTGGAGCGCGACCTCTCGGAGCGCCACCGACCCATCCGGTCCGACCGGTCTGACCACCAGCGCAAGAGCGCAGGGCACCGGGCTGGTGTTCTCGAACTCGATGACGACCGACGTGCCGCCGCCGTCCAACGAGGAGCGCTCGATCGCGTACGCCCGGTGGCACACGTCGCCACCCTTGACGCGCACACGCGTCTCGACCACCGGAGTGCCGTCGACCAGCGACTGCCGGACGGTCACCTCCCGGCGTGGGTCATACCAGCGGTCCTCGCCGGCGACCATCCAGTCGACGCTGGGAGCCGACGTACCCGGAGACACCGAACCACGTGCATCGACCACCGCCTCGGCATCGCTGTCGAGGGTGCCCAGCCGAGTCCACGACGACCATGCCGCACCGCTCGCGTCGACCATGTCGTCGGCTGTGGGGCGCGAACCGTCTGCGCCCGCCTGCGCCACGTTCACCGCGCCACCCGCACCGGGCCGCGCTCATGCCCGGTGCCCCGTCGGAGCAGGCCGCGGTAGGCCTCGGAGGCGGTGCGTCCCTCGTGGCAGGCCGCGTACACCTCCTCGACGATGGGCATCTCGACGCCGAGCTCTGCGGCCATCTCGACCACCACCTTCGACGTCTTGACCCCCTCGGCGACCATGCGCATCTCGTCGATGACCTCCTCGAGGCGACGACCCTTGCCGAGCTGCTCGCCCACGTACCGGTTGCGGCTCTGCGCGCTGATGCACGTCGCCATCAGGTCACCCATCCCCGCCAAGCCCGCGAACGTCTCCTGCTCGCCCCCGAGCGCCACGCCGAAGCGGCTGATCTCGTTGAGCCCTCGGGTGATGACCGTGGCGCGCGTGTTGTCGCCGGTGCCCAGGCCGTCGGCCATGCCAGATGCGATCGCGATCACGTTCTTGAGCACCCCACCGAGCTCGCAGCCGATCACGTCGTGGTGGGTGTAGACCCGGAACAGCTCACCTGCGAAGAGCGGCTGGAGGGCGCCTGCGACGTGGTCGTCGTCGATGGCGAGGACACTCGCCGCCGCGTCGCCCGCCAGGATCTCCTTGGCCAGGTTGGGGCCCGTGAGGACACCGACGGGGTGCCCCGGTAGCACCTCCTCGACGATCTGGGTCATGCGCAGGCGGGTCCCCTGTTCGAGCCCCTTGGCGAGGCTCACCACCGGCACCCATGGCCGAACCCACGGGGCGAGCGACTCCAAGGTCGACCGGAACCCCATCGACGGCACCCCCATGACCACGACGTCCGCGGTGCGCACCGCCTGCTCGAGGTCTGAGGTGCAACGCAGTGCGTGGGGCAACCGGAAATCGGGGAGGTAGGTGTCGTTGACGTGCTCGCGGTCGATGCACTCGGCGAGCTCGGGACGCCGCGACCACAACGTGGTCGGGGTGTTCCCTGCAGCCAACGCCGCGACGGTGGTTCCCCACGAACCAGCACCCACGACCGTCACCCGGATCTGCATGGCGTCACCCTATGCGCCCCCCGTCGTCGGAGCGGTGTGACCGACGGCCCGGCATCGGTCATACACTGCGCGCCGATGACGCGCGGTGGATCGCTCTCGGTCCTCATCCCCATCAAGGCCTTCGGCCGGGCCAAGGCCCGGCTGGCGCCGACGCTCACGCCCGCAGCCCGCGAAGAGCTCGCGCGTGAGATGGCCACCGCGGTGCTCCAGGCCGCGGTCGGACTCGACCGATGGGTCGTGTGCGACGACGAGGAAGTCGCTGCATGGGCCCGTGCGCACGGCGCCTCGGTCTCATGGCAACCGGGCACCGGCCTGAACGGCGCGGTCAACGGCGCGTCGCACGACCGGTTCGCCGCCGGCGCCCGCCGAGTCGTGGTGGTGCACGGCGACCTGCCGCTGGTCACGTCGCTCGACTGGGTCGCGGACCGCACCGACGAACTGCTCCTCGTACCGGACCGACACGGCACGGGCACGAACCTGGTCTCGACACCGACCGTGGAGTTCACGTTCGCCTACGGCAAGGGGTCGTTCGCCCGTCATCGTCGGGAAGCGGACCGGCTCGGTCTCCCGACCCGGGTCATCCACGACCCGGCGTTGGGTTGGGACGTCGACGTGCCGGCCGATCTGTCGGCGATCAGCGGACCGGAAACACCGATGACCGGGGCGTAGGCAGCGCCTACACCCCGGCCATCGCGTTGTTGCGCCGGTCGCCGTTGACCGGCGCGAACTCGGGCTCGCGCCCGGGAACTACCCGTTCAACGCTTCTCGAATGGTCGAGGAAGCCTTGAACTTGATGGCCTTGCGAGCCGGGATCTGCACCGGTGCGCCGGTCTGCGGGTTGCGGCCGGTCGAGGCCTTCTTCTGGATGCCTTCGAACGAGCCGAAGCCCGGCCAGGACACCTTGTCGCCCTTCTTCGCGGACGCGATGGCCAGATCGAAGAACGCGCCGAGAACCGACTCAGCGTCCTTCTTGCTGACCCCGGCGTCGTTCGCAACTGCGTCGAGCAGCTCTGCCTTGGTGATGTTCGACACCAGAACCTCCATGCGGGTTGTGATCGTTGATGACGGACCCGTCGCGCAGCGAACGAGCTACCCGTCGGGGGATTCCGTGCCGGACGGGACTCGGGCGTCCTTGCGGTCTCCCGCTCGTGCGCCGAATCCCGCCTTTCGGGAACCCCACTTTGCTAGCAGGCCACCGCCATCGAGGCGCGGATGCCCGCGGTTTTCTCAGCCTGCGACGAGCATGGCCTTCAGGTCGGACTCCGATTCGGGGGTCACCAGGGCCAGCACCTCGTCGGCCACCTCGAGCGTGGTCTCGCCGTTCGGCACGATCACGTGACCGGAGCGGACCACCGCCACGATGGTGGCGTCACGGGGCATCTGCAGCTCGGCGAGCGGCAGCGATCCGCACGGGAACCCCTCCGCGAGTCGGACCTCGACCAGCTTGGCCTCGCTGCCCTGCAACGGGAGGAGCTGCACGAGGGACCCGACCGACACGGCCTCCTCGACGAGCGCCGTCAACAGGTGCGGACTCGACACCGACACGTCGACGCCCCAGGTCTCGTTGAAGAGCCACTGGTTCTTGGGGTGGTTCACCCGGGCGACCACGCGTGGGATCGCGAACTCCTGCTTCGCGAGGAGAGCTACCACGAGGTTGACCTGGTCCTCCCCGGTCGCGGCGACCATGACGTCGACGTCGTCGAGGCCGGCAGAGTGGAGCTCGCTGAGCTCGCAGGCATCGGCTTCGAAGACTTCCACGCCGAGCGCTTCGCGAAGCCGGTCGGCGGCACGCGCCTCGCGCTCGATCACGACGACGTCGTGGTCCGACCGCCGCAGGTCTCCGGCGATGTAGGAGCCGACCTTTCCCGCCCCGGCGATGGCGACCTTCACGAGTGACCTCCCGGCTCGTCCCCGACGGCGAACAACTCGGCCAACGTCGCTTCCGACCCCGACTCGACCATGAAGAAGAGGATGTCGCCTTCCTGGGCGATGAGGTCGTCACCGATCAGCGTGGTCTGCGCGTCGCGGGTGACGGCGACCGCGGCGACACCGTCCCGGTCGTGCAGCTCGGCAACCTTCCGGCCGGCCCAGAACGAGGGGACCGGACGCTGGATGAGCTTGACGCCACCGAGCGAGTCGCTCCAGTCGGGCGCGGCGTCGTCGGGAAGGAGCTTGTTGAGCACCTGCTCGGTCGTCCAACTCACGGTCGCGACGGTCGGGATGCCCAGCCTCTGGTAGAGCGTGGCACGTCGCGGGTCGTAGATGCGCGCCACCACGTTGGGCACGTCGTAGGACTCACGGGCGATGCGGGCCGCGACGATGTTGGTGTTGTCCCCGCTGGTCACCGCGACCAGCGCGTCGGCTTCGGAGATGCCGGCCTCGTCGAGGACGTCGCGGTCAAAACCCGAACCGGGCACCAGACGGCCACCGAAGCTCTCTCCCAGCCGCTTCTCGAGCGCCGCCCGATCGCGATCGATGACCGCGACCGTGTGGCCGGCGCCGTCGAGTGACGTCGCCAGTTCGGAACCGACACGCCCACAACCCACGATCACGATGTGCACGAGGCGCAATGCAACACGCTCGACCCACCATCGCGCAAGGTGGTCGCGCCGGTGCGACACATGCCACCTCCCACGCGAGGTGCACGTCTCGTCTACGCGGTGCTAGCAACTGCGTGCCCACATGTGAGGCACCCGGGACCCGCTCCGCCTCCAGATCAACCGCGCCGCTTCCCCGGCGCCCACTCCATGGACGACGACATGCCCGAGCGTGTCGCCACGAGGACTTCCACATGGCCGTCCAACCGAGCGCGCCGCCGTCGAGCGCCGACGCCGACCACCTCCTGCCGCAGCGCCCGCGCACCACCGTGCCACCGCTCCCCGAATCGCTCGGCTACCGCATCAAGGTGCGGCTCCTGGGGCCGCCGCTGCACAGCAACGAGCTCGACCACCAGCGCCTCGGCATCCCGACCGCCATGGCGATCTTCTCGTCGGACAACATCTCCTCCTCGGCCTACGCCACCGAAGAGATCCTGCACGTGCTGATCCCGGTGATCGGCGTCTTCGCGTTCAGCCTCGTCATCCCGATCACGGTGGCGATGCTGGTGGTCCTGGCGTTCCTGATCCTGTCCTACCGCGAGACGATCAAGGAGTACCCGACCGCCGGCGGCGCCTACATGGTCACCCGCGACAACTTCGGGTACAAGCCGGCGCTCGTGGCCGGCGTGTCGCTGCTCACCGACTACATCCTCACCGTCGCCGTCTCGGCATCGGCCGGCGTGGCCGCGCTGACCTCACTCGTACCCGGCCTCGTGCCGTACCACCTCCCGTTGGCGCTCGGGGTCGTCGCGCTGATCGCCTACGTGAACCTGCGTGGCGTCAAGGAGTCGGGCAAGGTCTTCATGATCCCCACGTACCTGTTCATGGGCGCCATGGCGATCATGATCGCCTTGGGGCTCACCAAGGTCTTCGGCGGCGGGATGGCACACATCGTGCCGCAGCAGGGCGCCGAGCTCCTCGACGCCGGAAAGCACGGTGAGCGGGGGCTCGGCAACACCGTCCTCTACGGCGCGGGCCTCTGGGTCGTGCTCAAGGCGTTCGCCTCGGCCGGAACCGCGGTGACCGGCGTCGAAGCCATCTCGAACGGCGTCAGCGCCTTCCACAAGCCCGAGTGGAAGCATGCACGCCGAACCCTGGTCCTGATGGGGCTCACCCTCAGCGTGTGCTTCATGGGCGTGTCGTTCCTGGCGACCGAGGTCTGGCCGTCGCCGTACGCGTCTGGCAGCCCGACGGTCATCTCCCAGGTCGGCAAGGCCGTGTTCGGCACGAGCGGCGTCGGGGCGGTGATGTTCTTCTTCCTCCAGGCCAGCACCCTGTTGATCCTCACGCTGGCGGCCAACACCTCGTTCGCCGACTTCCCACGCCTCGCCAACTTCGCCGCCGGCGACTCGTACATGCCCCGCCAGCTCATGAAGCGCGGGCACCGGCTGGTCTTCTCGAACGGGGTCATCCTGCTCGCCGGCTGTGCCATGGTCCTCATGGTCGCGACCAATGCGAGCGTGAGCCGCCTCATCCCCTTCTACGCGGTGGGCGTGTTCACCAGCTTCACGATGAGCCAGGCCGGAATGACCCGCCACCACCTCCGTGAACGCCAGAAGGGCTGGCAGCGCGGCGTGTTCATCAACGGCGTCGGCTGCGCCCTCTCGTTCGTGGTCGACATCATCTTCATCTCCACGAAGTTCACCCAGGGCGCGTGGTTCATCCTGGTCCTGGTGCCGGTGCTCGTGGTGCTGCTGGTGCGCATGAACCGCCAGTACCTCGACGAGGAGTCCGAGCTCGAGGAGGAGGCGGCCGAGCTGGCGGGTCGACGGATCCTCCCGAAGCTCACCGTCCTGGTGATGGTCGACCAGATCAACCGGGCCACCGCCCGGGCTCTGCAGTACGGCCGGAGCCTGCACCCCTCGGAGATCCGGGCCGTGCACTTCGTCGTCGACGAGGAACGGGCCCGGGCGCTCGCGGCGCAGTGGGTGACGCTGGGGCTGGGACGCATCCCGCTCGACCTCGTCGAGTGCACCGACCGACGCATCGCCAACGCCGCGCTCCAGCTCACCGCGGACGAGTCGCTGATGGCCGACCGCGAGGTCACGGTGCTCCTGCCCCGTCTCGAGTACCGGCGTGCCTGGCACCGGATCCTCCACGACCGCACCGGGAGCGCCATCGCCGAGGCGGTCGCCGACCTGCCACGCGTCAACGTCACCTTCGTGCCGTACCACCTCAGCGCAGGTCGCCAAGCCAAGAACCTCAGCGTGGCCGACGTCATCGAGCAGCACGCGTCGGGCCAGGTGCGGGTCGTGGCCACCTCCGGTGGGAGCGCGGAACCGAACGAGGAGGAGCAGCTCGATCAGCGACTTGCCCAGCTCTCCGGCAAGCCGGGTCGATCGGAGCCGGGGACGAGCATCGGGAGCGTGGCCTTCCGCGACCGTGTGACGTTGACCGGTCGCGTGCAGGCCATCCGGGTGCAGCCCTGGTCGGGCGTGGCCACGCTCGAGGTGTCGCTGGTCGACGAGACCGGCGCGATCCAACTCGTGTTCCTCGGACGCCGGACGATCGCCGGCATCGCGACGGGGACGCGGCTCCAGGTTCAGGGGGTCGTCGGCACGCACCGCGGCGCCCGTTCGATCCTCAATCCGGTGTACCGCATCCTGCCGTGACCCTTTTGGGGGGCGCCCGTAGGGGAGCGACCGCCGAGAGGAACCTGCCAGGGAACGGCAACCTTCCTTCGGTCGGGATCGAGGCTTCCCGCCCGACGCCACTAGGTTGATGCGACGTCTTCGAGGCACCTTCACCGTCCGCCGGCAGCGAACTCCCGCAGAAACGTAGCGATGTGACCACTCGGATCGAAGCCTCCGCACCCCCGCCGCCCGACGACCGCTCTGCCGGCGGTCCCATCTCGGGGTACGACGCGCCGCTGCCCGAACTGCCCGAGTCACTCGCCTATCGACTCAAGATCCGCCTCCTCGGTCCGCCGTTGCACAGCGGCGAGCTCGACGAGCAGCGCCTGGGCATCCCGACCGCCATGGCGGTGTTCTCCTCGGACTGCATCTCGTCCTCCGCCTACGCCACCGAGGAGATCCTGCACATCCTCATCCCGGTGGTGGGCATCTACGCGTTCAGCCTGGTGGTCCCGGTCACCGTCGCGATCCTCGTGATGTTGACGTTCCTGATCCTGTCGTACCGGCAGACGATCCGCGAGTACCCCACCGCAGGCGGCGCCTACATGGTCACCCGCGACAACTTCGGGTACAAGTCCGCGCTCGTCGCCGGGGTCTCGCTGCTGACCGGGTACATCCTCACCGTGGCGGTGTCCACGTCGGCCGGCGTGGCAGCGCTCACCTCGGTCTTCCCCGCTCTGAGCAGCTACAACGTCGAGCTCGCGCTCGTGGTGGTGGTGATCATCGCCTACCTGAACCTGCGCGGCACCAAGGAGTCGGGCAAGATCTTCATGGTCCCGACCTACCTCTTCATCGGCGTGATGGCCTTCATGATCATCATGGGCTTCATCAAGGGTGCGGGCGGCAACCTGCAACACATCACGCTCGACCCGGGAACGGTCGGCGACCTCCTCACGCATCCGACGGGCACCTCGGGCGTGGCCGACGCGGTCATGCGCGGCGCCGGCCTCTGGGTGATCCTCGGGGCGTTCGCCTCCGGTGCCTCGGCGCTGACCGGTGTCGAAGCCATCTCGAACGGCGTGAGCGCCTTCCGCAAGCCGGAGTGGAGAAACGCGGAGAAGACGCTGGTCCTCATGGGCCTCACCCTCGCCTCGTTCTTCATGGGGCTCGGCATCCTCTCGACCGTGGTCCACCCCGCGCCATACGAGTCGGGCACACCGACCGTCATCTCGCAGGTCGGCAAGGCCGTCTTCGGCAACGGCCCGATGGGCAACGTGCTGTTCATCGCGCTCCAGGCAACGACCCTGATGGTGCTGGTCATCGCCTCCAACACCTCGTTCGCCGACTTCCCACGCCTCGCCAACTTCGCCGCGGGCGACTCGTACATGCCTCGGCAGCTCATGAAACGAGGCCACCGCTTGGTGTTCTCGAACGGCATCGTCCTGCTGGCGGTCTGCGCGATGGTCCTGATCGTGGTCTCGGGCGCCAGCGTGAACCGCCTCATCCCGTTCTACGGAATCGGCGTGTTCACGAGCTTCACCATGAGCCAGGGTGGGATGGCAAAGCACCATGTGACCAATCGGGAGCCCGGTTGGCTGCGCGGCCTGTTCATCAACGGACTCGGCTGCATCATGACCTTCGGGGTCACGATCATCTTCCTGGTGCGCTTCGGAAGCCAGGGCGCGTGGGTCCTCCTCATCATCGTGCCGCTCATCGTGGTCGCGCTGGTGCGCATGAACCGCCAGTACGTCGAAGAGGAGAGCGAGCTCGAAGAAGAG
The DNA here is from genome assembly GCA_963810075.1 of uncultured Actinomycetes bacterium. Taxonomy (GTDB): domain Bacteria; phylum Actinomycetota; class Acidimicrobiia; order Acidimicrobiales; family Iamiaceae; genus CAWELZ01. Next base: position 325,466 of record CAWELZ010000001.1, on the reverse strand, counting down.
GCGTCCGAGCTCGCCGGTCGACGCATCCTTCCCAAGCTGACCGTGCTGGTCATGGTCGACGAGATGAACCGCGCCACGGCTCGAGCCCTGCAATACGGACGCAGCCTCCACCCCTCCGAGATCCGGGCCGTGCACTTCGCCATCGACGAGCAGCGGGCCAAGGCGCTCAGCGAGGAGTGGTCGACGCTCGGACTGGGGCGCATCCCACTGCAGGTCGTCGAGTGCCCCGATCGGCGGGTCACCAACGCCGCGCTCAAGGTCGCCGCAGCCGAGTCCCGCGCGGGTGACCGCGAAGTGACGGTGCTGCTGCCCCGGCTCGAGTACCGGCGGGCCTGGCACCGGATCCTCCACGATCGCACGGGGAGCGCCATCGCCGAGGCGGTGGGCGACCTGCCACACGTGAACGTGACGTTCGTGCCGTACCACCTCAAGGCAGGCCGCCAAGAGCGCCGCTCGAGCGTGGCCGACGTCATCGAGCGTCACACGACGACCGAGGTCCCGGTCGTCACCGTGGGGGCGAAGTCGACCGGAGAGCACGAGGCGGTGGCACCCGATGCCCCCGACAACGCGGGCCCCGACGACGAGCTCGATGCGAACCTGGCCGCACTTTCCGGCGAGTCGAGCAGTGCGGCCGGCGGCATCGGCGCGGCCCGCTTCCGTGAGCGGGTCGACCTCGAGGGTCGGGTCCAGTCGATGCGCGTCCAGCCCTGGTCAGGCGTGGCCACGCTCGAGATCACCCTGGTCGACGACACGGGCTCGATCAACGTCGTGTTCCTCGGCCGACGGACGATCGCGGGGATCTCGGCCGGTACCCGCTTGCGGGTCAGCGGCGTGGTGGGCTCCCGCCACGGTCGACGAGCCATGCTCAACCCCAGGTATCGCATCCTGGGGTGACGGTCTTCGTCAGCCAGGCGCTGGGCATCCGCGGAACGCGCAAGCCAAGGGGCTTGACTGGTCGGGACATGCGATGCGCTCGGTTCCCGCGACCACCACGGCAAGTCCTGCAGTGACCTGCCCGGGTGCGCACGCGGGTTCGGGAAACCGGACGGCGGCCTTCGCGCATCCACCTCGGCGCATCGGGCCGCAACGCAGCACGCCGATCTGCCACATCGTCCCGCGCCCGCCAGGCGGCGCCGACCAAAGGGAGACCCCGTGACCGACCTGCTGACCCCGAACGAGCTCGACACGTCCACCGAAGCGGTGACCACCCGGGTGGTACTCGACACCTCCGTGCTCGTGGCCGATCCGGAAGCGCTGTTCGCGTTCGTCGGACAAGCCGCGGTCATCCCGCTCGTGGTGGTCGAGGAGCTCGACCAGCACAAGTCGCGGATGGACGACGTCGGCCGTGCCGCACGCGAGGTGATCCGGACGATCGAGCGGCTGCGGGTGCACAACGGCGGCGACATCCGATCGCCGGTCGCCCTGCCCGACGGTGGCACGGTCCACATCGAGACGAACGGTCTCCACCTCGAGGAGGTCAGCCGGCTGGGCCTCGACCCGACAAAGGCGGACAACCGCATCCTGGCCGCGGCGCTCGGTCAGCGCCGACTCGGCCCGACGACGGTCGTGTCCAACGACGCGGCCCTGCGCATCAAGGCGGCCCAGGTCGGTCTCCAGGCCACCGAGCACCACCGGACCCGTCGCCGCGACACGCAGGCGCCGACCGGGTTCCAGATCCACGAGGTCGCCTCGGAGGTCATCGACGAGCTCTACCGGCGGCCGGCCGGCATCGACGTCGCCGCGTGCATCGCCGACGAGGAAGCGGTCGGCCCACGCTCGCCCAATCGGTTCGCGGTGCTCCGCAGCGGGAGCCAATCCGTGCTCTGCCGGAACGACGGCGTGGCGTTGCGCCCGCTGCTCAGGGCCCCCGAGGCATGGGGACTCCGGCCTCGCTCGAAAGAGCAGCACTTCGCGCTGGAGCTCCTGCTCGACCCCGAGGTGCAGGTCGTCGCGCTCGATGGCTCGGCCGGCACCGGCAAGACGCTCCTGGCGATGGCTGCCGGACTGGACCAGGTGATGGAGCACGGGCGCTACGACCGGGTGAGCGTGTACCGACCGGTGGTTCCGGTCGGTAAGGCCGAGATCGGTTTCCTGCCCGGATCGCTCGAGGACAAGCTGACGCCCTGGATGGGCGCGATCATCGACGCGCTGGTGGCGCTCACCGAGCGGCAGAGCCACGCCGACGCCCGTGCCGTCATGGAGGAGATGGTGTCCCGGGACAAGCTGGTGATGGACGCCGTCACCCACCTGCGGGGTCGGTCGCTGCACGGCAGCTACATCCTCGTCGACGAGGCGCAGAACCTCGAGCCGACCACGCTGAAGACGATCCTGACGCGGGTCGCCGACGGCTCGAAGATCGTCTTCACCGGGGACACCAGCCAGATCGATGCGCCCTACCTCTCGGAGCGCAACAACGCGGTGTCGGTGCTGATCGACGCCTTCGCCGGGGAACCGTGCTTCGGTCATGTCCGCCTCAACCATTGCGAGCGGTCGGCGGTGGCATCGATCGCCGCGCTCCGCCTCTAGGGAGGAGCGGGGGTTGTCAGGCGCAGGTACCGACCGCCGCATCGACGCCCGCCTCCACCATCCACCGTCGGGGAACGGGCGCTCCCTACGATTTGCCCAGCGCCGTTCCGGGGAACACGAGGGGACCTGATGCATCACCGCCTGGTGTATGGGCTGGACATCGAGACCAACGCCAGTCTCGGCTCCGGCGACCCGCTCGATCCCCTCGCGTCTCCGGTGCGGACGGCGGTGCTGTCGACGGCCCGAGGCGATTCGACGTTTCGCGGTGACGAGGACGCCATCCTGGACGACCTCGACGAAGCCCTGCGCAACCTCGAGCCCGGCATCCTCGCAACCTGGAACGGTGGCGCCTTCGACCTGCCCTACCTCGCCGACCGCGCCTCGATGTGGGGGTTGCACCTGGGCCTTCGACTCGCGTCCGACCCGCGCTTGCGACGGCGTGGGGACGTGCTCAGGGGACACACCGGCGCCTACCGCGCGGCGTGGTACGACCACCGGCACCTCGACGCCGCCAGGCTGTTCCGGTCGGGTTGGCGACCGCTGCTCGAAGTTGACGGGCTGCTGCGGTCCATCGGCCTCCGAGTCGGCACCGCCCGCCACGAGCTCGAAGGCCCGTCCGGGGCACCGGGGGCGGAGCTGCACCACGAGGCGGAGCACGCCTACGCGAGCAACGACGCTCGGCTCGTGCGGACCCTGGTCGAACGGCGGTTGCCGGCTGCCGCCGCGCTCCGTCGATCGCCTGGTTCCCGCCGGAGCTGCATCAGGCCGGACCCGCCCGGCGCCCCGGCTCGCGGTCCCCGGTGGCGGCCCGACCCGCCCGCGGCTCTCGCCGGCGCACCCGGCCGTGCGGGCCATGCTCGCCGCCCAAGGCTGACCACCGCCCAAGCGCGCTGTCACAACCGGCGGGCATGCTGTGCCACGGCGCCGGTGACACGAGCTGCCGCCCCCCGGTCGCGACCTCCGCACGTCAGGTCGCTCGTTCGAGCGCCACGACCCGGAGGTAGCCATGTCCGCCGCACCGTCCCGAACCGACCAGCTCCCGGCACGCGACCTGGCACGGCTCGCCTTGGCGGTCGATGCACTTGCGGTCGGCGCTCCCTGGCCGACGCTGGTCCACACCGACCTCGGTCCTGAACCTGCCAGGACGGATGCGCCCGTCGAGATCGGGCTCACCCCCCTGACCCGCGCCGATCGCGTGCACGATGCGCTCGCGCAGCTCAACACCTGGGTGGGACCGCCAGGTTGGCGATGCGTCGGGCTGTGCTGTCCGGTGCGCGTCACGACGGTGACCCCGGCGACCGATCCGACGACGCTCGACGGCTGGATCGTCCACCTGGTCGATCGCTCGGGTGGGCGTGCCAGCCGCCTGTGCGTGCCTGGGTTCGAGGAGCTGTCCGGCCCTACCTCGGCGGTGCCGACCGACAGTGCCTTCGACCGCGCGTGCCGCCACGTGCTCGGACTCGACGACTGACGAGGCACCGGTTCACCGCCGCCCGGATCGCTCCAACCCGCACACTGTTTCATTGCTTTTCATGTGATCTCCATTTATCTTGGCTTCTTCCACGGAAACCATCCCCAGGAGATCCGATGCACCCATCCCATCGATTGGCCATGCCGCTGCTCCTCGCCACCACGCTCGCCGCCGGCAGCGTGCTGTTCGGCGCTTCCGCCCGCGCCGAGGTGGTCCACGGGACTGGCTACGAAGCGACCGTCCTGGGCTGGACGAGCTGGTACGGCAGCTATTCGCTGGCCCAGGTGGGCCAGGTGTGGTGCATCGACCACGGGCTGCGGGCACCTGATGCGGCCCTCGGGTACCGCCCGTCGGCACCGCCGGCCATCTCCGATTCCGGCCGGACCGCCATGGCCTGGATCCTCGGACGCTACGGCACGTCTCCGCCGCCGATGGATGCCGCCGCCATCATGTTGGTGCTCCACCATTTGAACGGCGCCGTCTACCCGTACGGGCGCCTCGACGTGGATCGTCTCACGCGCGCGCAGCTCGCCGGCTTCGGCGGCGCAGAGGGGGCCGTCCTGCAGCGGGCCCGGTCGATGCTCGCCGAAGGGCGTGCCCACGCCGCGCTGCGCGGACCGCTGGCTCTCGCGATCTCGATGCCGTCCCGGGTGACCGAAGGTTCTGCCGTCACCGCCTCCGTCACCCTGCACGACCGTGTCGGACATGGCGTCGGCGGCATCACCGTGCACGTCCACGTCGAGGGAGGAACCTCGTCGACGAGCACCGGCACCACCGGACCGGACGGTTCACTGCAGGTGCGGGTGACCCCAACCGGCGGAGTGCTCACGGTCCGCGCCGACGCGACGGTGCCCAGCCTCGCGCTCGAGGTGTTCGGTCCCTCCGGCATTCCCGCGCAGCGCGTCGCCCGGTCTCGGCCGGCCAGCGTCCGGGGCGTCGCCGTCGCCAAGCCGTCCACCACCCGGCTACGGATCCACAAGCACGGCGACGCCGAACCGCGGTTCCCGGTCACGGGCGCGCGGTTCGTGGTCACCCGCCGCGGCCTCGGACACCAAGCGGTGGTGGCGCGCCTCACGGTTTCCGACGGAGACCTGACACCGTGGGTCACACTCCCGCTCGGGAGCTACGTGGTCAGCGAGGAAGCCCCGCCAGAGGGCTACCAGCGGATGCAACCGGTCGATGTCGACCTGCGCGCACCCGCCGATCGCACCCTCGAGGTGACCGACCACATCACCCGTCCGACCGTGCGGCTCCGCAAGGTCGACGCGGGCTCGGGACGGCCGCTCTCCGGTGCCATCGTCGAGCTGGCGAGCGATCCCGACGGTGACGGCGTGTTCACCCGGGTCGGCGACCCGATCACCTTCGGGACCCGATCCGTGACCATCTCGTCGCTGCTTCCGGGCGACTACCGCATCAACGAGCTTCACGCGCCCGACGGGTTCCAACGCTTCGCCCCGCGCATGGTGCACCTCGAACCCGGCACGCAGGCCGACATCGTCCTTGCCGACCCGCGCACGCCGACCACGACGACATCGACCACGACGACGAGCACCGTTCCGACTCCTTCGACCTCGACGACGACGCCGAGTCCCACGACCAGCCGCCCCACGCCATGGCGACCACCAGGCCGCGGCATCGCCCCACCGACCCACCGTGCGCCGTCACCACCGCTCGCGCCTCCAACACTTCCCGCCACGGGCACCTCGGCGTCACCGCTCCTGCTCGTCGGGCTCGGGACCGCCGCGCTCGGGCTGGCGCTCGTCCTCGAATCCGGTCGTCGCCGATCGCTGCACCTCCACCGCCAAGTCCGACACGGCGTTGCCGATCGGTAGGCTCACAAGGTGCCAGTGCCGGACGAACCCGACGAAGAACCCACCGTGGGCGGTCCCTCATCGGTACAGCGGCGGCGCCTCATCCTCGGTGGCGCGTACGTCGCGGCCACCGCTTTTGCGATCGAGCGGCTCCCCAAGCCCTCGGCCCACGCCCGCGCAACGGTCCACGAACGGCCGACCGGTGCACCGCGGGCGACAAACGTCACCAAGACGTCGCTGACCGAGCCACCCGCCCTTCCCGGGGCCGCCCCGCAGCCGGCTGCCGACCACACGTACGACATCGTGCTCCAAGGCGGTCGGGTCATCGACCCCGAGTCCGGGTTCGACGGCACCCTCGACATCGGCATCGACGGCGGCACGATCACCGGGTTCGCCCCGAGCGGACTCAAGGGCAAGCAGATCATCGACGCCAAGCGCTCGGTGGTCAGCCCCGGGTTCATCGACGTGCTCTCCTACGAGCCCAACAGCCTGGGCGCCTGGTACAAGGTCGGCGACGGCGTCACCACCAACCTGGGCATGCACGGCATGCAGGAGGGCTGGTGGGCCGAGGACTTCTTCGCGAAGTACAAGGGCTCGTGCCCCGTGAACTTCGGAGGGGCCTTCAGCGACCACTGGGTGCGCAACAACAAGTTGGGGCTCGGGGTCGGGACCGCGGCCAACCAGTCACAGATCTCCCAACTCGCGGACCTGTTCGAGGCCGAGCTCCACCAAGGCTGGTTGGGCATCGACTTCGAGCCCGAGTACACACCTGGCGTCACCGACGAAGAGATGATCGGGCTCGCGAAGGTCGCCGCGAAGTACAAGGTGCCCTGCTTCGTGCACGGCCGCTACTCGTCGCACGACCAGGAGCCCAAGACCGTCCCCGAGATCATCCGCGTCGGGGAGCAGTCGGGTGCGGCGATGCACGTCGCGCACCTCCCGAGCACGGGCGGAACCTGGGACATGGCCGCGGCGCTCGACGAGATCGACAAGGCCCGCGCGGCGGGACACGACGTCACGTGCGGCCTGTACCCGTACACCTACTGGGGCACGTACCTCGCGTCAGAGCGCTTCGCCGCCGGTTGGCAGGAGCGGTTCCGGATCACCTACAACGACCTCCAGATCCCTGGCACATCGCAACGACTCGACGCTTCGACGTTCGCGGCAGGCCAGGCACAGAACGAGCTCGCTGTCGCCTATGCGATCCCCGAGTCGTCGGTTCGCCTGGCCCTCGAGTACCCGCACAGCCTCATCGGCTCGGATGCCATCGTCGACAGCTCCGGCCACAACCACCCCCGGGCCAGCGGTTGCTTCGCACGGGTGCTCGGCCACTACGTCCGCGAGAAGAAGGTGCTGTCGCTGAACGACGCGTTGGGGAAGATGACCATCCTCCCGGCGAAGCGCCTCGAGGGACGGAGCCCGCAGCTCGCCCGCAAGGGGCGGATCCAGCGCGGCGCCGACGCGGACGTGTGCGTGTTCGACCCCGACACCGTCACCGACCGCTCAACGGTGCCGCACCCCATCGAGTACTCCGGCGGCATCGACTGGGTGCTCCTGGGCGGTCACGTCGTCAAGAACCCGCAGGGCGTCCAGAAGTCCGAGATCCACGGCGCGCCCGTCAAGTCGGTGCTGGCCTGAAGGTCGCGCCGTGCTGTCGCTCAGGAGGTGCTGACGCCGTGCACCTTGCAGCGTGCGGACCAACCGGTGGGCCGCACCTGCACCGCGAGCCAGGTGCCGCACCGATGGCAGTACCGGGGTGGGTCCGTGGACCCGAGGCATCCCGGGCACTCGGTCGCAACGCGACCGCAGCCCGTGCAGTGGGACCCCGCGCCGTCGACGATCCCGGCGGTGGTCACCGTGTTCAGATGACCTTGCCGAGCGCGGCGATCGGCATCTTGAGGTCGGCGAGCATCTGCAGGTCCTCGGTGGGGGTGCGACCCAGCGTCGTGAGGTAGTTGCCGACGATCAGGGCGTTGATCCCGCTCGTCATTCCCATCGCCTGCAGCTCGCGCAGCGTGATCTCGCGCCCACCCGCGTAGCGGAGGATGACCGAGGGGAGCGCCAAGCGGAACAGCGCGATCCAGCGGATCGCCTCGAGCGCACCGGTCGGCGCCGCCTCGGCAAGCGGCGTGCCCGGACGTGGGTTGAGGAAGTTGAGCGGCACCTCGGCGGGCTCGAGCGCCTGCAGCTGTCCGAGCAGCTCGATCCGCTGGTCGACCGACTCTCCCATCCCGAGCAGCGCACCGCAGCACAGCTCCATGCCGTAGCGCTTGACGTGCTCGCAGGTCTCGAGCCGCTCGTCGAAGGTGTGGCTCGTCACGACGTTTCCGAAGAAGGAACGGGCGGTCTCGAGGTTGTGGTTGTAGCGATGGACGCCGCCGTCGGCGAGGCGCCGGGCCTGGTCGTCGCTGAGGATCCCAGCAGACACGGCCAGGTTCAGGCCGGTCTCGGACTTGATGACCGGCACGAGGTCGAGGATCCGGTTCATGGTGCGCTCGTCGGGGCCCCGCACGGCGAGCACGATGCAGAACTCCGACGCACCCAGTGCCGCGGTCTCGCGAGCGGCGGCGATCGCCTCGTCGGTGTCGATGAACGGCGTTGCCTTCACCGGGGTCTCGAACTGCGACGACTGACTGCAGAAGTGGCAGTCCTCGGGGCAGCCGCCGGTCTTGACCGAGAGGATCCCCTCGACCTCGACACCGGGTCCGCACCAGGCGAGGCGCACCTCGTGGGCAAGCGCCGCCAGTGACGGCACCGATTCGTCGGGTACCCTGGCGAGCTCGGCGAGCTCGGCCGTGGTCAGCAGGCGGCGATCGTCGAGGAGCGCCTGCTCGGCGGCACGCAGCGCCGCACGGGTCTGGGTCTGATCGAGCGGCGGCTGGCCATGCACGGCAGGTCCGGGCTTGGCCGTGAGCGCGACGGGCTGGTCTGTGGTCACCGACATGGCCCGGGATGGTACCGACGAAGCCAGGGCGCGTCGAAACCTCGGGAACCCGCCGGCACTCCTCCGCCGCGAAGTCGGGAGCCTGGTCGCCGATGTTGCGACCAAGCTCCCTCCATCGTGTGGGGTGGGAGGCTCAGGCGTTGACGAGGTTGGCGATGTTCTCGAGCACGCTCGGTGGACCGCTCACCAGCAACGTGGTGATGCAGGTCTCTTTCCAGGCCTCCAGCTCGCCGAGCACCTTGTCGCGCGGTCCGACCAGCGCCACGTCCTCGACGAGCGAGAGCGGAACCGAAGCGATCGCCTCGTCCTTGTGCCCGTCCAGGAACAGCTCCTGGATCTTGTGCACCTCGGCCTCGTAGCCCATGCGGCTGAACACGTCGGCGTGGAAGTTGACCTCCTTGGCGCCCATGCCACCGATGTAGAAGCCGAGGCTCATGCGCACGACGTCGGCCGCCTTCTCGACGTCGTCGTCGATGACGATCGTGACGAGGTTGGGGATCTCGAAGTCGTCCCAGGAGCGACGTGCCCCGGGACGGGCAAAGCCCTCCTCGAGGTAGCCGCGGTACATCGGGTCGCTCGAAGGGCTCAGGAAGATGGGGATCCACCCGTCCGCGATCTCGGCGGTCTGCGCGACGTTCTTGGGGCCCTCGGCGCCGAGGAGGATGGGCAGGTCGCTGCGCAGCGGGTGCGTGATGGACTTGAGTGGCTTTCCCAGACCGGTCGTGCCCTCGCCGGTGAGCGGGTGGTGGAAGAACTCGCCTTGGAAGTCGAGCGGTTCCTCGCGGGCCAGGATGCGCCGGACGATCTCCACGTACTCGCGGGTGCGCGCCAACGGCTTGCGGTAGGGCTGCCCGTACCAGCCTTCGACCACCTGGGGACCGGACGCGCCGAGGCCGAGCATCATGCGGCCATCGGACAGATGATCGAGGGTCAGCGCGGTCATGGCGGTCGCGGTGGGGGTGCGGGCCGAGAGCTGGCAGACGGCCGTGCCGAGTCGGAGCTTCGTGGTCGACGCGCCGAGCCACGCCAAGGGCGTGAAGCAGTCCGAGCCGTAGGCCTCGGCGGTCCAGACCGAGTCGAACCCGAGGTCCTCCGCCGCACGCACCGACTCGGCGTGTCCCTTCGGCTTGTCGGCGAACCAATACCCCAGCGCAAGTCCAAGTTTCATGGGCTCGGACCCTAGCGGCGTGAATCCCCCGCACGAAGCTCGAGCACCTGGGGTCGATGGGCCGCCCGGGTTTCCCAGCGCTCCACGCGCTAGCCCGAAGCAGCAGGCTCGGTCGCACTATTGGCGACCAAGCTCCCGACATTGGAGATGGGTGGGGACGCTGCGGAGCCGCCTGGCGAAGCAGCACAATCGCTGACTCCCAGATGGCGAAGCCGAAGCGAGCAGGCCGAAGGCCGCCCGAGCTTCATAGAAGCACGTCTATACTGAAACACGTTCTCGTTTTTCCACCCGTGGAGCACCTGATGTCCCGCTACCCGTTTCCCGTTCCCTACGGTTGGTTCCAGGTGGCGTGGCCCGACGATGTCCCCGTCGGCAAGGCGAAGGCCATCTACTACTTCGGCAAGCATCTCGTGCTGTGGCGCGACAACGACGGCACCCCACATGTCCAGGACGCGTTCTGCCCCCACCTCGGTGCCCACCTCGGCCACGGTGGGACCGTCGAGGGTTGCGAGATCCGCTGCCCGTTCCACGGTTGGAAGTTCGATGCCGAGGGGGAGAACACCGAGATCCCCTACGCGGACCGACCGAACAAGAGGGATCGGATCCGCACCTATCCCACCGTCGAGCGCAACGGCGTCATCCTCACCTGGTACCACCCGAACGACGAACCGCCGATGTGGGAGGTCCCGTCGTTCGAGGAGTTCAGTGGCTCCGACGACTACGGCGAGGTGACGACCCGACGGTTCACCGTCGACGCCGCCTGGCAGGAGCTCGCCGAGAACGGAGTCGACTCGGCACACTTCAGGTACGTGCACAACACGGCCGAGGTGCCCGTCCTCGAGCTCTACGAAACCGACGGCCCGCTGGCCAAGATGCGCTCCGCACAGAAGTTCGTCACCCCCCAGGGCGTCATCGAAGGACGTATCGACGTCGATACCTTCGGCCCCGGGCTGACCATCACGCGTTTCGGCGGGTTCGTGGACCTCTTCCTGCTGGGGTGCAACACCCCGATCGAAGACGACCGCTGCGAGCTGCACTTCACGTTCACGCTCCGCAACCTCGGTGACGCCACCACGAACTCGTCCGTCGGCAGGGCCTTCGTCCAGGAGGTCTCGCGCCAGGTCGAGGAGGATCGGGCGATCTGGGAGCACAAGGCCCACATCGTGCGGCCGGCCCTGGCGAAGAACGACGGACCGTTCACGAAGTTCCGGAAGTGGGCATCCCAGTTCTACGTGACCGACGCGGCCGATGCCGCCTCCCCCGAGGAGACGGGCACCTACCCGCCTCCGGTCTGGGAGGACCGCATGGACGATGCCCCCGCGAAGGCCACGGCCTCAGCACGACTCGGCGACTGACGCCGATCGCGCTCGGTCATCCGCTCCCCAACCGGTACGACGGTTCAGCCGGTCATCAGGTTGTGCAGGCCGCAGAGGCCGCCGCCATCGACCACGAACTCCGAACCGGTGCAGTAGCTCGATTCGTCCGAGGCGAGGAAGAGCACCATGTTGGCGATCTCGTCCGGCCGTGCGTGGCGCTTGATCGGCAGCGTCTGGTTGAACGGTGCGTCATCGGTCGAGGTACCGTCCGGCGCCTGGGTCATCGGCGTGTCGACCCCACCCGGGTGCACCGAGTTCACCCGGATGCCCGCCTTGGCGAAGTCGATCGCCGCGGTCTTGGTGAGTCCTCGCACCGCGTACTTGGCCGCCACGTAGGCGCCGAGCATCGGGAGCCCGGTGAGCCCGCCGAAGCTCGAGATGTTGACCATCGAGCCACCGCCGGCGGACTTCATCGACGGATAGACGGCCTGCATGCCGTGGAACGTGCCCATGAGGTTGATGTCGAGGCTGCGCTGCATGTCCTCGGCGCTCAGCCGTTGCAGCGCGCCGAAGACCAGGATCCCGGCGTTGTTCACCAGCACGGTGACCGGGCCGAATGTGGATTCGGCCGACTCGACGGCTGCGGCCCAAGCCGCCGCGTCGGTGACGTCGAGGTACACGTAGCGTGCGGCGTCCCCCAGCGAGGCCGCAACGGCTCGGCCCTTCTCGTCGTTGATGTCGCCGATGACGACCGAGGCTCCTTCGGCCACGAAGCGCCGCGCCTCGGCCTCACCCTGTCCCTGCGCCGCTCCCGTGACCAGCGCGACCTTGCCCTCGAGCCGACCGGGCATCAGGGCTTTTCCGAGCCGACGAGCCACATCGCGAAGTACTGCGAGCCGCCGCCGTAGGCATGGCCCATCGCAACCTTGGCGCCGTCCACCTGATGCTCCTCGGCGAGTCCCCGCACCTGCTGGGCCGCCTCGGCGAAGCGGATGAGCCCCGAGGCGCCGATCGGGTTGCTGGAGAGCACCCCGCCGGACATGTTGATCGGCAGGTCACCGTCGAGCGCGGTCACCCCGTCCTCGGTGAGCTTCCACCCCTCCCCCGGACCGGCGAACCCGAGGCTCTCGAGCCACATCGGCTCGAACCACGAGAACGGCACGTAGATCTCGGCGCAGTCGATCTCGCGGCGCGGGTCGGTGATGCCAGCCCCGGCGTAGAGGGCTTTGGCGCAGTCCTCGCTGCCCCGTGGGAGCACCGGATCTCGGTCGGCCGAAAGGGTCGGTTCCGAACGCATGGCCGTCGAGAGCACCCACGCCGGAGGGCGTGGCGACTGCTCGGCGACGGACTCGGATGCCAACACCACCGCGCAGGCGCCGTCCGACGACGGGCACGTCTCGGCGTAGCGGATCGGGTCCCAGAGCATGATCGACTCGGCGATCGACTCGAGGGAGATGTCGGGCTCGTGCAGGTGCGCGTACTGGTTCTTCAGCGCGTTCCGGCGGTCCTTGAGCGCGACGAGCATGCCGATGTGGTCGGGCGCGCCGGATCGGCGCATGTACGAGCGGATGTGGGGGGCGAAGTACCCGCCCGCCCCGGCGTGCAGCGGCGGCGTGAACGGGATCGGCAGCGACAGCGCCCACATCGCCTCGCTCTCGGACTGCTTCTCGAAGCAGACCGTGAGCACGCGCTCGTGGATGCCGGACTGCACGAGGCTGGACGCCACGATCGCGGTCGACCCACCCACCGATCCGGCGGTGTGCACGCGGATCATCGGCTTGCCGGTCGCGCCCAGCGCGTCGGCCAGGAACAGCTCCGGCATCATGACGCCTTCGAAGAAGTCCGGCGCCTTGCCGATCACCACCGCGTCGATGTCTGCCCAGGTGAGCTCGGCATCTGCGAGGGCGCGGACCGCGGCCTCGCGCACCAGGCCGGCCATCGACACGTCACCCCGTGTCGCTTGGTACTTCGTCTGGCCGACGCCGACGACGGCAACCCGTTCCTTCGCCATCAGGCGTCTCCTTCCAACACGGTGACCAGGTTCTGTTGCAGGGCCGGACCTTGCGTGGCGTGGGCCACGACTCGGTGCGCCGACCCGGAAGCGATCTGCGCGGCGGCCTCGCCGATCCGCAGCAGTCCGGCGGTCAGCATCGGGTTCGCGGCGAGCGCGCCACCCGACCGATTCACGACGGCATCCTCGGGCACGTGCATCGCCCGCCGGAGCAGCAGCTCGTCATGGCTGAACGGCGCGTGGATCTCCCAAGCGTCGACCGGTGCAGCGGCCACGCCGGCCCGTTCAGCGGCGAGCCGGGCGGAGGGCACCTCGGTGAGGTCACGCACGCCGAGTGCCATGGGATCGATGCGGTGGTCGATCCCACGGATCCACGCGGGGTGCTCGCTCAGCTCCCGGGCGCGGTCACCTGCCGCCAGCACGATCGCCGCGGCGCCGTCGGTGATCGGCGGGCAGTCCGACCGACGGAGCACGCCGATGTGGTCCGGCTCGCCGACGACGTCCGCCACGCTCTGATCGAGACGCAGCTGGGCATACGGGTTGTTGTCGAGCGCCGCTCGCCGGCTCCTCGCGGCGACCTCGGCCATCGCCTCGCGGGTGACCACGCCGGCATCGATCGCCGCCTGGGCTTGCAGGGCGGCCAACGAAACCGAGTCGAGCCAGAGCGGGCCGACCGAGTAGGGGTCCAGCTGGCGAGAGAGGACCATGGGCAGGTCGCCGGGCGACGACTTCGAGTAGGCGTATATGAAGGCCGTGTCGATCTCGCCCATCTGCAGCTTCACCCAGGCCTCGTACATCGCCCAGGCGCCGTCCATCTCGACGTGCGACTCCTGGATCGGTGGCCACGGGCCGACCCCGTCGAGGGTCGACACGAACGAGAAGGCGCTTCCGGCCAGGTAGTCGGTGCTTCCGGAGCAGGTGAAGCCGATGTCGCGGATGGTCAGGTCGACCTGGTCGAGCGCGGCCCGGGTCACCGGCATCAGCATCTCGACCTCGTTGAGATCCTCGACGGCCCGGGTGTGGTGCGACTGCGCGAACGAGACGATGGCGACGTCACGCATCAGGACTCCCCTCCCCACGCGATCACGTGGCCGGCTTCGTCGACCGTCGCGTCGGGGCGATCGATCGGCTTGAAGTACTTGACGCTCTCGAGCGTCGGGGCGAGGTCGGCGTCGTCGACCCAGACGGCCTCGACCCACTGGCCGACCCGGACCTCTTCGGCCTTGGCCTCCTGGATGAGGTGCATCAGGAACATGTCGGCGCCCTCGAGCTGGATGAGGGCGCTTACGTAGGGGAGCTCCATCACCGAGCCGTGGAAGGCCACGTTGACCACGCAGTAGGAGACGATGACGCCCTGGTCGGGCAGCTCGATGATGCCCTCGGTCGGCACGCCGTGGGACGGGCAGGCTCCGCGGGAGGGCACGTAGACCTTGTGGCAGATCGGACAGGCCTCGCCCAGCAGCTTGTGGTCGAGGATGCCGCGCAGGAAGGTCGAGGTGGCACGCCCGGCGGTGAAGTCGTAGTCCAGGCGCGCCGGGGTGCGGACGCTCCGTACCGGCTCGACGTCACGAAGGCTCGGCGGAAGCGTGACCTGGGGCGCCTCGGGGATCGGTGCAGGTGCGGTCATCGGCTCTCCTCCAGGTCGAAGCAGACGATGTCGCCGATCTCGCCGACCCGTTCCTCGCGCCACCTCGGCACCACCCTGGTGCCCGCGGCGACGTGCTCGGGCGACCCCGCGTCGACGGCGTGCACCATGGCGGTGTCGGCGCCGTCCGGCTTGATCAGCGCCCATGCGAAGGGATGGTCGAGTGGGTGCTTGTCGTGCGGCTGCGCGACCCAGGCGAAGGTGGTCACGACGCCTCCGGGCCCGACCTCGACGAGATCGGTCAGCTCGGCCGCGGTGATCGGGTCGTACTCGACGGGTGGGACGAGCACCCGTCCGTCGGAACCGGTGATCCCGAGGAGGACCCGCTCACGCAGGCCGGTCACGAACGCACCGAGCACAGGGCCGGTCGTTCGTGCGAACGGATATTCGATGACCAGCGGAGCGCTCAGCACTCCCCCGTCGTCGCGGATGGCGTCAGTGTTCCCCACGGCCACGAAACTAGAACAGATTCTAGTTCCGGCAAAGTCGCCGACCTGGTGGACGGTGGCCGCGGCCGCTGCGCTCGCCATCCACCCCGCTCACTCCTCCCGGGTTGTCATGATCTTTACCGCGCCGCACTAGATTCAGACCTCTTCGCACGCAGTGCGGGCACATCGTGCACACCCTCTCGTGGGGTGACCGGTCCCCACAACCGCCGAGGGAGGAGGGCCGTGTCGGAGCAGAGCGCTTCACGTCGAAAAGCAACGCAGTGGCGGTACGTCACCGCCATCACCGTGGCTGCATCGGGTGCGGCCGCGTTCGCCGGCGCGCACCCCACCGGCCTTCCGGTTGTCGACGTCGTCTACTGCGCGTTCCTCGGCGGGTACGTCACCTGGATGGCCGCGAGCTCGCGGCGCTGGATGTGGCTGCCGCTTTCCGGCGCCGCGCTGGTGCTCGCGAACAGCGCCATGGGGTACGTCTTGGGCGCGATCGCGCTGGGATTCGCCATGGACGCCGCGATCCGGGCCCGGCGACGCGACCGCCTCGTCGGCGCGGTCATCGGCGCATTGAGCGTGCAGGTGCTGCTGCGCACCGCGGACGTCGGTCCCCACGGCTTCACCGCTCTCGTCACCGGGGTGCTGGTCGTAGCCCTGACGTGGTCCGCCTACGGGACCATGCGGCGTCGCAACCGGAAGCGCTTCCGCGTCGCACTGGCCGCGGCCGCGGGGTTCACCGCTCTCGCACTCGTTGGACTGGGCGTCACGCTGTATCTGGCGCGGCACAACCTCGAAACGGGCATCACCAAGAGCCAGGAGGGCCTGGACGAGGCGCGGGGCGGCCAACAGGAGGCTGCGGCCCGGTCGTGGAAGGATGCAAACGAAGCGTTCGTCCGAGCGGATGCGACGCTCGGGTCCCCCCTCACGAAGTTGGCGTACCTGCTTCCGATCGCGTCCCAACACGCGCAGGCCATCACGACGACCGCCGGTTCCGGGGTCCAGATATCGGCCGACGCGGTGAAGGCCGCGACCGTAGCGCCGTACCGAGACCTCCGGTCCACCGACGGCCGCATCAACCTCGACCTCGTCAGATCGATGCAGCAACCGGTCTCGGCCACCGCCACCACGCTCCACACCGCACGACGCAACCTCGACCGGGTCGACCACCAGTGGCTCATCTCCGCGTTGCAGACGCGCCTCGACTCGTTCCGGAAGGACCTCGACGCGGCCATCCCGGAAGCGGATCGAGCCCAGCGCGCGCTCGACGTGGCGCCCGGCCTGCTCGGCGGCTCGGGCACCCGTCGCTACCTCGTGCTCTTCGGCAACCCGTCGGAGACCCGCGGACTGGGCGGGTTCATCGGCGCTTGGGCAGAGCTCGACGCGACAGACGGGAAGCTGACGCTGACCCGTCACGGCAAGATGGGCGAGCTCAACGACGCCACCGACTGGCACACGCGGAAGATCACCGGACAACCCGAGTACCTCAGGCGCTACGGCTACCTCCAACCGGCGCGGTTCCTCCAGAACATGTCGGCCTCGCCGGACTTCCCGACGGTCTCTGACGTCGCCGAGCAGCTCTACCCTCAGGCCGGCGGGACCAAGGTCGACGGCGTGCTCTACGTCGACCCCTATGCCCTGGCCGCGCTGCTCGAACTCACCGGCCCGGTCACCGCCGACGGCGTCTCGGTCCCCCTCACCTCGAAGAACGCAGCCGACTTCCTGCTCCACGGCCAGTACCTGGCCACGCCGAATCCCAACGATCGCAGCGACGTCCTCTCCAACGCCGCCGAGGCCACCTTCAAGGCGCTCACCACGCGCAAGCTGCCCACCATCAGCGCCATCACCGACACCCTGAGCCCATTGGTGCACCAACGTCGGCTCTTGATGACCTCGACGGAGACCGACGCGAACCGGTACCTCGCCAGCATCGGCCTGACCGGCGCCTTCCCTGCTGCGTCCGGCGGCGACCTGTTCTCGGTGAGAACGAGCAACGGCAGACGCGAACAAGGCCGACTACTACCTCCACGTCACCCCCGGATACGGCGTGACCTACGACCCGCGCACCGGCCACACGACGGCCAATGCCCGCCTCTTCCTCGAGAACCGCGCCCCGGCGAGCGGCGAGCCGGACTACGTGCTCGGCAACCAGGACACCCGCTCCGGCGACACCGGTGGCCGCCCCTTCGGCTCTGACACCGTGCGCTTCAGCGTCTACTCCCCCCTGTTCCCACGGTCCATGACCATCGCCGGCAAGCCCGCGCCGATTCAGGTGGAGAAGGAACTCGGCTCCTACGTCGCCTCGGGTACCGTGACCCTTCCTCCTGGTGGGTCGGTCACGGTCGCGCTCGACCTGGCAGGCGACCTGAAACCCCGGTCGACCTACCGCATCAAAGTGCCGTTCCAGCCGACGGTCAACGACTCACCGTTCCTCGGCAAGGTCACTCCTGCCGTGAAGACCGACAAGATCCGGTTGCTCGGTACCCAGTTCAGCGCCGGTCTGTTCGGCCTGAACATCACCACGGAGCACTCGGCGTCCTGGGCATTCCGGACCGGTTGACCCAATTCCAAGAAATGCACACCAATTGGGGTAGTTGGTGTATGGTGTCCGCCAGGCAGTACGTAACCGCTCTTTCGACTCCACGAGGTGGGGGGACCAACACCATGTCGAGCATCATTCGACGAATCCCGATGTACCGAGCCGTAGCCGTCCTGGCACTGGCCCTCGGTGTCTTCGCTGTGGCGCCGACGTCGGCAGGTGCGCTCACTCGCTGCGTAGCTGGCAGCGACTACGCGGGCTCGATGCAACTCGGGGTCACTCCCACGACGACCACGGCTGGGAGCTCGGTCACCATCACCGGCACGGGCTACCCCAAGAACTGCGAACTGACCGTCTACGTCGACGGCGAGTCCATCGGCGTCGCCAACACCGACGGCAACGGCACGTTCAGCCTTCCCTGGACCGTGCCACCCGGCACCCCGGTCACGCAGCTCGAGATCACCACCAACATCGGTGGCATCACCGAGACCGCCATCCTCAATGTCGTCGCCACGACGGCCACGACCACCGTGTCGCCCGTCCCCCCTGGCAGCAGCTCGCTGCCGGCCACCGGTTCCAAGCTGCTTCCGCTCCTCGCTGGCGGCGTCGCCATCCTGGTGCTCGGCAGTCTGGGCGTGCTCTCCAGCCGGAAGCGCACCCGTCAGGTCTGATTCCCAACCCTTCCAGTCTGCACGATGACCCCGCCTTCGGGCGGGGTCATCGTCATTTTTGGGGCACCGCTGCGGAGCCGCCAGGCGGAGCAGCTCCACCGCTGAGAGCCGGATGGCGAAGCCGAAGCGAGCAGGCCGCAGGCCGCCCGAGCCCCAATGCACCGCTGCGGAGCCGCCAGGCGGAGCAGCTCCACCGCTGAGAGCCAGATGGCGAAGCCGAAGCGAGCAGGCCGCAGGCCGCCCGAGCTTCAAAGCAATTCAGACGCCGTCGAGGTGGTCGAGCATGAGGTGGCTGGCGATCTCAACCTCGGTGTTGACGTGCCCGATGTTCGACCATCCGAGCACCCAACCGACCAATGACGAGAACCAGACATGGCCGAGGATCCGCGCGGTGTCGGCCCGCACCCCGGGGTCGAGCTCGTCACCCAGTCCCTGCGCGATGGTCCGCGTCATGACAAGCGTGATCTGGCGCTGACAATCGGCCGCGCCCTTGTCCGGCGACACCAGAGCCGTCACCACCGCCTCGGAAAGGCGAGGTTCTCGCTCCATGGCACGGTGGGCGCGCTTGAGCACGCTGAGCACCCGTTCGGTGGTGGTGTCTCCGACCGGCGGGCGCTGCGACACGCGTCGCTCGAGGTCTTCGACCCACCAGACGAGGGCTGCCGCAAGCAGGTGGTCCTTGGACGAGAAGTAGCGGTAGATGGTCCCGAGCGCGACGCCGGCCTCGGCCGCGACGTCGCGCATCTGGACGGCGTCGTACCCCCCTTGGCGCCCCAGCTCGAGCGCTGTCTGCAGCACTCGCTCGCGCCGGGCCGCCTGCGAAGCCGTCAGCGTCTCGGGCTGGCTGGGATCCATGATCTGTCGCATGGTACCGGTCAGACCGGCAGCGATCGGGGACGCTGCGCGGCGACGGCCAGGGGACCTTCGGACGCGCCGTCGGCGCGGAACGGCTGATCTCGGTCGGTGCGCGGCTCTGGGGGCAGGCCGAGGACGCGCTCACCGAGGACGTTGTGCTGGATCTCGTTGGTGCCGCCGGCGATCTTGATGGCCAGCGCCGAGAGCAGACGGCCCTGCCAGAGCCCGTCGCCGGGAGCGTCCGCGAGCAGCATCCCGTCGGGACCCTCGGCGGTCACCGCCAACGACGCCAGCCGCCGGAGGTGCTCGGCGTAGAACAGCTTCATGATCGAGGCCTCTGCCCCGAGCGCGGTGCCGTTGCTGAGGGCGGTCTGCATGCGATAGGTGAGGTAGGTCAGGATCTGGTGCCGGGTGTAGCAATCGGCGAGGAGCTGGCGGACCTGCGGGTCGTGGTCGCTCCCGGTGGCCCGCACCAACTCGATCACGGCCCCGAGCTCCTTGCCGCGATCGCTACCGGTGATGGCGACGCGCTCGTTCGACAACGTGGTCACCGCGGCCTTCCACCCGTCGTCGACCCCGTTCACGACCATCGAGGAGGGGATGCGGACCTCGTCGAGGAACACCTCCGAGAAGTGCGCATGGCCGGTGAGCTGCCGCAGCGGACGGATCTCGATACCGGGCGTCGCCATGTCGAGGAGGAAGTAGGTGATGCCGCGGTGCTTGGGGACGTCGGGGTTCGTTCGGGCCAGCAGGATGCCCCAGTGCGACTCTGCGGCCTGGGACGTCCACACCTTCTGGCCGTCCACCACCCACTCGTCCGTGCGCTCGTCGAAGACGGCCCGCGTGCGGAGGTTCGCGAGGTCCGAGCCCGCTTCTGGCTCGCTGAAGAGCTGGCACCACACGTGATCGCCGCGCAGCATGGCGGGAAGGAACCGCTGTTGCTGCTCGGGGGTCCCGTGCCGCATCAGCGTCGGACCGACCATGCCGTGGGCGATGGCGAAGACCCCGGTGCTCACACCGAAGGCGCTCTGCTCCTGGCTGAAGATCGACGCCTCGATGGGACGCCCGCCACGCCCGCCGAATGCCTCAGGCCAGGCGACACCGGCCCATCCTCCCTCCCAGAGGCTTCGTTGCCAGCGCTGGCAGTTGGCGGTGTGGACGGCGTCGGGCACCGACTCGTCCTGGTGCCCGTTCGAGAAGTCGTCCGGGTGCCCCTTGGGCACGGCGTGAGTCTCCAACCAGCGACGAGCCTCTGTGCGAAACGCCGCTTCGGCCGGGGTGTCCTCGAAGTCCACGGCCTGAGAATAGAACAGATTCTCGTTTTTTGACGACCTGCGAGCAACGCCCATCGTCGTGGGTTGCTGCTGACGCCCCTTGTCACAACGTGCCAAACTCTCTCTTCAGCCCACTTCGCCGTGCCACTACGAGAGGGAGCACCATGGAGCGACTTTCCGGCCTCGACGCCACGTTCTTGTACCTCGAGACCCCGACCCACCACATGCACGTGGCCATGACCATGGTGATCGACCCGGCCACCATGCCGGGTGGCTATTCCTTCGACAAGCTCCGCTCGTTCATCCGTTCTCGCCTGCACGTGGTCCCGCTCTTCCACCGACGGCTCGCCGAGGTGCCCTTCAGGCTCAACCATCCCGTCTGGGTCGAAGACCCGAACTTCGACCTGGACTACCACCTGCGCAGGATCGGCGCACCTGCTCCAGGGGGTCGGCGGGAGCTGGCCGAGCTCGCCGGGCAGATCGCCGGCGCGCCGCTGGACCGGACCAAGCCCCTGTGGGAGATGTGGGTCGTGGAGGGGCTCAAGCAGGATCGCGTCGGCGTCATCACCAAGGTGCACCACAGCGCCATCGATGGGGCTTCGGGCGCGGACTTCCTGGTCCACCTGTTCGACCTCGAGCCGATCGCAGCCGAGGACTTCTCCGAGCCCGTGGAGCTGCCAACGGAGCACATGCCCAACGACCTCGAGCTCCTGGGCTTCGCGGCGGCATCGCTCGGTCGGCGCGCGGCGAACGTGCTCCCACTCGTCGGCCGCACGGCCCAGTCGGTGGCTCGCGTCGTGCAGGGCCGTCGTGCGCCGGAGAAGCTCGTCGGAGCCGCACCTCTCTCGGCTCCGAGCACTCCGTGGACCGCCTCGGTGACCGCCCACCGCTCCACGGCGTTCGCTCGCGTGCCGCTCTCAGAGCTCAAGCGCGTCAAGAACGTCTTCGGGTGCACCGTCAACGACATCGTGCTGGCGCTCGTCGCCGGGACCCTGCGCGAGTACCTCGAGAGCAAGGATGCCTCGCCGGCGGAATCGCTGGTCGCGATCTGTCCGATCTCCGTGCGCGACGACCAGCTCACCTCGTCTGCCCCGTCGGCGAACCGCGTCTCAGGCATGTTCGTCTCCCTCGGCACCGACATCGATGACCTGGCAGACCGGATCGCGCACATCCGCCACTCGACGCGGGGCGCGAAGGAGGAGCACAACGCCGTGGGTGCCTCCATGCTCATGGAATGGGCGGAGTACGCCAGCCCCAACGTCTTCAACATGGCGTCGCGCCTCTACTCCAACATGGGCTTGGCGAACCGACACCGGGCCATCCACAACGTGATCATCTCCAACGTGCCAGGCCCCAACTTCCCCTTGTACTACGCCGGGGCCGAGCTGGTCGCCGCGTACCCACTGGGTCCGGTGATGGAGGGCTGCGGCCTCAACATCACGGTCTTCAGCTACCAGGACTCGGTCGACATCGGCTTCATGGCGTGCCGCGAGCTCATCCCGGACCTCTGGGACATGGCCGAAGCGACGAACCGTGCCATGGCCGATCTCTCGGAGGCCGCGGACGTCGAGGCACAGCGTGCCGCTCGCAAGTCGATCGACAGCCACGAGGGATCACCCGGGACGACAGCGGATCGGGAGACCCCCACCAAGCCGAAGCCTGCGGCCAGGAAGCCGAGCGCCGCCAAGAAGCGGGCCTCGGCATCACCGACGGCCGCCCGCTAGCGGCCCTCCGACCGCGCACAACCTCCCCGGGGCCGTCAACGCCGCCGGTTGAGGCGGTGGACGATCGGCTTGAACCGCTTGTGGGACTCGACGAGCGCGCCATAGAGCTGGTCGTAGCGACCGAAGGTCGCTCGGTCGGGCTGGTAGACCTGACGCACGTCGACGAGCGAGATCAAGTCGCCGGCATCGGCCATGCCGAGCTGGTCGAAGGCGTAGAGGGCCGTGCCCACGCTGTTGGCGAACCCCGGTGCGGCGAGTTGGTGGACCGGCGCGCGCAGGACGTTGGCCATGATCTGCGACCACACATCGGAAGCGGCGCCGCCGCCATAGAACACGAAGTGCCCGAAGGTGCGGTCGGCGAACTTCTCCGCCGGCCCCTGGAGCCACCGCAGGTTGAGCGCGACCCCTTCGAGCACCGCCCGTGCCAGGTCGTTGCGCGTCGTGCCCAGGCCCAGGTTGAGGAACCCGCCTCGCATGCGCCCGTCCGCGTCGGGAGCCAACGAGCCCTGCAGCCACGGCAGGAAGAGCACACGCGAGGAGGCCGACGCCGCGGCCGCCGCCTCGTTGAAGGCCTCGTAGCGATCGCCGCCCGCGGCCGACGTGGCGAATGGATCGTCCGGGTAGACGACCTGGTCGAGGAAGTGGTCCACCGCGACCCCTGCCACACCGTTCTCGCCGGAGAGGAGGTGCCCGTGGCCGAGCGGGCTCGGGACCGTGAACAGCGAGCGGAGCGGGTTCGTCTTCTTCTTGGGCACGCGCGCGGCGATGACGCTCGTCGTCCCGATGGCCAGACCGGCATGGTCGCGGTGGCACGCGCCCGCCGCGATCGCACCGGCTTGCGTGTCGTTGATCCCCGCCAGCACCGGTGTCGCCGCGGGGAGCCCGAGCGCCTCGGCCACCGTGGGGAGCAGCGTCCCCACGACGCTGCCCACCGGGACGATCTCGGGGAGCTTCTCCGGGTCGATGAGCGACTGCTCGACCAGTCCGCCATCCCACGCGTCCGGCGCGCCGGCGCGGTTGTCGGTCAGCATCATCATCTGTGCACTGCAGCGGTTGGCGGTCGCCCGGCCGGTCAGCCGCATGACCAGGTAGTCGACGGGCTCGAGGAACACCGCGGTCCGCTCATAGCACTCGGGATCCCCGTACCTGATCCAACGCATGTGGTTGAGCGACATGCCCGCGTCGATCGGGGCCAGGCCGTGCACCCGTAGCCAGCGAACCAGGGCGGCCGGCGAGTCTGCCCTTCTGGGGTAACCGGCGAGGCGCTTCAGCTTCTTCGGCGTGCCGCGCTGGTCCATCCACACGTGCATGGCGCCGACGGCGGTGCCGTCCTCGCCGACCGGGATGACCGAGGAGTACTGGCTCGAGACCGCGACCGCCGCCACCGATCCCGGGGACACTCCCGACGAGGCGAGGGCACCCGTCGCGCACTCCAGGGTGGCTGTCCAGACGGCCTCGGGATCCTGCTCGGCACTTCGGTCGTCACCGAATTGCGTCATCACTCGGCCCCTCGCGGAGCCGACGACCCGCGCCCGCTCGTCCACCACGGCGGCTTTGGGACCGCTGGTCCCGAGATCGACGGTCAACACGTGCGCTCGAGGTGACTCCACTGCAGACATCTGACCGGTCTAGTGCCCCACCAACGGCCGACCGGTGGATGCGGCGGCAGATCCGAACGTGGATCGCTGCTAGAACGTGTTCTATGTCCTACAACATCGCGGACCTCTTCGAGCTCGCCGTCGACGCCGTCCCCAACCGGACCGCGCTGATCATCGACGACGTGAGCCGCACCTACGCCGAACTCGAAGAACGGGTCAACGGCCTCGCGCACACGTTCGCCTCCGATGGGCTCGGCGTCGGCGATCGCATCGGCATCTACGGATTCAACAGCGAGGAGTGGGTCGTCGCGATGCTCGCGGCGTTCAAGATCCGCGCCATCCCCATCAACATCAACTACCGCTACGTGGAAGAGGAGCTGGCCTACCTGTTCGACAACGCCGACCTCGTGGCCATCGTCCACGACCGCGAGTTCTCATCCCGCATCGCCGCGGTGCGCGCACGCGTCCCGTCGTTGCAGCACTTCTACGTCATCGAAGACGGAAGCGGCGCGGACTCGTCCGTCCTGGGTTCGAAGCCGTTCGACGAGGCGGTGGCGGAGGGCGCTCCGGTACGGGACTTCGGCGACCGGTCCCCCGACGACCTGTACATGCTCTACACGGGCGGCACGACGGGCATGCCCAAGGGCGTCATGTGGCGTCAGGAGGACGTCTTCTTCGCGCTCGGCGGCGGCGTCGACGCGTACACCGGTCTGCCGGTCGACTCCGAGCACGTCCTCGCCGAGAAGGCCGCCGCCTCGGAGGCGCCCTTGATCTCGCTGTGCATCCCGCCGCTGATGCACGGGGCCGCGCAGTGGGGCATGCTGCGGTTCCTCTTCGAGGGCAACACCGTCGCCATCCTCCGGAAGTTCAGCGCCGAGGGCGTCTGGTCCGAGATCGAGCGCAACGGCGTCCAGAGCATCACCATCACCGGGGATGCCATGGGCCGCCCCCTCATCGAAGCGCTCGAGGCCGAACCCGATCGGTGGGATGTCTCCTCGTTGTTCGTGGTCGCGTCGAGTGCCGCGGTGTTCAGCCCATCGGTGAAGGCCCGGTTCCTCGATCGCTTCCCGGGGCTCATCCTGGTCGACGCCATCGGCTCGACCGAGACCGGGCACAACGGCATGGCGACCGTCAGCCCGAACGAGGCCCACCGGGAGGGGGTGGGCGTCACCGTGCGCGGCGACGAGGGATCCGTGGTGCTCGACAAGGACCTGCGGCGGGTCGAGCCGGGTTCTGGTGTGGTCGGCATGCTCGCGCGGGAGGGAACATCCCTCTCGGCTATTACAAGGACGAGGTCAAGACCGCCGAGACCTTCGTGACCGGCGCCGACGGCCAGCGCTACGCCGTGCCCGGTGACTACGCCACCGTCGAGGCCGACGGCACCATCACCCTGCTGGGGCGCGGATCGGTGTGCATCAACACCGGCGGGGAGAAGGTCTACCCCGAGGAGGTCGAAGGCGCCGTCAAGTCGCACCCGGCCATCTTCGACGCCATCGTCGTCGGCGTCGCCGACGAGCGTTGGGGCCAGCGCGTCGCTGCGGTGGTCCAGCTCCGCGACGGCTCCGAGTGCCCGCCGGTCGCGGACCTCGCCGACCACTGCCGGTCCACCCTCGCGGGATACAAGGTGCCGCGGGACGTCTTCGTCGTCGATGAGGTGCTCCGCTCGCCGAGCGGCAAGCCCGACTACCCGTGGGCGAAGAAGGTCGCGGAGTCCGGCACGAGCTGAGCGACCGGGAACGTCGCCACCAGAGAACCGCTACCTCGGCACCCCGCGGTTGCGTTGCCCGCGTCGGAGGGGTTGGCGGCCGTTCAGGTGCCGGTGAACTGCGCGGGACGCTTCTCGGCGAACGCTCGGGGCCCTTCCTTCGCGTCGTTGCTGCCGAAGACGGGGAAGCCGTGCTCGAGCTCCGCGGCCAGCGCCGCGTCTTCATCCAGGTCCTTGGTGGCGCGCATCGAGGCCAGCACGGCCTGCACCGCGATCGGTCCGTTGGCGGCGATCATCTCGGCCAGCTCGATCGCCTTGTCGAGTGCCTGACCGTCGGGCACGACATGACCGACGAGGCCGATCTCCTTCGCCTCGGTCGCCGAGATCATCCGGCCGGTCAGCAACAGGTCGGCCGCCATCGTGAACGGGATCTGCCGTTGGAGCCGCACGGTGGAGCCACCGAGGGGGAAGAGCCCGCGGCGAACTTCGGCGATGGCGAACTGGGCCCCTTCGGCAGCGACCCTGACCTCGGTTCCCTGCAGGATCTCGGTGCCGCCCGCGACGCAATAGCCCTCGACGGCCGCCACGATCGGCTTGCTTGGTCGGAACTCGCGGAGCAACGCGTGCCATGCCATCTCGAGCGGCCCGGTGGCCCGGTTCGACGGGCCCTCGGCAGCCGTCTCCGAGGGTTCAGGAGGAACGACGTCGACCTCACCGAGCGCCTTGAGGTCCATGCCGCTGCAGAAGGTGCCGCCTGCGCCGGTCAGCACACCGACGCGCAGCTCGGGGTCTTCATCGAGCTCGTGCCACGCGTCGTGCGCCCCCTGGAGCATCCCTCCGCTGAATGCGTTGCGTGCTTCGGGTCGATTCAGGGTCACGATCATCACGTGGCCCTTTCGCTCGACGAGCAGATCGGGGCTCGAGGTCGGTTCCGTCATCGGTCAGGCCCCCCGCTTGTCGCGCGCCTCGAGCGCTTCGACCAGTCGATCGGTCTGCGCGCGGTGCTCGGCGACGAGCAACGCCAGCCAGAAGCGCATGAGTCGCGCCATGCTGTAGCGACCGACGAGGAACGCGCCCATCACCACCAGCGCGAGTCCCATCGCACCACCCGAGAGCATGTAGGGCAGCTGCTGCGCCGGGTCGGCGGTACCCGATGCACCCCAGTACCCCACCGCGATGAAGACCACCCCGACCAGGGCGAGACCTACGCCGCCATAGAGCCAACGCGTCTCCGACGAGGTCGACGGGGTGGGCACGTCGAGGGTGGCGACGTCGCCTCGGAAGCGGTCGGACCGCGAGGCTCCATCGTCGGAATCCGTCGACGATTCGTGGTTGGTCATGTGGATGCTCCCAGGTAGGCGGAGGACAACTCTGCTTCGATGTCGGACGGTGAGCCCGAGGCCGTGACGATGCCGTGCGCCATGATGGCGGCGAAGTCGGCGACGCCGAGGACCGTGCGGGCGAACTGCTCGACCACGAGGACCGAGACCCCTTCGGCGGCAACGTTGGCCACCAACTCGTACAGCTCCGAGACGATGAGCGGCGCCAGGCCCATGGACAGCTCGTCGAGGATCAGCACCGCCGGGTCGGTCGCGAGACCACGGGCGAGCGCCAACATCTGCTGCTCACCTCCGGACATCGTGCCGGCGACCTGATCCTTGCGCGCCCCGAGCCGCGGAAACCGTTCGAAGGCCCGAGCCTCGATGGTCGCGCTCGTCGGTCCCCGCGTAGCTCGCCATGAGGAGGTTCTCCCTGACCGTCAGACGGGGGAAGATCCCCCGGCCTTCGGGGATCGTCGTCAGCCCGATGCGAGCCAGTTCGAAGGGCGAGGTGCCGTTGACGTGGCGTCCGGCAAGGTGCACGCACCCCTCGGTGGCGGGGAGCAAGCCACCGACCACCTTGAGCAGCGTCGACTTGCCGGCGCCATTGGGCCCCAGAAGTGCGACGACCTTGCCCGCGGGAACCCCGAGATCGACACCGTGCAGCACCTCGATGCGGCCGTACGCGGCGCGCACGCCACGCACCTCGAGCAGGGGGACGTCGGTCATGGTGCCGTCGCCTCCGCCGGACCGAGGTACGCGTCCTGGACGCTCTGGTCGGCCTGGATGGTGCTGGCGTCGCCGGAGGCGAGGATCTTGCCGAAGTCCAGGACGTTGATGGTTGTGCAGACCTGCATCACCAACGGAACGTCGTGTTCGACCAGCAGGACGGCGAGGCCGTTGTCGGCAAGCTCGACCAACAAGGTCGCGAGGTTGCCCGTCTCGGCATCGCTGAGGCCCGAAGCCGGCTCGTCGAGCTGGAGAAGCCGCGGACCGGTCGCGAGTGCACGGGCGATCTCGACGAGGCGCGCCCGACCGGTCGGGAGGCTGTCGGCACGCTCCCCGGCGACGTCGTCGAGCTCGAGACGGTCGAGCAGATCCGCCACCCGAGCCTCGGGTGTGCGCCCAGCGGCTGCCCCCCGCATCTCGGCTGCGACCAGGACGTTCTCGTACACGGTCATCGATCCGAAGCTCTCGAGCCGTTGGAACGTCCTGGCCATGCCCAATCGCGCCCGCCGATGAGGCTTGGTCCGGCTGATGTCCCGATCGTCGAAGTGGACCGTGCCCGAGCTCATCGGCTGCAACCCGGTGATCACGTTGAACAACGTGGTCTTGCCCGCGCCGTTGGGCCCGATGAGGCCGGTCACCGCTCCCGACTCGACCGCGAGATCGACCCGATCCAGCGCGACGTTCCCACCGAAGCGGACCGTGGCTTCACGAACCTCAAGCAACGGCATCGCAGTCGCCTTCGACGACGCCGACACCAGCCCGCAGCTCTGCAAGCTCTCCTCCGGTCGCCGAGTCCCCCGACAGCACGAATGCTTCGGGCACGATCTCCGCGAGTGCGGGCTCGGCGACCTCCTCGCCCTCATCCGCTCCGTGGCCGAAACGCGCGCGCACCTGGGTCACCGTCTGCATGACGGCGCCATCCGGGTTCTGCGCGAGCGTGACGCCCGCCAGCCCGGGGGCCAGCAGCATCAGGTTGTTGAGCGACGGATAGAGCTCGCCAAGGCGTGGCATCGCCACGAGGATCACGGCGCCGAAGAAGGCTCCAGCGACCACGGCCACGCCTCCGACGACGGCGAGCAGGAGCACCGCCAACCCCGGGAGCGCTCCTTGGATCAACCCGAAGCTCGTCTGGCCCGCCTGTCCCCGCCAGCAGCCGATGAGGTAGCCGCCGATACCCGCGATGCCCGCGGAGAGCGCGAACACGCTGAGCTTGGTCGCCGTCGCGTCCATCCCGATCGTGGCACATGCCGCGGGACTGTCCTTGAGCGCCTGCAGCCGGCGGCCGTACGCGCTGCGCCGGAGCAGCAGCACCCCGAACCCGAGCACCACGAACACGGCCGTCATGAAGAGCAGGTACGCGTGGTCCCCTGCGAGGAAGCTGGGTCTCCCGAAGACGCGCGTGTCGCTCGCAAACGCCTGGTTCCGTGCGAACACGACGTTCTCGGTCAGCAGCGCAAATGCCATCGTCGCAAGCGCCACGTACAGCCCGCGCAGGCGCAGCGCCGGGAGGGCGACCACGGCCCCGATGGCGCCGGCCGCGACGAATGCCACGACCAAACCGAACAACGAGCCACCAGGACCGACCACGCCGACGGCGATCAAGGCGCCCAGCCCCGCGAAGGTCAGCTGTGCCAGGGAGATCTGTCCGGCGTACCCGGTGAGCGGCACGTAGGAGAGCATGACGACAGCGATCGCCACGGCGAGGCCCAACGTCCGGAGATCCTGACCGTGGAGCACCGAGCCGACGAGGGCGACGGCCACCAGCAGCGCAGCGCCGGCGAAGGCCCCCTGCTTCAGGCTGGGCCGCGGGATGACACCGAGACGCTCGATTCCCAAAGAGGCACGAATGCGCTCTTGGGGCAGCACCAGCAACACGATGAACAGCAGGATCACCGGGAGCGAACCCTGGATGTCGCGGTACCAGGTCGGGACGCTCGACAGGTGTGCGGCGCCAAGGTCGAGGTAGCTGCCGGTCAATCCGAGGATCACCGCACCGAGGAAGGTGAGGGGCAGGCTCCGCAACCTCCCGACCAGCGCCGCCGCATACGCGTCGATGACCAGCAGGGTGAGCGTGCCCTGGTCGAGGTTCCCCAGGCTCGGTGCGATGAGGATCCCCGCAAGCCCGGCCAGGAAGGCGCCCAACATCCACGAGGTCATGGAGGTGAGTGCCGGGTTGCACCCGTTGAGCCCGGTCAGGTCCCGGTCGTCGACGACGGCGCGGATGGCGACACCCAGACGAGAGGTCTTCAGCAGGATCCGAAGTCCGAATGCCACGGCGATGGCGCAGAGCAGGATGATGATCTGGTGCCAGGGCAGGTTCACCCCGCCGATGTGCACGACGTTGTCGCCGTAGAACCTCGGGAGCGTGGGTGGCGGGTTGATCGAACCTGGCCAGACCACCTGCGCGATACCCAGCAGACCGACGAGCAGACCGATCGTGACGACGATCTTCGTGATCACCGACGCGTCGAAGAGCCGGCGCATGAGCACGCGGTCGATGACCGCACCGAGCAACGGAGCGATGACCACCAGCGCGAGGAAGAGCGCGACGGGCGCCGGGAGGTGGTGACGCACCCGCAGGTCCCAATAGCTGTACGCGACGATCATGCCGATCGCGCCATGGGCGAAGTTGAAGATGCCCGAGGTCTGGTACGTGACCACGAGGCCGCTGGCCGCGACCGTGTAGACGCCCGCGGCTGCCAAGCCCAGAACGGTGAACTGGATGACCTCAGCGATGCTCACGTCTACTCGACCTCCCTTCCCGTTTGCCCAAGGGACCGTTCCACCTCACTTGGCGTGCGGGGCCGCTCCCCAGTTCCCATGGACGTCGACGACCTGCGAAGGATCACACTCGAAGCTCTTCGCGGGGTCGCTCGAGTCTGTCTTCGGGTAGAGCGCGACGAACTTCGAGTTCTTGACGACCATCAGCTTGGTGCACGTGTTCGCCTTGTTCGCCCCGGGGTCCTGCACCGGGTGCAGGCCGCCCCCGTCCCAGGAGTGGATGGCGTGCAGCGCGTCCAGCAACCCGGTGCGGGTGAGGTTCGAGCCGAGCGACTTGGCCGCCTTGGCGAACAGCAGACCGGCTGACATCCCCTGGACTCCCAAGGTCGTGACGGGCACCGAGGAGTCGACCTTCTTGAGCAGCTCGACGTACTTGGTGATCGCCGCGTTCGGGTACTCGAAGGGTTGGGTGTTGGTCTGGACGATGGCCCCGTCCGCGACCCCCGATTTGGACACGGTCGTGTCGTAGTACTGCTGACCCAGGGCGATCACCTCTGGGTGGTAGTTGGCGTCGTGCATGGCCTGCATCATCGAGATCGCCGCGCTCGCCTGGTCGACGATGGTCACGTACTGCACGCCCTTGTTCTTGAGCGTCTGGACCTGGGTCTTCCAGTCGTTCTCGATCACCGGGTACGTACCGGTGTAGATGAAGTCGTAGCCGAAGTGCCCGGCGGCCTGGACGATCTTCTCACCCTGGGAGGACGATGCCTGGATCTGCGGGTAGAAGATCGCCGCCTTCTTGATGGCCTTGGGGTGTTGCTTGGCGATGTACTCCAGTTGCCCGGTGGCGAACTGGTCGCCGGGATTGGGAATCGGCTGGACCAGGTTGGGGTTGAGGCTCATCGGGTAGGTCGCCGCGTATGCGGCCACGCCGACCAGTCCGCAGTCGATCATGGGCTGGGCCTCGGGAGCGTCCTGGACGGACCCGATGCCCACCAGCGCGAAGAGCTTGTCGTCGCAGGCCTGATTCATCGCTGCCAGGCCGCTGAAGAGCTTGGCGTCGTAGGTCTTGAGCTCGAGCTTTCGCCCATTGATGCCCCCGAGCCCGTTGCAGTAGTCCACGAACGCCTTCATGGTCGGCTCGATTCCCGCGGTCGGCACCCGGATCGCTCCGGCGTCCTTGTCCGAGATCACGCCGATCTTGATGGTCGTGTCGGTGACCCCGACATCGGTCGCGCCCTTTGCGTCACCCGGCCCACACGGCGTGTCGATCGTGCCGAACTTGCCTGATCCACCTCCGGAAGCCGAGCTGGTCGTCGTTGCGCCGAGCGTGGACGACCCTTTGCTCTTGACCCGGTTGCCACAACCAGCGGCAAGCAGGAGACCCGCAGCGACGAGTGCCAGTGCTCGGAGCCGGGGACCACGAGAGGTTGTCGTGGCGGTTGTCGAATGCATGGTGGCGTGTGCTCCTCGTTCGGCGTTGTGGCCGGTGCGGTGTGGCGGATGCGTTCCGAATTCCCCGGGCGCCGAGGCTAACGGTTCGACCGTGTCCCCGGGGGCCGTGCGGTGATGACCTGTCATCGGCTGGCCGCGATCGACGCGCCGAGGGCAGCGAGATGCTCGCCGCCGCCACCCAATCGCAGCTCATGGTCCTTGGCCCAGCGGAAGTAGCGGTGCACGGGGTAGTCGAGATCCATCCCGATGCCCCCGTGCAGGTGCTGCGCCGCGGCGACGACGCGCTGGCCGGCCTCCGCGGTGAAGTGCTTGGCGATGGCCAACTCCTCGGCGGCGTCGAGACCCGTGGCCAGACGCCACGCAGCGGCCCAGGCCGTCAGCCGGACGAGCTCGGTGTCGATGTACGCATCGGCCGCCCGCTGCGACACCGCCTGGAAGGTTGCGAGCTTCGCCGAGAACTGCTCGCGCTCCGAGACGTACTTGGCGGTCAACGCCAACGCGCCGGCGCACGTGCCGACCTGGGCCACGCAGGTCGCCGCCCACGGCGCGGTCGCACAACCACCGCACGCTGGAACCGTCGTCGGTGAGCGAAGCGTCGAGCACGTCTTGGGCCGGCAGCTCGACGCCGGCGAAGCGCACGATCGATTGCGGCTCACCGCTCATCGGGGCGCCGGACTCGAGCTCGATGCCGGAGCTCGCCGCGTCGACCACGACCAGTCCCGTCCGATCGTCCTCGAACCGAACGGGTGTCACCAACGCGCTTGCGTCCGCGGCGTGGGGGACGTACCAAGCTTCTCCCGTGAGCGACCATCCAGCTCCGCTCCGGGTCGCACGCACCGGGGCCGCGTCGACCGCCTGGACATCGTCCTCCCCCACCAACAGCCCCGTGAGCACGCTCGAACCCTCGACGACCGCCGGCAACCATCGCTGCTGCTGCTCGGGCGATCCGAACCGAGCGATGGGCGCAGCCCCGAGGACGAGGGTGGCATAGGCCGGCAGGGGCGCTGCGTGACGGGCGACCGCCTCGACGACCAGCGTGGTTTCGAGGTACCCGAGCCCGGCACCACCGACCGTCTCCGGCAGACCGATGCCGAGGAGCCCCGCTTCCGCCAACTTCCGCCAGGCGTCCCGCTGGAGCCCGGGCAGCTCCCCGCGCTCGGCGGCGCGGAGCTTCTCCGCGCTGCACGTGTCGTCCAGGATCGTTGCGGCGAGGTCCGCGACCGCTTGCTGTTCCGTGGTGAACGTCAGGTCCATGTCGTCACATCCGAGGAGTACGGGGCATGCCGAGCCCGAAGAGAGAGATGAGGTCGCGCTGGACCTCGTTCACGCCGCCGCCGAAGGTCAGGATGAGCGTGCCCTGGCACCCGCGTTCGATCGCCCCGCCCAACAGCGCGAGCGGCGAGTGCCGTCCTTCGGCAGCGCGCGGTCCGAGCACCTCGCCCAGGAGCCGGTAGGCCTCGACGAAGAACTCGGTGCCGTACACCTTGATGGCGCTGCACAGCGCCGGATCGACCGATGCAGCGGAAGCCGCCTTCCAGTTCATGAGCGTGAGCGCTTCGATGCCGGCCCGCACCCGGGCGAGGTTGGCCTGCACCCATGGCTGGTCGATGCGTCGGCGTGCCGTCCGGCGACCGCTCGTCTCGGGCCCAGTCGACGACCTGGTCGTAGACGCGCTCGACGGTCCCGGGCGGCGCGAGGGACACCCGCTCGTAGTTGAGCTGGTTGACGATGAGGTCCCAGCCGTGGTGCAGCTCGCCGATGATCGCGGACTCGGGGACGCGGACGTTGTCGTAGAAGGTCTGGAACGTGCTGGCGTTCACCATCGTCGAGATCTTCGAGTAGGTGAAGCCGGGGTCGGTCGTGGGCACGGCGAAGATCGTGATGCCCCGATGCTTGGGCGCGTCCGGATCGGTCCGCGCCGCGAGCCAGATGTAGTCCGCGTAGTTGGCGAGGCTCGTGAAGATCTTCTGGCCGTTGATGACCCACTCGTCGCCGTCCTTGACGGCCTTTGTCGTGAGCGACGCCAGGTCGGTGCCCGAACCGGGCTCGGTGTAGCCGATGGAGAAGTGCAGCTCGCCGGCGAGGATGCGCGGGAGGAAGAAGTCCTTCTGCGCCTGCGAGCCGAACTCCTGGATCGTCGCGCCAACGGTGTTGATGCTGAGGAACGGGGTGGGCGCCCCCGCCCGCCACGACTCGTTGATGAAGATGAACTGCTCGATCGGTGTCGCACCCTGGCCGCCGTACTCGGTCGGCCAGCCGATGCCGAGCCACCCGTCGGCGCCCATCTTGCGCACCGCCGCCAAGCAGGCCGGACCCCCGGTCTCCCCCACGGCGCACTCCTCGACGACCTCGTCGGTCATGAGCTCCTGGAAATAGGCGCGCAACTGGGTCCGCAGCGATTCCTGCTCGTCGGTGTACGCGATCTGCACGGAGTTCCCCTTGCCACTGCGGTGCTCTCGAAGGTCTGCGCCAGCCCAGACCGGCGGCGAAGTGGAACAGGTTCTACTACATGGACGGCGGCCTCGAAACACCGCTGGGCCGTACCTGACAAGAAACCTGACGATGTGTCAGAGTTTCGGCCATGGCCTCCCAACCCACGAACGCAGCGATCAACCTCATCAGCGGCGAGTTCTGGGGGCGCAATCCTCACGACGAGCTCACCTGGCTCCGCGCCAACGCCCCGATCTACTTCGACGAGACCTGCGACGTCTGGGGCATCGCCACCCACGGGCCGCTCAAGGAGGCGTCGAAGATGCCGGATGTGTTCTCCAACGCCGGAGGCATCCGCCCCGACTCCCCTGCGATGCCGATGATGATCGACATGGACGACCCCGAGCACTGGAAGCGCCGCAAGCTCCTCAACCGGGGCTTCACCCCCAAGCGGGTGCGCGCCCAGGAGGACTACCTGCGGGACGTGTGCGACGAGATCCTCGACGAGGTGTGCGAGCGGGGCGAGTGCGATTTCGTCTGGGACATCGCCGCGAAGCTCCCCCTCATCGTCATCGGTGACTCGCTGGGCTTCGCCCCGGAGGACCGGGCAACGCTGCTGGGTTGGTCCGACGACATGCTGCGCGGGCTCACCGGCCTGGACGACGACGACGCGATGGTCGCCGCCGCGCTGGCCTTCGAGGGGTACAACGAGTACGCCACCCGGGTCGCCGATGATCGACGGAGCTGCCCGCGCGACGACCTGATGAGCATCCTGGTGCACGCCGAGGTCGACGGAGACCGGCTCGACCTCGACTCGATACTCCAGGAGTCCCTGCTGGTGCTCATCGGTGGCGACGAGACGACCCGCCACGTGATCAGCGGCGGCGCCTACCAGCTCCTTTCGGAGCGCTCGCGCTGGGAGGCGCTGCGCGCCGACCCGTCAGGCCTCACCACCGCCGTGGAGGAGATGCTCCGCTGGGTCACGCCGATCAAGAACATGGCCCGCACGATCACCCACGACCTCGAGTTCCATGGAGCCCAGCTCCACGAGGGCGACAAGGCCCTGCTGCTCTACCCGTCGGCGAACCGCGACGAGACGGTGTTCGACGACCCGTTCACCTTCGACATCGCGCGAACGCCCAACGACCACGTGGCATTCGGCGGGTTCGGCGCCCATTTCTGCCTGGGGAACGCGCTGGCGAGGCTGGAGCTCAAGGTCATGTTCGAGCGACTCTTCGCGCGGCTCGGCGACCTGGAGCTCGCCGACGGTGCTGAGCCGGCGCACCGCGCTGCGAACTTCGTGAGCGGCTACGAGACGCTGCCGGTCACGTTCAGCCCATCCGCCCCGATCGGTCGGTAGGCGCGCGCCACCCTGCTCGAGCGGTCGTCGTCTCGGTGGTACCACCGCCGTCCCGCCGACCCTGACGCAATTCGACGGAGTTGTAGCCTGGCCCTCCGGACGACCTCCTTCCATGCCCTCGCCGACCCCCGCGCCCGCCCGCAACCAGCAGGGACGAGCAGCCCTCGACGATGAGGGCGCCGAGGGCGCTGCGGGGCGCTGGTCGTTCGCTCGTGCAGGGCCGCTCGTCGCGGCCGTTGCCGCGATCGTGCCGATCGTCTTCCACGCCGTCCAGAGCGCCCGGTCGGGCTGGATCCCGGCGAGCGATGCCGCGGCAACCGTGCTGCGGGCCCGCCACGCGCTCGGCGTCGACCCGACGCTGGTGGGGATGTTCACCGACGCCTCCACATGGACGGGACAGACCACCTACTTCCCCGGCCCCTGGCAGCTCTACTGGCTGGCGGGCCCGACCCACATCCTCGGGAACCGGTGGGGACCGCTGCTCGCGATGGCGCTCCTGAACGTGTGCTGGACCTTGCTGGGCGGCTGGTTCGCCGCACGCCGGGCGGGGCCCCGGGGGGCGGTGCTGGCGTTCGCCTTCCTGGCCATGTTGCAGTGGGGGCTCGGCGGCTCCGTCTACCTCGCGCCGACACCCATGGTGATGATCGTCCCCCCGTTCGCCACGTTCCTGCTCGGGATGTGGGTCGTTGCCGATGGCGACGTCGGTGCGCTGCCAGGCGTCACGATCGTGGGCACCTTCCTCGTGCTCGACCACCTCGTGCTGACCCGGCTCGTGCCGTTCGCCGCGCTCGTCGGTCTGGTCCTGGCGGGTTGGTCGCTTCACCGCGACCACCGACGCGACCCCACGGAGTGGCCCACGACCAAACGCCGCCTCCGCCGCTCGCTCGCCACCTCCGCCACCGCGGGGTTCGTGCTGTTCCTGCCAGCGATCGTCCAGCAGCTCACCCACAACCCCGGCAACCTGACGAACCTCGTCCGTGCCGCCGGTGCGCGACCGGCGGGGAGCTCCTCGATCACGGAGGCGACGCGTGTGCTGTCCGGCCTCGTGGCGCAGCCGCCGTTCTGGCTCCGGCCGAGTCGCGACCGGTCCTTGATCACCTCGAACACCCAGGCGATGAGCACGCCGCACCTGGTGGTGGCCTCCGGGATCATCCTGCTGGTGGTCGGCATGGCCGTCTGGGTGGCGATCCGACGACGCGACCGGACATCGCTCACCGCGCTGCTGCTCGCGTCGAGCGTCCTGGCTGCAGCCGTCGTCAACATGGCGCGGTCGCCCGCGCCGTACGGCATCGTCGGCGTGTACTTCCTTTCGTCGTGGCCGGTCGCCATGTTCACGTGGTTCGCGGTAGCGCTCACGCTCGTCCGTGCCGCGTCGCTGCGGCTGCCTCGGGCGACCAGCTACGGCCTGCTCGGCGCCGCGATCGCCTTCGGGCTTCTCAACCTGCCGCACACGAACTTCGTCGGGGGCACGACCAGCTCGAGCGACGCGTACATCGACGTTGCCCGATCGCTGAACGAGCAGGCGCTCCCGCGGCTACGCGGGCGCGGCACCGTCCGCGTCGCGGCGCCAAGCGTCGAGGGGTACTTCGCGGCGGTTTCACTCGCGTTGGCGCTCGACGAGGCGGGCATCCCCTACTGCGTAGACGCCATCAGCCAGGTCACCGATCCCGACATCTCGGCGTGCGGCCCTGCCAACTGGTCGATCGCGGTGACTGCCCAACCGACCCGGAGTCGGGGGCCTTCGGGCGAGGCCGAGGTCATCGCCTCGGCCTCGACGCTCTCGGCGGCGGACCGGGCCGAGCTTCCGGAGCGGCAAGCCCAGGTGCGCGCGGCCGTCGACGCGGCGGTACGCGACCACGAACCGCTCCGCTTCACCGGGCCGTACCTTGCCGCCGCTCGCACCTACGCGGACGCCGGATCGCCCGACTTCTTCGCAATCGATCCGAAGGTCATCAATCCCCCGGACGGTGCGATGTCGACGACTCAGAACCAGCAACGCTTCGCCGACGCCGTCTACAGCCGGACGTTCAGACAGAACGACGGCACCACCGTGGTGCCGATCTCCGTCCCGGGGCTGTCCCCGAAGACGTTGTTGCGCTGGGCGACCCTCGTTCACGAACGCGACCACGAGTCCTACGAGCTCGTCGCCACGAGGAGGGGCTGATCCTGACGATGGTCGATCCGCTGTGCGGCTCGGCCATCCGATCAGGCCTGCTCGCCGACCTCTCGGGCCCACCGGTAGTCGGCCTTGCCGGCCGGGCTCCGGCGCACCTCGTCGACGAGCACGAGGTGCTTGGGCAGCTTGTAGCCGGCGAGGGTACGTCGACCTACTTGACGCAGCCCCTCGAGGTCCGGACTCGTCCCGGGGTTGGGCTGGACGACCGCGCAGACCGCCTGGCCCCACCGGTCATCATCGACCCCGATCACGACGACGTCGGCAACGTCGGGATGACCCTGCAGGGCCATCTCGACCTCTTCGGAGAAGACCTTCTCGCCACCCGTGTTGATGCACTGCGACCCGCGTCCCAGCAGGTTGATGGTGCCGTCGGCCTCGACCGACGCGAAGTCGCCGGTGAGCACCCAACGCTCGCCATCGTGTTCGACGAAGGTCTCGGCGGTGCGCACCGGATCGTTCAGGTAGCCGATGGGGATGCGTCCTCGTCGCGCGACGCGACCGGTCGCTCCCGAACCGGGGACGACGCGCTCGAGGGCCTCATCGAGCACGGCGGTCGAGTCGCCGTACGGTGAGAAGTGCGCGACGCCCGAAGTCCGCGTCGCACCTGACGGATCCGGGTCGTGGCCATCGGGCACGGGGACGGCCTCGAGCCGCTGCGACCCCTGCGCACCCGTCTCCGAGGAGCCGAAGCCGTCCACGATGACCGCGTTCGGGAAAGTTGCCGCGAGCCTGGCCTTGAGGCTCGGAGACATGGGCGCGCCACCGTTCGAGATCGAGAACAGGGTGGTGGCCTTCCAGCGACCGGGGTGCGCGTCCCAGGCGTCGAGCAGTGGCTTGCCGACCGCGTCCTCCCACCACCGTCATGAGGTTCGCACCCTCCGCGTCGACCACGTCCCAGATCGCGTCCGGAACCAGTGGACCCTGGTGGAGCACCACCCGACAGCCCGCCCACAGCCACGACATCGCCACCCACTGCCCAGCAGCGTGCATGAGGGGTGCGATGCACAGGTAGGTGATCGGCTGCTCCATGATGTGCCCCGCGAGCTGCTCGGGCTCGGTGACCGGGTTCGCTCGCATCGGGTCACCGCCGCCGAAGCACGCGAAGAAGGCATCCTCCTGACGCCAGAGGACGCCTTTGGGGCGACCGGTCGTGCCACCGGTGTAGAGCAGGTAGGTGTCCTCGGCACTTCGTTCGACGACCGGTCGTCGGGCATCGGCGTGCTCCGCCTGGATGTCGTCGTAGGCAACGGTTCCCGGAACCGCGTCAGCCCGCCGCGCGTCGTCGATCCGCACGGACACCGCGGTGCCGAGTCGACCCAGCCGCTCGGCGCCCACGCCTTCGACCACATCGGCGAGCGCCTCGTCGAACACGAGCGCGGCCGCTCCGGAGTCGTCCAGCAGCTCCGCGAGCTCCGCCGACGAGTAGCGGTGGTTGACGTTGAACGGGACCGCGTGGAGCTTCCAGGCCGCCAGCAGCGCCTCGAGCCACTCGGTGCAGTTGGGCGCGAAGATCCCGACAGTATCGCCAGGACCGACCCCGTTCGCCGCAAGGTGGGCCGCGAAGCGATCCGCACGCGGATCGAGCGCCGCGAAGGTGAGCCGCCGGGTGCCACACACGACCGCTTCGCGTTCGGGCACCCGATCGACCGTGTGCTCCCAGACGTCCGCGAAGTTGAAGGTCGTCGGTGGGGATACGTGGGCCATCTCTCGAAGCTACCCGCACCGTCTAGAATGTGACGACCCGTCAGAAACGCGCTTCCCGCGGTCCGGCGCCAACCTTCCCCGGGGGGGCACGGGGCTCGACCGCGACGTTCGAGATCCAGTCCCACCGTGCACGAGGAGCCCTGTCTTGCCGATCCGACCACCGCTCGAAGGCGTCCGCATCATCGAGTGCTCGATGCTCGGACCGGCCGCCATCACCACCCCGCTCGCCGAGCTCGGCGCCGAGGTCGTCAAGGTCGAACCGGCCGCCGGCGACTACATCCGCAAGATGACCTGGCCGATCGTCGAGGGCACGTCGTTGATGCACCTCCACGTGAACCGGGGCAAGCAGAGCATCGTGCTGGACCTGCGCACCGAGGGCGGCGCCGAGGCGTTCCGGGACCTGGTGCGGGATGCCGACGTGGTCGTGGAGGCCATGCGCCCCGGCGGGTTGGCACGACGCGGGCTCGGCTACGAGGACCTGTGCAGGATCAACCCCCGGATCGTGTTCATCACCATCTCGGGCTACGGCATGACGGGCCCCTACGCCGAGATGCCCAGCCACGGCATCGCGTACGACACCTGGGCGGGCATCGTCGCCCCGGAGGTCGACGAGGACGGCTTCACGGTGATCCCCGAGCACGTCTCCATCGGGATCAACGCCGGACCGCTGTTCGGCGCGCTCGGCATCCTCGCCGGTGTGGTGGGCGCACGCGCGTCGGGCAAGGGCTACCAGCTCGAGATCGCCCAGTCCGACGCCGCCGCCGCGTTCGACTGGTACCGCTCCGAGAGCTTCAAGGCCTACGAACGCCCCGAGTCCGAGGTCACCGGCAACGCGTCGGACGACTTCGTCCGGCGGGCACCGGGGACCGCCGGGATGCGCGAGGGGGTTCGCTACCAGATCTACGCAACCGTCGACGGGCACGTCCTGTTCATGGCGTCTGAGCAGGCCTTCTGGAAGAACTTCTGCGAAGGCGTCGACCGACTCGACCTCTTCGAGCGGTGGCCCGGTTCGACCTACGCCGACCACGCTCGCGGCAACCGGGAGCTCCAGACCGAGCTGCGCGCCATCTTCGCCACCCGAACCTCCGAGGAGTGGCTCGAGTTCGGGAACACCGTGAACACCCCGCTCGCCCCGGTGAACACCCCGGCGAACATCGGGGACGACCCGCAGTTCCAGGCGCGTCTCGGTTGGATCCCTGCCGAGGAGCTCGGCGCCGACGAGCTGCCGTCGCCCATCAAGGTCGTGGGCCAGGAGCTGCCCCACCCGAGTCACGCCCCGCAGGTCGGCGAGCACACCGACGACGTGC
Organism: uncultured Actinomycetes bacterium; assembly: GCA_963810075.1. Lineage (GTDB taxonomy): Bacteria > Actinomycetota > Acidimicrobiia > Acidimicrobiales > Iamiaceae > CAWELZ01. The sequence goes on along the minus strand of CAWELZ010000001.1, from coordinate 284,573 downwards.
TGCGACGCCTGGCCGGCTACGACGACGCCCGCATCAAGGAGCTCCGGGCCCAAGGCGCCATCTCTTAGGCTGCCCGCGATCGCATCTCGAGCGCGTGAACTCGGTTCGGCTCTGCTGCTGGTCACAGGGGTCATCATCTGGTCGACGGCCTCGCCGGTGGCGTCGGCGCAGAGCGACCCCTGCGCGGTGATCGACAGCTGCCCACTCGGCCAGCTGGCGTCACGCTCGGGTATCGACTTCGGGTTCTTCTACGGCCCGACCGGCGATGCCACACGAGAGGCGCTGTCGGTTCGACACTCGACGATGTACACGAACCACGCGTTCTCCTGGAACGTGATGGAACCGACGCGGGGCGTCTACAACTTCGGCCCTGCGGATGCGAACGCGGCGTTCGCCGACGCGCACGGGCTGCGACAACAAGGCTTCCACTTCGCTTGGGACAACCAGGCGCTCGACGACCTGCCCACCTGGGTCGAGGCGATCACCGACCCCGACGAGCTGCGCAACGTGCTGCGGGGTCGCGCCCGCGCGATCTTCCACCGATACCCGACGCTCCGCCAGATAGACGTGATCAACGAGCCGCTCGAAACCCTCGGGGGCGCGATGTACCACAACCACTTCTACGACGTGCTGGGCCCCGACTACGTGGTGCAGCTCTTCAAGATCATGGGCGAGGAAGCCCCGCCCGACGTGAAGCTCACGATCAATGAGAACTTCGTCGAGTACTTCCCGGCCAAGGCCGACGGATTGGTCGCGCTCGCCAAGTCGGTGCTCGACGCGGGGCTGCGCATCGACGGCGTCGGACTGCAGTCGCACTTCCTTCTCGGCGAACCCGACTGGGGCCTCTACCGCTCCACGATGGAGCGGCTCGCGGCGCTGGGCCTCGACGTCTACGTGTCCGAGCTCGACGTGCCGGTGGGGTCGGTGCCCGATCGCTTCCAGTTGCAGGCATCGCGCTACCGGAACGCCGCGAAGACGTGCCTGGCAGTCAAAGCGTGCAAGGAGTTCTTCATCTGGGGTCTCGACGACAGCAACAGCTGGCTCGACTGGTTCCTCGGCCCGAACCTGGACCCGCTGCCGTTCGACAAGACGCTGGCACCCAAGCCAGCGTTCGACGCGCTCTACGAGGCGTTCCTCGCGGGTCGGCCCGTCAACGAGCCGACGACCACGACCTCGGTTCCGCCGCCGCCGCCGACCACGACACCGGTCCCACCACCGATTGCGGCCCCACCGACTGCGATCTCGGTGACGCCGACGTACACGGGCTGACTGGCGGGTCGGAGCTCAGCGGGCGGGCCACGCGAGGAAGTCGACCAGCGCGTCGGCGACGGCCGCTGGCTGCTCGGGGAGGAGCGCGTGCCCGGCGCCGTCGACCTCGACGAGACGGACATCGACGCCGTCCGAGACGAGTGCGTCGACGTACGCGCGGCCGTTGGCCGGGATCGCGACCTGGTCCTGCAAGCCCTGCACCACCAGCACGCGAGGTGCGACGGCGTGCCACCAGTCGTCCCGGTCGGTGCGCGCCACCGCGGCGCGCTGCATCGCAGCGATGGCCGGGTACCAGCCGTCGAGCCAGGCGTCTGCGCCGGTGGGGTCGGCGAAGAAGGCGCGTGCGACATCGGCTCGGCGCCGCTCGAGGGGCGCTTCGAGCACGAAGCAACCGGCGAGAGCCTCCCAGACCCCGGGTTCGGGATCGACGAGGCCACCTGCGGCCAGCAGGGTGAGCGAGGCCACCAGATCGGGCCGGTCGGCAGCGAGGCAGCGGGCGACGCGGTTGCCGAGCGCGTGGCCGACCAGGTGGGCCGGGTCGGGGCCGTGCGCTTCGATCACCGCGGCCACCGCTGCGGCAAGGTCGTGCAGGTCGGGTTCGGCGGGCAGGGGCGGGTGCGCCGGTCGCGAGCTCCAGTCGCCACGCAGGAGGCCCGGCGGGTCGACCGCGACGGAGCGCTGGCCTGCAGCAGCGAGCCGACTGGCAAGGTCGGCGAAATCCGACCCGGCCCGGCCGAGGGACGGCACGAGCACGACCGGCGGACCGGTCGGGTGGTCGCTCACCGGCCGAGGAGCTGTCGGAGCCCGGCGGCCACCGGGTCGGGCGGAGGCGGTCGGAGGGCTCGACCGAGGAACGCCACGGCCTCCGCGAACCGTCGGGGCAGCGTGGCGCCGACGTGGTCCGCGCCACGGACGAGGTGGTACTCGTGGCGGATCCCACGGTCGTAGAGCAGGCGGTGCATCAGCTCCGCGGCCTCGTAGAGGCCGAGGACGTCCTCGTCCCCGCACTCGAGGTAGATCGCCAGGTCGGCCGCGCGCAGCGCGTCGGCTCCGGCGACGATCTGGGCGGGTGGGTGGTTGGCCGCGAAGTGGTCAGGGTCGACCGGTGAGCCGTGGAACGACTCGTAGAGGTCCAGCGACCGCACCGCGTCGAGGTCGTCGTGATCCACTTCGTCCCAGGCGAGAGCGGACTCGACCGCCGGCTCGAGCGCAGCAACCGCCACGTAGTCGCCCGGATGGCGGAAGGCGAGGCGCAACACGCCCAGACCGCCCATCGACAGTCCGAGCAGGGCGGTCGGACTGGCCGCGCCGACCGGCATCGCGTCGCGGGCCGCGGCAGGCAGGTCAGTGGTGAGGAAGGTCTCCCAGAGCTCGGAGCCGTCCGCGCGGTCGAGCCAGAACGAGCGGCCCGACTGGGGCACGGCCACCACGCACGGCGGGAGGTCGCCGGTCGTCCAGGCGACCTCGGCGAGCTCGCGCAACTGCCGGGAGAACTCGTCGGCGCCGGCGCCGCCGTGCAGGGCGAGAACCAGTGGAAGGTCGGCGCCGGACGGCGTGCCGGCCGGGGCGGCGAGCGTGCAAGGAACGGGTGAGGGCACGAGCGTCGAATCGATGCGCAGTTCGGTGGTGACCACGCCGCTCGGGTCCGCCGTGCTGGTAGCCATCGATGAGAGGCTACCGATCCGTGGGGCGAGGGGCCGGTCAGCACCGACACGGGTCACGACGTGCCGATGTCACGGCGTCGGAACGCGACGATCGCGACGGCGAGCAGCACGGCGATCGACATCATGCTGACCGCCACCGCAACGGGCGACACACCCGTGCGGAGAGGATCGCTTCCGATGTACTGGAAGAACGGGGAGAGCTTCCGGGTCGGTTGCAGCCAACCGACGAGCGGTGCGAGGGCGTTGACGAGGTAGGCGAACACCGCGAGCGCGGCGGGGACCGCCCGGCTGACCCCGACCCGACCCGTGGCGGCCCCGATGAGCAGGGCGATGGCGCCGAACTCGATGCCGAGGAGGCCGAGGTGCGCGAGCGCGGCGGCGCTCCCGGCGAGGGGGATGGCCATACCCGCGATCCGCCCCTCGACGAACAGCCAGCCCCACATCGCCACCATCAGGACGGTCACACCGGCCGCCATCGCCGCCGCCTTCTCGAGCAGCAGCCGACGACGGCTGACGGTGTTGACGAGGAGCAGGTCGAGGGTGCGGTGGTCCTCCTCGCCGGCGATGCCGGCCGCGCCGGCGCCGATCGCATACGTCAGCACGAGCCCGGGGGCCATGAAGGTGAACAGCTCGGTGTTCAGGTAGCCGGCGGGACTGCTGTAGTCGAGACTGGCTCCGACCGTGAACAGCGCCTGGTAGGCCTTGGGCATCTGGTCGATGAACTCCTGTATCGCGCTACCGCTGCCCTCCACGCTCGGGTAGACGGCGAGGTACACCGCGATCAGCCCGCCGAGCGCGAGCGTCCACACCAGTAGCGAGCGCCGCTGGGCGCGCAGCGCCTGAAGGGTCACGCTAGGCCGCATCGTTCTCGGCCTCCCCGTAGTAGGAGAGGAACATCTCCTCGAGATCGGCTTCGGTGATGGAGACGTCGGTGACCTCGAACGCTGCGAGCGCCTTCACGATGGCGTCGAGCGACCGCTCGGGTACCCGGCACGACATGGCGTGGTCGGTGAAGTCGAGGCCGGTGACACCCGGGATGCGCGCGAATGGGTCGGGTGTGACCGGGCGCGGGAAGCGGGCGCTGACGTGGTGCACTGCCCGGGAGCGCAGCTCTTCGAGGCGCTCGACGGCGACGAGACGACCGGCCCGGATGATCCCGACTCGATCGGCGACGCGCTGCACGTCGTCGAGCACGTGGGAGGAGAGGATGACGGTCCCGCCCCGGTCGGTGGTCTCGTGGATCATGGCGTGGAGCTCACGCTGCACCAGGGGGTCGAGGCCGCTGGCCGGCTCGTCGAGCACGAGCAGCTCGGGATCGCCCATGAAGGCCTGCACGATGACGAGCTTCTGACGGTTGCCGCGCGACAGGGCCCGAACGGGGCGGTGCAGATCGAGGCCGAGGCGTTCGGCAAGCCCATGCGCCCGCTCGGCATGGGCCGGCACGCCGCGCAGCTCGGTCAGGTAGGCGATCGTCTCTGCGCCGGTGAGCTTGGCCCATAGGCCCGGATCGCCCGCAACGTAGCCAGTGCGGGACTGGATCTGCACGCTGTCGCGCCAAGCGTCCAAGCCGAGCACGGTGGCCTCGCCGGCGGTCGGTCGCAGCAGGCCGAGCAGGAGGCGGATCGTGGTGGTCTTTCCGGCGCCGTTGGGCCCGAGGTAGCCGAAGACCTCGCCGTGCCCGATCTCGAGGTCGACGTCGACGAGGGCGTGGTGCGAGCCGTAGCTCTTGGAGAGGTTCCTGAGGCTGACGACCGCCATGGTGACGCCTCCTGTCCGGGTCGGCGGCCCCCGGTCGGCAGGCTGCTCGTCGCCCATCGTCGCCTCGTGGGGTCGGCGGCGAAAGAGTCGAAGGTCCTGGAGGCGGTCAGGGGCTATTTGCGGAGGTCGAGGAGTTTGGTTTTGGCTGCGACGTATTCCTGGGTGGTGAGTTTGCCGGCGTCGTGGAGTGCGGCGATGCGTTCGAGTTGGCTGACGAACGCCTCGTCGCGGCTGACGGCGCCGGTGGTGGTGGCCGGCGTGGCCGGTTTGGCCGGGTGGATGTCGGTGAGCGTGGCCGAGGGCACCTGGGGGATCGTGCGGAGCGCTTTGAGGATCGGTGTGGTCAGCTTGGTGAGCTTGTCGTCCGACAGCGACTTGGTCGACACGACGATGTCGGGGCCGTCGCACACCGAGATGAGCAGGTGGATGCGGGGCTCGGCGCTGGGCAGGACGTAGGGCGCGATGTCGGCGAGCTCGGCGCGGGCGGCGGCGAGCAGCGAGGCGGTCTCGGCGCCGGCGACGTGGACGTCGACGATCCGGCCCCAGGGGACCTGAAGTCGGATCGTGTTGCTGGTGCTCAACTCGAGACGGTCTGCGCTGGTGACCTCGACGCCGGTGTCGTCCCAGCGCAGGTCGACCTTGGGCACCGGCTGGGGGTACGCGTCGGTCCAACCGTGGTACTCCCAGATCTGCCCGCGCAGCAGGTCGCGGCCGTGGGGCGGGATCGACGCCCACCACGGGTCGTCGGGGATCGTGAGCTCGACGTCACCGTTCACGAACTCCTGCAACGTCTCGGTGAGTGGGCGGGCCAGCTCGGCGGCGACCAGCACCCGCAGCATGGGATCGCCTTCACCGACGAGGCCGGTGTCGTACAGGTCGAGCTGGGCGCACACCCCGGCCCGCCACGACAACGAGTCGGCCGGTGGGCGGGCCATCGACACCGTGGCGTGGTGGACCATGAACCGGGGACACGTCCACTCGAGCTCGGTGCCGGCCTGAGTCAACAACACGACGTCATCGAGCAGGTAGAGACGACCGAGCTGCGGGACGCCATCGACAGCGAGCTCGACCACGAAGGCCGCGACGTCCCCAGGGGCGACGTCGGGCGAGAGGTGCCGGTCGAGCGCGGGCGCGTCCGACCTGGGTGCAGCCACCCCCACGTCGCCCGCGTCGGCGAGCTGCTCCGAGCGGAGCTTGCGCGACAAACGGGTGCCGAACTCGTCGTCCAGTGACATGCAGGTCAGCTCTCCCTCAGGTCCGTCTCGACGTACCTTCGGCACGTCGAGTCCACAGCACAAGCCATTCCCCCAAAGCACGGAAGGAACGGCACCCGGAGGTCCCAGGCGTTGCGTGTGACCTCGAGGAGGGTAGGAGGTGCCAGGAGCACGCCGGCATGGGCCCGGCGACACGACTCACGAAGCGCCCCGCCGATCGGACGCGAGCGCGCTCTCGATGATCGCAGCAGCCTCGACGCGGATCGCGAGGTGGGAGGCTCCGGGCACCTCTCGCAAACGGGCGTCCGGGAGGCGGGACACCACGTCCTGGGCCTGGTGCAGGGGGACCACATCGTCGTCGATGCCGTGCCACCACGTCACCGGCGCGTCCACCTCCTCGGGGAGGAAGCCCCACGGCAGCGCCGTGAGGCGGTAGTCGAGCGCGGGACCTGCGGCACCTTGGCGAACCGACTCCAGGAAGTCGGCCAGCTCGCGCCGTGGCGGTCGCTCCAGCAGCGCAACCATCGCCTCCTGCTCCCGGGCGGTCAGCGACGGCTTCCCGAGGCGGACCGCGGCCCAGGGGCTGAGCCGCGCCCCACCTGCCATGAGGGCGATGTCCGCTCGGGCGATGTTCGGGCTCAGCAGCGAGGCACGCACCAGCGCGCGATCGAGCAGCGAGCTGCCAGAGAGCGACTCGGGCCGGTCCATCGGCGCGGAGCCGCTGACGACCACGAGCGCGTCGATGCAGTCGGCCAACCGGCAGCCGCAGGCGAGGGCGAACGGTCCCCCGCCGGAGTAGCCGATGAGCCGCAGGCGAACCAGGCCGAGCGCCTCGGCCAACTCGGCGACGTCGTCTGCCCACCCGAGGAGTGTTCGACCGGGTTGCGGAGTCGACCTCCCGATCCCGGGACGATCCGGGGCGATGAGGCGGACCCCGCGTGCGGCTGAGGCCTCGTGCAGGAGCTCGCCCTCGAAATGACTGCCCGGCGTGCCGTGGAAGAAGAGCAAGGGGTCGCCCGACGGGTCGCCGAAGGAACCGAACGCGAGGGTCCGCCCATCGGAGAGCGTGATGTCGGAGACGTCGCGTGGTTCCGGGATGTCGGGAACCTCTCGGGCCGGATCGTCCTCCACGGCGACAGGATAGGGAGACCGCCGGGCGGCATCCGGGCGCTCCCGCCGGGTCCGTCGATCGGAACGGCTCGGAGTGGACCCGCGTAGACTCCTGACGGAGTGTCAGAAACGTTGGACGAGCGCAGGTGGATTGGCCCATGGATCTGTCGTTGACCGATGAGCAGGAGCACCTCCGCGCGACCTTGCACCGGTACTTCGAGAAGGCCTCGTCCCCCGACCGGGTGCGCGCCGCCGAAGCCGATGGCCACGACCCTGAGCTCATCGACGGACTCGCCGAGATCGGCGTGTTCGCGATGGGCCTACCCGAGTCGCACGGAGGCTCCGGCGCTGCCCTCGCCGACCTCGCGGTGGTCGCCTCCGAGGCCGGCGAGCACCTCGCGTCCGCCCCCATCGTCGAAGCCCTCGTCGCCGGTCGCCTGCTCGCCGCCGTCGACGACGACGCAGGAACAGTCGATCCGGTGATCGAGCGGCTGGCTTCCGGTGCCGAGCTGGTGACGTTCGCGCCACGTGCCGCCACCGATGGCGTGGCGCGGCTCGTACCCGGCGGGACCGTTGCCGCAACGGTGGTCCTCGACGGCGACGCACTCGTGCTCCTCCCGCGACCGGACGACGAAGGCGCAACCTCGATCCCGAACACCGCGAACCGTGCGCTCGCCGATCGTCCGCTCGCTGCTGCGGGAACGGCGGGCCTGGTGCTCGCCGCCGGCCCACCGGCGTTGGACGCGTGGCAGCACGCGCTCGACGAGTGGCGGGCTTTGACTGCAGCTTGGCTGGTCGGGCTGAGCCGCCGTGCGCTGGAACTGGGCACCGGGTACGCCATCGAGCGGAAGCAGTTCGGCGTGCCCATCGGTTCCTTCCAGGCCATCGGTCACCAGCTCGCGGACGCCGCAACGGCACTCGACGGCGCCGCTCTCCTCGCGGCGAAGGCGATCTGGGCACTCGACGAAGCGGAGGAGTCCGCACCCCGGTTCGCGGCGACTGCGTGCTGGTTCGCCGGTGAGACCGCGGAGTCGACCTCGTCGACGGCACTCCACGTCCACGGCGGCTACGGATTCATGGAGGAGTACGACATCCAGCTCTTCTTCCGACGGGCGAAGGCCTCCCGGTTGTTGCTCGGCGATCCCCAGCGGGAACTGCTCACGATCGCCTCCCGACTGTGCGCGGACCTCGACGACGGTGCGAGCCCACCCGAGCGGTTCACCACGAAGCCACGGGTTCGGCCGAGCCGCGCCGAGCCCGACGTTGCGAGGACCGGCCCCGACTTCCGACTCGGGCACGCGGTCGAGTCGTTCCGCGACGAGGTCCACGAGTTCCTCGCCGAGCACGTCACCGACGAGGTGATCGAGCGCGCCCACACCACCGGGACGATCCACGACTGGGGCCTCCACCGCGCCATGGCCGGGCAGGGCTGGATCTCGGCGGGGTGGCCGCCAGAGTACGGCGGCGGAGGTCGTTCACCGCTGGAGATGAACGTGCTCAGCGAGGAGCTGTACCTCTCGGGCGCACCGGTCGACGGGATCGGGGTCGCGAGCCTCGTCGCCCACACCATCCTCCTCGAGGGATCCGAGTGGCAGAAGACCTCGATCGTCCCGCAGATCCTCTCGGGCGAGGTGATCTGCTGCCTCGGCTACAGCGAGCCCGAGTCCGGCTCGGACGTCGCGGCCTGCGCGACCAAGGCGGTGCGCGACGGCGACCAGTGGGTCGTCGACGGACAGAAGATGTTCACGACCCTGGCGCACGAGGCCGGGTACGTGTTCCTGCTCACGCGCACCAACACCGAGGTCGCCAAGCACAAGGGGCTGACCATGTTCGTCGTCCCGATGGACACGCCGGGCATCCAGGTGAGCCCCGTCCACACCATGGGCGGCGAGCGCACCAACATCACCTACTACGACGGGGTCCGCGTCGACGACCGCTACCGGGTCGGCGATGTCGACGGCGGCTGGAAGGTCATGATGACGGCACTGGTGTTCGAGCGGAACGCTGCCTGGTACGGCGAGGCGGTCCGCCTGCTCGACCACGCGGTGCGCTGGGCCGCGACAACCCACGACTCCGACGGACGAGCGATGCTCGCCGACCCGCTGGTGCGCACCCGGCTCGCCCGCGCCTCGGCCGGGAACGAGGTGGCGAACCTGCTCGGGTGGCGTGCAGCTTGGCTGGCCTCGACGGGCACGCTCCCGGGAGTCGAGGGAACCATGGCGAAGCTGTTCACCACCGAGCACTACCAGCGCTCGGCGAGCGACCTCATGGACCTGCTCGGCGCCGATGGCGTGCGCCGGCACGGTGCACCCGACGCGCCCGCCGACGGCTGGATCGAGGCCACGTACCGGCACTGCCAGGTCACGACGATCTACGGCGGCACCAGCGAGGTGCTCCGCAACATCATCGCCCAGCGCGGTCTCGGCCTGCCTCGTCCTTCCTGACCGAATTCGCTCCGTCACCTGCGTACGAACCCACGCCCGAACGGTCCGCGACCGGGGCAGGCGGCGCGCTCGGTTACCGCTGGAGAATCGACGCGCGGTAGAACGGGGACCTCCAGGACTTGGGTCGGCTCGGGGGCCGGCCCCGGGAGCCCGTCCCTCCCCCGACCACGCCCAGGAGCAACCTCATGCCTGAAGCCGTCATCGTCGCCACCGCTCGTTCCCCGATCGGTCGAGCGTTCAAGGGATCGCTCACCACGATCCGACCGGACGACCTGTCTACCCAGATCATCGAGGCCGTCCTCGCCAAGGTCCCCCAGCTCGACCGGAACCTCGTCGAAGACCTCATCATGGGCTGCGGGCAGCCGGCAGGTGAGTCCGGCAACAACATCGCCCGCAACGTCGCCGTGCTCAGCGGCATGCTCAACGTGCCCGGCGTGACCGTCAACCGCTACTGCTCGTCTTCGCTGCAGACGACGCGCATGGCCGCGCACGCCATCAGGGCCGGCGAGGGAGACATCTTCATCTCGGCCGGCGTCGAGACCGTCAGCCGCTACATGAACGGCATGGCCGACAGCGGTCCGCACAACGAGAAGTTCGCCGAGGCCGAGGCACGCACCGCCAAGCGCAACGCCGGCGGCGAGCCCCCTTGGACCCCACCGACCGGTCTGCCCGACGTCTACATCGCCATGGGTGAGACGGCCGAGAACGTGGCGAGCTCGTTGCAGGTCAGCCGCGAGTCCCAGGACGAGTTCGCGGCGCTCTCCCAGCAGCGTGCGTCCGCCGCCCTCGAGCGCGGCTACTGGGAGGAGGAGATCACCCCGGTGACCCTCCCCGACGGCACCGTGGTCAGCAACGACGACGGCATCCGCCCCGGCACGACGGTCGAGAAGCTCGCCAAGCTCGGCCCGGCCTTCCGCCCGGACGGTTCGGTGACCGCCGGCAACGCCTGCCCCCTGAACGACGGCGCCGCCGCGGTGATCGTGATGAGCGACTCCAAGGCCGCCGAGCTCGGCATCACCCCGCTGGCACGCGTCGTGTCGACCGGCGTGACGGGACTCAACCCGGAGATCATGGGCATGGGCCCGGTCGAGGCCAGCCGTCAGGCGCTCAAGCGCGGGCATGACCATCGACGACATCGACCTCGTGGAGATCAACGAGGCGTTCGCCGCACAGATCGTTCCGTCGGCCGAGCAGCTCGGGATCGACTACGACAAGCTGAACGTGAACGGCGGCGCCATCGCGCTGGGCCACCCCTTCGGCATGACCGGTGCGCGCATCGCCACCACCCTCCTGCACAACCTCGCCGACGCCGACAAGACGTTCGGGCTCGAGACCATGTGCGTCGGTGGCGGCCAGGGCATGGCCATGATCTTCGAGCGCCTCAGCTGATCCTTCGGGCTCCCGCTGCCCCGCCGATCACCTCGGTCGGGCAGCGGGAGCCCGGCGGCGCTCAGGCGCCGTCGACGATGTCGTCGTCCAGCGCTGCGAGCGCCTCGATCGACGCCGTCCGGCGTCGCCGCTGCGACCACACCACAGCAGCGACCGACCCGATCGAAACGACGAGCAACGGTCCGCGGAAGCGGTCGATCCAGCCGACGACGGCATCGACGGGCCCCGAGAACGCCGCGCCGAGCTGGCGCAGCAGGATCAGGCGCGCCGCGATGCTCACGATGACCAGGGGAACCAGCCGACGGGCGCGCAGGCGCGCGGCGCCCGCCAGCAGGCACGTGATCGTCATCGGTGCGATCGCCACGACCCACCACCCGTACAGGTTGAAGAGCCGCTCGACGACTTTGACGCCCTCTCTCCCACCGGCGTAGCGCTGCTCCAACCAGGCCACGGCACGCTGGCCGTACCAGAGACCGATCAGGTAGAAGGCGAGCGTCGGGACCACCCGACGCAGGATCGCCACCGAGTAGAAGCTCATGGCCCCCACCTGGTTCGTCGCCAGGATCAGGTAGCGGTTGGTGCTGTTGAGCGCGATCAGCAGGAGCGGACGTCGTGCGACCAGCGTCGGTGCGAACGCGGCGCCTATCCAGCCCGAGACCAATGCCGCGACCACGATGGCGACCACCGCGTTGCGCGCAAATCGGGGTGGCACGAATGGCGTGTCGCGCCCGACGGGCACGTCCGGGTCCGTCGGGGTCATGGCTCACCAGTGTGGCAGGTCGCTGACCGGAAACAACCTGTGACGTGTCGACGCAACCGTCGCCGCTGGGGTTCAGCCGGCGCCGTAGACCGGCGCCGGCTGAGGAGCGGCGGCGAGGAGCGCGCGCACGGCGTCGCCGATCTCCGCGGCGTCCCACCGGGCGCCCTTGTCGTTCGTCGGGTCCGTGCTGCCAGCCGTCCGCGACACCGATGCTGCCGCCTTCGATCTCGAACATCCGACCGGTCACGTCCGCGCTGTCGGCCGCGACCAGCCAGGCGACGAGCGGTGACACGTTGGCAGGGTCCATGGCGTCGAACGCGTCGGCGTCCACCTCGGCCATCATCTCGGTGAACACGCCCTCGGTCATGCGGGTGCGTGCCGCCGGCGCAAGGGCGTTCGCGGTGACCCCGTAGCGGGCCAGCTCGGCGGCCTGCACGAGGGTGAGCGCGGCGATGCCGCCCTTTGCGGCCGAGTAGGCGGCCTGTCCGACCGACCCGAGGATGCCGGCTCCCGATGAGGTGTTGACGATGCGCGCGATCGACCGTCTCGCCGGCCTTGGCGCGGTCGCGCCAGTGCGCCGCGGCGTGCCGGGAGACGGTGAAGTGGCCCTTGAGGTTGACGCGGATGACCGCGTCCCACTCGTCCTCGGCCACGTTGGCGAACATGCGGTCGCGCACGATCCCCGCGTTGTTGACGACCGCGTCGAGCCGCCCGAAGACCTCGATCGCCTGGCCGACGAGGTGCCCGGCTCCGGCGAAGTCGCCGACGTCGTCGCCGTTCACGATCGCCGCTCCACCCGCCGCCTCGATCTCGGCGACGACCTCGGCGGCGGGCCCGCTGGACCCGCCGGTGCCGTCCAGCTCGGCCCCGATGTCGTTCACGACGACCTGCGCGCCCTGACGGGCGAGCTCCAGTGCGTGGGCACGACCGAGGCCACGCGCCGCGCCGGTCACGATCACGACCCGTCCTTCGCAGATGCCGGCCATGTTGGGAACCTCCAGAGCTCGTGTCTCGAACCCGACGACGATACCTGACGCCCCGTCAGGTCAAGACGGCGGGCATCGGGCGTCCACGACCACGTTGCCGCCGACCGTCTTGATGCGGCCGGATGTGGTCCGCACGTCGCCGACCACGGTGAATCGGTGGGCGCTCCCTGGCGCGTTCGCACAGGCCCTCGTGAAGTTGATGACCACGTCGACGTACGCGGCCTCGTTCCGATCGATCGACCGGGGGACACCCGACACGCGAACGAGGAGCAGACCTGGAGCGCCGTCGCCGTCCTCCGAGCGCACTCGGGCGCCGACGACCCGCACGGTCGAGTGGCTCTGGTTGGTCATCGAGAGCCAGACGTGGAGTGTGCGGTCAGGACCGATCGTCAGCGATGTACCACCGAATCCACCCGGACCGAACTGTTGGTCGAGGCCCGCGTCGTGCTCGGCGGGCGTGCCGACCTGGGTGATCACCGAGATCGCCGGGTTGATCGGCCCCCACTCGCGGAGGACGATGCCGGACGCGGTCAGCACGACCACCACCGCGAGGGCGTAGCGCACCGGCCCCCGGCGCTTCGACTCGGGATCGTTCATCGCCCTGCCCCTTCGAACGACAGCGCCCGGCGTGGCAGTCCGCCCCTCCGGCGGACGACCCAGGCAAGGTTCCCGAAGTAGCGCCAGGACACCAATGCGCCGACGAAGCCGAGCAGCGTGCCCAACCCCGCGACCGCATCCGGCATCATCCCGATCGCGGCGAGCATGCGGAGCTGGGTGGCGATGAGGAGCAGGACGATGGCGATGACCGTCCCGCTGAGCAGGTGGACGGCGCTCGCACGCACGGCGTCGTCCGCGGCGAGCAGGTCGGGAACCGTCATCGGCTGGGCCTTGCGCACGATGGACCGCTGCAGCAGGCCGACGCAGACGACCAGCGCGGCTGCAACGGCCCCGAGGACGACGGTCCCGTGCCGCAACGCCTGCGCCGAGGCGTTGCCGAACTCCGGGTCGAAGCCGCCATCGATGCTGGTGTGGGCACCGTGCACCAACGCGTACCCCGCAAGGCCGAGCGCGCCGAGCACGACCACGACCTGCGCCGTGATCATGCCGCGGGCCAGGTAGTGGACGAGCTTTCGCGGGGTGAGCGACGCCATCCGCGTGGTGTCGGCGGGCAGGCGAGTGAGCCACCCCTCGGACCAGACGACCCCACCGAGGTAGCCGGTCAACAACCAGACCCAGCCCGTCGCCCGCAGGTCGATTCCCGTGCCGGCCGACAGCGACATGGCCGCGATGAGCCCGCCGAACCCACACACCAGCCGCAGGCGGTGGCCCTCGAACACGTAGGCCACCACGAAGTCGGCGTTGCCTTCGGTCACCGTCAACCCATGCGCGTCGGCCCAGGCGTCGGCGGCGGTCGGCTTGGGCCCGGACTCGATGAGCGCGGCGAGGCAGATGGCAGAGCCGAGGAAGCCGAGAACAACGACGATCGTTGCGATTCGAGTACCCCCGGGCCGGGCGACCGGGAGCACCACCATCGCCAACGCGAGCGCGAACAGCGCCGCGGCGCCCACCACAAACGGCCAACGCAGTCTGGTGAGGCGGTGCAGCGCACGGCCTACCCAGACGACACCGGCTGTCGTCGCCCCTGCAATGGCGAGAACGAGGAGGAGGAAGAGGAGGATCATGCAGGTCCTTCCACGGGAAGGCTGAGGAACGCGGCGCGAGCGGCGCGCAGGACGTCGTCGAGGCTGCTGCCAGTCGCCGCGGCTTCTCGCGCCAGCTGCTGGGCGGCGCGACGCATGGCCGGGCTGGCGGGCGTCGAGGCGCCGTCACCGACCGGTGGCGCCAGGACGACCGTGCCGTGGCGACCGCGCGTCTCGATGAGCCCTTGGGCCTCCAGCTCGCGATAGGCGCGCTGCACGGTGTTGGTCGCCATGCCGAGGTCGCCCGCGAGTTGGCGGATCGACGGGAGCCGGTCCCCCGCGCTCAGTACGGAACCCTCGATGAGGGCGACCAGCTGCGCGCGCACCTGCTCGTAGGCAGGCACCGGAGACGTCAGGTCGACCTGGAGAAGCATTGTCTCAATGACATCACACATTGAGACAATGGTCAAGGGCCGCGCCGTCCCGGCGGTCGACCTACGTTGGTGAACCGGGCGTGCGGGAACTCAACCGAGGCGTTCGATGATGGTGACGTTGGCCTGCCCGCCGCCCTCGCACATCGTCTGGAGGCCGTAGCGACCACCGGTGCGCTCGAGCTCGTTGAGCAGCGTGGTCATCAGGCGCGCGCCGGTCGCGCCCAGCGGGTGGCCGAGCGCGATCGCGCCGCCGTTCACGTTGACCTTCGAGAGGTCGGCGTCGAGCTCCTTGGCCCACGCCATGACGACCGGGGCGAACGCCTCGTTGATCTCGACGAGGTCGATGTCGTCGAGCGACATGCCCGCCTTGTCGAGGGCGTAGCGGGTCGCAGGGATCGGCGCGGTGAGCATCCAGATCGGGTCGTCCGCGCGCACCGAGAGGTGGTGGATGCGGGCCCGGGGCGTGAGCCCGTGGGTCTTGAGACCCTGTTCGCTGACGACGAGCAGCGCCGCGGCGGCATCGGAGATCTGGCTGGCGCACGCCGCGGTGACCCGGCCGCCTTCGGTGAGCGTGGGCAACGACCGGATCTTGTCCCAGTTGGGCTCGCGCGGTCCTTCGTCGGCGACGCAGTCGCCGAGCGGCGCGATCTCGTTCTCGAAGCGACCTTCGGCGCGGGCCCGGATCGCCCGGGTGTGCGACTCGACCGCGAACGCTTCCATGTCGTCGCGGCTGCAGTCCCACTTCTCGGCGATCATCTCCGCCGAGCGGAACTGACTGACCTCCTGCGTGCCGTAGCGCTGCACCCACCCTTGCGAACCGCTGAACGGGTCGGTGAAGCCGAAAGGCTCGGCGACGAGCATGGCCGACGCGATCGGGATCTGCGACATCTGCTGGACGCCGCCGGCGACCACCACGTCGCTCGTCCCCGACATCACCGCCTGGGCCGCGAAGTGCACCGCCTGCTGCGAGGAGCCGCACTGTCGGTCCACGGTCGTGCCGGGCACGTGGTCGGGCAGGCCGGCCGCCAACCAGCACGTTCGGGCGATGTCCCCCGCCTGCCCACCGATCGTGTCGACACAGCCGAAGACGACGTCTTCCACAGCCCCTGGGTCGATCCCGGTGCGTTCCATGAGCGCCTGGAGCGGGTGGGCCCCCAGGTCCGCGGGGTGCACCTGCGACAGCCCGCCACCACGGCGACCGACGGGCGTGCGGACGGCATCGACGATGTAGGCCTCGGCCACGATGGACTCCTTGTGCGACGGCGGGCACTTCTGATGGACCGTCAGATTACCGCTACCCGATTCACCGCCCGCCATCCGGAGACACCGTCGCCGGCGCCGACCACCCATCTGCAGCCCGTGGATCGCCCCTGAAGTGCGCGGGCACCGAGGCAGCTCGGGTCAGATGCCCAGCGCCGCAGCGACCTGACCGCGGTGCCACGCGGCGTCGCCCCACGAGCGCTCCAGCGCCCAGGCCCGCTTGAGGAACAGGTGCAGGTCGTACTCGACCGTGTACCCGATCCCGCCGTGGCACTGCAGGGCCATGCGACCGACCAGGTGCGCCGCGTCCGAGGCCATCGCCTTCGCCATAGAGACGTCGCGCCCCGCTGTCGGCTCGCCGCTGGCCAGTGACCATGCGGCCCGAGCGACCGCCGGGGCCGCGAACTCGATCTGCAGGCGGGCGTCGGCGAGGTGGTGCTTGACCGCTTGGAACGAACCGATCGGCACGCCGAACTGGCGTCGTTCGGTGACGTAGGAGACGGTGATCTCGAGCATCCGACGCGACAGCCCGAGCAGCTGCGCCGCCGTTCCCAGCGCCGCCCGATCGAACGCGAGACGGGCGACGCCGCCCTCGGCCACGGTCGAACCGCCTACTCCCGAAGCCACCACGGCCGGCGAGAGCGCCCCGTCGGGGGTACCGGCGGGCGACACCTCAGGTTCTGCGATCCGCTCGATCGTGCAGCGATCCCCGACGTCGTCGACCTCGATGAGCACGATGGGCCGACCCGGCGCGCACCACGGTACGACGACGGGGCCAACGTCGAGGCGCGCCGCAGCCGCAACCCCGGACCCGGCCCGCAGGTCCGACGACGCAGCCAACGAGGGGCCGACGCACATCGTCTCGACCACCGGCAAGGGCACGGCGGAGTAGCCGGTCTCCTCCAACACCAGGGCCGCGGCGACCTCGTCGAACCCCATGCCTCCGTCGGCCTCGGGCACGAGCAGGCTCAAGACCCCCATCTCGGAGAGCCGACCCCACAACGCCGGCACCGCGCCCGACGCGGCGCGTGCCCCGGCGCCGGGGCCCTGGCCATCCGCATCGGGCTCTGGCCAGGCCGAGCGCACGACCTCAGCGGCGCACTCGTTCGCCAGCAGGTCACGCACCGCATCACGGATGGCCTGGTGGTCGTCGGTCGGGGCGAAGCG
Organism: uncultured Actinomycetes bacterium; assembly: GCA_963810075.1. Taxonomy (GTDB): domain Bacteria; phylum Actinomycetota; class Acidimicrobiia; order Acidimicrobiales; family Iamiaceae; genus CAWELZ01. Next base: position 267,478 of record CAWELZ010000001.1, on the reverse strand, counting down.
CATGCGGGTCGTCCTCTACTTCCTCGGCAGGCCGAGCACGCGCTCGGCCACCACGTTGCGCTGGACCTCGTTGGTGCCCGCGTAGATCGGACCGGACAGCGAGAACTCGTAGCCCTTGGCCCACGACCCATCGAGCACGGCGGCGGGCCCCAGCACCGCGAGCGCGGTCTCGTGCAGCTCGATGTCGAGCTCGGACCACCACAACTTCACGAGGCTCGACTCCGCGCCGCTCGGTCGACCCTCCACCGTGTTCGTCACGGTCTGGAGCGTCTGGAGCTGGTACGCCTCGGCGTGCATCCACGCCCGTGCGACCTGCTGTCGAAGGTCTTCACGGGCCGCACGCTCCGCCGCCGGCAACGCCAGCCACGCGTCGATGAGCCGCTGCGCGGTGGCCAGGAACCGCCCGGGCGAGCGCAAGGTGAGGCCGCGCTCCGAGGAGGTGGTCGACATCGCCACCGACCAGCCCGCACCTTCATCACCCAGCAGGACCCCACCGGGCAGCGCGTCGTCGGCGAGGAACGCGTCGTCGAAGAAGACCTCGGCGAAGCCTTCGTCGCCGTCGAGCCGCCCGAAGCCGCGCACCGTCACCCCGGGCGTGTCGAGTGGCACCAGGAGGTAGCTGAGACCGCGGTGACGCTCGGCCTCGGGGTCGGTGCGGAACAGCCCGAACAGGTGCGAGCTGAACGCGCCGCGCGTGGTCCAGGTCTTCTGCCCCTGGAGCCGCCACCCGCCGTCCACCCGCGTCGCCCGACTGGTCAGGCTGGCCAGGTCGCTGCCGGCGTTCGGTTCCGACCACCCCTGGCACCAACGGTCCTCACCCGCGGCCATGCGCGGCAGGATGTGGTCCCGCTGACGGTCGTTGGCGAAGGCGAACAGCGACGGCGCCAGGAGGAAGATGCCGTTCTGCGTGACCCTGGGTGGGCACCCGGCGCGGTAGTACTCCTCCTCGAAGATGAGCCACTCCCAGAGGGACGCCTCCCGACCCCCGTAGGCCCGGGGCCACGAGACCACCGCCCACTCGGCATCGAACAGCCGGCGCTCCCAGTCGAGGTGGATGGCGAAGCCCTCACGGGTGTCGCCCGAGGGGATGTCGCCGCCGTGTGCCTCACGCCAGGCGGCCAGGTTCTGCGCCAACCATGAGCGGGCCTCCGCCCGAAAGGCGTCCTCCGCGGCGCTCCAGGTCAGGTCCACCCGCTCACCTGCCGAGTCGCGTCAAGGTGGCTTCCGCCTCGGTCATGATCTGGTCGAGCAGCTCGGCGACCGTCGGGAGCGCATCGATCACCCCGACGTTCTGGCCGGTCGGCAGCACCCCGACGTCGGGACGACCATCGACCAACGCGGCCTTCACCCACATCGGGGCGTTGGCCGCCATCGCGAGCTGGCTCCAGGTCAGCCCCTGGTTCTTGCGCATCGCCAAGCCCTCGTCGAGCAGCTCGCGCACCGACGTCCCGGTGACCTTGCGGAAGTCGAGGGCGTTGCGCAGGGCCTTGGGCAGCTTGGTGACCGGAGACGCCTTCTCGAGGCCGTCGACCATCTCGGTGCGGATGACGCGCTGCGGCGCACCGTCGAGCGCCGTGGTCACGACGGTGTCGGTGACCGAGGCGGCGAGGTAGCGGGCCTTGACCGACTCGGGCACGCGGCTCTCGGCCGTGAGCAGGAAGCGCGTTCCCATCGCGATGCCGTCCGCCCCGTAGGCGAGCGCCGCGACGAGTCCTGCACCCGAGTGGAACCCGCCGGCGCCGAGCACCGGGATCTCACTGCCGACCGCGTCGACGACCTGGGGCAGCAGCAGCGAGGTGGGCACCGTGCCGGTGTGGCCGCCACCTTCTCCCCCTTGCGCGATCACGAGGTCCACGCCGAAGCCCAGCATCTTCTCGGCGTGGCGTCGGGCGCCGACGGTGGGCATGGCGAGGACGCCGGCGTCGTGGAGCTTCGCGACCGTGTCCTTGGTCGGGGCACCGGCGAAGCTGACGAGCTTCACCCCCGCCTTGACGACCTCGGCCAGGCGTTCGTCGAGGTCGGGCTGGTCGGGTCGGAAGTTGACGCCGAAGGGACGGTCGGTGTGGTCGGCGACCTTGCGGATCGCGGCGCGCATCTCCTCCATCGTCATGGTGACGGCGGCGAGGATGCCGAAGCCGCCCGCGGCGCTGGTCGCGGCCGTCAGGCCGGCGCCCGAGACCCAGCCCATGCCCGTCTGCACGACGGGTAGCTCCACGCCGAGCAACTCGCACACCCGGGTGTGGAGCGCGGCGTGTCGACGCGGTTCGCCGCCTGATGAGCGGACGGGATCTGATGGACCGTCAGACATGGCGACGACCTTACGGGCCGGGGCGGCATGGCCGGAAGCGGAGCAGGTGGAAGCGCCCCACCACCTTGGCGGCGCGGCCACCCCGCCCGCGGACAGCAGGGCCGGGTGCCGGACCATGATGCGGGCGAGGCCGGGGCAGCCGGTAGACTGGTCTCGCAGAGGTCGGCGAAGTCACGCGCAGCTGTGCCGTCGACATGTTCTTGCACGGTGCATCTCGATGGCGCCGCCTCAGCGTGCCGCCAGATCGAGCAGCAGACCAGGAGGTCGAACCATGGGCAACCCGCGAAGCACGTTCGCCAAGAACGAACGAGACCGCAACAAGAAGGCACGCGCGGCCGCGAAGCGGGAGAAGCGCCTCTCGAAGGGCGACGACGAGGAGAACCTCGACGACGACGCGCTCGAGGCGGCGACCCGTCCGGCAGCGACCGAGCCCCAGGACGTCGTCATCGAGAAGCTCCGGGTCCTCCACGAGGACTATGAGGAAGCCCGCATCAACGACGAGGACTTCGAGCAGGCCAAGGCCGACCTGCTGGCCAAGCTCACCATCGACTGATCAACCACGGACCCGGTGGAGTCGACGCCTCAGGCGGGGTTGGGGACCTCGGCCTCGCGACGACCATCGGGGTCGATGACGTCGTGGAGCAGGTGCATCTCGGCGTCGGTGGGCAGCCGTGACACCGGTACCTCGTCGCCGATCACCAGATCGAACCCGGTCGCCTCGACCACCTCGCCGACGGTCACCCCCGGGTGCACCGACGCGAGGCGCATCCGGTTGTCGTCCGTCGCGAAGTCGATGACGCACAGGTTGGTGACGACCCTCCGGATCTCGTGGAACCGGCGTGCGGCCGGACTCAGCGCTGCGGCACGGTCGTAGCCCACGCCGCACACCACGTCGACGTGGTCCACGAAGGTCTTCGCCGAATGCTTCGGCACCCAGTAGCTGGTGGTGTGGCTGATCGTGTTGCCCGGTCCCCCCGGAACCCCAGGAGCTGCACCTTGGGACGCCTCGGGTCGTCGCCGATCGCCGCGAAGTTCATGTTCCCGTAGCGGTCGATCTGGGTCGGGCTCATCATCACGTGTCGACGGCCCGACCAGACGATGTCGAACATGCGGCGGTACGGGTTCCAGGTCTCCACGACCCGATGGTCTGCCCAGCCGTACGCGGCATCGTTCAAGATGAGCGCGGCCTCGCCGTCGGTCATCATCAGGTCCGGCTCGAAGGTCGCTCGGGCAAGTCGGCCGCCGACCATCGGCGTCGTGCCGATGGGGTTGGCGAGGATCTCGCCGTCGCCCCGGAACGCCTCGGCGATGGCCACCGCACAGACGTCAGCCCGGGTGAACGTCTCGGCACTCATCGGGCAGCCACCTTTGCCTGGTAGGTCGCCTCATCGGGCGCGGTCAGCCACTCCTCGCGGAACGCCGTCCACGCCTCCGGCGACTTGGCCGACGCGGCATACAGCTTCTGGAAGTCCTCGTCCCGGCCGTAGTCGGGATCGCAGGAGGTGGGGTGCGCGCCGTTCGGCGCGACGACGACGCCGTCGACCATCATCCGGTTGACCCGAAGGCGATGCTCGCACCCGGCGGACGAGACGAGCTCGGCCGTCTGCACGATGCGCTCGACCGACACGAACCGACCCCCGGTCGGTGCCGCCTCGAGCAGCAGGTCGTCGAAGTACTGGTCCGGTCCGGTGAACGCCGCGTTGCCCCGCTCGTCGCCGAGGTTGTAGTGCACCAGCGCCGCATCCAACTCGAACGCCGGCACCGCGACCAGTTCCTCGGGTGCGGCACCATCCGGCCCGGCGAACGGTGACGTCACCAGCGCGAGGCGCTTGTTCAGAAGCATGACGTCGCTGCCGAGACCGACACGGGTCGGCAGGAACGGCACGCGCCAGGCGGCAGCCTGCAGCCCCAACAGGAACTGTCCCTCGTCGTACTCGTCGCACTCGATCGCACCGGACTGACGGGCCGCCCGAAAGTGCGGCTCGAGCGGGATCGAGTCGAGCGAGACGAACGCGAACGCGAGCTTGCGGACCTTGCCCGCTGCGCACAGCATCCCCACGTCGGGTCCGCCGTAGCTCACCAGCGTCAGGTCGTCGAGATCGGAACGCAGGATCGCCCGGATGAGCGACATCGGCTTGCGACGGCTCCCCCACCCCCCGATGCCGATCGTCATGCCGGAGCGGAGCTGCGACACGACGTCGTCCTCACGCATGCGCTTGTCGGACATGCCGTCAGTTCCCTCCGTCGTTGAAGTCCGCGGTCTCGCCGGTCGCCACGAACGCCTCACGGGCCTCGTCGGCCACGCCGGCCAGGTTGAGCTCGAACGTGAACCCCTGCTCGAAGCGGTAGCTGTGCTTGACGTCCCAGAGGTCGATGCCGTTGAGCGACTCCTTGGCGGCACGGATCACCGTCGGGCTCTTGGCGGCGATCTGCTCGGCGACCCCCCGGGCGGCCCCGCGGAGCTCGCCGGGCGGGACGACCTCGTGGACCGAACCGAAGTGGTGCAGTTCCTGCGCCGTCGCCGTCGCCGAGGTGTAGACCATCGCCCGCATCTTGTGCTGAGGCACCAGTCGGGAGAGGTGCGTGGCAGCGCCGAGCGCGCCCCGGTCGACCTCGGGAAGCCCGAAGGTGGCATCGCTCGCGGCCACGATGATGTCGGCGTTGCCGACGAGCCCGATGCCGCCACCCAGGCAGAACCCGTTGACCGCGGCGATCACGGGCACCGGGCACTCGTACACCGCGGCGAACGCGGCGTAGCAGCCCTTGTTGGCGCCGATGAGCGCCTCGAAGCCCTCGGTCGCCTGCATCTCCTTGATGTCGACCCCGGCGTTGAAGCCCCGACCCTCGGCCCGCAGGATCACGACCCGGGTGGCGGGCGCCTTGCCGCAGGCGAGGATCGTCTCGGCCAGCTCGAACCAAGCGGCGACGGTGAGCGCGTTCACGGGCGGGTGGTCCATGACGACCTCGGCGATGCCGTGCTCGTCGGTGGTGGCGGTGATGCCCATGGCTCCTCGTGCGGTCCGGGCGGGTCGGTCCCCGCGTCGCAAGTCGATCTGACGGTCCGTCAGCTCGGTTCACCGTAGTCCGGCCGGTGCGTCCGTCCGCCCGTCAACCCACTTCGTTGAAGGCGAGCCGTTCGCCGCCGCCGTGCACGGTGAGGTTCGACCCGGTCACGAACGACGCGAGCGGCGACGCGAGGTAGACCACGGCGTCGCCCACCTCGAGCGGCTCGGCGACCCGACCCATCGGGACCGTGGCCGAGACCGCGGCGGCGCCGGCCGCGCCGCCGTAGTACTCCTCGAAGACCTCGGTGCGCACCATGCCGGCTGACACGCAGTTGACGCGCACCTTGGGCGCCCACTCCATCCCGAGGGTCGACGTGAGGTTGATGAGGCCGGCCTTGGCAGCACCGTACGCGGCGCTGCCGGGTGAGGGGCGCATCCCCGAGAGGCTCGTCACGTTGACGATGCTCCCACCGCCGGGCTGACCCTGCATCTGCGCGTTGGCGCACGTCGCGACGTGCAGCGCAGCCAGCAGGTTGAGTCGGATGATCGACTCGCTGAAGCGAGGGCTCGCCTCGGATGCGGGCACGACGGGCGTGCCCCCGGCGTTGTTCACCACCGCGTCGAGCCGACCATGTGCGGCCACGATCTCACCGACGAGCGCCGCGACCTGGTCCGGGTCACGGACGTCGGTGGGCACGAACGCCGCAGCAGTACGGGCCCCGTCGCTGGAAGTCGGCAACGCCTCGGGCTCGGTCCGGCCGCAGACCACGACCGTGGCCCCGGCGTCGAGCAGTCGCGCGCTGATGCCGCGCCCGACCCCCTTCGCCCCTCCGGTCACCAACGCGACCTGCCCCGTGAGATCGATCGTGATCGTCATGGCCGTGCACGCTCGCACTCCCCCGCCCCCAAATCAAATGTCGGGAGCTCGGTCGCCAGGATGGCGACCGAAGCTGCTGCATCGAGCAAGCGCGGCGGGTCCCACCGACCGGTACCGCCGGTTCGACACCGGCGTGAACGCAGTTGCGCTCGACGGACGTGACGGATGCAACACCTCCGCTGGACCGCTCCTCGCGGGCTCCACCTGCGCCTTGTGCGACACTTTGCGAACAGACCCGCAGCGGACACCCCCTCTGCGGGTCGAGCGCTGACGAGCCAAGCATCCGGCGCACGCCCTGACCGCCTCCCGCCCGAAGGTCGTTCCATGAGCAACGTCGAACCACCTCAGCCTCCCGCCCCGTCGCAGCAGGTCAGCGGCGACACCGCGATGGCCAAGGTCGCGGCCCGTGCGATCAACGCCACCAAGTGGTACGGCCACGGCGACACCGCGGTCGAGGCGCTGCGCGAGGTGTCCGTCTCGTTCGGTTCCGGCGAGTTCACGGCGGTGATGGGCGCGTCCGGCTCGGGCAAGTCCACGCTGATGCACTGCCTCGCCGGACTCGACACCCTCACCTCCGGGCAGATCCTGATCGGTGACACCGATCTCTCCGGGCTCGGCGACAAGGAGCTGACCGTGCTCCGCAGGGACCGGATCGGCTTCGTGTTCCAGGCGTTCAACCTGGTGCCGACCCTCACGGCCCACGAGAACATCGTCCTTCCCATCAGCCTGGCCGGGCGGGAGGTCGACCGGCAGTGGTACGACCAGGTCATCGACACCATCGGGTTGCGCGACCGCCTCACGCACCGCCCCAGCGAGCTCTCCGGTGGCCAGCAGCAGCGCGTCGCCGTCGCCCGCGCCCTGGTGTCCAGGCCCGAGCTCATCTTCGCCGACGAGCCCACCGGCAACCTCGACTCCACCTCCGGTGTCGAGGTGCTGCAGTTCCTGCGCGACGCCGTCGACAAGATGGGCCAGACGATCGTCATGGTGACCCACGACCCGGTGGCGGCGGCCTGGTCCGACCGGGCGGTGTTCCTCGCCGACGGCCGCATCGTCGACGACCTCGCCAAGCCGACGGCGGAGAAGGTCCTCGACGAGATGAAGAAGCTCGACGTGCGCACGCCCACCGGCGACCCCGTCGACACTCGCTGACATCCCCTGGATCGAGGCCACCACCATGCTCCGCACCGTCATCGCCAACATCTCCCGCCGCAAGCTCCGGCTCCTGGGCACGAGCCTCGCGGTCCTGCTCGGCGTCATGTTCACCTCCGGCACCCTGGTGCTGACCGATTCGCTGGGCAGCGCGTTCGACAGCCTCTTCACCAACGTCTACGCCGAGACCGCCGCGGTGGCGCGGTCCAATCAGAAGGTCTCCAGCAGCTTCCAGTTCGGCAACACCCCGACCCGGGGCACGTTGGACGAGTCCGTGGTCGGCCAGATCAAGGCGATCGACGGGGTCGCCGACGCCCAGGGTGAGGTCAGTGGCTACACGCAGATCATCAAGCGCAACGGCAAGGCGCTCGGCAACCCCAATCAGGGGCCCCCGACGTTCGGCGGCAACTGGAATCCCAACCCGTCCCTGAATCCGTTCCACCTCGTGTCCGGCCGGGCACCGCGCACCGCGGACGAAGCCGTGATGGACGCCGAGAGCGCCTCCACGACCGGCTACCGCGTCGGCGAGAAGTTCCCCATGCTCACGACCAAGGGCAAGGTCACCAAGACGCTCGTGGGCATCGCGGCGTTCGGCAAGGCGAAGAGCGCCGGCGGCTCGTCGATGGTCGCGTTCACGTTGCCCGAGGCCCAGCGCCTGGTCGGCCAGGTGGGGCAGGTCACCGAGGTCCGCATCGCGGCCGACCCCGGCGTCTCGCAGCAGCAGGTCGTGAACAACGTGCGTGCAGCCCACCTCACCCACGTCGACGTCATCACCGGCACCAAGGCGGCGGCGGACGCCAAGAAGCAGGCGACGGCGTTCCTCTCGTTCTTCACGGTGTTCCTGCTGGTCTTCGCGGTGATCGCCCTGCTGGTGGGTGCGTTCATCATCGCCAACACCTTCTCGATCCTCGTGGCGCAACGGACCAAGGAGCTGGCCCTGCTGCGGGCGATCGGTGCAAGCCGACGTCAGGTGCTGGCGTCGGTCGTGGTCGAGGCGGCGGTGGTCGGTGTCGTCGCCTCCGCGGTCGGGCTGGGTCTCGGGTACCTGATCGCGACCGTGCTCCAACAGGCCATGATGGGCAGCTCGTCGCTCGGATCGGGCACGACGCTCAGCGTCCGCACCATCGTCGCCTCGTTCGTCATCGGCATCGGGGTGACCGTGCTCTCGGCGCTGCTCCCGGCACGCCGGGCCGCAAAGGTCGCCCCGGTGACCGCGATGCGTGACTCCACCGTCGAGGACACCTCGAAGGGCACCATCCGTGCGATCGTCGGCGCCGTCCTGCTGCTGCTCGCCGCGCTCGCCCTGGTGGGCGCCGCGATCACCAACGACGCCAAGTTGGTCGGCGTCGGCGCCGTCGCCGGACTTGCCGGCGCCGTCGTGTTCGGGCCGACGTTGGCGGGGTTGATGGCCCGCTCCCTCGGCGTGGTCGCCCGCCGGCGCGGCATGGCCGGCAAGCTCGGGCTGGAGAACGTCCTGCGCAACCCCCGGCGGACCGCGTCGACGGCCTCCGCGCTGATGATCGGCGCGACGCTGGTCTGCGCGATCTCGGTGTTCGCCGCCTCTGCGGTGGCGTCGATCAACAAGCTGGTCGACACCGGGTTCCACGGGGACGTGGTGGTGACCAGCACCGGCAACGGCCTGCCGGTCTCGGACGTCGCCAAGCTCGAGCAAGATCCCGAGATCGGCACCGTCGCCGCCCTGCAGTACGCGCCCGTGACCCTGGCAGGCACCACCACGCTGGTCTCCGCCAGCGACCCTGCGGCCCTCAGCAAGCTGGTCGACCTCAAGATGCAGTCCGGCTCGCTCTCCTCGCTCGGCGCCAACGGTCTGGCCGTCTCGAAGATGCGGGCCGACAAGGACGGATGGAAGGTCGGAACGACGCTGCCGATGAAGCTGCTCGACGGCACCTCGACGACCATGACGGTGAAGGCGATCTACCTCAACCGGCTCGTCGTCCAGGACGTGCTGGCCGACCCGGCGGCGGTGCAGGGCTCGTTGATCTCACCGCTCGCGCAGTTCGCGTTCGTGGAGGCCAAGCCGGGGATGACCGCGACCCAGTTGCGCAACCACGTGAGCAACGTGCTCAAGGACAACCCGACCGCCAAGGTGCAGACGAACGACGAGTTCAAGTCGTCCGCCGCCTCGCAGATGAACACCTTCCTGACGATCGTCTACGCCATGCTTGCCCTGGCCGTCATCATCGCGATCATCGGCATCGTGAACACCCTGGCGCTCTCGATCATGGAGCGGACGCGCGAGCTCGGGCTGCTGCGTGCCGTGGGCATGACCAGACGCCAGCTACGCACCACCGTGCGGACCGAGGCGCTGCTCATCGCCCTCACCGGGACGATCATCGGCATGGTGCTGGGCACCGCGATCGGCGCCGCGTTGATGAAGTCGTTCGGACCGTCCCAGGCGCTGACCGGTTTCGCCATCCCGACCACGCGCCTCGTCGTCGTGCTGATCGCGGGGGTGATCGTCGGGCTGTTCGCCGCGATCTTCCCGGCGCGCCGGGCGACGCGGCTCGACCCGCTCGAAGCGCTCGCCACCGAGTAGGCGGAGAAGCCGCCGACTTGGCCGGCGACCGGTTTCGAGGCGGTACAGTCGTCCTTTGATCTGACGGAGCGTCAGGAGACCGCATGACGACCAAGACCAAGGTGCCCGCGTTCGGTGCCGAGGGGTGGTTCACCCTCGCCGACGAGCCGGCGCTCATCGGGAGCACCTGCACGACCTGCGGGACGTACCACTTCCCGCGTCGGTCCGGATGGTGCGCCAACCCCGCGTGCCGTGGCACCGAGCTCGCCGAGGTCGAGCTCTCTCGCCGCGGACGTGTCTGGTCCTACACCGATGCCCAGTACCAGCCACCGCCGCCCTTCATCTTCGATGGAGAGACGTTCGAGCCGTTCGCGATCGCCGCGGTCGAGCTCCAGACCGAAGGCCTCGTGATCCTCGGCCAGCTCGTGCCGGGCGTCGGCGTCGACGATCTCTCGGTCGGTGACGAGGTCGAGCTGACGACGGGCACCCTCTTCAGCGACGACGACCACGACTACCAGGTCTGGCGCTGGCAACCCACCAACGCTGCGCAGGCGACAGCCGGAGCAGCTCGATGAGCGGTCAGGACACCGTGGTGCTCGGTGTGGGCATGCACCCGTGGGGCAAGTGGGGCCGGAACTTCGTCGAGTACGGGATCACCGCCGCGCAGCAGGCGCTCGACGACGCCGGCATCGCCTGGACCGACGTCCAGTTCGTGTCCGGTGCCGACACCGTCCGCAACGGCTACCCCGGCTACGTCGCCGGCGCCACGTTCGCCCAGGCCCTGGGTTGGACCGGCTGCCGGGTGGCGTCGTCGTACGCGGCCTGCGCATCCGGAGCGACCGCCATCGAGGCGGCCCGCACCCGCATCCTCGCCGGCCTGTGCGACGTCGCCCTCGTCGTCGGCGCCGACACCACCCCCAAGGGCTTCCTGGCGCCGAACGCCGGCGACCGCCCCGACGACCCGGACTGGCTCCGCTTCCGACTGGGCGGGATCACCAACCCCACCTACTTCGCGCTGTACGCGCGACGGCGCATGGACCTCTATGGCGCCACCGACGAGGACTTCGCGGCGGTCAAGGTCAAGAACGCGCGGCACGGCCTCGCCAACCCGAACGCCCGCTACCGCAAGGAGACGAGCGTCGACGAGGTGCTCGGCTCCCCCATGGTCGCCAACCCGCTGCGCCTGCTCGAGATCTGCGCCACCTCCGATGGCGGAGCCGCGGTCGTCCTCTGCTCGGCGGAGTACGCGCGCAAGCACACGACCTCGCCGGTGCGCGTCGCCGCGGTCTCCACGGTGACGCCGACGTACCCCAACACGATCATCGAGATGCCGAACCTGGCGACCGATTCGGCCGCGGTCGCCGCTGAACCGGATCGACCCTTCAAAGCGTCGATCGCGCACGCCGCCTACGAGGAGGCCGGGGTCGGGCCGGAAGATCTCAGCCTCGCCGAGGTGTACGACCTCTCGACGGCGCTCGAGCTGGACTGGTACGAGGACATCGGTCTCTGCGGACCTGGCGAGGCCGAGAAGCTGCTCCGCGAGGGCGACACCTCGATCGGCGGTCGCATCCCCGTGAACCCGTCGGGTGGTCTCGCCTGCTTCGGCGAGGCCGTGCCCGCTCAGGCGATCGCCCAGGTGTGCGAGGTCGTGTGGCAACTCCGTGGGCAGGCGGCCGGGCGCCAGGTGGAGGGCGCGACCGTCGGCATCACGGCCAACCAGGGACTGTTCGGACACGGCTCCTCGGTGCTGCTCACCCGCTGAGCACCGACTCAACCGGTGGCCGAGGCGTTCTCCTCCGGTGGTCGTTGGACGTCGGCCCGGCTGATCGCCAGGTAGGCGACGCACAGCACGATCGCGGCGAGGAAGCACAGACTGGCCGGTCCGGGCCCGAAGCCGACGCCACCCTCCGCGGGCGGCTTGCCGAGCCAGTCGGCGATCGACGCGCCGAGCGGCCGGGTGACCACGTACGCGAACCAGAACGCGAACGTCGCGTTCCACCGGAACCAGCGGTACCCGATCCCGGGGACGCAGATCAGCCCGGCGAAGAGCGCCGCCGACCAGAGGTAGCCGAGACCGAGGGTGATGGCGGTGAGGTCACCGACCGCGGTGCCCAGCGCGAACGTCGCCACGACGGTCGCCCAGTAGAAGAGCTCGCGCCTCGTCGAGTCGATGGTGTGGACCGAGAGGGTCGACTCCCAACGCTGCCACGCCCAGAAGATCGCGGCGAGGCACGCGGCGTACAGCAGCGTGGAGGCGACGTAGGGAACGCCGAACCCCACGTGGAGGACGTCGGCCGCCATCGTCCCGAAGATGCCGACCATCACGACCGCGCTCCAGTACGTCACGGCGAGGTAGCGCCGCATGCGGAGTTGCACGCCGAGCGCCACGACGAAGCCGACGAACCCCAGCAGCACGGCGGGCACCGGGTTGACCGTGTGAACGAGGTAGTCCGAGGTCGATTCGCCCAGCGCTGTCGAGAGCGCTTTCACGGTCCAGAAGAGCGCGGCGATCACGGGGACGCGGAGCGCCCCACGGCTCGTCCAGCCACGGTCCGTCCCAACGGCGACCGGTGCATCGACCGGCAGGTCCTCCAGCTCGAGCAGGGCGTCGTCCAAGTCCACGGCCGACAAGGTAAGAGCCCGAACATGTACGTATCGTGTGAACGACCGCCGATCGCGCCGCATTCCGCACGTTTCCTGCCCGGTTTCACATGCTGCACACATGTCCGGTCCGTAGGGTTGCAGGTGTGCGTGTGCTCGTGGTCGAAGACGAGGTCCGGATGGCGTCGCTGCTCAAGCGCGGCCTCGAGGAGGAGGGCTACTCGATCGACGTCGCGGCAGACGGCATCGACGGCCTCTGGCTCGGCACCGAGAACCCCTACGACGCGGTCGTGCTGGACGTCTCCCTGCCGGGCATCGACGGGTTCGAGGTGTGCCGAACGCTCCGCGAGCGCGAGCGCTGGGCACCGGTGCTCATGCTGACCGCGCGCGGCGAGGTGGCGGACCGGGTCCGCGGCCTCGACGTCGGAGCCGACGACTACCTGCTGAAGCCGTTCAGCTTCGGCGAGCTCGCCGCACGGCTGCGTGCCCTGATCCGCCGCGGCGCACCGCCGAGACCGACCGTGCTCGAAGTCGGCGACCTGCGGGTGGACCCCGTGGCGAGACGCGCGTGGCGGGGAACCGTCGAGCTCGACCTGAGCCCCAAGGAGTTCGCGGTGCTCGAGCTCTTCGTCCGCCACCCCGGCGAGCTCCTCACCCGCACCCGCATCCTGGAGCACGCCTGGGACTTCGCCTACGACGGTCTCTCGAACGTGGTCGACCAGTACGTGGGCTACCTGCGACGAAAGATCGACAAGCCGTTCGGCCGCGCCGACATCGAGACCGTGCGTGGCGCGGGCTATCGGCTGCGAGACGTGTCGAGCGCCTGAACCGTGCCGCTGCGCATCCGCATCGCACTGTTCTTCGCTGCCGCGAGCGCCGTGGTTCTCGCCGTCGGCGGCTACGCGTTCATCGGTCAGCTCAGCTCCGGCATCCAACACACGATCGACTCGACGCTGACCACGCGGGCGGCCAACATCGCCAACGCGGTCACCCAGCAGGGAGCGGACCCGACCGGGGTGCTCGAGGCGAGCAGGCGCGCACCGCTCCCCCTCGGTGGCTCGGCGGCGCAGGTGCTCGACCAGCGGGGCAACGTCCTGTCGGCCAGCAACGCAAGCAAGGTCCCCATGGTGAGCACCGACACGATCAAGCTCGCCGAGCAGGGCACCTTGCAGTTCTCCAGCGGCACCAAGCATCGACAGCGCTACATCGTCGTCTCCGTCCAACACCGAGGAGAACCGTTGGCGATCGTCGTGCGCTCCGAGCTCGAGGGCAGCGACGAGGCGATCGACCGGGCCGAGCGCCTCCTGGTCTTCGGTGGCGTGCCGCTCGTCTTGCTGGCCGGGCTCGCCGGTTGGCTCCTGGCCGGAGCTGCGCTGCGACCGGTCGAGCGGATGCGCTCGCAAGTTGCGAGCCTGACCGAGGACGAGTTGGGCCCGTCGCTCGACGTCCCGCGCACCCACGATGAGATCGCCGCATTGGCGACGACCATGAACGACCTCTTGGGCCGTGTGCGGCGCGCCAGGCAGCGGGAGCGCCGGTTCGTCGCCGAAGCCGGCCACGAGTTGCGCACCCCCTTGGCGATCCTGCGCGGCGAGCTCGAGCTCGCCAATCGCCCCGGCCGCAACGTCGATGACCTGCGCGAGGCGCTGCGGATCGCCGAGGACGAGGCGCAACGCCTCGGAAGGTTGGCCGAAGACCTCCTCCTACTTGCGGGAACCGACGCCGGGGCGATGCCGGTGCACGCTCGACCGACGGACCTCATGCAGTTGGTCGAACGGGCGGTCACCGGCGTGCGCAGTCGAGCGGTCGAGGTCGGGGTTTCGCTCACGATCACGGGAGGATGCGACGGTGAGGTCGGAGTCGACCCCGACCGGATACGGCAGGCGCTCGACAACCTGCTCGACAACGCGCTCCGCCACGCGCCGGCAGGCACGGGCGTCGAGGTCGCCGTCGAGGTTCTCGGAAGCTCGGTTGCCTGCGTCGTCCGAGACGAAGGCCCCGGGTTCCCGCCGGAGTTCGTCGAGCGAGCGCTCGATCGCTTCGCGAAGTCGACCTCCCAAGGTGGTGGAGGAGCCGGACTCGGTCTGTCCGTCGTCCGTGCCGTCGCACTCGCCCACGGGGGAGAAGCCTGGGTGGCGAACCGTCCCGACCGCGGCGCCGAGGCCGGATTCGCCGTCCCACGGGCCGCGGCAACCGACACCCCGCCGGGAGACTCCATGTGAGCGCTCACATGTGAGGTTCATGTTGCAACCATCCAGGTTCGTGCACCATGCGTGTTCGGCACCGCCCTTTTCGGGGTCACGTCCGCGCCGCTGCGGCTGACCTCCCCCAGCTCACAGCTCCCACACCGTTGAAAGCACCGCAATGCACGACTCGCCGACGGAGATCGACATGGACAAGGTCACGACCTGGCGTTGGAGGATCGTGGTCATCGGGGAAGATTGGGTCACGGAGCACGCGTTCCGCGGCCCGAGGTGGTTGGCAAAGCGCCACGTCAGGCACCTGTTCCACGAGTTGCAGCATTGACCGTCGCCGGCCCGCACGCGCGGTGCGCCGCGGGATCGTGTGAGCGTTCACATCTGACGTACATGTCCTGACCATCGACGATCGTCCATGGTGCGTGCGTACCGTCTTCTGCTCGGAGCGCACGGCGATGTTCAAGATCTCACCAGTACCGCAAGACCGCGCGACGGGCCGCCTCTGGCCCGTCGTCGCACGCGTCGGGACCCTGATCGTGGCCTGGTTGGCGTTGCTGACCCTCGCCTGCGTGGTCGGGTACTTCGTCGTCGGCCCGTCGGGCCAGGGCGCGTCGAAGGCGTTCGACCTGTCCGCTGCGCAGCTCTACGCGCGGAACCGCCCGACCGGGCTCGCCGGAGCATCGGGCGTGCTGCCGGACCTGTTGTTGGCCCTCTTCGGCGTCTGGGTCCTCGTGCTGCTGATCCGCTCGCCCAAGGTGCGTTGGGCCGAGGCGGCGAACTTGGCGGTCGCCGTCGGCACGTCGGCGGTCGGCGCGTACGCGCTGAGCACCGCCGTCAAGGAGATCTTCACCCGTTCCCGTCCGCCCCGAGCGCTCGCCGCGATCGGCGACACCGGCTTCTCATTCCCCTCGTCCCACTCGACCGTCGGGCTGGCATTGGTGGTTTCGCTCCTGCTCGTGACGACCAACCTCGTCGGGCGGCGGACACGAACAGCACTTCGTGCGAGCGCGATCGTCCTGGCAGTCGCCATCCCGGCCTCCCGGTTGGCGCTCGGCGTGCACTGGACGACCGACGTGGTGGTCGGTGGGTTGCTCGGCGCCGCGTGGGGGGCGGCCGCCACCCGACTCTGGCTCCGTCCGCTTCCCGCGCGGTCGGCGCGAGCGACCGCGGTGCGCCGACGCGCCGCGTTCGGCTCGTGCGCGCTCCTCTTCGTGGTGTTTGCCCTGCCGGCGCGGTCGTACGTCGCCGCGCTCCGCTACCCGGGGAAGGCAGACGTGGGGACCCGCACGACCGACTGGCTGCGTCGAGAAGGCGCCGGCCAACTCGTCAACTGGATCGAGAACTTCCGCTTCGCCCGTCACCCGGGCAACGTCGTCAACCTCGTCGACGCCACCCACCCGTTTCAAGCAACCTCATCCACCTTTCCCGGCAAGCACGGACCGAAACCGGTGGCCGTGCCCGAGGTCTCACGCGCCGGGCTCAGCCTGGCGCACGATCCGGCAACTGCGCTCTTCAACGGGAAGTGGGTCCCGGTACGGAACCCGCGCACTGGCCCTCCCGCGCTCTACACCGCCGACTGGCGACCGGACTCGAGCCTGCCCGGTGTCTCGGTGGCCGGCCTGTGGATGGACAAGTCGCAGCTCCGACCGCAGTTGGTCGCGGGCACCCGCGAACCAGGGGGCACGGGATGGCCGTGGAACGCACAGATTCCGCCTTCGCTCCGCACCCGGGTCGTGGCCGCGTTCAACGGAGGGTTCCGCCTGCGCGAGGCCAACGGCGGGTTCATGGTCAACGGCCGCGTCGGCGTTCCGCTGCGAAACGGCGCCGCGTCGCTGGTGATCCACCGGAACGGTTCTGTCGATGTCGGCAGCTGGAACCGGGGCGTCAAGCAGGACGGGACGGTCGTCGCCGTCCGCCAGAACCTGCAACTCATCGTCGACCACGGCAAACCGGTCGCCGGTCTGCGCGTCAATGCAGGCGGAGCGTGGGGCTCGGCGAAGAACCAGTTGCAGTACACCTGGCGCTCAGCGCTCGGTGTCGATGCACACGGCAACCTGGTCTACGTGGCAGGTGGGGGACTGAACCTCCAGACGCTCGCCACCGCGCTCAGCGAGGCGGGCGCAATCCGTGGCATGGAGCTCGAGATCCACCACCCTGTCGTAACCTGCAACCTCTATGAACCCGCCCCTGGCCACACCAACAAGGTGGTCGCCCGAAAGTTGCTTCCTGACATGAGCAAGCCGGCGACCCGCTACCTCCAACGGGATCAGCGCGATTTCATCGCCATCGTCACGCGAACCCCCTGATGCCGAGACGAGGGACGGCGCACGAGCGAGACTCCCACTCGCGCGGGCCTGACGCCTCGAACGACCAGGGGAACGACGGACCACCTCCGGGGGCGACGGCAAACCGACGTGCCGACGCCGGCCTCATGGTCGTGGCTGGCGCCCTCACGGCGTGTTGGCTCACGATCGGGCCGCAACTCACGACATTCCCACGGCTGCTGCTCCTCCTCGGTGCGCTCGGTGCGCACGTCGCCGTCGTGACCGCACTCCACCGCCACGAATCCGATCCCCGGGTCGTGCTCGCAATCGGTACCGCACTGCTGGTGCTCGCGGTGGCGTTCCCCCCGCAGGGCTCCAAGGATCTCTGGGCGTATGCCATGCAAGGACGCATCGTCGCGGTCCACCACGCCAACCCGTGGGTCCACGCACCGACCCAGTACCCGGATGATCCTGCGCTCCAGCGCGTCGCGCACGGTTGGCGCGGATCCACCAACCCCTACGGTCCCGTGTTCACCATGCTCGAGACCGTCGGCGCGTGGGCGGCCGGTGGATCCGCCCTCGTGACCCGGCTCTACTTCCAAGGCCTCGCCGCGCTCGGCGTCCTGGCGGTCGCCCTCGCACTTCGGCGCCGACCCGGAGGGGCTGCGGCCGCGGCCTTCCTCATCCTGAACCCTGCTGTGGTGGCAACGGTGAACGGCGGACACAACGATGTCCTGGTCGGCGCGGCGATCTTCGCAGCGGTCGCCCTGGCCGACCGGCGGCGACTCGCCGCAGCCGGGATCCTCATCGCCGCGGCCGCGTTGGTGAAGGTGACCGCCCTGGTTGCCATTCCGGCGGTCCTCGTCTGGCTCGTCCGACGTGGCCAGTGCCGTCAGGCGACGCGATTCGTGGCGTCGAGCGCGCTGCCGTTCCTCGTTGGCTACGCGGTGTTCGGCGGGTTGGGGGCGCTCGATGGCCTGCAGAAGTCGGCGGGGTGGATGAGCCGCGCCGCCCTGTTCCGCTGGCCCCGTGAGCTGCTGTTCCGACGTCTCATGGAGCACGGTTGGTCCAAGTCAGCGGCAACCGGCTGGGCCGGGCACGCCATGACGTTGGCGACCTTGTGCTGTGTCCTCGGCGCACTCTTGCTCGTCTGGCGCCTGGGGACGACCGGCAAGTCGAGCGGCGCGGCCGTGGTCCCCACGCTCGTCGCCTTGGTCTTCTCGATGGCCTACGTGCTCCCGTGGTATGCGCTCTGGGTCCTCCCCTCCGCCGCCGCGCGGGTGGGTTCGCGGAGCACCGCAGCGGCGTGGACGCTCGCGGCGGCCCTCCTGGTCGCTTACACCAACCCGCCGGGCTTCTCCAGCTCCGCCGCCCTCCCCAGCTTCCTCAGCCATACCGCCCTTCCCGTCGGCGCCGCGGTCGTGCTCGTCCTCGTGGTCAAGTCGGTGCGGCAGCAGACCGGGTCCGCACGGAGCTGAGCCGCGACCCACACGCCGGGACCGGCGGTTCAGGCGGGACTCGACGCGATCGCATCCGCCGGGACGAGCCGGTGCGGCGCTCGAACGCCTTGCAGGGCGCGGATCGCGATGGCGAGGGCACCCCCGGCGGCGATGGCGACCAGGTGCTCCCGATCTGCCAGGTCGGGCTTGATCACCGTTTCGATCGCCATCGTTGCCACCAGGACCGACGTGAGGATCGGCAGTCGGAGCCGGACCCCGAGAAAGGTTCCCAGGCCCACGACCGCGGCTGAGGGTCCGGTGTCGCGCTGCATCAGGAACCAGTGCGGCAGTCCGAGGTCGAACGGCGCGTGCGGGCCGATCGCGATGAACAGGCGGGCGCTCACGGTCGCGATCGCATGGGTGGCGGCGATGACCGCGAGGGTCATGCGTCGACCGAGGTGGACCTCGGCCAGACCGAAGCAGAAGACCACCTGTGCCAACGCCCCCCACATGGGGAGCCGCAACGCGGGCGCGACCATCGAGCCGGGGAGGCGGAAGGCTGCGACGGGCCACCAGAGGCTCGCGCGCTCGTCGAGGAGCACCGCTCCGATGCCGGGATGGACCCGTTGGACCCACGACGCGATCAGCAGGAGGGTGCACGTGGTCAACGCCAGCGTCAACGAGGACAAGCGCCGACGAGACGGCTCCTCCAGCGGACCGAAGAGCACTGAGCACTCTCGAGCGAACCGCCTCACCACCTGACCCAGAGGAGCTGGGAGCCGCCAAGGCCCGCTGACGGGACTGGGACGCAGCGCTTCCCACGGCTCCCGCACCGAATGGTCATCGTCCTGGACTTCCGGTGCGCCAGGTTGTTGCACGACGTGGCTCCTGCCGATTGCGAGATGCTCTGCATCTTGCAGGACCAGAGATGTGGTGGAGATGTGAGTGACCGGACGGGAGCACTCCTCCCCGCGGGTCGCGTTGCCCCCGAAGGCAAACGGCAGGAGCTACCGCTTGGCGTGCGGCTGGCGGCTCACCCCTTGCCCGCGCCGACTACGAACCCGTTCGAGCTCCAGGGCGAGGACCGGGCACAGGCGGACGGCCCGGCGTGCATCGCCCAGCTCATCACGGCGCAGCGGCTCGGGGTCGACGATCGGGAAGCCCCAGTCATCGAGGGTGATCCGTTCGGGCAGGAGCTCCGCGCACAACCCGCGGCCGTCGCAACGGATGGGATCGACGATGATGCGAGCCTTCATCGCCATGGTTCACCGACCGTGTCGCTCATCGGGAGGAACGCCGGCGCGCCGTACGGGCAGCCACGACTGGCAGCGTGCGAGTTGAGCAGCGTCGCGTCGAGGTCCAGGGCACTCCGGAGAAGGTGCACCGCGCCGTCGGGGAGGCGACAACCGCCGCGACCGTCGACCTGGCCTGCCCACCGCTGGAGCAACTTCAGGTTCTTCGCCACCCTGATTCCTCGACCCACCTGTGCCGCGGCGCCGGCCATCGCCGGAAGCCCGTTGACGCAGACGCCGCATTGCCCGGCCGACTCGCCCGCCATCCACTGCAGGATTCGGGCGGTCTCGCACCATCGGGCACACGGAGGCCGGCAGCGGAACGATGACCCCGCAGCCGGTGCTCGCGTTCGAGGGTGCGAGACCACGCTCGCTGAAGGGCGCGGACTGCGCCGCGCTCGGGGTCAGCCAGGTGCCGAAGTAACCGCCGACGAGGACCGCGGAAGCGGTCTCGACGTCCGCGCCCGCCGCGGCGGCGATTCCGGCCAACGGCGCGCCCACTGGCGCTTCGACGATCCGCCGAGCGCCATCTGGACCCATGACGGTGGTCAGTCGGGTGCCCGGCTCGTCGGCGGTGCCGACACCGCGGAACCACGGCGCGCCGAAGGTCACGATCTGAGCCAGGTGGGCAAGGGTCTCCGCGTTGTTGACCGATGTGGGACGCCCGGACACCCCGCGCACGAACGGCCGGACGCGGTGGCCGGTCGGGACGGCGTCTCCGCCGTTCAGCCAGTGGACGAGCGCGCTCTCCTCCCCCGCCACGAATCGGTGTGGCGCGGTGTGGACGGTGATGCTGACCCCGGGCTCAGAACCGCGCTCGGCGAGCGCCTCGCGCACCGCGGCAAAGGCACCGGCCGAACCCCGCCCGACACAGAACCGCACTTCGGAGGAACCGGTCGCATGTGCCGCGAGGATCGCCCCGTCGAGCACGAGGTGGGGATGGCGCACGACCAGGAGCCGATCCTTCTCGCTGACCGGCTCGCCTTCGGTGGCGTTGACCACGATGACCGGATTGCGACCGGCGATCGCGGCGAGCTTGACGGCGGTGGAGAAGCCCGCGCCACCCCGTCCGCGCAATCCCGAGGCTTCGATCTCGTTGAGCAGCGCCTGGCGGTGCCCCCGCGAGGATGACGGCGGTTGCATGTCCGCTCGATGATCGGCGAGGGTCACGGGCCGTCCGTCCGAGCGAAGGCCGCGAAGCAGCCGGATCTCGTGGACCGATGGGTTGGTCGTCGACCCGGCCGGCGCGGTGGTCTCGGTGGTTTGCATGGTCATCGTCTCGATCCTCCGTGCAGTCCGGCGGGAGTCGACTGGTGAGCGTCGGGGACGGTCGACTCGAGGCGACCCCCGACCCGGGCACGACGACGCAGCGACCGGTAGACCACCAGCATCGCCACCGGGAGGGCGCAAGCCACGT
The DNA here is from genome assembly GCA_963810075.1 of uncultured Actinomycetes bacterium. Classification (GTDB taxonomy): domain Bacteria; phylum Actinomycetota; class Acidimicrobiia; order Acidimicrobiales; family Iamiaceae; genus CAWELZ01. Next base: position 246,392 of record CAWELZ010000001.1, on the reverse strand, counting down.
CGAGGAGAAGCATCCAACCTTGGGTGCGGTCGGTGCCCATGAGCAGTCCGTGGAACAGCGCGACCGGCCAGCAGGCGTAGGCGCTCAGGTGCACGAAGCGCCAGGTGGCCGGCGCCAGCCGGGAGCGGAAGATGCTGGTGAGGTTGATCGCCACCATCAGGTCGAGAGCCACTGCGCCGAGCCCCAGAGCGAGCGGGTGGTAGGAGCCGATGAAGGGGACGAACGCGTCGATCCAGCGGACGCTCACGTAGCCGTCGACGACCGTGGTCACGACGTGGATCGCCAGGAACACCAGCGAGAGAAGCGAGATGTTCCGGTGCAGCTCGGGGGTCACGAAGCGCGGCAGGCCCCGAGGGCCCACGTCCAGCGAGGCGAGGATGCCGAGCAGGACCGATGCCGTCAGCAGGAGCAGCGTCGTGATGCCGGCGCCACGCGTCATGAACCAGAGCGAGTTGGTCGCCAGGAGCCCACCGGTGGTGGTGGTCGCGAGGCTGGTGGGCGGCAGCAGAGCGGCGATGGTCACGACTCCTCGGCCTCCCAGCCGTTCAGCACCAGGGCCTGTCCGTCGTTGCGGACCAGCCGGGCGGGCAGACCGATCTTGCGCAGCCACCCGGGTGCGTCCTCGCCCATGATCATGGCGGCGGTCGACGCGACGTTCGCGTCCACGCAGGTCGCAGCCGCGACCGACGCGGTCCGCCAGACCGTCGGGGCCGGGCGGCCGGTGTCGGGATCGATGAGGTGGTGCTGGGGGACCCCGCCCCTGACCCAGTGCCGGACCGTGGTCGACGAGGTCGCCAGACCGCCATCGCGGAGGACGACCGTCTGCCCGGGCTGGTCGAGGCCGCCACCCTGTCGATCCGCGACGTGCACGGCCCATCCGCCTTCGAGCGGATCGCCGGCGATCGAGAGGTCGCCCCCGAGGCTGACGAGCACCGGCCCGCCGGACGCCTCGGCAGCGGCGTGCGCGGCACGATCCGCCGCGAAGGCCTTGGCTGTCGCACCGAGGTCGAGGCTCGTGCCGCTGGGGACGCGCACGGTGCCGGCGTTCGCATCGATGTCGATGACCTTCCAGCCGGGGACTCGGGCGGCATGGACGACCGGGGGACCTTCCGGCGCAAGCTCGGCGAAGTCTCGGTCGTAGCCGAGCACCAGCAGCGCCTCACCCAGGGTCGGATCGACGACACCACCGGTCCGGCGGGCGGCTGCAATCGCCACCTCGAGCGCCTCGATGAACAGGGCATCGACTGCGACGGCCACGCCCTCCGCGTCGTTGACCCTCGACAGGTCCGAGTCCGAACGGAACCGGCTGCAGGTCCGGTCGATCGCCGCCACCTCGTCTCGCACGGCGTCCGTCGCGGCGTCGATGCTCCCGGGCTCGGCGGTGAGGACCACGGCGTCCGTACCCAACGCCGCGAAGGTGCACCTGGTGGGCGAACGCATCATGAGCCGCCCGAGACGACGATGCCGCCCTGGTTGACGGCGTTGCCGCCCTGGGTGACAGCGTTCGACGGATTGGACGACGGCTGGCTGAAGGTGCCGACGTTGCCTTCGTCGCCACCGAACGACTGCTCCGACTGGTTCGCGAGGGAGCTCGACTCCTCACCGGTCGACTGTTGAACGGGAGCCCCGCTCGACCCGTTCGTCTGCGTCGAGCTCTTGGTCGAGGACCCGCCCTGTCGGTTTGCTTCCAGGACGGTGAAGGCACCGGTCCCGAGCAGACCGGCGACGGCCACGGATGCCGTGGCCTTGCGCACGAGGTCGAGGCCTCGTTGCCGTGCGTTGCGTCGTGCGTAGCTCATGGTGGTGCTCCGGGTTGCTGCGGGCGGTCTGGTGGGCCGAGGTGCCTCGGTCTTCGACCAGCATCACGGTCGCAAGCTAAGAGGAGGTAAGAACTTCCCTGGAGGTTCCTGAGAATCGGAGAACCGTCTCTACGTGGGATCGACCTGGGGCGCATCGGAGGGCCAGTGGATCTCGAGGCGGGCGCCCCCACCCGGGGCATTTCCGGCCACCGCGACGGCACCTGCGGCCTCGGCGGCACGACGCACGATCGCGAGCCCCAGGCCTGACCCCGGCAGCCCCCGCACATCCGCCGCACGGTGGAACCGGTCGAACACGAACGGCAGGTCGGCCTCGTCGATGCCTGGACCGTGGTCGCGGACCACGATCGAGTCGGACTCGACGTCGACGTGGACCGGAGTACCCGCCGGGCTGAACTTCGTGGCGTTGTCCAGCAGGTTCCAGATGGCCCGGGTCAACAGCCGCGGTGGTGCCACAACCGTCGACGTCGTGGTCGTCAACTCGATGTCCCGATCGAAGCGGCGGCGCGCGCGCTCCACGATGGTGGCCGCCAGGGAATCGAGGCGCACCGCCTCGAGCGCCTCTGCGTCCGGAGCGTCGATCGCAAGCTCGACGAGCTCGTCGACCAGGGCTGACAACTCGGCGAGCTCCGCATCCACCGCGTCCAGTGCCTCACGACGCACTTCGGGGTCGAGCCCAGGGTGGCGGAGCAGGGTCCCGACGTTGGCCCGCATGCTCGTCAACGGCGTCCGGAGCTCGTGACCGGCATCCTGGACGAGCTGACGTTGCTGCACCCGCGACTCCTGGAGCTCGTCGAGCATCGACGCGAACGCGACCGACAACCGTCCGGTCTCGTCCTGTCGATCCACCGCGATGCGCCGACGGGTCTCACCCGTCCGTGCGACCTCCTCGGCAGCGCTGGTGAGCACCTCGAGCGGACCGCTCAGCCACTGGGCGATGAGCAACCCCACCAGGCCCGCGAGAACGATGACGGCGCCCCCGACCCACATCGAACGAACAAGGATCGAGACGAGCGACTGCTCGGTCGTCGCGAGACTCCTGCCGATCCGCAACTTGGCACCGCCGGCCACGGTGACGGTCACGAATCGGTAGGTCTGGTCGTCGACCACGACCGAAGTCGCACCGCTCACGCCCGGCGCCGTCGCCTGGGCGAGCTCCGCCGGAACCGGGGGTGGGGTCGACGCCGTCGAGATCCAGCCGATGATCTGGCCCGACGGGTCGATGCACTCGATGCTCGCGCCCGGCACGCCGACCACCAGGTCGTTGCGGTCGTGCTCCGCGGCGCCGCCCTCCGGCGTACCGGAACAGATCGTCTCGACTGCGTGGCCGTCGGGATCGGCCAACCGGGAGGCCGAGGCCGACAGGCTCGCATCCAGTTCGTTGCGAAGGACCTGGGCGGTGGAGAGGTAGCTGATGGCGCCCACCGCGACGACGGCCAGCGTGGTCACCGAGGCCAATGCGAACGCCAGCTTGAAGCGGAGTCCCAACCAGTTCGTCTGGCGGCGGGCCCGACCTCTGGTGCTCACTTTCCCGGTTGCCGCACGGTGTACCCGACCCCGCGGACCGTGTGGATCAACCGTGGCGCGTCGTTCGTCTCCGTCTTGCGCCGCAGGTAGCCGATGTAGACCGCGAGTGACTTGGAGTCGGGGCCGAAGTCGTAGTCCCAGATCCGCTCGTAGATGGTGGAGTGCGGCAGCACGATGCCCGCGTTGCGGGCGAGCAGCTCGAGGAGGTCGAACTCGGTCTTGGTCAGCTCGAGCTCCTCATCACCCCGCCAGGCGCGTCGCGCCGGCGGGTCGATCCGAAGGTCGCCCACGACGATCTCCTCGTCGTCGGAACCGGTTCGTCGGAGCAGTGCCCGCACCCGTGCGAGCAGCTCTTCCAGGGCGAACGGCTTCGCGAGATAGTCGTCAGCGCCCGCGTCGAGTCCGAGGACGCGGTCCGAAACCTCGACGCGCGCGGTGATCATGAGGATCGGGATCCGGGAACCAGCGCGCCGCAGCGTCCGACAGACCTCGAGGCCGTCGCGGCGGGGCATCATCAGGTCGAGCAGCACCAGGTCGGGTTCCGAGTCCTGGATCGCAGCCAACGCGGCCTCACCATCCGCTTCTGCCACGACCTCATAGCCTTCGAGCTCGAGCGCCCGCCGGATCGCGGCACGCGTCGCGGCGTCGTCCTCGGCCAACACGATCGATCCCGGCACCGAACCGGTCTAGCCGTTCGCGGTAAGGACCGGGTAAGACCACCGCCCGCGATCCTCAATCCCTCAGATCTCGCGATCGAGCTCCGCCACGCGATCCACCACGTTCGAGTCCTCGGGCCGCCCCGTCACACGTTCGAGAAGTGCGGCAACACCCACTCCGGCCAACACCGCGATGCACACATCCACGCCGGCTCGATAGCGGATCAGCGAACCGGTGGTCATGGCCACGACGAGCACCGACGCCAGCACTTGGGCCGCCAGCGGGAGGAGCAGACCCCGCCTCGGCCACATTCGCACGACGCCTCCTACCGCCGCCAAGAGGTACACCACATAGCCGAAGTAGGCCATCCGCACGAGCCAACCCGATCCGCGCCCTTCCACGAACTGGGCGAATTCCCACTGCTGGCGAACTCGCCACACACCGACGAATCGGGCCTCCCGCGCCAGCACCACCTTGGGCAGCTCTCGCTTGTGCTCCCACAGGTAGTGCAGCGCGTGCTTTCGGAGCGCGACATCGATCTCGGATCCATCGAGATTGCGCGTGAGCTCGCCGTTCTTGTCGACGACGTCGACGCTCCCACACTTCGGATCGATCGAGCCGAGCAGCTCTCCGCTGTACGTCGCATCGCAGTTGGAGGCGGCCAGGGTCGGTCCGAACTGGTCAGAGACGATCACCGGTTGCGAGAACCGTGTGGAGTTGTACGCGACCCATGGGCCAAGCACCAGGACCGGCACGGCGACGGTGAGTGCGAGCAGAAGCGCGGAACGACGAAGGCCCTCTTGCAGGATCTCCTTGACGAGCAAGATCCCACAAACGATGACGAGCACGAGTACGGCCTCGGCGCGGGTGGCAACGCAGACGGCCAAACTCAGCACGAGCCCGAGGTACCACACCCAAGCGGACGTCCTCACGAAGCGATAGAAGCACACGAGTGCGGCCGCCCAGGTGAGCACGTAGAGAGACTCGGACATGAGCAGGCCATCGGTGATCCACAGCGGCGGATAGAGCGCGGCGCAAAGCGCGACACAGATGCCGGCCCTGCGTCCGGCGAGCTCCCGCCCGGCGAATCCAAGGAGAACGACGGCGATCATCCCCAGGACCGACGTGGCGAGTCTCGCCTCGGTGACACTCCGGAGGCCGACTGCCTGGACCGCCGCCAGGAAGACCGTGTAGGCGGGTGGGTGCTCGGCACCGGGAATCGGGCGTCCCGCGGCAAGGGTGAGATACGGGTTCTCGAATCCCCTGCCGGCCGCCACCGCCTTCGCCTGGTGGAAGTAGTACCAGGAGTCGCCCGCGAGCGTCTGCTTCGACGTCACCAGGAGGATGAAGGAGACGCGCACCAGGAGACCCAACGCCCCAGCCACGATGGTCCACACCCAAAACGAAGGCCGACCGTCTTCGTGCAGTCCTGGAGCGGAGTCCCTCACGGCCGAACAACCAACGGGGCGCACCCCAGCCGAATCAGCACGGCTCAGGCCAGGTACCTGCTGAGCGACTCGATCACGCAGGCTGGTTTGGCCGCTCCTGCCACCTCGATGGTGATCCGGATCGTCGCCTGGGCCCCGCCGGCGACGTCGGCCACGGCCACGAGCTCGGCCCCCGCCCGAACCCGGCTGCCCACCGGTACCGGTGAGGGGAACCGCACCTTGTCGACGCCGTAGTTCACCCCCATGGAGATGCCGCGCACCTCGAGGATCTGGGGAAGGAGCTCGTTCGAGATGGCCAACGTCAGGTAACCGTGCGCGATCGGGCCGCCGAACGGCGACTCGGCCCTGGCGCGCACCGGGTCGACGTGGATCCACTGGTGGTCCCCTGTCGCCTCGGCGAACTCGTCGACCCGTTCCTGGGTGATCTCGGTCCAGTCGCTGTACCCGAGGTGGTCGCCGGCCGCGGCCCGCAGCTCGTCCAGCCCGACAAACGTGGTGACCGCCATGGCGGCTGACTGTAGCAACGGCACTTCTGAAGTGACGAGAAGCGCTCAGGGCGTCTCGGTCGCCTCGCGCAGGCGCAGGGTGAAGTCACCGGCCGACTCCGGCCTGGCCAGCAGGTACCCCTGCGCTCGCCGACAACCCAAGGCAACAAGGGCGGCGCGCTGCTCTTCTGTCTCGACCCCTTCAGCCGTCGCGTCGATTGCCAGGGCCTCGGCCAGGTCGAGGCTGGCGCGCACGATCGCCCGGTCGCTCTTGTCGTCGGGAAGCCCGGCGACGAAGGTCTGGTCGATCTTGATCGCCGTGAGCGGGAGGCGCTTGAGCTGCACGAAGGACGAGTAGCCCGTGCCGAAGTCGTCGATGGCCAGGCCGACACCCATTGCCCGAAGTCGGGCGAACAGGGCCGCCGAACGGGCGGGGTCCGCGAGCAGCGAGCTCTCGGTGAGCTCGAGACAGAGCGCCTCGGCGGGAAGGCCCGAGTCGGCAAGCACGTCGGCGACGATCTCGTCGAGCTCATCGCCACGGAGCTGCTGCGCGGAGACGTTCACCCGGAGCACGAAGCTCCCCGGCGAACGCAGCGCGACCCACTTCGCCGCTTCGCGGCAGGCGCTGCTGAGCACTTGGCTCCCGAGCTGGCTGATGAGTCCGGACGACTCTGCCAGGCTCACGAACTCGACGGCCCCCAGTAGGCCCTCGGTGGGGTGTTGCCACCGGACCAGCGCCTCGGCACCGACGAGCTCGCCGGTCGTGAGGTCCCACTCGCCCTGGAAGTGCGGCAGGAGCTCACCGTCGGCAAGTCCCCGCTGCAGGTCCGCTACCCGCCGCATGCGATCGGGGATGGCTGCCGCATGGATCGGGTCGAAGACCTCGATCGTGTCGCCTCCGCTCTGCTTGGCCTTGCTCACCGCCAGGTCGACCCAGCGCAGCGCCTCCGACGCCGCGGATCTCCCGTCGGTGAGGTGGACGACCCCTGCGCTCGCGGTCAGCGCCATGGTGCTCGCGCCGACCTCGAAGGGCACCGCCAACATCGCCAGCAGGTCCTTGACCTCCTCGACAGCGGCGGCGCCGTCCGGCAGGTTCGGGATCATCGCCAGGTACTCGTCGCCCCCGAGACGGGCGAGCAGCATGTCGTCCGGTGCGACGCCGGTGAGTCGCACCGCGACCTCGGCGAGCAGCCGATCGCCGGCGAGGTGGCCGACCGAGTCGTTGACGAGCTTGAATCGGTCGATGTCGATCATGGCGACGTCGACGGCGCTGTACTGGCCGTCCGCGAGCCGGCCGATGGCGTGCTCCAGCTCGGCGGTGAAGGCCCAGCGATTCGCGAGCCCGGTGACCTGGTCCATCCGGGCTCGTTCAGCGAGCTCACGTTCGGCATCACGACGGAGAAACGCCGCCGCGAGGATGGCCGCGGCCGAACGAACCGAGTTGACGTGCGTGGCGTCCAACTCGGCGCCGGCGATCGTGGACTCGAGGATCACGCCACCGAGCACGTTGCCGCCGGCCACCATGGGCACGGCCAGCACCGACTGGGTCCCCGCCGATTCGAAGAGCACCCGCTCGGCCGCGAACGCCGGGTCGCGCACCGTCGTCGAGGTGAGTCGGACCTCCTTGCCCGCGGCGAGCTGGCCGAGCATCCGGAAGTCGTCGATGCGAATGCGGTCGGGTAGCCCCAGGCGCGGGGCCTGGGACGGCGCGTCCCAGGACGCCTGCAGCCTCATGCGCGCGCCATCGATCATCCAGACGGTCACCCGGGTGAGCCACTCGAGCCCCGACAGCTCCTCCAACGCCGCGTGGAGCCCTTTGTCGAAGTCCTCGTAGGGCACGTGGAGGAACGCGGACGCGAGCCGCACGATCCGATCTTCGTTGGCCAGCGTCGCGCGGAGCGTGCCGGACTCGCGGTCGGCCTCCCCCTCGGGGGTCAGGGTCACGATGAAACGCCCGGTCAGCTCACCGTGGTCGCCAACGACTGCGTCGTAGTAGAAGGTGCGCCACGTGCCGTCGACCGCCGCGACCCGGATGAGGCTGCCACGGGGACTGCCCGACCTCCCCCGCCAGCGCGCGATGGCGTCGACCGCTGAGGGCAGATCGTCGGGGTGGACGAACTCCGAGAAGTTCCGACCGACCACCGAGCTGGGGTCGTACCCGAGCAGGGTGCGCACGGCGTCGTTGATGAAGCGAACGGCCCCGTCCTCGTTGCAGGTCACGACGATCTCACGCACGCTGCCGAGCAGCGCGGCGTACGGCAGCTGCCCTGCGTCGGCGATCTCACCATCCCCTGCTGGTTGCTGGCGACCTTCCACCGCACCCCCTCTCGGATCACGCGTCGCCGGTCACCTTACGGACTTGTTGCGTTGCCTGCCATGGCGGCCGCGATGACGCCCCGGATCCGTCGATCGTTCGAGCTCAGGGGTGCTGTGACGACACCGAGACGACTTCGCCGGTCAGGTAGGTGCTGTAGTCGCTGGCGAGGAAGACCATGACGTTGGCGACCTCCCAGGGTTCCGCAGCCCGCCCGAACGCCTCGCGTTCTTCGAGCTCTGCAAGCAGCTCGTCGCTGGTGACCTTCGCGAGGAACGGGTGCATCGCCAGGCTCGGTGCGACCGCGTTGACGCGGATGTTGTCGTGGGCGGCTTCGATCGCGGCACAGCGCGTGAGCGCCATGACTCCGGCCTTGGCGGCGGCGTAGTGCGCCTGACCCGCCTGCGCCCGCCATCCGAGCACCGACGCGTTGTTGACGATCACTCCGGCGCCCCGTGGGGTCATGTGCTGCAATGCCGCTCGCGTCGCACGGAACGTCCCGTTGAGGGTGACGTCGAGCACGACGTTCCACTGCTCGTCAGTCATCTCGACCAAGTTGGCCGTACCCCCCAGCCCGGCGTTGTTGACCAGCACGTCCACGTGTCCGAGCTCGTCGACCGCGCGAGCGAAGAGCGCATCGACGTCAGCCTGCACGGTGACGTTGCACAGCGCCGTCGCCGGCGCCTCACCGTTCACCTCGGAGAGTCGCTCGGCAGCCTCACCCAGACGGCGCTCGTGGATGTCCGACACGAGCAGTCGTGCGCCCTCCTCCAGACAGCGCTTGGCGACCGCGAAGCCGATGCCGGTGCCCGCCGCGGCGGTCACCACGACGCGCTTGCCGGCCAGCAGACCGTGCGGGGCGACGTAGTCCGGGGTGGGTGCAGCCATGGTGCGCTCCTCGTTGGCGGGGTCGGTGGGTGCGACGGTCAGGGGCGGGGTTCGCGGGGAAGACCCAGCGCCCGCTCACCGATGATGTTGCGTTGGATCTGGTTCGATCCGGCGTAGATCGTGTCGGCTCGGCTGAACAGGAACAACTGGTGGAGGGGTTTGAGCTCGGCGTCGACGGTCGGCGCGCCCTCGGACCAGACCATCGCCTCAGGTCCCAGCACGTCCATGGCGAGGTTGCCCAGCTCTCGGTGCCAGCTCGCCCAGTAGAGCTTGGTGATCATCGCTTCTGGGCTGAGCTCGGCGCTGGTCGCCGAGAGGACGCGCAGCGTGGTCAGCCGCATGATGCGGAGCCGCAACCAGGCGTCCGCGAGGCGGTCTCGCATCACGGGATCGTCGATCTTGCCGTTCGCGTGGGCTGCGGTGAGCACCGCGCGCAGGTGGTTGCCGAACTCGAGCTGCTGGCCCAGCGTCGAGGCGCCCCGCTCGAACGCGAGGGTGCCGTTGGCGACCTTCCAACCGTCGCCCGGCTCGCCGACCGTGTTGGCGACCGCGGTGCGCGCGCCGTCGAAGAACACCTCGTTGAACTCCGAGGCGCCCGAGATCTGGCGGATCGGGCGGATGTCGACGCCTTCCTGGTCGAGCGGCACCAGCAGGTAGGAAAGGCCCTTGTGCTTGGGGGCCGACCGATCGGTGCGGCACAGCACGAACGCCCACTTCGCCCAGTGCGCGAGCGACGTCCACACCTTCTGCCCGGTGATGACCCACTCGTCACCGTCGTGCTCGGCCAGGGTCTGCACGTTGGCGAGGTCCGAGCCGGCGTTGGGCTCGGAGTAGCCCTGCGCCCAGAGCTCGGTGGCGCTCACGATGCCGGGGAGGAAGCGCTCGTGCTGGTCGGCGTTGCCGAAGGCGATGATCGTCGGGCCGGCGAGCGTCTCGCCGATGTGGCCGAGGCGCCCCGGCCCCCCGGCACGCGTGTACTCCTCGAACCAGATCACCTGTTGGTAGAGGGTGAGGCCACGTCCACCGAACTCGGTGGGCCAACCCACACACGTCAGACCACCGGCGGCCAGCTCGTGCTCCCAGGCCAGGCGGTCGGCGAACAGCGCGTGCTCATCCCCCGGACCACCTCGCCCGCGCAGCCGGGCGAACGCGCCGTCGAGGCGCTCGGTGAGCCAGCTTCGTACCTCGGCCCGGAAGGCCTCGTCCTCGTCGCTGAAGGAGAAGTCCATGTCGACTCGTGCGCTGCTGGTGGCCCGACGGGCCGACTAGTAGCGCAGGCCGGGAGCGCGGGTACCGAACACGTCGGTGGCGAGCTGCTGACCGAGCTTGGTGGCGTCCCAACGCTTCTTGGTCGAGATCGTCGGGCCGTCGGCCCAACCCTTCATCAGCACGATCTTGTCGCCGACCGCACGGATGACCTGACCCGTGACGTGTTGCGATTCGTCGCTGGCGAGCCAGGCGACGAGGGGCGACGACGTGGCCGGGTCCATCGGGTTGAACTCGTCTTCAGGGACGTCGTCGGCCTCGATCACTGCCGGGGCGTTCGGCATCGTGCCGGTGATCCGCGTCGCGGCGGCCGGCCCGACGCAGTTGACCGTGACCCCGATCTTGAAGAGCTCGAGGCTGAGCGTCTGGGTGAGCCCGGCGATGCCGGCCTTGGCCGTGGCGTAGTTCGACTGGCCGAAGTTGCCGACGAGCCCGGCGCCCGAAGTCGTGTTGATGATCCGTCCCGTGAACGTCTCGCCGGCCTTTGAGCGCCCACGGAAGTGCACCGCGGCGTGCTTGCAGGGCGCCCAGGTGCCCTTGACGTGGACGGTGAGCACCGAGTCGAAGTCGGCTTCGTCCATGTTCCAGATCGCCGAGTCGCGCACGATGCCGGCGTTGTTGACCAGCACGTCGAGGCGCCCGTAGGTGTCGACCGCCTGGGCGACCATGCGCCCGGCGCCGTCGTAGTCGGCGACGTTCTCGTAGTTGCCGACCGCCTCGCCGCCCCGCGCCTTGATGAGGTCGACGGTGAGGTCGGCGTCCTTGCCGCCGCCTTCGCCGGAGACCGACACCCCGAGGTCGTTGACGACCACCTTGGCGCCGTGCTTGGCGAGCTCCAACGCGTGGCCCCGGCCGATGCCGTGCCCTGCGCCGGTGACGATCGCGACCTTGCCGTCGAGCATGCCCATGGTTGGTGCGCCTCCGTGGTGACCGAGAATCTGATGGACCGTCAGATCCTACGCTGCACCCTGACGCGCACCACAAAGCCTCCGCTCGCGGCCACCGACGGCCGACGTCGAGCTGGGTGGGTTTGCCGGCACCGGGGTATCGCCAAACCCACCCGGTTGGACCGTGCGCTCGTGGGCTCAGCTCGAGTAGCGGTCGCGGAGATCGTTCTTGACGACCTTGCCCGAGGCGTTGCGCGGAATCTCGTCGAGGTGCTCGAGTCGCTCCGGCAGCGCCTGCATCCGCAAGCCCTGTTCCTTGAGGAACGCCTGCATCTCCGCAAAGGAAAGCGGCTCGGCGCCGCCCTGCACCGCCACGATGGCGACGACCATCTCGCCGCGCTCCTCGTCGGGAACGCCGACCACCGCGACGTCGACGACGCGTTCGTGGGTGTAGAGCAGGTCCTCGACCTCCTTGGCCGACACGTTCTCACCCTTGCGGATGATCACGTCCTTGAGCCGACCGGTGATCCGCACGTACCCCTGCTCGTCGATCACGCCCAGGTCGCCCGTGCGGAACCACCCGTCCACGAACGCGTCGGCGTCGAGCGACTCGTCGAGGTACCCGCGCATGAGCTGGGGGGCCTTGGCCTGCAGCTCGCCCTCGACGTTCGGACCGACGACCTGACCGTCGGTGATCGACACCGCCCGCAGCTGCACGCCGGGCATCGCGCGGCCTTCGGTCTCGGCGAGCTTCTCGTCCGGGTCGCGCACGTGGGCCATGGTGAGGATGGGCGCTTCGGTGAGCCCCCATCCCGAGATGATCCCCTGGCCGCCCATCTCGCGCTGGATGTCGTAGTGGAGCTGCGGCGGCTTGGGTGCACCGCCGCCCGGGCAGTTGCGCAGGCTCGGGTAGAGGCGCTCGGCGCCGTGCTCGCGCTGCGCGGCCAGGTAGGCCATGTGGAAGTACGTGGCGGACCCCGCCATGGTGACGTCCGCATGGGCGGCGAGCTTGGGCGTCTCGGTCGGGTTGAAGCCCTCGGTGATGACGTTCGTGAGTCGGTACAACAGGCTCGAGCAGAGCCAGATGGGTCCGGCGATGTGGGTGACCGGGAACGCCATCAGGTTGCGGTCGTCCTCGACGCAGCCCAGGCAGTCGCACATGCCCCGTGCGGTGACGATGAGGTCGCCGTCGGTGTGGCGAGCCCCCTTCGGGTCGGCGGTCGTCCCGGAGGTGTAGAAGAGCCAGGTGATCGCCTCGTCCGCGCGGGTCACCGGCGGTTCGGGGGGTGGCGGAAGCGTGGAGGGGTCGCCATCGGGGAGCGTACGGTCAACGGTCAGGACCGCCATGTCGGAACCGTTGGCGGCCTTGATGCGCTCGGCCATGGCCACGTAGTCGAAGCCTCGCCACTCGCCGGGCACGATGAGCAGCCTGGTGCCCGCCTGCCCGGTCACGAAGCCCACCTCACGGTCTCGGTAGATGGGGATGATCGGGTTCTGCACCGCGCCCAGGCGGGCGAGCGCCACCGCCAGGACGAGCGACTCGTGCCAGGTCGGCAGCATCCAGGAGACGACGTCGCCGGCGCCGATGCCGTGCGTGGTCGCCAGACCGGCGGCCGCCCGTTCGGCCGCGTCGCGGAACTCGCCGTAGGTGATCGCCCGATCCGCCTCGTCGACGGTCATCACCGCGTCCGGCGTCGCCTCGGCTCGCTTGGTGGTGAGCTCCCACAGGTTCCGGCCCTCGAGCATGCGTGCGTCTCCTCATGTCGGCCCCCGCCCGAGATCCGGACGAGCTGGCGTGATCTGACGGTGCGTCAGCTTAGGCGTGCACCGCGGGCCCGATCGCCGGAACCCGTTCCCTTGCGCAGCGCACCGCCTCTACGGGCGCGGGCGGCGGAACGGTAGATTCTCTGATATGGGAGAGCCTGATGGGCTCGAGCGCTTGGAGGCCGCACTTCGGTCTGCCGGAGAGCTCTGGTCGATCGTCGACGACAACCACAACCTGACCCTCTTCGGGGACAACCTGCTGGGACACACCGCCAAGACGGTCCACAGCAGCGAGCTCGCGCGCTTCGTCCATCCCGACGACCTCTCGACGCTGTCCGAGTGCGTCGACTCGCTGCGCTCGAACCAGACCGTCGAAGCCGCCGTGCTGTGGCTCCGCGCCCTCGACGCCGACGGCGGCTGGCACTGGACCGAGCTCTCCGTCATGGACCGGCGCGGCGACCCCGCCGTCGGTGGGGTGGTCTCGCGGATCCGGCCGCTCAGCGAGTCCGAGGCCGCCTTCGCGGCGGCAACCGGTCACGCCACGGTGGCCCCGCCGAGGACATCCGCGGCAGGGGCTTCGGGCATCCCCGGGTCAGAGCACCCAGGAGACTCCAACTGGCCGAGGCGGCCGTCGGTCGACGACTCGCTGGCATCGCTCGCCGAGGTGGTGCCCGCCGCGATCCTCACCACCGACGTCCGCGGCAACGTCGTGTACACGAACCAAGAGCTCCGGCGCCTGCACCGGGGGTCGGTCCGCGACCTCGCCGGATTCGGCTGGCGCAACCTGATCCATCCCGACGACCTCGACGACGTGGCGCGCACCAGTGCGGCGGCGTTGCGAGGCGAGCGCGGCGACATCCTCTTCCGGATCATCGACCAGGACGACGCTCGTTGGCTGCACGGCCGCCTGGCCCCGATGCGCGCGGCGGGCCGGATCGTCGGGATGGTCGGCGTTCTGGACGACGTGACCTCGCAACGTGAGCACGAGGCGGCGCTGGCCCACCAGGCCACGCACGATCCGCTGACCGGGCTCCCCAACCGCGTGCTCCTGCGCGACCGCCTCAGCCAGGCCCTGGGCCGGATCTCGCGCACCGGCGAGCCGGTGGCGGCCCTCTTCATCGACCTGGACCGCTTCAAGTCGGTGAACGACCTCCAGGGGCATTCCATCGGCGACGAGGTGCTCGTCGAGGTGGCGCGCCGCATGCTCGTCGTGGTCCGACCCACCGACACCGTGGCGCGCCTTGGCGGCGACGAGTTCATGGTCGTGTGCGAGGGACTTGGCGAGGAGTCGGTGGTCACGTTCTGTGAGCGACTGGGTTCGCGCGTCGCGGAGCCCATCGCCACGTCGGACGGCGAGGTGTCGCTCACGGGCGCCATCGGCATCGCGATGGTGACCGGCCCGGCCACGGTCGACGAGACGATCCACCAGGCCGACGCGGCGATGTACCGGGCCAAGCGCGCCGGCGCAGGCGCGATCGCGCTGCACCACGTGAGCTGACCCGCCAGGGGCCACCCGAGAAAACGAGAACTTGTTCCAGTTCCCGGCGTCGACCGGTAAGGTCCCGACGTGGACTACTGGGCATCGATCGCGTTCCTCGACACCGCCGTGCAGCTGGAAGCCGCTCGGTGCGCGGACGAGCTCGGCTTCGCCGGGGTCGCCCTGCCCGACCACCTCTTCTGGGCCGAGTCCCTCGAAGCCAGCTACCCCTACACACCCGATGGCGCGCCCATGTGGACCGCCGACATGCACTGGCCGGACCCCTGGGCGCTCATCTCGGCGATGGCCCAGGTCACGTCGCGGGTCCGCTTCACCACCAACATCTACGTGGCACCCGCCCGTGACCTGTTCACCGTGGCGAAGGCCGTGTCCACCGCGGCGGCCCTGTCCGACGACCGGGTGTCGCTCGGGCTCGCGGCGGGCTGGTGCTCCGACGAGTTCGCGCAGACCGGTCAGGACTTCACCAACCGCGGCAAGCGCCTCGACGAGATGATCGACGCGCTGCGGTTGCTGTTCACCGGCGACTCGGTGAGCTACCACGGCGAGCACTACGCCTTCGACCGGCTGAGCATCCGACCGGCGCCCGCGAAGCCGGTTCCGATCATCGTCGGCGGCAACAGCGCACCCGCCATGCGCCGGGCCGCACGCGTGGGCGACGGTTGGATCCCCGCGATGAGCACCAAACCCGACGACTTCGAGGTCATGCTCGCCGAGATGCATCGTCTGCGTGCGGAGGCCGGTCGGTCCGACCATCCCTTCGAGATCATCGTGGCGCTCGCCGCGATACCCGACAAGGACCTCTACGCCCGGTTCGAAGACCTCGGGGTGAGCGGGATCATGTGCGCCCCATGGCTCACCAGGTCACCGTCGAAGGACCGCTACGGCTACGACGCCGACCATGTGCGACAGCGCATGGAGCGCTTCGCCGAGACGTTCCTCACCTGACGACCCGCCCAACCTGCCAACATCGGGGCATGACCGACACGATCAACCAAGGCGTCAGCAGCGAGCGGCTCGGCCGGCTGGACGCCGTGCTCCACCGCTACGTCGACAAGGGCAAGCTGCCCGGCGTCCAGACGTTGGTGAGCCGCCGCGGAGAGTTGGTGCACCGCGACCGCTACGGCTTCGCGGACGTGGCCAAAGAGGTGCCGGTCCGGGACGACACCCTCTACCGCATCTACTCGATGACGAAACCGATCACCTCGGTCGCGCTCATGATGCTCTTCGAGGAGGGCCACTTCCTCCTGGAGAACCCGGTGTCGCGCTGGATCCCCGAGTTCGCCGACGTGCAGGTCTGGTCGGGCGGCACCGCGGATGCGCCCGAGACCGTGCCGCTCGAGACGCCGCTCACGGTGCGGCACGTGCTGACCCACACCTCGGGCCTCACCTACGGCTTCCAGTACGCGCACCCCGTCGACGAGCTGTACCGCCGCGCCGAGCTCGGCGACTTCTTGTCGGCGCCCACCTACGACCTCGACGGCTGCATGGAGCGCCTGGCTGCGCAGCCGCTCCAGTTCGTGCCGGGCACCCGCTGGAACTACTCGATGTCGACCGACGTGTGTGGCGCGCTGGTCGAGCGCATGAGCGGAACGACCCTCGACGAGTTCTTCCGCACCCGCATCTTCGAGCCGCTCGGCATGACCGACACCGCGTTCGCCGCGCCGGAGTCCGATCTCGACCGCTGCTCGGCGCTGTACGTGTTCGCACCGGGCAAGGGCATGAACCGGCTGGCCTCGGCACGCTCCATGACCCGGCCGCCACACATGCTCTCCGGTGGCGGCGGGCTGGTGGGCAGCGCGGACGACTACCTGCGCTTCTGCCACATGCTGCTCGGCGGCGGGGCGCTCGACGGAGTCCGCCTGCTCTCGCCGCGCACCGTCGCGTACATGCAGCGCAACCACCTGCCCGACGGCAAGCTGCTCAACGACATGGGCCAGTCGACGTTCGCGGAGACGGCGATGGAGGGCACCGGCTTCGGCCTCGGTTTCTCGGTGCTCGTAGACCCGGCCGCCAACCAGTCGCTGGGCTCACCAGGGCTGGCCGCGTGGGGCGGCGCCGCCAGCACCACGTTCTGGGTCGACCCGGCCGAGGATCTCGCGGTGGTGTCCATGACCCAACTCCTCCCCTCCAACACCTATCCGCTGCGCCGCCACCTGCAGGCCGGCGTCTACCAGGCCCTCGTGGACTGACGACGAACAGCGACGCGCTCTGCGACCCGACGGGTCAGCTCGTCGGACGGCTCGTCTCCGAGGTCGACGATCGGGGCTTCTGGCCGCTGACCGACCAGAAGATGATGCGGGCCATCGCGGTGCGCAGCGCGTCGGCCTCGACTCCCCAGTCCTCGAGGCCGCGCCGGTGCGCCGCCACGTTCACCAGCATCGACACCAGCACGCCGGCCATCGCGGCGGGGTCGATGTCGTCGGGATGCCGACCCGCGTCCCGCATGTCGCGCACCGCGTCGGTCAGCGCCTCGGCGGTGGCGGCGAGGAACGACGTGCGGATCTCGCGGAAGCGGGCGTCGCCCTCGAAGGTCGCCAGGTCGATGACCTTCAGGATCGGGCGGTGCTCCTCCCAGAAGCGGAGGAACGCGTCCGCCAGCGCAGTGGCGCCCTCGAGGCCGCTGCGGCCCCGCCAGGTCGTCGACCGGATCAGCTCGGCGAACCGCTCCCCTTCGGCGGACAGGTCACCGGCCAGGACCAGCACCGCGGACTCCACGTCGGGGAAGTACTGGTAGAAGGTCGCCGGCGAGGTCTTCGCCTCGCGGGCGATGTCGACCACCTTGATGTCCCGGTAGGCCGACGTGCGGAGCATCTCCGCCGTGCACTCGAGCAGCCGCTGCCGGGTCGCCATGCCGCGCCGGCCGGGGACGCGGCCATCGGCGGCGCGCGGCTCGACCTCGTCGGTCGGAGCGAGCTCGTCGGGGGTGGCGGTCACGTCGCCGAGGCTACCGGCGCGCCCGGGGCGGCTCGGGGACGGGGTCACGACGAGCCCTGGGCCGGTTCGATGAAGCGCGTTGCGTAGCGGGTCATGGCCTCGCGGTTGCCGTCCAGGTCGGTCGGGTCGGTGTGGCCGAACCCGAACGCCGAGGTCAGCAGGGTCGTCACCCCGAGCTCGGCCAGCTCGGCGCACAGGTCGGGCTCGGGCTTGGCGCGCAGCCCCGTCACGATGGCGAACGGCTGGTCGGCCCGACCCGCGTCGTCGCGGAGCTGGTGCAGGCGGCGCACGATGCGCCGCAGCTCGTCGGGCTCGTAGTCGAGGCCCAACCAGCCGTCGCCGATGGTCGCCGCCCGACGCACGGCGAGGTCCGTGTGCCCGCCGATGAGGATCGGGATCGGCGTCGATGGGGGCGGCGAGAGCTGCACGGCGTCGAAGTCGTAGAACTCGCCGTGGTGCGCGACCGGGCCCCCGCGCCAGAGCGCACGCAGGATCTTGACCTGCTCGACCATGCGCGCGCCACGGCGCTCGAACGGCTCGTCGAGCGCCGCGAACTCCTCGCGCATCCACCCTGCGCCCACCCCGAGCGAGAGCCGGTCGCCGGACACGAACGCGGCG
Organism: uncultured Actinomycetes bacterium; assembly: GCA_963810075.1. GTDB lineage: Bacteria > Actinomycetota > Acidimicrobiia > Acidimicrobiales > Iamiaceae > CAWELZ01. The sequence continues at coordinate 228,289 of CAWELZ010000001.1, read as the reverse complement.
CTCGCAACCTGCTTCGCCGCGGCGATCGGGTGCCGGTAGCCGAGCACGTAGACGTTGGTGAAGAACCGCAGATCGGTGGTGGCGGCCGCGCACGCGGCGATGCCCACCAGCGGGTCGATCCAGGGCGTGTCCGGCGTGTAGGTGGGCATGCCGTCCGCGGAGTACGGGTACGGCGTCGAGAACCCGATCGGGTAGGCGATGTGGTCGGAGAACGCCACCGAGTCGAAGCCGACTTCCTCTGCGTGGCGGGCCAGAGGCACGAGCTGCCCGGCGGGGGCGAAGGTGAGGATCTGGCAGAACTTCACGGGCGGTCGACTCGTCCCGGCTCAGCCGGCCGCGAGCCGGTCGCGAAGCTCGAACTTGACGACCTTGCCCGATGCGTTGAGCGGCATCGCGTCGACCACGTGGACCGACCTGGGCGCCTTGAAGTTGGCCATCTCGGCGCGGGCCCAGCGCACGATCTCGTCCGGGTCGACCTCGTGCCCGGCGGTCGGGACCACGAAGGCCGCCCCGACCTCGCCCATGCGTTCGTCGGGAACGCCGACCACCGCCACCTGGGCGACGTCCGGGTGCGCGAGCAGGAGGCTCTCGATCTCCGCCGGGTAGGCGTTGAACCCACCGCAGATGAACATGTCCTTCTTGCGGTCGGTGATGCGCAAGTTGCCGGCGTCGTCCATGATCCCGATGTCGCCGGTGTGCAACCATCCGTCATCATCGATGGCCTCGGCGGTCTGGTCGGGGTCTTCGAAGTAGCCCTGCATCACGTTGTAGCCGCGCACCACGACCTCGCCCGGCTCGCCGCGGGGCACCTCGGCGCCTAGGTCGTCGACGACGAGGACCTCGACGTCGGGCATCGCCCGCCCAGAGGTGCCGGCGATGACCTCGGCGGGGTCGTCGTGCTGGCAGATGGTCGCGAACCCGCCCGCCTCGGTCAGGCCGTACGCGGTCACGACGGTGTCGAATCCGAGCACGTCGCGCATCTGCTCGACGAGTGACACCGGGATGGCGGCCGCACCCGTCACCGCAAGTCGCAGCGACGACAGGTCGTGCTCGCTGCGATCCGGGCGGTTCAGCATCGTCTGGTAGATGGTCGGCGCGCCGGGCAGCGCAGTCAGTCGTTCGGCCTCGATCAACGCCATCATCGTGGGCACGTCGAACGTGGCCAACGGTGCCATCGTCGCTCCCGAGATCAGGCAGGCGACGATGCCCGCCTTGTAGCCGAACGAGTGGAAGAACGGGTTGACGATCAGGTACCGATCGGTCTCGTTCAACCCGACTGCCTCGACCCAGCCCTGCACGCAGCGCAGCAGCTGGCCGTGCGCGGTGAGAACGCCCTTGGGGCGCCCCGTCGTCCCCGAGGTGAAGAGCATGTCCGAGAGATCGTCGGGACCGAGCGCGTCGATCCGGTCGTCGAGCGCCGCGTCGTCGACGCCGTCGCCGGTGGCGATGAAGTCGTCCCATCCGATCGTGTCGGCCGGCGCGGGCGAGCGCAGCACGACCACCTCGCGCAGCGAGGGCAGTCCGGGCACCGGTCCATCCCCTGTGGCGTCGTCGGCGGCGGTGGACGCCGCCGCGCGCAGCATCGCCACGTAGTCGTTGTCGAGGAACCCGTCGACGGTGACGAGTGCGACGGCACCGCTCCGCTCGAGGATCCACACCGCTTCGCTGCCCTTGTATCGGGTGTTGAGGGGCACCAGCACCGCGCCGACCGACTGCAGACCGAGCAGGGCGACGACCCACTCCCAGCAGTTCGGCGCCCAGATCGCAACGCGGTCGCCTGGTTCGATGCCTGACGCGAGGAAGGCCTTTCCGGCTGCGCGGGCGCGCGCCGCCAGCTCGATCCAGTCGAGCCTCACGTCGCCGTCGACGATGGCCTCGGCGTCGCCGAAGCGTGCGGCCGCGTCGATGGCCAGTGCGGGGACGGTCCCCCAGCGCACGTCGGCGCGTGTGGGGTCGGCGTTGGTGCGATCGGTCATGGTTGCTCCGGGTCTCCGACGGGGCCGTGTGACTCGGCGGCCTGCCAACCGGCACAGACCTCCGCGGTCGTGGTGAGGGTCGCCAGCAGGGCGAGGGTGTTGTCGATGACCGCGTCGGCGTACCCGGCCGGCAGTCCCGCCACGGCGTCGCGGGGCAGCACGAACTGGTAGCCGAGGTTGACCGCGTCCATCACGAAGTTGGTCATGCCGACGTTGACGGAGACGCCGACGCCGACGATCGTCGTGACGCCGAGATTCCTCAGCAGCGGGTCGAGGTCCGTGCCGCTCATGGGGCCGAGGCCGTGCAGACGGGTGATCGAGAAGTCGGACGGCTCGGGGCCGAGCTCGGGCACCACGCTCGACTCGGGCGTGTCCGGCAGCAAGGCGACCGGTGACTTGCGCACGCCCAGGAAGAGTCGAGCGTTGGCGTTGGCGCCGAGCCCGTCGGCACGTCGGGCCGCCAGGCAGTGGATGACGGGCACGCCGGCGGCGCGGGCGGCCGCGGCAAGCGTCGCGAGGTGAGGCCTGATCGGTGCGGCCGCATCGGCGAGTTGGGGCAGCGCCGAGTGCTCACCGATGACCCCTCCCTGGCACTCCTGGGTGACCAGCGCGCAGTGACTCGGGTCGACGAGCGCTGCGAGATCCACGGCCATGGCAGCGGAATCTATCTGACGCATCGTCAGGTCGCCGCCCGAGCTTCCCCCTCCTCACAACGCTGCGCAGCCGCCAGGCGGAGCAGCCCCACCAGTGACACCCAGATGGCGAAGCCGGTTCGGCAAGGCGAAGCCGCCGCCGAACCCAATGAGACAGCAGCCGCCAGGCGGAGCAGCACGTCTCGTGACACCAGATGGCGAAGCCGGTTCGGCAAGGCGCAGCCGCAGCCGACACCCAATGGGATGGCATCCTCTTGCCCATGGACGACGACGCCAGGATCACCACGTTCGCCAACGACGGGTTCACGTTCGAGGTGACCGACCGCGGGCCGATCGACGGCGAGGTGGTGGTGTGCCTGCACGGCTTCCCGCAGTCGCGGCGCAGCTGGGAACCGGTGGCCGACCGACTCGTCGAAGCCGGGCTGCGCGTCCTGGCACCTGACCAGCGCGGCTACTCCCCCGGCGCACGACCCACCAGCCGCCGCGACTACTCGACCGAGAAGCTCGCCGGCGACGTCGTGGCGCTCATCGACGCGGTGGGCCGCGAGCAGGTGCACGTCGTCGGCCACGACTGGGGCGGCGCCGTCGCCTGGCAGGTCGGCGCGTCGCACGCCGACCGGGTCGCGACCCTCACCGCGGTCTCGACCCCCCACCCGGGCGCGTTCCAGCAGTCGTTCGTGCACAGCACCCAGGGCCTCCACTCCTGGTACATGCTCGCGTTCCAGCTCCCCTGGCTGCCCGAGAAGCTGGTCGGTGCCGGAAAGGGTGAACAGGTGCGAAAGGGACTCGTCAAGGGCGGGCTGACCGACGAGTCGGCGGCTGACAGCGCCCGGCTGCTGGCCGATCCGGCAACGGCGCGCACGATGATCAACTGGTACCGGGGACTGCCGTTCTCGGCGCGGCAACCGATCGGCAAGGTCGAGGTCCCGACCGTGTACGTCTGGAGCGACGGCGACGCGTTCCTGGGCCGGTGGGCTGCGGAGCACACCGCCGACTGGGTGACGGGTCCGTACCGGTTCGTGGAGATCGCCGGTGGCACGCACTGGATCCCCGAAGAGCATCCCGACCGCCTGGCCGACGCGATCCGCGCCGTGTCCTCGGAGTACCCCGCGCCCCGCGGCGCCACGGACTGAACCCACCCACCTCGGTCGGGGCGGCGTTGTTCGGGTGCCGCTGGTCGGCCCGGCGCGGTACCGTCTCGGCCGATGAGCGACGACCCGTACACGACGATCCGATGGGAACAGCGCGGCGCGGTCGGCTGGGTCACGCTCGACCGGCCGGAGCGCCACAACGCCTTCGACCTGACGATGTGCGAGGAGCTCGCCGACGTGTGGGCGCGGGTCCGCTCCGATGACTCGATCCACGTCGTCGTGCTCACCGCGTCCGGCGACAAGGCCTTTTGCACCGGCATCGATCGCGACTTCATCCCCTCCCAGGACGGCGTCGAGTACCAGTTCTCCCCGTTCACCTACGACGACCCCGGCCGCCAGCTCGGCCCGCGGGCGAACCGGTGCTGGAAGCCGGTCATCGCGGCGGTCAACGGCATGGCCTGCGGCGGGGCCTTCTACCTGCTCGGCGAGGTCGACTTCATCATCGCCGCCGACCACGCCACGTTCTTCGATCCGCACCTCACCTACGGCATGCCCGCGGTGTACGAGCCGATGACGATGCTCCGGCGCATGCCCTTCGGCGAGCTCATGCGCATGACCCTGCTGGGCAACCACGAGCGCCTCTCGGCGGCGCGTGCCCACCAGGTCGGTCTGGTGTCCGAGGTGGTCCCCGCCGCCGACCTCGAGGCACGCGCCACGTGGGCCGCCGAGGCGATCGCGTCGCAACCCCTCGAGGCCACCGTGGCGACGGTCCGCGCCCTCTGGGCCGCCCGTGAGCTGCCGCCTGGAACTGCCGAGGAGCTGGGCGCCGTGCTGCTCAACCTGGGCATGAGCGCCGAGTCGCTCGACGAGGGACAGCAGGCGTTCGCCTCGGGCCGCCGCACCACACCCAACGTGCGCTGAGACGATGCTCGACCAGGTGATCGTCGGCGCGGCCGCGCGCTTCTCGGAGGTCGCGGCGCTGACGACGCCGGCCGGGTGGTCGCTGAGCTATGGCCAGCTCGATCGCTGCTCCGATGCCGTCGCGGCGGGGTTCGCCGCGCGCGGCGTCGTCGAGGGCGACGTGGTCGCGCTGGTGCTGCCCTCGGGCTGCGAGTACGCGGCTGCGTACGCGGCGCTGGCGAAGCTGGGCGCCATCGCCGTGGGCGTCAACCCGGTGCTTTCCGCCGGCGAGCGCGCCGCCGCGCTCGGCGTCGTGGGGGCGAAGGCGGCGGTGACGACCGAGGCGCTCAGCGACGGCGTCCCTCCCGAGGCGCGCATCGTCGTCGAACCGGCCGAACGTGCCGACGACGTGCTCGCCGCGTTGCGAGTCGAAGACGGCCGGCCCGACCCGCTCCACCCGGACCCGTCCCGGCCGATCGCGATCGTGCTCACCTCCGGGACGACCGGCCGACCGAAGGGCGCGGTGTTCACCGGCGCGCAGCTCGCAGCGATCACGCGCTACGACCTGGGCAAGGACGGCCTGGAGCGCTGGGGCGGCGGCGGGCCGATGCTGGCCGGCACGCAGTTCGCGCACATCGGGTTCATGACCAAGTTCGCCTGGTACGTCCGCACCGGGGCCACCTTGATGCTGCTCGACCGCTGGCGCGCTGCCGACGTGCTCGACGTGGTCGAGCGCACGCGCATGGCGGTCATCGGCGGGGTGGCACCACAGGTCAGCCTCATGTTGCGCGACCCCGGCTTCGACGAGCGCGACCTCTCGTGCGTCCAGGCGCTGATCGTCGGCGGCGCCCCCTCCCCACCCGCGCTGGTCGAGGAAGCTCGGGCCCGCTTCGGCGCCGCCTACTCGATCCGGTACTCGTCCACCGAGTCGGGAGGGGTCGGGACCGGCACGGCGTTCGACGCACCCGACCACGAGGCGCTGCACACGGTCGGTCGGCCTCGCCCCGGGATGGACCTCGAGATCCGGGACGACACCGGACGGCCGGTCCCGACCGGCGAGGTGGGCGAGGTCTGCATCCGCTCCGGCGCCGTCATGGAGCGCTACTGGAACGACCCCGAGGCGACCGCCGCGACCTTGCGCGACGGCTGGCTCCTCACCGGCGACCTCGGCCGCCTCGACGAGAGCGGCTGCCTGACGCTGGCCGGGCGCAAGAAGGAGATGTACATCCGCGGCGGCTACAACGTCTACCCGGTGGAGGTCGAGGCGGTGCTGGGCGACCACCCAGGTGTGGAGCAGGTGGCGGTGGTGCCCCGACCCGACCCGGTGATGGGCGAGGTCGGCGTCGCCGCGGTCGTCCCCGCACCGGGTGCCGAGGCCCCGAACCTGGAGTCCCTGCGGGCCTTCGCCGTCGACCGTCTCGCGGGCTACAAGCTCCCGGAGGAGCTGATCCTGGTGGAATCGCTGCCACTCACCCCCGGGCAGAAGCTCGACCGTCGAGCCTTGGCACAGCTGGTCGCCTGAGGACGGTCGGGCCCGCGCCCGGGTCGTCGGCTCCGAGACGTGAGAACGCCACACGGAGCGTGCCTGGAATCGACCCATCCATGGACGAAGCGAGACGCTGGGCGTAGCGTCCGGAAGAGGCGGAGGTGTCTACGAAGGGAACCGGCCATGTCGACGTTCGGCGAGAGCGACGAGACCTACGGAAGCTCGGATGGCGCGCCCGACCCGCGCGGCGGGTGCGGCACCTGTTGCTCCTGCTCGGCGTGCTGGCCGCCTCGGCGGTGCCCATCACGCTGGCGTACCGGGCTCGCTCCCACCACGGCCAGCAGCAGGTGAAGGTCGATCGGGGAGGGGTGAGCCGGAGCGACGCCAAGCTGACGCACGGCGCGGCGCAGCGGGAGGTGCTCGCCGCGCTCGCCGCAACCACCGGGGCGAGCAACTACGACATCACGTACGTGATCGTCGAGAAGCCGCCTTCCCCGTCCGCCACGACCTCCATCGCGCCATGCCCGACGCCACCCGTCGCGGGCAACCCCGCGAGGGCGTGTGCGGTGCAGGCCGCTCCTTCCCTCAAGTCCTTGTCCGGCAAGGGCACCGTCAACCTCGACCCGAAGGCGATGGTCGCGTCGGCCCACATCAACGCCGGACTCGATGTGACCGTCCGCGTCGACGACCAGCACGTCTGGGAGTCCGGTGGCGCCGACTACGGCCTCACCGCCGGCGGCGCCGGTGCGTCATCCGGACAGTCGATCTCCGGCTTCGCGTCGCTCACCGAGGGTACCCTCGGCAATCGGGCCGGCGCGAGCGCCATGATCGCCATGGCCAGCCCGAACGGGTACCTGGTCCTCGACCGGCAGGCGATCACCGGCGCCGCGCAGATCGGCACCTCCACGGTCGGCGGTCGGCCCGTGACGGTCTACGAGGTGGGGATCGACCCGTCTCGGCTGGCCGACCTGCCGGGCCTGTCGTCTGACGAGCGCACGGCGATCACCGAGGCGCTGGACCTCATGCGCCGCGAGGGGTACACCGACACCCGGGTGCGCGTCTCGGTCGACGACGCCGGCTTCATCCGTCGGGCGGCGTCGACCGACCGCTACCAGGACGGCGGCTCGGTCACCTTGTTGGCGACGTACACGAACTTCGGGTGCGCCGGCACGGTGACGCTGCCGGGACAATCAGCCCCACCGTCCACCACGACCGCGTGCGTGTCGCCCGATGCCACCCCTACGACGACCACGTCGAGCGTGCCCTCCACCTCGCCCAACTCGAGCGTGCCCGCGACGTCGGCACCCGCAACGACCGTCGCCCCGGCGCCGACTTCGGTGCCGCCGATCTCTTCACCGGCGAGCTCGAACCCGGCTTCGACGGTCCCGACCACCAAGCCGTCCAGCAGCTCCGCTCCGGCGCCAACCCGGGTGCCCCCCGTGAGTGCACCCTGACCCGGTCGCATCCGTCGAGACCTGGCCGACAGCTCCGCCTGAGCCGAGACGCGCGCGACGCCGGCCCGTGCCCGACTCCCTCCCAGGGTCGGACACGGACCGGCGCCGAAACGGCCGATGACGGCTTCGCTCAGGTTGCCGGGGCGAAGCTGGTCGTGAAGGTGTTGCCCGGTCCGGGGATGATGAGGTTGAGGATCGGGGTGAGGAACCCGCAGCCCGTGAGCTTGGGCAGCGTGTAGGACGCCGTGAACGACGAGGAGCCGGTGAGGCTGATCGGTCCCGTCAACGACACGTTGATCGGACTCGTCCCCCGGCACGAGTTGCCGACGAGGTTGAGCCACGGCAGGAACGACAGCGACGCCTTCTTGATGGCGAAGTTGAACGACGCGTCCACGGTCACCGTCATGGTCGCGAGGTCGACGTGGCCGGTGATGGGCTTGGCCTGGCTCATCGCGAACGTCGTCGAGGCGATCGGCAGACCGAACAGCTTGATCGACTTCGACGCCGGTGGCAACGTCAGGTTGCCGACGAGGTCACCGGTGGCCAGGTCGACCGTGCCATCGAAGGAGCCGGTGGGGACGACCACGTCCATGTTCAGGCTCTTGATGTGCGTGGACGCGTTGACGTCCCAGTGGAGCGGGATCGGAGCCGCGGTGGCCGCTGGCGCGGTGAAGCTCGCCGCTGCGACCAGCACGGTGGACAGGAGGGTGAGGACGGCCAAATGGCCGCGCCGAATGGTACGAGACATGCAGAGTGTTCTCCTTGGTCTTCCGCCCGTGCCGGAGCCTCCGGCGAGTAGCACGGTCGCACGGGGAGTGACATATGTCAATACTCAATCGTGGCAAGGGTTTGCGCGTCGTTACTCGAGGTAACCGCGGTGCGTTACCGCAAGTAACGGCAACCCGCAGAATCATTGGGCCATTTGGCCTAGAGGCTCGCTCGCGGGGCCGACGCGACGCGACACAGCGCGCCCGAAATTCTTTGCGTCCAGGTGGAAGGATTGCCCCATGAGTCCGATCGCCAAGCGCCTGGAACGCACCGGTCGAGGTGGCCTCGGTCTCGCGCTCCGACGGCTCGGTCGCTTCTGGTGGATCTGGATCCTGTTCGGACAATGGGGTGCGGCGTCCATTGGCGGGCACGCCCTTTGGCCGGAGCGCCTGGTGACCGTCGCCTTGGGCACCTGGGGGATCGTCGCACTAGCGCGCGTCGCTGCCGCTCTCCCGGCACCTTGGTCGCGGTGGCTTCGCATGGTCGTTGCGCTGGGGTGCACCGTTCTCGTCGCCGAGGTCGCCGTGGCACTCCTCGTCGGCGGATCCGAGATGACCAGAAACGTCAGCGCGATCGGCGCGTTCCTCGTCCTCGGCGGCTACGTCGTGGTGCTCGGCGACTTCAGCGCCTCGTTGCCCGGCGGCCAGGAAGTCGTCGCCGCGTGGCGACTCGCGCTGCGGTGGATCCAGGCCATGGCCGCCGGCCTCGTGTGCGCCGCGGTCTTCGGAGGCCTGGCGCTCCTGTTCCACCAGACCCAGGGGCCGAACGTCTGGATCGTCGGGCTGGGGATCGGACTCATCGGCTTCACCATCTCGATGGTCGGGGCCCTGCTCTTGACGGCGCGGGGCCACTCGTTGCTCCGGTCGGGCTTCGAGGCGCCGCGCATCTGACCTGGGGCCGAGGACAGGGCCGGCGCAGGCGCGCGTGTCAGCGAGGGCGTCCCCGTCCGGCGTCGTCCGGCACCGCCGGACGTTGCCTTCCAGCCGAGCGCTCGGCTAGTTTCTGACGGTCCGTCAGATTTGGTGGGCACCACCGCCCACCCAGTGCCGCCGCACGATCCGGGAGCCACCGTGAACTTCGACTTCTCACCCGAGCAGCTCGCTTTCGTCGACGAGGTCGAGGCCTTCCTCGACGCCAACGACGACCCCGACGTCTTCGACGTCACCCGCGAGAACATGGCCCAGATCGTCGACACCCCGAAGCGCCGCGCGTTCATGGCCAAGACTGGGCGAGAAGGGCTGGCTGGGCATGACCTGGCCGAAGGAGTACGGCGGCTCCGACGGCGAGGGCGTCTACGAGTACCTGCTCAACGAGGCGCTCGCCGCGCCGCGGCGGGCCCCAGATCGGCAAGGGCGTCGGCATCATCGGCAAGACCATCATCGCACCACGGCAGCGACGACCTGAAGGCCGAGTTCCTGCCCAAGATCCTCGCGCAACGAGGTCGAGTTCGCGGTCGGCTACTCCGAGCCCAACGCCGGCTCCGACGCCGCGTCGATGAAGCTCAAGGCCGAGCGGCCACCGAGCGCGACGGCGTGACCGGTTGGCTGCTCAACGGCCAGAAGACGTGGACGACTTCGGCCCACTTCGCCGAGTGGTACTGGCTCGGCACCCGCACCGATCCCGACAACAAGCACCACGGCATCACGCTGATGCTCGTGCCCCTCGACCAGCCCGGGCATCACGATCAACGGCGATCTGGACGATGGGCGACGAGCGCACCAACGAGGTCTTCCTCGACGACGTCTTCGTGCCCGACAGCCACGTCGTCGGCGAGGTCAACTCCGGGCTTCCAGTACATCAGCCAGGCGCTCGACCTCGAGCGCTTCACGATGTTCACGTTCTCGCCCGATGCGAGCAGCGCCTCGACCTGCTCGAGCGACTACGTCCGCACCGACGACCCGCGACGGCGAGCCGCTGCGAGGACGACCCGGTCATCCGCTCCCAGATCGCCCGGCTCGCCACCGACGCCGAGGTCGCCCGCGTGCTCGGGCTGCGGGTCGTCGCCGAGTCGATCAAGGGCGAGCAGGCCAACAGGCCGGCGGCAAGGTGCCGCCGCCCACCGTCGAGTCCTCCGAGTACAAGCTGTTCGCCACCGAGTTCTCCAAGCGGCTCGCCAACGCCTCGATGGACATCGCCGGGCCCGGGCACCCAGCTGCGGGTCAAGACCCCGGACGCGCCCGATGGAGGGCCGGGCCGAGTCGACGTACCGCTACACCGTGATCGACACCATCGGCGGCGGCTCGTCGGAGATCCAGCGCAACATCATCGCCCGCCGCGGCCTCGGCCTCCCCAAGAACTTCTGAGCGGCCGCACCCGCCGCCGACCGACCCCGATGACCTCCCCCGCACTCGCCGGCATCACCGTGCTCGACCTGGCCTGGTCGGGCCGGCGGCGCGCGCCTCGGCGATGCTCGCCGACTACGGCGCGCGACGTCGTCAAGGTCGGCCCGGTCCCCGAGGACGGCGGGCGTGCAGATCACACCGCCGCTTCTACGCCTACAGCGGCATCGCGGCATGCGGCGCGTGCTGATCGACCTCAAGGACCCCGACGGCCGCGACGCGTTCCTGCCGGCTCGCGACGCAGGCCGACGTCGTGATCGAGTGCTTCCGCCCCGGCGTCGTCACCCGGCTCGGCATCGGCTACGACGACGTGCGCGCGCGTCAATCCCGACGATCGTCTACTGCTCGACCAGCGGCTACGGCCAGGACGGCCCGCTGCGCCCAGTGGGCCGGCCACGACCTCGACTACCTGGCGGTCGGCCGGCTCCCTCGAGCTGCGGCGAGCCTGCGGCGGGCGGCAAGCCGGCGCTGCCGGGCGCGACCGTTCGCCGACTGCGGCCGGCGGGGGGATGCAGGCGGTGATGGCGATCCTGGCCGCGCTGGTCCGACGCGGCTCGCACCGGCGAGGGCGAGCACCTCGACGTCTCCATCGCCGAAGGCGTGCTGTCGCTCATGTCGCTGGCGGTCGACGAGTACCTCGCCACCGGCGTCGTGCCCGGCCCCGGCCACAACCTCCTGACCGGCCGCTACGCCTGCTACGACACCTACGCGTGCCGCGGACGGCGGCTGGGTCGCCGTCGGCGCGATCGAGCCTGACTTCTTCGCGCAACCTGTGCCGCATCGCTGGACTGCGAGCGCTGGATCGACGCACCAGCCCGACGACGCCGTCCAGGACGACATCCGCGCCGGCGTTCCGGGCCGCGTTCGCCGCCAAGCCCCGCGACGAGTGGGTCGCACGCCGCTCGCCCCCGCCGACACCTGCGTCGCCCCGGTGTGGTCGGTGCCCGAGCTGGTCGACGACGCGCAGTTCGTGGCCCGCGGGGTCGTCCGTCGACGCCGAGCACCCCACCGAGGGCCGCTTCCGCCAGCTCGGCCCGTTGCTGGCCGGCATGGACCGCACGCCCCGCAGCCCACGCGCTGCCGGACCTGACCGTCACCCAGACCGACGAGCTGCTCGCCGCCGCCGGGCTGACCACCGCCGACATCACCGACCTTGCGCACCGAGGAGTCGTCGCATGACCGACCCGTCCCCACCCGTCGCCGACGACGTTCCCGCCGAGATCGCGGCCACCGTCGGCGAGGTGCAGTACGAGACCACCGGCGAGTTCCCCGTCGAGCATGGGCTACGTCTACAGCGGCTGCGCGTCGGTCGAGAACGGCAACCCGCTGTTCTGGGACCCCGCGGTCGCCGAGGAGCTCACCGGCGGGCCGATCGCGCCGCCCACGATGCTCTCGGTCTGGTTCCGCCCGCACCACTGGGCGCCCGGACCGCACCGAGGGCGCGCTGCCGCTGCAGGTCCACTTCGACCTCAAGGAGGCGCTCGGCCTGCCCGAGGCGGTCATGACCGACAACACGATCGTGTTCTACGACCCGGTCCGGCCCGGCGACGTGCTCCGCACCCACCAGGTGCTGCGCTCGGTCAGCGGCCTCAAGACGACCAAGCTCGGCACCGGCCGCTTCTGGGTGATCGACGTCGAGTACCCCAACCAGGACGGCGCCCGCGTCGCCATCGAGTCCTACACCGGCTTCGGCTACAAGCGGGAGGCCGCATGAGCACCGACACCACCTCTCGCCTGCTGGGCGACGTCGCCGAGGGCGACGCGCTGCCCACGCTCAGCTACGACGTCACGGCCACGACCGTGGTGCTCGGCGCCCTGGCCAGCCGCGACTGGCGCCCCATGCACCACGACTACGACTTCGCCGTCAACCGCAACGGCACCCGGGACATCTTCCTCAACACGCCCAACCAGGCGCACTGGTTCGAGCGCTACGTCACCGACTGGACCGGCCCGAAGGGGCGCCTCGGACGGATGACGTTCCGGATGTCGGGGTCGGTGTTCCCCAAGGACACGATGGCCTTCGACGCCCGCGTCACCGACGTCGGCACCGACGACACCGGCTGCGGCTGGGTGTCGCTGGCGATCGCATTGACCGTCGCCGGCGAGGTCAAGACGACCTGCACCGCCCGGGTCGCGCTGCCCGTCGACGCGCGAGGACAACCCCTGGGCCCGCTCCGGCGACCGGTGGCAGCCGTGACCCGCTCCCCCCTTCCCGTTCTGGGTGCGGGTTCTCCACCTCCAGGTGGAGAACCCGCACCCAAAATCACCTCTCCCGCGCTCGATCCGTCCGCCCCAAGGAGCACCTGACATGGATCTCGACTTCACCCCCGAACAGGACATGCTGCGTGAGGTCGTCCGCGGCATCACCGGCGCCCCCGCCGTCGTCGAGTCGGTGCGCGCCCTCGAGGACGACCCGGTGGGCTTCCAACCCGAGCTCTGGGACCAGTTCGCCAAAGCCGACCTGATCGGCCTCACCGTGCCCGAGGCGCACGGCGGCTCGGGCATGGGCCTGCTCGACGCGGTCGTCGTCTACGAGGAGCTGGGACGCTCGCTGGCGCCGACGCCGATGTTCGTGTCGGCCGCCCTCGCCGCCGGAGTCATCGGTCGCGCCGGCACCGAGGAGCAGAAACAGCAGTGGCTGGGCCGCATCGCCTCGGGCGAGTCGATCCTGTCGGTCGCCTGGCTCGAGCCCGACAACGGCTTCTCCGCCAAGGGCGTCCAGCTGCGGGCAACGCACGACGGCGACGACCTGGTGCTGAACGGCACCAAGCGCCACGTGGCGTTCGCCAGCTCGGCCGAGCGCCTGGTGACGCTGGTGCGCACCGGCGACGCGCCCGACCACGTGGCCGTCGTGCTCGTCGACCCGAAGGCCACGGGCGTGACGCTCACCCAGAAGATGTCGATCGCCTCGGACACGCAGTACGACGTCACCTTCGACGGCGTGCGGGTGCCGGCCGCCGACCGCCTCGGCGGACCCGTCGCCAACGCCTGGGAGGCGTGGGACGAGACGATGCACGACGGCGCGATCCTCGCCGCGGCGCAAGCCGTGGGAGGCGTGCAGTACGCGCTCGAGATCACCACGCAGTACGCCAAGGACCGCGAGCAGTTCGACAAGCCGCTCGGCGCGTTCCAGGCGCTCGCGCACGACCTCGCCAACGCCAAGACCGCGGTCGACGGCGCCACGCTGCTGGTCCACGAGGCCGCCTGGGCGCGCGCCGAGGGCCGGGACGTCTCCCGACTGGCGCCGATGGCCAAGCTCTTCGCCTGCCAGACGTACCGCGACGTCACCGCCATGGCCCAGCAGATCTTCGGCGGCGTCGGCTTCACCGTCGAGTACGAGATCCAGCTCTACTTCCGCCGCGCCAAGGCGCTCCAGGTGAGCTGGTGGAACGACCGCGAGTGCGAGAACCGCATCGCGGCCGCCATCCTCGACTGAGCGTCGCCCCCGACCGAGCGCCCCACCCCGTGTTTTGGGTGCCGATCCGCAGGCCGCGGCCTGCGGATCGGCACCCAAAGCGCGAACCTCGGCGAGGCGACTAAACCGGAGATGACCCCGGGGGCTGTTTGATGGGTGTGCGGCAACGACGAGAAGCGGATCCGGAGCTGGTGGCGCTCTTCGAGCGCCGCTACGGCCCGCTGCTCCGCCTCGCCGCGATCGTCACGCAGGACCCGCCGATCGCCGAGGACCTGGTCAACGAGGGGTTCGTTCGCCTCGTCATGCACTGGCCCAAGGTGCGCGGCTACGACGTGCCCGAGGCGTGGCTGCGCCGCGTCGTCATCCGCGACGCCATCAAGGTGCGGGCCCGACGCGCCCGGGAGGTGAGCGTGGACACCGACCTGTTCGATCGACGGCCGACGCCCGACGGTACGGCGGCGAGCGACCGCCGGGTCGACTTGCTGACGCTCGTCGGGTCGCTGCCGCCCCAGGAGCGTGCCGTCGTCGCGCTCCACTACCTCGAGGACCTCTCGGTCGTCGACACCGCCGAGGTGCTCGGCATCGCGCCCGGAACCGTGAAGGCCCACCTCTCGCACGCCCGCGACGCGCTGCGGGCCGAGGCCACGCCCGAGGAGCGGTCCCGCACACCCAAGCCGACGCACCTCGACGGCGCCGACGTGGTCGCCTCGACACCGACCACCGAGTCCACGGAAGCCCCATGACCCTCGACGACCAGATCCGAGACGCCCTCTCGAGCGTGGAGCCACCGCGGCGCCAGGAGTTCGACCTCGTTCAGGCGCAGCGCATCGCACGTGGACGACGGAGCCGGCAAACGGTCGTGAGCGCGGTCGTCGTCGCGCTCGTCGCCGCAGTGGCAATCGGTGGAGTTGTCGCGACTCGCCGAAGCTCCGCCCCGACGAGATTCTCGACCGTCGGACCCCCGATCGACACGCATCCGAGCACCACCGACCATCGCCACTCCATCTCTTCGGGCGGAGTCACCACGATCGCCCGCGAGAGCTTCACGGCTCCGCCGGGAGCGCGCACCTCCGGCCCCTGGGAGCCGAACGCGCCAGGACAGACCCAGCCCGAAGCTCCCCATCATCCGGTGACCGACTTCGAGGTCGCCTTCCAGGTGTGGAACGTACCGGGGTCGGTCGGCTCGGTCAGCAGTTGGATCGAAGCGAACCAGTCCGGCGAGCTGGTCTTCGCCGGCTCCGTCACCGAGGGCGCGTCGTGGCCCTACCTCGCCTTCGTCCCTGCAACGCTCGAAGGTCGGCAACGGGACTGGTACCCCGTCGTCGAGGTCCAGGTCGTGCCGAAGACCGCGACGAGCGTGTGGCTTCAGATGTGGGTCGTCACGAGCTTGACCTCCGACCGTCGACACAGCCTCTCGATACCCACGATCGGCAGGCGCCTCACCATCACCGAGCTCCCCGCTTCAAGTGGAACAGGCGCTGCGCGTCCGCCCGTGACGGTGACCGACGCCAACTCGGTGGCCGCGGTCGGCACCCTTCTGGACAGCCTGCCGACCAAGGCGTCCTCGACCGCCCGGTGCTCGACGGGAGCCGGCTCGGGTTATCTCCTGACGTACACGCGCACGGGCCGAACCACCCCGGATGCCACGATCACCGTGCGCACCGGCACCGATGACAGCGGCGGTAGCTGTGGGCGGGTCGACGTGACCGCGGCTGGTAAGGGCTCGATCGCGCTCCGGTCGTCCCCTGAGCTGCTGGCGATGCTGAAGCGGCTGACGTCGTGAGCGCGGCGCGGCCTACCGTCGGTGCGCCATCGGCGCACGACGACGCGGAGCGACACCGCCCGGCGCAGGAGTCGTGGTGGCGACGCCCGGTGCCGGTCGCCGTCTTCCTGGTCGCGCTCGTCGCGGTGTCGCTTGCCGCAGTGAAGCTCGACCGGAACGACCCCGTCCTCGTCCCGAAGACCGACCGCGTCGTGACGATCGCCAGGAGTCCCGCGCAGTTGATCGGGCCGATCAAGCCGGTCTCGGCAGTGACCCGAGTGGTTGCCGACCCGGTGGCGGTCGCCCACCTTCGACGATTGATCGACCACACGCCTACCGGCGCCTACAACGGCTTCGGTTGCTCACCGGGCGACATCCGCTACCGGCTCGACTTCGCCACCCACGCCGGTGGACCAACCGACACGACGGTGGTCGTGCACACCGGTGACTGCTACGCGGTCACCGTGACCCGGGGCCGCTGGCGACATGTCGGGCACGACGTGAACCCCGAGCTGGGCGCTCTGCTGTTCCGACTGACGAGCTGAGCGGTGCCTGCGCTCCCTGCGCCACCGTCGTGGGACGCGCCCGCCTACGCATCCGGGAGTTGTACGGTGGGCCGACGGCGACGAGCAGCGGATCGGGAGCCGGGATGACCGATTGCGAGCGCGAGGGCACACCGGGGGACGACCGACCACCGCGGCGCACCGACAGCGAGGTGACGCAGGCGGTCGCGACCGCCCACCGCCGCCCAACCCCTCGGTGGATCGCCCTTGCGGCCGCGACCGTGACCTGCCTCCTGCTCGTCGCCGCCGGCGCCTGGGCGATCGCGTCCCGTCGCTCGTCGGCCGATCGCGGCACCGACGTGGTCGCCGCGCTCGGCCTCTCGAAGTCCTCCAAGACAGGTGCAGCTCCGAGCGTCGATCCCCATGAGGTCGAAGCCCATCGCCAGGCGAAGGCGCTCCTCGCCGCATTCGTCCCTCCCGACGGCGCGTCACGAACCTCCGACAGCAGTCCGATCGATGGGCCACCACTGCCACCGCAGAGCGCCAACAGCGTCGATCTCCACCAGAGTTGGCGCGTGCGCGGCGACGCAGCGAGCCTCGCCGCGCAGCTCGAAGCGCATCCACCCAAGGGCATGGTCGTGACCACCACTGGCAAAGGGGGGTCTTCCGGTTCCGGAGTCTCCTACACCGTGGTCTTCGCGCCGCGAAGCGCCAAGCTGAGTGGCTTCAGCTCCCACCTGGCCACCGGCGTCAAAGGGGGCCTCCAGACGTCGATGGCCGACGTCGGGCACGGCCTGGTCGTCCTCAGAGCCGACGCGGTCACCACCTGGACCCGTTCTCGCACCCCGGCCGACCGATTGCCTTCCGGTGCGGCGCGGCTCACCATCGTCTATCGACCATGGGACCTCAGCGAACCGCCCCACCGGGTGACGATCACCGACCCCACGAACGTCGCCCGCGTCGCCGACCTGCTCGACCAACTCGAGCCCACGCCCAAGGGGGCCTATGGGTGCTACGGCGACAACGGGGCCCACTACACCCTGACCTTCGAGGCGAACGCCGGGACGACCCCCGAGGTGACTGCAGTCGTCAAGCAGAACAGCTGCGAGACCAAGGGCGTCACGATCTCCATCGGTAGCGGCGAGCCACGTGACTTCGGCGGGAACGAGGCATTGACCGCCCTGCTGAAGCGGCTCGACCCGTGACCGAGCACCGGACAGGCGTGGGCAAAGCTCCGTGGCGCGCCGCGCTCGCGACGGTGCTGTTGGCCGCAGCGTTCGGCTGCAGCTCGGGCGGTGATCGTGCCGGGCCTCCGACCCTGCCGACCGGTATCAAGAGCGTGGTCGTGTCCGTGCAGTACATGTCCGGCGACGCGCCCGAGCGGACGATCACCGACGCGGCCGAGATCGCCGCCCTTCGCGACGCGATCAACCGTCTGCCGCGGCCCGGCAACGGCACCCGGACGTGCGCGACCGACCGGGGCGCCTGGGCGCTCGTCTTCGACGCCGGCAAGCGGTCGGCGACCGCGTCGTTCGATCAGAAGGGATGCCTGGAGCTGCGGGTGCTCACCGCCGACCGAAAGCTCGAGGTCCGACAGGGCGACGAAGCGCTGCGGGCACAGCTCACCGCGCTCCTGTCCTGACCGCGCCGCACGGCGCCGCGAGGCGCCGTGGTGATGACCATGGTCGATGACCATGGTTACCATGGGCGCATGTCCGACCTGACGATCCAAGCCAGCGCCTTCAAGGCGCAGTGCCTGCACCTGCTCGACGAGGTCGCCGAGACGCACCGCGACGTCGTCGTCACCAAGCACGGCAAGCCGATCGCTCGCCTCGTGCCGTACGAACCGCGCCGGTCCACGGCCGGCACGGTGACCCTGCTCGCCGCCGACGAGGCGTCGTACTTCTCGACCGGCGAGGCGTGGGATGCCGACCGCTGACGCGATCCTGCTCGACACCCACGCGGTCCTGCTGGTGGCAGGCCGGCGGCGAGCTCCTGTCCGAGCAGGCCGCGACGGCGATCGAGGACGCCTCGACCGTGCTCATCAGTCCGATCTCCGCCTGGGAGATCGGCAACCTCGTCGCCAAGGGACGGGTGCGCCTCGACCGCCCGCTGCTGCACTGGGTCGACGCGCTGTTCCGTGAGCACGGCGTCGAGGCGCTCGAGCTCAGCCCGCTCGTCGGCGCCCAGGCGGCGGCGCTCGTCGACTTCCACGGCGACCCCGCCGACCGGATCATCTACGCCAGCGCGCAGTTCGCTCGCTGCCCGCTGGTCACCAAGGACGATCGCCTCCAGCGCTTCGCGCACGCGCACGGCGACGTCGCCGTCGTCTGGTAGCCGTCCCGAGCGTCCGCCGCCCGGTCGACCGCTCTGTCAGGCCGGGTAGTGCATGTAGGCCGCCTGGAGGCGCGCCATCAGGTCCGGGTCGCGGAACGGGTCGTCCTCGGGGATCGTCGGGTCGACGCCGCGCTCGGCGAGGTCCGCCGAGATCCGGCGCAGGACCTCGTCCCCGGTGAGGTCGTCCTCGTGCTCGTCGTGGCGGCGCCGGTCGGCGTCCGAGGTGAACACGTCGGCCTTCCACGACACGCTGATGCGCAGCTCGTCCCGCCCGAACAAGGCGATGTCGCCGGCCGGGTCGGTGATCGTCCAGCGCTGGCCGTCGTCGGTGCGCAGCTCGCTGTCGAGGGTGAGGGTCGCCATGCCGTCGTCCACCGAGCCGAGCGGGCGGACCCGGTGCCACATGAAGTCGTTGTCGCCCATGATCGCGGTGTTGTGGATGTCGCCCTCGTGGATCACCGACGGCTCCGCCGGGCCGTCGGGCCAGTACTCGAAGCCGCCGTCGCTGCCCTTGTAGAACCACGCCACCGCGGTGGCCACCTTGACCCGCTCCTGCTCGAACAGCCCGGACAGCCCCATGACGGTGAGGAACGCAACCGGGATCGTGGTGCGGTCGAAGCCACGGAAGCCGGGGATGTCCACGTGGCCCCGCCCCTGGGGGAACGGCAGCTGCCAGGTGAGGTTGGCGTACACCGTGTGGGGCCGAACGATCTCGGCGTCGAACAGCGTCCGGGCCGCCTCGACGAACGGCTCGTGGGTGAGCAGCGGCTCGACGCCGTCGAGCACCTCGCCGCCGAAGGCCCAGTCGCGGCGGAACACCGACGCCACCGGCATCTCGCCCGTGACCTTGCTGCCACCGCTCAACGTCGCGTACTCGGCGCGGTTGGTCATGTAGCGCTGGACCGGCCAGTACGGGCTGGTGGGCGCGCACGAGATCGTCGATGCACGACGGGTCGGCGAACACCTCGTCGATGGGAACGGCAGGGCGAGGAAGCAGATCGGCCATGGACGCATGATCGCCGACGAACCGACAGCGTGTCGAATGTCGCTGACGCTCCGAACGATCGGGCTCCACCCCCGAGATCCTCGTTGCTAGCTGGATGCAGCAGGCTCGGTCGCCACATCGGCGACCGAGCTCCCGACATTCGAGAGGGGGGCGGTGGGTTGGCGTGGGTTGGCGTGGGTTGGCGTGGGGACCTGACGGTGTGTCAGAAATGGTGGGTAGAGTTGCACGTCGATCCGGTCGCCCGGCGTCGCGGCGTAGGCACCGCCGCCGGAGCAATCGACCCACCCGAACGGGAGCACCATGAGAGGCATCATCAGCGCCGCCGGCTACCTGCCCCACCACCGGCTGGACCGAGCCAAGATCAAGGACTTCTTCGGCTCGGGCGGCGGCAAGGGCACCCGCACCGTCGCCTCCTACGACGAGGACACCACCACCCTCGCCGTCGAGGCTGGCCGCCTCGCCCTGCCGCGACGCCGGCCCCGCAGCCACGCCCGGACGCGCTCTGGCACGCCTCCGCGTCGCCCACCTACCTCGACAAGAACAACGCCTCGATCGTCCACGCGGCGCTCCGGCTCCCCCGCGACGCCGCC
Source organism: uncultured Actinomycetes bacterium (assembly GCA_963810075.1). Lineage (GTDB taxonomy): Bacteria > Actinomycetota > Acidimicrobiia > Acidimicrobiales > Iamiaceae > CAWELZ01. The sequence continues at coordinate 208,009 of CAWELZ010000001.1, read as the reverse complement.
GCCTTCGACCTCGGCGGGGCCGTGCGCTCCGGCGTGGGCGCCCTGCGCAGCGCGCTCCGCAGCACGGAACCGTGCGTGATCGTCACCGCCGCCGACATCCGCACCGGCAACCCCACCTCACCCGACGAGGCCAACGGCGGCGACGCCGGAAGCGCCCTGGTCATCGGCGACGACACCGCCGGATCCGTCATCGCCGAGCTGATCGGCGCGGGCTCGGCCACCCGCGAGTTCCTCGACACCTGGAAGGCCCCCGGCGAGTCCGGCGTGCGCCACTGGGAGGAGCGCTTCGCCGAGACCCAGTACGCCCCGCTCGTCGCCGACGCCTGGACCGCCGCCTGCAAGGACGCGGGCCTCGCCGCCGAGGACGTCGACCTTTTGGTCGTCTCGGGCGCCCACCCCCGCGCCGTGAAGTCCACGACCCGCAAGCTCGGCGCGTCGGTCAAGGCCGTCGCCGAGGACCTGGCGGCCACGGTCGGCCAGGTCGGCGCCGCGGACGCTGGCCTTCGCCTCGCCGCCGCCCTGGAAGCCGCCGAGCCCGGCCAGGTCGTCGCCGTCGTCTCGCTCGCGGACGGCGCCGACGTGCTCGTGTTCCGCACCACCGACGCCATCGCCGGCCGGCAGCCCTCCCGCCCCATCGCCGCCCAGGCCGCCGGCGGCAACGCCGGCCTGCCCTACGCCAAGTTCCTGTCGTGGCGCGGCGCGGTCACGGTGCAGCCGCCCAACCGCCCGCTCCCGGCCCGCCACTCCGCGTCGGCCGCCGGGCGCAGCGAGGAATGGAAGTACGGCTTCGTCGGCTCGCGCGACCGCGAGTCGGGCGCGGTGCACCTCCCGCCCGCGCGGGTCAGCTTCGCCGGCGGCAACGTCGACGACATGGAGCCGCTCCCGATGGCCGACGCCACCGGCACCGTCATCACCTTCACGATCGACCGCCTCGCCTACTCGCCGAGCCCGCCGGTGGTGTTCGCGGTGGTCGACTTCGACGGCGGCGGGCCGGCTCCCGATCGAGCTCACCGACACCGACCCCGGACGAGGTGACCATCGGCGGCAAGGTCGAGATGACCTTCCGCAAGCTCGAACACCGCGGATGGCATCGCGAACTACTTCTGGAAGGCACGTCCCGTCCGCTGAGGACGAGGACCATCGAGAGGAACCACCATGGCATCACACGGGATCAAGGACCAGGTCGCGATCGTCGGGATGAGCTGCACGCCGTTCCGCGAGCACTGGGACAAGGGCGTCGGATGACCTGCTGATCGACGCCGCCCAGGCCGCGTACGCCTCGGCCGGCATCGCCAAGGACGACATCGACGCCTTCTGGTACGGGACCGCGCAGTCCGGCATGAGCGGCGTGTCGCTGGCCGCACCCCTCAAGCTCGAGGGCAAGCCGGTCACCCGCGTCGAGAACATGTGCGCCACCGGTTCCGAGGCGCTGCGCCAGGCCGCCTACGCCGTGGCCTCCGGCGCCTACGACACCGCCATGGCGATCGGCGTCGAGAAGGTCAAGGACTCCGGCTACCAGGGTCTCAACGCCTTCCCGATCCCCAACGACGGCACCAACCGCACGCTCACCGCGGCGGCGATGTTCAGCCTCGTGCTCCCCGCCTACGCCGAGAAGTACGGCGTCGACGTGGACGAGCTGCGCCGGGTCGTGGCCCGCATCGCCTCCAAGAACCACGCCAACGGGGTGCACAACCCGCTCGCCCAGTTCCGCAAGGAGATGAGCGTCGAGGCCATCTGCAACATGGCCGCGGTGGCCGGCAAGCTCAGCGTCTTCGACTGCGCCGGCGTCGCCGACGGCTCGGCCGCGGCGATCGTCGTGCGGGCCGAGGACGCCCACCGCTACACCGACCACCCGATCTACATCAAGGCGCTCTCGATGGTGGCGGGCGACGGCTCCGGGCTGCTCGACCCCGAGCTACGACTACACCACCTTCCGCGAGTGCAAGGCCGCCGCGGACGACGCGTACGCGCAGGCCGGCGTCACCGACCCGCGCCACGAGCTGGCCCTCGCCGAGGTGCACGACTGCTTCACCCCCACCGAGCTCGTGCTCATGGAGGACCTCGGCTTCGCCGAGCGGGGCCAGGGCTGGAAGGAGGTGCTCGCCGGCACCTTCGACCTGCACGGCGACCTCCCGGTCAACACCGACGGCGGACTGAAGAGCTTCGGCCACCCCGTCGGCGCCTCGGGCCTGCGCATGATCTACGAGGCGTGGCTGCAGCTCCGCCACGAGGTGCCCGAAGAACGGGCCATCACCAACGACCGCACGTTGGCCCTCACCCACAACCTGGGCGGCTACCCCGGCGAGATGGTCAGCTTCGTCGGCATCTTCGGCTCCGAACTGGCCGCCTGAACCCACACGTCGATACGGCACACCGCGAAAAGCGGGAGCCCGGTCGCCGATGTGACGACCGAGCTCCCGACGTTCGCGTGGTTCGCGGGTTGCACTCAGGGGCGGTTGCCCCTCAGGACCGGTGCTACTTGAGGGGCACCTGCTGGGCGGCCTCGCTGGTGAAGTTCTTGGCGTCGGCCGCGTACAGGCTCAGGCCTCCGTTCGTCGCCAGCGTGTCGGGCGTGACCTTGAAGACGGTCGACTCGCGCTGCGGCTTGCGGGCTGCGGGAGCACCGTAGGCCTCGTCGGCGACCATGCCGCCGAAGGTGAGCTTGCCGACGTCGTTCATGCCCTTCATGATCCCCGCCCGGGACAGGTCACCCTCGGACGCGGCCTTGGCCAGGATCTGCGACATCGCATGCGCCTGCATGTAGCCGAAGGAGAAGTAGAAGTTCGGTTGGGTCTTGGGGGCGAACTCCTTGACCGCCGCGAGCATGTCCTTCATGCCCTGGGAGGACGTGTCTCCCCACTCCGGCCCTTCGGCGACGACGACGTAGTTGTTCTTGACGTAGTCGGCGGTGCCGCCCTGGGCGAGCAGGTTGATCCAGGTCGGGCTGGTGCCGATCCACTGCGGGCTGAACTTCTTGGCGATCGCCGCGTTGAAGATCCCGATCGTGTCGGTGGGCAGCGACGTGAGCCACACGGCGTCACAGCCCTTCTGCTGCAAGGTCTGGACCTGGGCGTCGTAGCTCCCACCGGTGAGCGCGCTGGAGAACTTCTCGCTGTCGGTGAGCGTGATGCCGAGCTTGCTGGCGGCGAACTTGGCGCCGTTGAGCCCCGCGTTGCCGTAGCCGTCGTCGGAGGTCATCGTGCAGACCTTCTTGCCCTTGCCGTCCATCTTGTTCTGGTAGTACCAGAGGCCGTTGGCGGCCTGGACCTGGTACGGCGCGAGGATCGGGAAGAGGTTCGGGTTGGCGTACCACTCCGAGTCCAGCGTGGCCGGCCCGGCGATCATGTTGTCGTCCTTGAGGCTGGGCAGGATGCTGTTCACCGGGTCGGTTCCGAGCACCTGGAGGAACGCCGCGACCTGCCCCTTGGTCTGGGCGTACGCGGTGGCCGTGGCCGTGTTGTCGCCGCTGCCGTACTTGTTGTCCTTGACGACCAGCTTGACCTTGTACTTGCCGTCGACGCCGCCCTTGGCGTTGAGGGCGTCGAAGAAGACCTGGTTGCCGGCCGTCAGCGGGTCGCTGATGAGCTTGGCCGTGGTGCTCGTCGGGGTGAGCACGCCGAGCGTGATGGTCTTGGTTGCCGGGTCGTAGCCGGGAGCCGAGGCGATCTCGCCGTTGCTCGAGTTGCCACCACCCGATGCGCTGCCGCTGCTGCGACCGCAGGCTCCGGCCGCGACGGCGAGCGAGAGTGCGAGCCCACCCGCGAGCAGCTTGTGGCCGGCCGAGATTCGAGGCCGACGCTCCTTGTGAGACGAGGTGTACATCAGGTGGGCTCCTTGGAAGGGGATGGGGGTGGAGAGAGAACGATGGTCGAGGACGGACCGTGACGTGCGATCACGACGCAAACGGCCAAGCGGTGTATCGGGCCTTGGTGCGCCGCAGCATCGACGCTATGCCCTGGGGTTCGAAGAGCAGGAAGACCACGATGAGCACGCCGAAGAGCAGGTTGTTGAAGGAGGTCACGCTGATCAGCTTGTTGTCCCCGACGAAGGGGAGCAGACCGGCCTGGTTCTGCATCACCTGCGGCAGGCCCTGCACGATGAGGGCGCCGATGATCGAGCCGGAGACCGAACCCATGCCACCGACGATGATGATGGCTACGAATGAGATCGACAACACGAACCCCTGGATCCCGCTGACCGAAGACACCGAGATGTTGCGCTGGACGACCCCCAGGTACAACGCGCCGCCGACCCCGGCGAAGGCCGACGATACCGCGAACGCGCCCATCTTGTAGCGGAAAAGGCTCACGCCGATCACCTCGGCGGCCAGGTCGCGGTCCCGCACCGCCTGCATCGCCCGCCCCGCTCGGCTGCGGGCCAGGTTGCGAGCCAGCAACGCGGACAGCGCGACCATGCCCCACACGAGCCAGAAGACCCCCTGCCACCGGCTCGTGAACCCGATGGAACCGAGATCAGCGAAGTTGATGGGGCCCAAGGAGATGGACGGATCGAGCGAGAGGTTGCCGCCCCCGCCGGTGATGTTCGTCCACTTCTTGAACAGGTACTCGCTCAGGAACAGCAGCGAGATCGTGATGATGGCGAGGTAGTTGCCCTGCAGCCGCAGGGCGAAAGGTCCGATCAGCGCACCCAACGCCCCACCCACCAGCGCCGCGACGAGGAGCCAAGCGACCATGGGCAGCCCGGCCTTGTCGCCGATGTTGGCCGCGACGTACCCACCGACCGCGATGAAGAAGGCGTGGCCGAGGGAGACCTGACCGGTGAAGCCGGTCAACAGGTTGAGGCCGATGGCGGCGATGGCGAACGTGCCGCACACCGTCAGGATCTGCAGCCAGTTGTCGGTCAACTGGTACGGGATCGCCACGAAGAGCACGGCGAGCAGCACCATGCCCACCCGCGCCCCGGGGGACGAGAACACGCCCAGCTCCTGGGACAGGCGGGTGCGGAGCCCGCGGCTCCGGGTCTTGCACTTCAGACGACCGCCCGGTGCCGGGCGACCGGTCGACACGGATGCCTTGGTCATATGCGCCGCACCTCCCGGGTGCCGAAGAGCCCGTAGGGCCGGATCAGCAGGACCGCGATCATGACCACGAACGGGAAGACGTCGGCGAACGACTGGCCCAACCACGGCATCCAGTCGCCGAAGTACTTCGCGGCGAGGTTCCGGCCGATGCCGATGACCAGGCCACCCACGACCGCCCCGGCCGGCGAGTCGAGGCCGCCCAGGATGACCGCGGGAAACGCGATCAGCGCGATGAGCTGGACGCTCGGGGTCAACGAGCTGGGAGCGGCGGTCGCCATGACCGCCCCCAGGGCGGCGACCGCACCGGCGATGCCCCACGAAGCCAGGTAGACCGCACGAGGGCTGATCCCCTGGGCGGCGGCTGCTTCCTGGTCGATCGAGGTGGCCCGCATCGACAGGCCGAGGCGCGAGTAGCGGAAGAACAGGAAGAACGCGGTGACCAGCACCGTGGTGAGGGCGATCGTCCAGAGGCCGTCGACGCGGATCGGGGCGCCCAGGATCGAGACCGTCCGGTTCCCCCACGGTGACTCCATGTTGAGCTGACTCTGACCCCAGATGTTGGCGGCGACCTCTTGGAGGATGAAGAGCAGACCGAGAGTCACCATGAGCTGCGCGAACGCCGGCTTGCCGACCATGTGGCGGAGCACGAGCACCTCGAGGAGCATGCCGACCAGCGCGGCGAACACGATCGCACCGGGCAACGCGACCCAGAAGGGCAGCCCCCAGGTGACGTGGATGTTGTACGCCGCATAGGCGCCCATCAGCATGAGCCCCCCCTGCGCGAAGTTGATGACGCCGGTGGACTTGTAGATCACCACGAAGCCCAGGCCCACCAGCGCGTAGACCGCGCCGGCTCCGGCGCCGTTGAGCAGGAGATCCGTGAACGGGGTCATGAAGCGGGCTCCTCCTGGGACTCGGGTCCGGGCACGGACGTCCGGACCGGCTCGACGGCCACGACCGAGAGGTCGAGGCCGAGGTGTTCGAAGAACGCCGTCGTCGCTGCATCCGGTCGACCGAGCGAGACCGCATGGCGGACCCGGGTCAGGCCGAGCTTGGCGCGAAGCCGCCGCATCGCGAGCTTCACGAGCAGGCCGGACCGCCCTTCGAACAAGCCGGTCAACGCGCGCCGACCCGACCGATTCGCATCGTCGATGCGCGCCCGCACGTCGAGGGCCATGGCGTCCCACAGCTCGGCCGGCGCCTGGACGACGGTGGGCTGCACCTCGCGCAGGTCGGCGAGCACCCCACCGATGCGCGCGCCGAAGTTGACCACCGCGCCGGTCGCCACCGCGTCGCAGAGCACCGCGCGCTGTTCGACCGGCCAATCGGTGGGCAGGAAGGACAGGTACTCGTCGCCTTCGTCGACCGCGACGCCACGGGCGTCGGGCGGATCGCCGTCGCCGGCCGTCGCCGAGAACCGTCGATGCGTCCAGATCTCCACCGACGCGCCCGTCGCGGTGGGGGACGTGTGCACGAACGCGGCGGGAGCGTCGGGGTCGAGCGCGGCCACCGCCTCGCGCAGAGGGCCCTCGGCCACGTCGGCGACGTGGGAGTCGACGACGTCAGGCCAGGCGCGCACCGAATCGCCCAGCGACACGCCGCGTGGGTCGAGCACGAGCAGGGCAACTTCCTCGGAGGCCGCATCGAGGACCTTGTCGTGCTGCTCCTCGTCTTCGACGACCCACAGCGCGCACCGGTGAGTGTCGTGCAACGAGCGGATCGACGCGAGGTCGGCGTCGACCGGGACAGGGAGCACGGCCGCAGAGAGCGACTGCGCCGCGCACACGGCGATCGGCCACTCGGCCCGGGGAGCGGTGGCGACGGCAACCACCGTCGCCGGGCCGACCCCCGCTTCGGCCATCGCCGCCCGCACCAGCGCGGTGGCGCGCACCGCATCGGCCCAGCCCTGCTCGTGCCAGGTTCCGGACCACGCCGTGCGCGTCGCCACCGACCGTGGCGTGGCGTCGGCACGGGCGAGGAGCAAGGCCGGGAAGGAGCTCGCCTCGACGCTCATGAGGCCGCCTTGCCCAGGTAGGCGTCGACCACCGCTTGGTTCGCCTGGATCTCGGTCGGTAGCCCCGTCGCGATCGGCACGCCGAAGTCGAGCGCCAGGACACGATCCGCGAGGTCCATGACCAGATGCATGTCGTGCTCGACCAGGATCATCGCCACTTCCAGCTCGGAGCGGATCTCGAGCAGGTAGCGCGCCATGTCCCGCGACTCCTCGAGGTTCATGCCGGCGACCGGCTCATCGAGGAGCAGCAGCTTCGGTTCCATCGCCAGCGCACGACCGAGCTCGATGCGCTTCTGGATGCCGTAGGGCAACAAGCCGACCGGCGAATGCCGATAGGGACCCAGCTCGAGGAGCTCGACGATCTGCCCGACGCGTGCCCGGTGGGCGAGCTCCTCGTGCTTCGCCTTGCCCCACCACACCATTCCCGCGACGAAGCCGCTCCGCATGAGGTGGTGACGGCCGAGCATCAGGTTGTCGACCAGCGTCAGGTTGACGAAGAGCCCCAGGTTCTGGAACGTGCGACCGATGCCGAGCCGGGCCGTACCCGAGGGGCTGACGCCCTTCAGGTCGACGCCGTCAAAGGTGATGCTGCCCGACGTCGGCTCGTAGACCGAGTTGAGGCAGTTGAAGATCGACGTCTTGCCCGCCCCGTTCGGCCCGATGATGGCGAACAGCTCGCCGGCGTGCACGTCGAACGTCACCCCGTCGAGCGCGGTCACGCCGCCGAAGCGGAGCACCACGTCGCGAACCTCGAGCAGGGATGCCGCGTCAGTCATCGGAGGCTCCACGACTTCGCGGGCCGGTAGGTCTTGACGTCGCGGAACGACAGGCGCCCCGCCTCCCCCACCCCGAGGTAGAACTCGCGGATCTCGGGGTCGTCCCGTAGCTCCGCTGCGGGGCCGTGGCGTGCGACGTTTCCCGTCTCGAGCACGTAGCCGTCGTGCGCGATGCCGAGCGCCATCGTGGCGTTCTGCTCGACGAGCAGCACCGAGGTGCCCCGCTGGTTGATGTCGACGATGATGTCCGCGATCTGCTCCACGATGAGCGGCGCCAGACCGAGCGAGGGCTCGTCCAGGACGAGGATGCGCGGAGCGGCCATGAGCGCTCGACCGATGGCCACCATCTGCTGCTCACCGCCGGAGAGGTACCCGGCGACCTGGGTGCGCCGCTCGGCCAGCTTGGGGAACAGCGTCAGCACCTCCTCGAAGCTCTCGGCGATCCCCGCCGAGTCGCGCCGCGTGGAGGCCCCCGTCCGCAGGTTCTCCTCGACGGACAGCTCGGCGAAGATGCGTCGACCTTCCATCACCTGAGCCAGCCCTCGGCGCACGATCGTCCCCGGCTTGGCGCCGCGGATCTGCTCGCCGTCGAGGGTGATCGAGCCGCCGACGATCCGGCCGCCGTGGAGGTTCATCAGGCCCGTCGAGGCGCGCAGCAAGGTGGTCTTGCCCGCGCCGTTGGCGCCGAGCAGCGCGACGATCGACCCCGCCGGCACCGACAGGTCGACCCCGTGGAGCACCGACAGGGCATCGCCGTACGCGACCTCGAGACCCTCGATGACCAGCGACGCGCCTTGGCGCGTCGGGCCGCCGGAAGTCTTGGGGGCCGGGTCCCCTGTCTGCTCTTCGAGTTGGTGCGACGGTTCGTCCATGAGTCCCCTGCTCGCGGCAATCGACCGCGGCGGAGCATAGAACCCCAGCGCACCCGAGGGTGACTATCGGGTACGAGGAGGCCTCAGTCGTCCACTTCAGCGGGTGGCCGGTAGAAGAGCCCGAGCTGCAACGCGGCGCCGCCGATGCCCACCACCAGGGCGATCAGCAGACCGGTCACCCCGTTGAACCGGAACGCGATGCCGAGCGCATAGTCGAGCGAGTACTTCCAGGGGCCGATCGTGGCGATGGCCACACCGATGAGGGCGAGGATGCCCGTGTACTCCCAGCCGTTCCTGACGCTGAAGAAGCCGTTCTCGAGGTGCACGGTGTAGGACGCGACGATCATGAGCGCCACGCATGCCGCACACGCGAGCGGCGTGAACAGACCGAGCGCGATGAGCGCGCCGGCGCCGAGCTCGGTGCACGAGGCCAGGATCGCGTGGGCCTTGCCCGGACGCATGCCCATGCTGTCGAACCACCGGGCGGTGCCGGCGATCCTGCCCCCGCCGAAGAAGTGGTACCACCCGTGGGCGGCCAGGGTGACGCCGGCACCGACGCGCAGGATCGCGATGCCGAGGCTGACCGCGGCGAAGTCGTCGGTGCTGAAGTGCGTAGGAACCACGGAATGACGGTAGCTGACCTGACGGCTCGTCAGGTCACACGCCTACACTCGGTCGCCACCATGACCGACACGAACGACACCCCCACGCCGACCGCGGAGCTTCCCATCGAGTCGCAGGTCCGCCACCGCGTCACCGACTCGGGCGTGGCCTGGATCACGCTCGACCGACCGGACGTCAAGAACGCCATCTCGCCCGACCAGCGCAACCGGGTGATCGACCTGCTCGACGAGGCGAGTCGTCTGCTGGCGGTGCGAGCCGTCGTGATCACCGCCACGGGCGACGCCTTCTGCACCGGCGCCGACCTGCGCGCGAAGCAGCCGGAGGACCCGCGCCCCGAAGGCGCACCGGAGCGACCGGTGGGCCACGTGTCGCGCATGATCCGCACCGGCGCCCAGCGGCTCGTCACCGCGGTGATGGACTGCGAGAAGCCCGTCATCGCGGCCGTCAACGGCACCGCGGCGGGCATCGGCGCCCACCTCGCGCTCGCCTCGGACCTGGTCGTGGCGGCCGACAGCGCCCGGTTCATCGAGGTGTTCGTGCGGCGTGGCCTGGTGCCGGACGGCGGCGGCGCCTACCTGCTCCCCCGCATCGTCGGCCTGCAACGCGCCAAGGAGCTGCTCTTCCTCGGCGATGCCGTCTCGGCCTCCCAGGCCGCGGACCTCGGCCTGGTCAACCGAGTCGTCCCAGCCGACGAGGTGGCCGCGGAGGCGGGCCGGATCGCCGAGCGGCTCGCCGCCGGTCCGACGCGCGCGCTCGCACTGAGCAAGTGGCTCTGCAACCGCTCGCTCGAGGTCGACCGGGCTACCGCGCTGCACGACGAAGCGTGGGCACAGGAGATGAACATGACCACCCACGACGCCAACGAGGGCGTGCGCTCGTTCGTCGAACGTCGGGACCCGGACTACCTCGGCTGGTGAGGCGCGTCTCGTCGCCACCGGAAACCGGTCAGAGCAGGTCGATCCAAGAGGGGTCGGCGATGAGGCCGCTGATCTCGTCTTCGTCCACCGGTGGCCGGAAGTAGAAGCCCTGCACCGATTCGCAGCCGAGGCGCCGCACCGCGTCGAGCTGCTTGTCGGTCTCGACCCCCTCGGCCACGACCCGCAGCCCCAGGCTGTGCCCGAGCCCGACGACCGTGGCCGTCACCGCATCGTCCCCGGTATCGGTACCAAGGCCCTGCACGAACGACTTGTCGACCTTGAGCACGTCGACCGGCAACCGGGTCAGGTAGCTCAACGACGAGTAGCCGGTGCCGAAGTCGTCGATCGCGACGCGTGCCCCGAAGTCGCGCAATCCGGCCAGGGTGGAAGCCGTCGAGGCAGGATCCGCCATCACGATTCCTTCGGTCACCTCCAGGACGATCCGCTCGCCGGTGAGCCCGGCGGCGTCGATCGTGCTCCTGACCTCGTCCGCGAAGTCCTCTGCCGAGAGCTGATCGGCCGAGATGTTGACCGCGACGCGAGGCATCGGCTTGGACGGGCTCTCCCAGCGCGCCGAGGCTCGGATGGCCTCGGCGAGCACCCACGAGCCGAGTTGCCTGGCGAGTCCGCACTCCTCGACCACCGGCAGGAAGGCGTCCGGCCCCAGCAACCCGTAGCGAGGGTGCTCCCAGCGGACCAACGCCTCGACGGCCGACATGCCCCCGACCTTCAGGTCGATGACCGGTTGGTAGTGCAGCACGAACTGCCGTGCTTCGAGTCCGGCGCGCAGCTCCATCTCGGTTGCCAACCGGGTCACGACCTGATCGTGCACACGGTGGTCGAAAACCTCGATCCGCCCACGGCCCCGTCGCTTGGCGAGCGACACCGTCGCGTCCGCGTCGCGAAGCAGGTTGCTGGCCGAGCTCGTGCCCTCGTCGATGATGACGCCGACGCTGACCGAGGTGTGCACGGTCCCGGCGGTGAGCTCCACGTTCCCGGTCAGGGCGTCGCGGATGTGCCCGGCTCGCCGGTGCACGGCAGTTGGTGAGGTCATGCCCTCGAGGAGCACGACGAACTCGTCGCTTCCGAAGCGGGCCAGGCGAGCGGTGGTCCCCGCGCCGCGCCGGAGCCGCTCGCTGAGCTCGAGCAGGAGCTCGTCGCCCGCCTCGTGCCCGTAGCTCTCGTTCACGAGCTTGAACTGGTCGACGTCGACGCACATGAGGCCGACGTAGAGGTCCGAGGCCGCGGCGCGCTGCAGGCCACGCTGCAGGGCTTCGAGGATCGCCCCACGGTTGAACAGGCCCGTGAGGGCGTCGCGATCCGGGTCCGACGGGAGGCTGCGGCGGTGGACCCGGTCCTCGGTGATGTCCCGGGCGAGGCTGGCGTACCAGCCGGTCCCGTCGTCGTCGCTACCCCGCACGATCACGTGGGAGAGGATCGTCTCGACTCCGTCGCCCCGGCGGAACGACGTGTCGCCACCCCAGACGCTCGTCTCCTCGAGCGCACCCGAGGCCTCGCCGATGACCCGCTCCCACTCCGCCTCGTCGAAGTGTCGGGTGGGCTCGATGTCATTCGGATCGCTGTCGGGGCCGAGCCCCACGGCCTCGCGCGCGGCGGGGTTGACGTACTGGATCTCGAGGTCGTCCCGCAGGATCGCCACGAGGTCGGAGGTCGCCTCGAGGATCGACTGGAACCGCTGGCTCTGCTGGCGGGCATCCACCAACTCGGTGACGTCGTGGAGCGCGCCCAGGTAGGACGTGTGCCTGCCCTCGTCGTCGAAGACGGGGCGCGCCGCGACCTCGAACCAGTGCCACAAGCCGTCGGAGTGCACCATTCGACACCGGGCGTCGAAGCCGTTCGGTTCGCTCGCGGTGGTGTCGGCGGTCCAGAGCGCGCCAAGGTGCTCGAGATCTTCAGGGTGGATGCGGTCGACCAGCGACGCCTGACCGATCAGGCCACGGCCCACCAGGTCGCACCATTGGTCGTTCGCGTAGTTGATCGTCCCTTGCAGATCGCACTCGAAGATGGCGGTCGGCGTCGACGCCGCAAGGGTCCGGAAGCGAGCTTCGCTCGCGCGAAGCGACTTCAGGACGTCGTCATCCTGGGTGTGGGTCGACTCCTGGTCTCCCGTCAATTCGCCCCCTCGGCGATTGCGCCCGACCTGCCTCGTGGCAGACCGTTGCACCCTAATGGCTGCTCGGAGGTGATGTTGGTCGCCCCACCGACCACGCGACGACGCCCGCCCGCGATCCCCGACACCGGGACGGCGAGGCCTACGATTGCAGCGGGAAGTGGGGACATGGAGATCCGAGCACCGCAGGACGACCGCCACGACATGGTGAATCGGTCGCACCGGCGCGCCCGACGCGGCGCTTGGTCGCTCGCCGCGTTCGCCATGGTCGCTTCGGGATGCGTGGCGCGCACCTCGAGCACGGTCTCTTCGAGCGGCAAGGTCGGAACCGTCCCGGTTCCGACCAGCACAGCCCCCTCCCCGCAACCGTCGACGACCGTGACCCGAGGTCACTCGTTGGACCGGCCGGGCACCTCCACGACCCGGACGTCGAGCGCCCCACCGACAACCACCCGCTCGACGACCACCCGCCCGACGACGGCACCGCCCCCTACCCGAACGACGCCGAGCACCGCCCCGACGACCACCCGGCCCAAGCGAGCGAGCCGGGCGACCCAGGTCCTCGCCCAGCTCGCGACCGTGCCCGTCAAGGGTCGGGCGCCCAAGACCGGGTACAGCCGCGACCAGTTCGGTCCCGCGTGGACCGACGACGTCGATGTTGCGGGCGGGCACAACGGCTGCGACACCCGCAACGACATCCTGCAGCGGGACCTCACCAAGCTCACCTTCAAAGCAGGCACGCACGACTGCGTCGTGCTGACCGGGGTGCTGCACGGCCCCTACACCGGCAAGACGATCTTCTTCCAGCGCGGGCAGCGCACCAGCACCGCAGTGCAGATCGACCACGTCGTGGCGCTCTCGGACGCCTGGCAGAAGGGGGCCCAGCAGCTCGAGCGCGACGCAGCGCCGTGCGCTCGCCAACGACCCGCTCGAGCTGCTCGCGGTCGACGGTCCCACGAACGCCGCCAAAGGTGACGGCGACGCAGCCACCTGGCTCCCGCCCAACAAGTCGTTCCGCTGCCACTACGTGACCCTGCAGGTCGCGGTCAAGGCCCGCTACCACCTCTGGATGACCCAGGCCGAGCACGATGCGATCCGCGGCATCGTCTCGCGTTGTGGCGACGCCGCGATCGGTCCGGCTGTCCGTTGACCGCTCGACTCGGGGGCTGAGGGACCCGGACTCCGTCCCGAGGTGGTCGGGTAGCGTCGACGCCCGTGACGACGACCTGGGTAGCGTTGCTCGCCAGCGTCAACGTGGGCACGCGTCGGATCAAGATGCCGGCGCTCGCCGAGCTGTTCGAGACCGCCGGCGCCACCCAGGTCGCCACCTACGTCCAGAGCGGCAACGCCGTGTTCGACCACCCGCTGGACGACGCTGACGAGCTGGTGGAACGACTCACACCGGTGTTGTCGGACGGTGCCGGATTCGACATCTCGCTCGTGGTCCGGACCGCCGCCGAGCTCGACGAGATCGTCGCCGCGTGCCCGTACGACGAACCCGACCCAAAGCTGCTCTCGGTGGTGTTCCTCGATGCCGAGCCGACGGCCGAGATGGTGGACGCCACGGCCGCGACCGCGACCGCCGTCGAGGGAATCACCGTGATGGGGCGAACCGCCTACCTGCACCTTCCCGATGGCACCGGTAGGTCGAAGCTGGCGGCGCGCAGCTCGCGCCTGGCCCCGGTCGCCACCGGCCGCAACTGGCGCACCGTCACCGCTCTGGCCGCTCTCGTCCGCGACCGGTGACGGCTCCGACCCGGTCCGATCCACACGGGACACCCACACAGGACACGGCTTCGTTTGGTAGCCCCAACGGGATTCGAACCCGTGTCTCCACCTTGAGAGGGTGGTGTCCTAGGCCTCTAGACGATGGGGCCAAACGAAGGCCCCGGAGTCGAGGCGACATCGCAGCCTAGTCGGCACCCTGCGGAGTTCGACCAAACGAGACCAGCGATCCGATGACCGGCGCCGTGACCCGCACGTTGGCACGAACCGGGCAGCGGTGGAAAGGTGGCTGCGTGACCGAGAACGAACCCGAAGCCGCGCTCGAAGTGCCGTCTCTGGACGTCGTCAGACGAACCCACCGCACCATCGAGCCGTACCACGCAATCGTCTACTTCGCCCCTGAGGCTGCAGCGGCCTACGAAGCGGCGGGGGTGACCGGCCCTGGCGGCTACTTCGCTTCGCGCGCCGCGGCGATGGGTGCGGTACCGGCATCGGTGGTGAGCGCCACGTTCTTCAACTTCGAGCCCACGATGGTCGCCCGCTCCTTGGAAGGGGTCTGGGACGACTGCACGCCCGATGCGCTGCTGGAAGCTCGGCTCGCCGGCATCGACCGGGCGCTGCGAACCCACCTTGGCGACGAGGTGCTGGGTTCAGCCGAGATGCGACGCGCGGCCGAGCTGCTGCGCGGCCCCGCCGAAGAGGCCACCCGAAACATCGCAGGGCGCCCACTGTTCGCTGCGCACGCCGCGCTGCCCTGGCCGGAAGCGCCGCACCTGGCGCTCTGGCACGCGATCACGCTGTTGCGTGAGTTCCGCGGCGACGCCCACGTGGCGGCCCTGCTCACCGCCGGGCTCGACGGCCTCGACGCCATCGTGATCCACGCCGCCACCGGCAACGTCCCGGCAGCGTTTCTGAAGCTCACCCGTGGTTGGAGCGACGAGCAGTGGGACGAGGACGTCGAGCTGCTACGCGCCACCGGCTGGCTCGCACCCGACGAGGTGGACGGCAACCCGGTCCTCAGTGAAGAGGGCGCGATGCTGCGCGAGGAGATCGAAATCGCCACCGACCGCGGATCAGCGGTCCCGTGGGCCGCCCTCGGCGAGGAAGGGTGCGCCGAACTGCGCGGCCTCGTGCGACCCTGGTCGCGGATCCTCGCCGACGCGATGTTCGCCGGGATCAGCCGCTGAGGCTCCCGAGTACTGCCGTTGCTCGGGGGGGAGGACTCGAACCCCCAATGTCTGGACCAGAACCAGATGTGTTGCCGATTACACCACCCCCGAACGGGTGAGCGAGCAAGCCTAACGGCCCTCGCCGAAGCAGGTCGAACCGTGGCGAGGCCCTCGTCCAGGCGTTCCCCTCGCGCTTCCCTGTGACACGCGACCGCGCGCAGCGACGCCGCTCCACGACGGCGGTTGATCTGGTCAGGCGTGGTCCTCGGCGCGGTGCGGCGCGCCGGTCAGCCCGCCGACGATGGCGTCGAGGAGCGCGTCGTCGACGGGCAGGTCGAGCAGCAGCGCCCGGTGGTAGATCGGACCGACGAGCTGGTCGACCGCGGCATCCACGGGCGCGTTGATCTGCTCCTGGTCGCGTGCCAGGCGCCGGCCCAGCTCGGCCCGCCGCGGATGGAGGACCCGCTCCCGCAGCTCGGCGCTGAGCGCGGGGTCCGTCGCGGCCTCGGCCACGAGGGCGCCCAGGACCTGCCGCGCCCGCGGCTCGGCGAGCGTGTTCGCCAGCTGGCCGACGTAGGTCCGCAGGTCGGCGCGCAGGTCGCCGGTGTCGGGGACGGGGTGCTCGCCGTAGACCTCGGCCAGGGCGTCGGTCACCGCCTCGACGCGCGACACCCAGATGCGCTGCAGGCTGCTGGTACCGATGCCCGACTGGGCGGAGACAGCGTTGTAGGTGAGGCTCGACATGCCGGCGTCCGCGAGCAGGCCGAGCACGACGCGGGCCAACGACCGGTGCTGTTCGGGGTCAGCAGGGATCAACAACGCGGCGCCCTCGATCAGCTCGTCGACCGGCTCCCCCTCGTGCGCGGTCGCCGGCAGGAAGAGGTACGCCACCAACGCGCCGAGGAGCGCGACCACCGCGGCCACGACCACGGTCCGGTCGAGGGCGTGCACGAACGCCGCGTTGGAGGCGTCCACGAGCGCGCCCCGCACGTTCTCGGGGAGCTTGGCGGCTACGTACGACGCGCTGCCGATGCTGTCCTGCACCGCGGCCGCCGCCTCGGGCGAGGCCTTCTGGAGGACCGCGAACCCGGGGTTGGCGGTGATCGAGGAGGCGTAGACGGCGCTGGTGATGCTGCCCATGATCGCCACGCCGAGCGCGCCACCGATCTCACGGGTCGTGTCGTTCATGGCGGAGCCCACGCCCGCCTTCTCCGGAGGGAGCGATCCCATGATCGAGTCCGTGGCCGGGGCCATCGCCAGGCCCATGCCGACGCCGATGATGACGAGCACGGTCCCCACCAGCGGGTAGCCGCTCGTGACCGTGACTCGGGAGAACAACAGCAGCGCGAAGGCGACCAGCACGAGCCCGGCGGTCACGATCCACTTGGTGCCGAAGCTGCTCACGAGCTTTGCGCTGGCCGGTGCGGCGATCATGAGCGCCGCGGCGACCGGGATCAGGCTGGCCCCGGCCTTGAGGGCGGAGTAGCCGAGCACGAACTGGAGGTACTGGCTCACGAAGAACAGCGAGCCGAACATGGCGAAGAACACGAGCGTGATGGCGACCGATGCCGCGGAGAAGCGCGGGTTCGCGAAGAAGGAGATGTCGAGGATGGGATGTTCGGTGTGCCGCTCCCACAGGACGAAGGCAACGAGCAGGACGACACCGAGCGCGAAGGCGACGCTCACCAGTGCGCTGCCCCACCCGCGTGACGGGCCTTCGATGATCCCGAAGAGCACCGCCACCAGCCCGACGGTCGAGAGCAGGGTGCCGAGCAGGTCGAGCGCCGGCGCGTGCGGGTCGCGTGAAGGAGGCACGATGGCCACGGCGGCGGCGATCGTCACGATCACCAGCGGTACGTTGACCAGGAAGATGGAGCCCCACCAGAAGTGCTCGAGCAGGTAGCCGCCGGCGAGCGGCCCGATGGCGACACCGAGCCCGGACACGCCGGCCCACAGTGCGATCGCCCGGGCCCGCTCGGTCTCGTCGCGGAACACGTTCGTGAGGATCGAGAGCGTCGCCGGCATGATGAACGCCGCCCCGAAGCCCTGCACCGCACGGAACCCGATGAGCTCGGTCGCGGTCGACACCTGGGAGCACCCGAACGAGCCGAGGCCGAAGATCGCGAGGCCGACGAGGAAGCAGCCCTTGCGTCCGAGCCGGTCTCCGGTGTTGCCGGCGATCAGCAGGAAGCCCGCGAACACGATCGTGTAGGCGTCGACGATCCACTGCAGCTCGCTGGACGAGGCGTGCAGGTCGCGCACCAGCGTGGGCAGCGCCACGTTGACGATGGTCCCGTCGATGCCGACCACCAACAGCGCCAGGCAGAGCACCCCCAGCACCGTCCAACGACGCGGGTCGGAGTCGGTGTCGGAGCCCGGGGACTTCACCTGCTCGGCTGTCTGCACGGCGCCTCCACCGGGTGGGCTCGTTCGAAGCGTAGGACGACGACGACGGCCGGGGAAGGAGCGACCTGCTAGGACCTCTCCCATGACCCCCGAGGACCTCGTCGAGATCGAGCACATCAAGCGCCTCAAGTACCGGTACCTGCGGTGCCTGGATCAGAAGCTCTGGGAGGACCTGGTGGACTGCTTCGAGCCCGACGCCACCGCTTCCTACGGTGGCGGCGCCTACGTGCGCGAAGGGCGCGACGCCATCGTCGAGTTCATCACGACCTCGATGGGCGCCACGACGATGCTCACCAGCCACCGTTGCCACCATCCCGAGATCGACCTCGACGGCGCCGACGCGGCGACGGGCGTGTGGGCGCTCGAGGACGTCGTGATCCTGACCGACGTCGACCTCACGATCCAGGGCGCGGCGTTCTACACCGACCGCTACGTCAAGCGGGACGGCACGTGGCGCATCGCCCACACCGGCTACAAGCGGACCTACGAGGAGCTGTTCCCCCGGGCTTCGGTGAAGGGCCTGAAGCTCACCGCGCAGTGGTGGGAGACCGAGGGCCGGTCCCTGCTCGGCTGAAGCAGGCGGGGTCACCGAACGATCGACCTTCCTCGAAGTAGTTACGCATCTTGCTTGCGTACCCCATTGAGTTTTGGTGGTCTCGTACTGGTGTTCGATCCCCGGAGTGACGAACTGACGGGTTCTGCGGCCGTGACCGGGGCTGGACTGGCTGGTGTGTTGGATGACCTTGCTGCGGCGACGGCGGCGGTAGCGGCGGTGTCGTTCGTCGAGTTGCCCGAGCAGAGCGTGAAGGATGCGCTGGTGGCGATCGATGCGTGCCGGAACCGGCTGGACGCGGCGGCAGCGCATGTGGCGGGGGTGTCCGACGCACAGGCGATGTGGGCTGGTGATGGGGCGCGGTCCTCCGCGTGGTGGATCGCGGCGCACGGTGAGGCGGCGCGGGGTGCGGCGGTGCGCGACGTCAAGCTCGGCGAGGTCCTCGCCGGCGAGCTCGACCGCCGCTCCCGCGCCCTCTACGAATCAGACCGGTCCGAAGCCGACGCGAACGGCACACCGCTGGCACGCACCGCGGCCCAGCGCCGCGCGGACGCGCTGGTCGACATAGCGCTGCACGCATCATTGAATGAAGACGGCGCCACCATCAACCGGACCGCGGTCACCGCGGTCATCCTCCACCAGATCACCTACCCCTCTCCCCTGCCACCCGAACACGTCGGGCCGGTGCGCCCACAACCAGGGGCGGGGCGGGGCGGGGGTGCGGTTGTCGGATGTTGGCATCGCGGACCCAGCGCCCAACGCGACGACGGCCACCGCATGCCTTCCGACCACCGCAGACCCGCCCCGCCCCGGGACGCGACCGCCCACCCGGCTGGACCTCAGCCCACCACCTGGTCCACTGGATCAACGACGGACCAACCGACCCCCAAGACCTGACGTTGTTGTGCACCTTCCACCATCACCGCGTGCACGAGGGCGGCTTCACCTGCGAACGAATGCCCGACGGGCAACTCGAATTCCGACGACCCGACAGAACGACAGTCACCGTCCCCAAACAACGCCACCTGGATGCCGCCACCTGGATGCCGCGGCGTACCTTGCGCGCCAACTCTGACGCGCCGCCAGGGCAGATACGGTGCAGCCATGAGCGATCCGTCTTCCACCGCCTCAACCTCTCCCCCGCCACCGACGCAGGGCAGGCGGATCGTGCTGACCGGCGTCACGGGCATGGTCGGCGAGCCGCTCGCCAAGGCGCTCGCCCAGGACCACGAGGTGTTCGGTCTCGCCCGCTTCTCCAACCCGAAGGCCCGGGCCCGGCTCGAGGCGGCCGGCGTGACGTGCGTGCCCTTCGACCTCGTGGGCGGCGACTACGACGCACTGCCCGACGACGTCGACCACGTGGCCCACTTCGCCGTCAACACCGGCACCGACTGGGACGCGGACCTCACCGCGAACGCCGAGTCGGTGGGGCTGCTCATGCGCCGCTACGCCTCGGCCACGAGCTTCCTGCTGTGCTCGTCGACCGCCGTGTACGAGCCCGCCGGTTCGCTCCCCCGCTCGGAGACCTCGCCGCTGGGCGACAACCACCGGAGCCTGATGGAGACGTACTCGATCGTGAAGATCGCCGCCGAGGCCGTTGCCCGCACGATGGCCCGCGCCGAGGGGCTGCCCACCACGATCGCCCGACTGAACGTGCCCTTCGGCGACCGCTGCGGCTTCCCCTCGTTCCACCTCGCGATGCTCAAGGCGGGCATGCCCATCGAGGTCAACCCGGACCGGCCCAACGTGTTCAACCCGATCCACACCGACGACATCGCCCGGATGGTGCCGCTGCTGCTCGGGGTGGCGACGGTGCCGGCGACGATCGTCAACTGGGGCGGCGACGAGACCGTCAGCGTCGAGGACTGGTGCACCGAGCTCGGCGCGCTCACCGGGCTCGATGTCAGCTTCACCGAGAACCCGTCGATGATCGGCAGCGTGGTACCCGACCTCACCCGCATGCACGAGCTGGTCGGCGGCACCACCGTTGACTGGCGCGACGGCCTCCGCCGCATGGTCGAGGCCCAGACCGGCTGAGCGCGGCACACCGCTTCGTCATCAGCGAAACCTGAGCTCGCGCTAGCGGTGGTCGAGCGCGTGGAAGCCGACGATGCGGCCGATGCTGACCGCCACCGTCTCCCGTGCCAAGGCGCGCAGCTTGTTCGCGCCGTGGACGTGCAGGGGCGACGGCGACACCCGGGCGCGCAGGTTGACCTCCCCGGCGATCTCGAGCAGCCGCTTGGAGTGGTAGTCGTCAGAGACGAGCAGCACGTCGTGGATGCCCTCGGCGTGCAGGAACGTCGACGCGGCGCGCATCGACTCCCACGTGGAGCCTCCGGTCACCTCTTTGCGGATCGCCGAGTCGGGCACCCCGTGGGCGCGCAGGTAGTCGTAGCCGGTCGTCGCCTCGGTGAACTTGTCGCCCGGTTGGCGACCGCCGGTCGTGACGATCACCGGCGCCAGCCCCCAGCGGTACAGCTCGAGCGCGTGGTCGAGGCGGGCTTTGAGCACCGGAGACGGGCGCCCGTTGTACTGCGCTGCGCCCAGCACGATGATCGCCCCCGCGTGCGCCGTGCCGGGCCCGGGCGCGTCGTCGCGGTGCGACGTCGAGACGACCTGGGCGAACGTGAACGCGACGTACAGGAGGCCGAGCACACCCAGAACCAGGCATGCCACGGCAAGTCGCCGCCACCAGGAGTGACGTCGCCGCGTGGCCGGTGGCGTCCCACCACCGGGTGGAGCCGCCAGCGTGCCGGGCCCCGTCACGTCGCCCGTTCGCGCGCGGCATCCAGCCGCGCCAGGGTGCGCTCCCTCCCGAGCTGGGCCAGCGACTCCCACAGCGGCGGACCGACCGCCCGGCCGGTCGTGGCCACCCGCACCGGGCCCTGCGTCTTCGCAAGTCGCGGACGACCTTCGTCGTTGACGAACCCGAGCTCGATCGTCGCGCCGACGACCGCCGCCTCGACCGACTCGGGCGACCAGGACGCGTCGTCGATCGCCTCCAAGCGCCGCAGCGTCTCGTCGAGCATCGCCACGCCGGCTGCGCCCCGCACCACGTGCTTGTCCCAGGCGGCCTCGTCGATGTCGAGCTCGTCCTGCCAGAGGAACGCGATCATCGGATCGACCTCGGCGAGGGTCTGCACCCGCTCCTGCACCAGTGGTCCGAGCGCGCGCAACGCGTCGACGGCGGCGTCGCCGCCCGAAAGGAAGGGCGTCGCCTGTTCGACGAACTCGTCGACCGGGAGCGCCCGCAGGTACTCGGCGTTGACGTGGGTCAGCTTCTTGACGTCGAAGAACGCCGGCGACGGGTTCACGTCGGTCAGCTCGAAGCGCTCGATGATCTCCGCGATGGGACGCACCTCGACGCCATCCGATGGGCCCCACCCCAGCAGCGCGAGGTAGTTCACCATCGCCTCGGGCAGGTAGCCGCGCGCGCGGTAGTCGCCGACCGCCACGTCGTCACGTCGCTTCGAGAGCTTCTTGCGTTGCTCGTTGACCAACAGCGGCAGGTGGGCGAACACCGGGTGGTAATCGAGGCCGAGCGCATCGCCGATCAGCAGGTACTTGGGGGTGCCGTTGACGTGCTCCTCGCCCCGCACGACGTGGGTGATCGCCATGTCGGCGTCGTCGACGACGTTGGCGAGCAGGAACGTGGGCGTGCCGTTCGAGCGCAGCAGCACGAAGTCCTCGATGGTCGCGTTGGCGAACGAGACGTGACCGCGCACGAGGTCGTCGAACTCGGTCGCGCCCTCGTCGGGGGCGCGGAATCGCACCGCCCGACCCTCGCCGGGCGCCAAACCGCGGTCGCGGCAGTGGCCGTCGTAACCGGGCGGGCCGCCGGCCGCGGCGTTGCGCTCGGACACGTCCTGGGCGGTGCAGTCGCAGATGTACGCGTGGCCTCCGGCGAGGAGCTGCTCGGCGGCGGCCGTGTACTGCGGGAATCGGTCGGACTGGTGCACCGGCTCACCGTCCCAGTCGAGGCCGAGCCAGCGCATCGAGTCGAAGATCGCCTCGATGAGCTCGGGTCGGTTGCGCTCGGTGTCGGTGTCCTCGATGCGGAGCAGGAGCTCGCCGTCGTGGTGGCGGGCGAAGAGCCAGTTGAAGAGCACCGTGCGCGCGCCACCCACATGCAGGTAGCCCGTCGGCGAGGGCGCGAAGCGGACACGAACGGGATCGGAGGGCACACGATCAGGGTACCGAAGGGTCGTCGTCGGCCGGCATGACTGCACGGTTCTGCGCTCCCGCCGACGAACCGCCACGGCTGGGCTCCGACCTAGGCTCTCTACGGTCTCCAGGTCCGACGGCAACCGTGAGAGCGCTCCCATGGCCAAGAACCGACTCCCTGCGCTCGACGGGCTGCGAGGACTCGCGGCGCTCAGCGTCGTCGCGTACCACTCGTTCTTGCGGGCTCCGGACTTCTCCAACGGCATCCGCAACTTCCAGACCGACGGGGCGATCGCCTGGTGGGCGACGCTGAGCCCGCTCAGGCTGCTGTGGGACGGCAAGGCCGCTGTCTGGCTGTTCTTCGTCCTGAGCGGCTACGTCCTCTCCCGGCGCTACTGGAGCGGTGTGCGCACCTCGACCGGGGCCTACTACGTACGCCGGGCGCTTCGCCTCTACCTTCCCGTCGTCGGGTCGGCGGCTGCCGCCGTGCTCGTGTTCACGTTGAGCCGCTTCCTGCTCGGCGACTTCACCCACTGGCTTCCCGCCGGCACCTCGTTCACCCACCTCTTGCACAACATGGCCCTCGTCGACCTGAGGAACGCCCCGACCAACGGCGTCTGGTGGTCGATGCGCTGGGAGGTCTGGTTCTCGATGCTCCTTCCGCCGCTCCTGTTCGCCCTTCGTCACCTCGGCTGCAAGCCGTCGCGCCGCCTGACGAGCTCACCGGCGCTGTTCGGGGCGCTCTGCGCTGCCGCGGTGATCGCGCAACCGTGGGTCCGGTTGACCTTCGGCACCGGCCACCTCTGGAACGAGGTGCAGCTCTACCTCCCGGTCTTCGGCGTGGGCGTCGCCATCGCCGCCTACGAGCCGCGCCTACGAGCCGGGGCCGCGCGCCTCGCGGGTGTCCGCGGTTGGCTCGCGCTCGCAGCCGTCGTCGTGGTGCTCTCCGCCCGCGCTCCGCTCGGCGCGCTCGACGCCGTCGACACGCTCGACCATCGCTGGGCGCTGTGCCTGGAGAACGCCTCGATGCTGCTCGGCATGTCCGCTCTGCTCGTTCTCGCGCTGAGCTGGAACGTGGCCGGCACCGCGCTCGCCCGGCGACCCGTGATGTGGTTGGGCACGCGCTCCTACAGCCTCTACCTCGTGCACCTACCGATCGTGCACGCGGTCACCAAGGTCGGTCGCCTCGACGGTTTCACGGTCTGGTACCCGGCGGTGGTGGTGACGCTCAGCCTTGGCGCTGCGGCCGCGTTCTACCGGTTCGTCGAAGCGCCGTCGATGCGCTTGGCCCGGCGTGTTGGACGTGCGCCGGATCAACCTCGGTCCGGAACGGAGCAAGCGCCCACCGCCCGCGAGCTCGCAACGGTCGGCTGACCAACCCCGGGAGCTCGGCCGAGAGGCCTGGCTCGTCGGCGAGCTCGGCCTGCACCACGCCTGGCCGCGCTCAGCGGTCGGCGAAGAGCGAGGCCCAATCGGCCTCGTGTGCCGCAGTCACTCCGGCAACCGCCATGCGCAACGTCGATTCGGCCACCGCAGCGGCGATCTCGCGGCGCAGCGGGTAGCCGTGGTGGTGACCGGCGCCCTCGAAGAGCTCACCCCGCAGGACGCGCAGCCCATTGGCCGGCTGGTCGTCGTAGAAGCCCCACACGGTGAAGGCCACGTCGAGGTCGGCGAGGATCGGCGCCCGTCCGAACAACGACGCCCGGCGCATGGCCACCGCCACACAGCCCGCCTCGGCGTCATGGGCCGACTCGTCGCTCTGCACCTTGATCCGGTCTTCTCGCAGGTGCACGAGCTTGAGGGCGTAGCCGATGTCGGGACCCTGGTTGCCGTAGAGGCCGCCCTCGGGCATCGGCGCGCCGATCGTCTCACCAGGGCGGTCTGCCCGCCAGGACTTGTCGCGCCGAGGCGCGGACTCGTAGTCGCGCGGACGATCGGTGGGGTCGACAGGGACGAAGTTGGGAGCGGCCATACGAGGCGAAACCCTAACCAATGCGGTCCAGGGCGCACGACCTCGACCACGCCGCCCGGCGCGGTCACACCCGCTGCGTGTCCCGTTCGTACACCCGTCGGGTGATCCGGAGCAGCACGACGGTCCACACCCCCACCACGATCCACCCCTCGAGCGGCCAGCTTCCGCCGTGCACGCCGACCTGGCTCGCCTGGGTGATCCAGTACGACGGGATGCACTTGAGCACGGACTCGAACCAGGTGCCGTTGCCGATCGGCCCCCACGAACCCCCCAGCAGCGCGAACAGGGAGATGGCCCCACCCATCGCCGGGCCCATGGTGTCCACCGAGACGAGGTGGCCGATGAGGATGCCGAACACCGCGAAGGGGATCAGCCCGATGAGCACCAGGGCGGTCATCTCGAGCCAGCCCGTCAATGGCAGGCGCACGCCGAGGGAGACACCGGCCGCATAGAGCAGGACGATGCTCACGCCGGCCATCACGTACCCGGTCAGCACCTTGGTGGCCATGTAGCGCGTCGGCGACAGCGGCGTGAGCCGGAGCTGCCGGTTCCAGCCAACCGACCGTTCGGCCGCGATGCGCGCCCCGCCGGCGACGACGGCGGCCATCGTGCCCCAGGCCACCATGCCGGTCATGTAGTAGAGCGGGAAGGAGATGCCCAGGATCGACTCGTTCCGGTTCGAGCCGGCCACGAGGTAGAAGAGCACGAGGGGGAACACCAGCGAGAAGATGAAGAAGCGCACGTTCCGGAACATGCGGACGAGCTCGAACCGGGTGTAGGTCGCGGTCCTCATCGATCGACCTCCAGCGGTGCAGGTCGATCGGCTGCTCGGGTCACGGCACCGCCGGGCACGCGGTCGCCGGGCACGTGGTCGCCGGGCAACTGGTCGTCGCCGGTCAGGCTCAGGAACGCCTGCTCGAGCCCGGCCCCGCGCACCTCGAGGTCGCGGGCGTCCGGGTAGGCCGGCAACAGGGCGCGCAACGCGGCGTCCGCGTCGTCGCACACCATGGTCACCGTCGACCCGTGGACCTCGACGCGCTGCACGCCGGGGAGCTGCTCGAGATCGACCTCGCTCGCACCGGGCAGCGTCGCCCGGATCGTGCGCGAGCCCACGAGGGACTTGACCTCACCGGTCGAGCCGTCGGCGACGACCCGGCCGCGTGCCAGCAGCACGATGCGGTCGGCGAAGGCGTCGGCCTCCTCCAGGTAGTGGGTGGCGAACAGCACCGTCTTGCCACGCGCCGCGAACGCCCGCATCGTCGACCAGAAGCCCTGGCGGCTCTCCACGTCGAGGGCGACGGTGGGCTCGTCCAGCACCAGCAGGTCCGGGTCGGGGACGAGCGCGAGGGCGAAGCGCACCTTCTGGGTCTCCCCGCCCGACAGCTTGTTGGTGCGCCGATCGGCGAGGCCTGCCAGGCCGGCGAGCTGCAGCGTCTCGTCGACGTCGAGCGGCGTGGGGAACAGCGACGCCATCATCTCGACGAGCTCGCGGACGGTCACGTCGCGGATGACCTGTCCGATCTGGAGCATCACCCCGAGGCGACCCGCCGCGACCGCCTCGGCCGGCGTCATCCCGAAGACCGACACCTCGCCGGCGTCGGGGGTGCCGAGACCGAGCAGCAGGTCCACCGTGGTGGACTTGCCGGCGCCGTTCGGCCCGAGCAGCGCGACCGTCTGCCCCCGCGGGATGGCCAGGTCGACCCCGTCGACCGCGTGCACGTCGCCGAAGGTCTTGTGGAGCCCCGAGAGTCGGATCTCGTCGGCGGCATCGCGGCAGGCGACGTCGCTCGCAGGTCGGGCCATGGCACGATCATGGGCGACGCGGCGTCCAGGTGCCACTACCCACCCATCGGCTCCGGCGGACGACCCCGCCCTGCAGTGCACCGGAAGCGCGGTTCGATCACGTTGTTCCCGAGGGGGTGACTTGTATCGGCGTTTTGCGCGGACGATGCTGTCGGCACGGTACGGAGCAGGTGTGGCAGCGGGCCACACCGATGAATGCGGGAGAACAACATGATTCGGCGAACCCTGACCTTTTGCGCCGTCGTCGGCGCGCTCGTGCTGGCCGGCACCCTGTTGACCGGGTGTGACCTGACCCCGGTGACGCTCAAGGGCACCCTCACGCTCACCAGCGACGGGTCACCGGCGATCGGGGTACCGGTCGCCATCTACACCGACACCGCACCCCAGACGCTCGTCGCGACCACCGCGACCGGCACCGACGGCACCTACTCGTTCCACCAGTCCGTCGCCCCCGACGGCAACTACCGCATCCTGTTCTCCAGCAGCGACTGGTACAACGGCGCCAGCGACTGGTCAGGGCGCCACCACCGTCGCGCTCGACGCCACCACACCCACCACCATCGACAAGACCCTCAGCCCCGCCACCGGCATGATCGGCGGCACGGTCACCGCCAACGGCACCGACCCGGTCACCAACGGCACCGTCGAAGCGATCAACACCACCATCGACACCGTCGTCGCATCAGTTCCCACAACCACCAACGGCCACTACCGCTTCGCCTCCCTGCCCGCCACCACCTACCGGCTCCGCTACACCGCACCCGGACTCACCACCCGCTACAACGCCTCGGCCACCGAGGAAGGCGCCGCGCCGATCGTCGACATCTCCGACGGCCACTACGCCAACCCCGTCAACACCAACCTCGCCACCGAATCGACCATCAGCGGCACCGTCAAAGACAACTCCAACCCGGTCGCCGGCGTCACCGTCACCGCGATCGACAAAGCCGACGGCCACACCGCCGGCAGCGCCACCAGCGACGCCAACGGCAACTTCACCGTCGGCACCCTCAACGCCACCGACTACACCCTCACCATCGACCCCCACAACACCGCCTACTTCAAAGGCCCCTGGTCCACCTCGACAAGCGCCGAAGGCACCGTGGTCACCGTCACCCCGACCGCCGGCGCGAACACCGCCGTGGGCACGGTCGCCCTCGTGGGCCACGACTGCGACCAAACCAAGTTCACCACCAGGCAACGTTTACTCAGGCGTCGGCCTCGCCGGCAAGAACCTCCACAACTGCGACCTGGAGCAGCAGGACTTCACCTACGCCGACCTCACCGGCACCGACCTCACGAACACCAACCTCTCCCAAGCCAAGTTCAGCGACGCGAACCTCAACGGCGCAGATCTCACCTCGACGCAGGCGTCCCAGGCCATCTTCGACGGCGCAGACTTCACCGGCACGAACTTGACCAACGCCGACCTCTCCGGCACCGACCTCCACGGCGACGACCTGCGCACCGCAACGGTCAGCGGCGTGGTGCTTCCAGCAGGCCAACCTCGACTTCGGTGCAACCTCTCGGGGCTGTTGCTCGACGGCGCGAACTTCACCAAC
The DNA here is from genome assembly GCA_963810075.1 of uncultured Actinomycetes bacterium. Taxonomy (GTDB): domain Bacteria; phylum Actinomycetota; class Acidimicrobiia; order Acidimicrobiales; family Iamiaceae; genus CAWELZ01. The sequence goes on along the minus strand of CAWELZ010000001.1, from coordinate 180,280 downwards.
GCCTTTGCGCAGTTCTACCGACTTCTCCAGCGCCCAGCTGACGAACAGCAACCTCACGTCCGTCGACGCCTCCGGCGCAGACTTCTCAGGCGCGAACCTCTTCGGTGCAAAGGCAAGCTCGGCGAACTTCAACGGCGTCGATATCGACGGGACCGACCTGCGTCTCGCCTCGGGGAGCACCTCGAGCTGGAACCTCACCTCAGGGGGTGTCACCGGCACGCCCGCCGCGCTCGACAACGGCTGGGCGGTCGTCAACGGCACCATCCTCGGCCCGTGGGTCAACGCCGCTGAGCAGTACTTCGACAACGCCGACCTGAGCGGGCTGGACCTCCAATCGACGAACCTTCATGACACCGACCTCTCTGGCGCCAACCTCACCGGGACGAACTTGAACCATGCGGACCTCTCGCTCGCACTCCTGGACGGGGCGAACCTCACGAATGCGACGCTGCAGTACCCGGTCCTCGAGGGAGCCGAAATCCGCGACGCCACCGTCTCCGGCATGAGCCTGTCGATCGACAACTCCACCTCGCAGAACAGCCTCATCACCAGCGGACTCGTGGGTACGCCGGCGGTCCTGAGGTGTGGGAACTGCAAGATCCTCGACGGCTACCTCATCGCACCGTACGTCGAGCTGGGGGGAGCCAACCTGACCTCCCAGGATCTCGGTGGCCTGGACCTCGCCCACGCGCGCCTCAAGGGCACTGACCTTGCGGGCGCAAACCTGAACGGCGTGGACTTCGACTCGGCAGACCTGTCCGGTGCGAACCTGGCCGGGGCGTCGCTCTACGGGGCCAACCTCGCGTCGACCGACCTCACCGGCGCGAACCTGGCCGGCGCCCACGTCATCGGTGCGTCGCTCGACGGCGCGACCCTCACCGGCGCGACGCTCTCTGGCGCGGACCTCACCGGGACGACACTTGTTGGCGCAGCTCTCGCGAACGCGAAGTTCTACAGCGCGGTGCTGGCCGGTGCCGACCTCTCCGGGGCCACCCTCACCGGCGTGCTCTCCAACGGCATCACCGGCACGCCGGCGGCCCTGCCCGCCGGGTGGTCCATCGTCGGCGGCGTGCTCACCGCGTCGCCATGAGCTGACGCGCCCTCCCCAACTCGGCGCATGGCACGTCGTCGAGGCCACAGGGGCAACCGAGCATGCCCAGATAGTTTCGACCTGACTGTCGTTGGTTCGAGCGGCCCATCCGTATCTGGGGCATGGTGGTGAAGAGGTACCGATGAGCGAACCCCTGCGAGTTCGACCGCGCCTGGTCAACGACGAGGACGGACCCGCCACCTCCGATGCCGTGACGACCCAGGCCGACGAGTCGTTCGACGACGCGTTCCGGCGTCTGGTGGAGGTCGCCCACCGGGTCGCGTTCCGGGTGCTGGGGGTGGCGGCAGACGCCGAGGACGTCGCGGCGGAGACGATGGCCCGGGCCTCAATCCGGTGGAACCGGCTCCGACCGCCCGTGGAACCGTGGGTGGCGACCGTCGCCTCGAGACTGGCGATCGACCGACAACGAAAGGCGTGGCGCAACCTGCCCTGTGCGGATGAAGTCCTGGCGGGGCGCCGCCTGCGTCCGGCCGATGACGGGGTCGACCTCGCCACGCACCTCGACCTGGTCCATGCCGTGGCGGACCTGTCGAAGCGGCAACGCCAGGTCGTCGGGCTCCGCTACCTGTCGGGGTACACGGAGGCCGAGGTCGCGGAGCTCCTGGGGTGTTCAGCGTCGTCGGTGCAGACCCACACCCGACGGGGTCTCGATGCTCTCCGGAAACGCCTTTCCAGCGACGTGTTCCCCGACCAGGACACGCGACCTGACGACTCGACGACCCCCCAGAACGTCACCCCGATCGCCCGTAGCAAGGAGACTCGCCGATGAGCGCGACCTTCGGACCACCACCGCCCCTCAGCCCCGACTTCGAGCGGAAGCTCAGCCGCCGCATCGCGGTGCACCGGCGCCGTCGCCGGGCCGTCGCGCTCAGCGCGGTGCTCCTGGCCGCCGCCGTGGGCGGTGGCGCGCTTGCCGCAGCGACCTCGGGGAACGGGCGCCACCAGACCGCGCTCCGCACCGCGACCGAGCCGACGAAGCAGGTGGTCGTCGTGCCGACCACTCTGCCCGCCCCGTCGACCACCGAGGCGACCACCGTTGCGCCCACCACGACCACGACCACGGCCCCGGCCCCGACTGCGCCGGCGACGATCCCGGCCCCGACTGCGCCGCCGACGACCGTGGCTCCCAGCACCGTGCCCGCCGCGACCCCACCACCCACGACCGCGCCCCGTTGCCCGAGCGGCGACGTCTCGGCATCAGCCGTGGTCCACGCGGTGCGCAAGGGCACCGATGCGAACGGCGTCGCGACGTGGTTCGTCTCCGCCACCGGGACGGTCACCAACCACGCGACCGCGACCGTCGACGTGGAGGTCAACATCTGGGTCAGAGACGCGCTGGACCCGGTCGAGAACCACTTTCTCGCCCTCGACCCACCGTCGACGTCCCTGACGCTGCAGCCAGGCGAGACGAAGACGTTCCCGCTCGAGGGCTACGAACCGCTGGCCGCGGACGGCTCCAACGCCGTGGATGCCACCCGGCCGACGACCGTCGACAACGGGAGCGTCCTGCGACGCTGGCACGACACGGCTCAGCGGGCGACGTGCCACTACCCCGGCAAGCAGGCGACGTTCCCGACGCTGGGCAGCTCGGGCGGCGTCCTCGTCGGTTGGCCCGGCATGTAGGACCTCGAGGCCCAGGGACCGACGAGCCTGGATCGTGGGCCGCGGATCAGGACGAGTGCAGCAGCAGCCAGACGACGGCGTCGGACAGCGCCTGCCATGAGGCCTCGATGACGTTCTCGCTCACCCCGATCGTCGACCAGGTGCGCTCGCCGTCGGTCGAGTCGATGAGCACCCGGGTCACCGCGCCGGTGCCCGACGACGAGTCGAGCACCCGCACCTTGAAGTCGATGAGCAGCAGGTCGTCGAGGACCGGGTAGTGCGACCCGATCGCGCCGCGCAGGGCGTTGTCGAGGGCGTTGACAGGTCCGTTCCCCTCACCCACCGACGCGAACCGTTCGTCGCCCACCCAGACCTTCACGGTCGCCTCGGTGTCGACCGCGGCCGCATCCTCGAGGTCGACGGGGTCGATGCCGGCCGCACCCGGCAACCGGTGGTACGTCGTGACCCGGAATCCCTCCACCCGGAAGTACGGCTGGGTCCAGCCGGTCGCCTTGCGCATGAGCAGCTCGAGCGAAGCGTCGGCCGCCTCGTAGACGAAGCCGTCCGCCTCGCGCTGCTTCAGCTCGTCGCTGAGTGCGCCCGCCGCGCGGTCGTCGAGCTCGACGCCCAGCTCGGCGGCCTTCATCGCCATCCCGGCCCGACCGCCGAGGTCGGACACCAGCACCCGGGTGTGGTTCCCGACGACGGCCGGGTCGACGTGCTCGTAGCTGGCTCCACCAACCCGCCCGAGCGCCGAGGTGTGCAGGCCGCCCTTGTGGGCGAACGCCGAGTCGCCCACGTAGGGGTCCGCCGGGTGGGGCGGCAGGTTCACGAGCTCGGCGACGTGGCGGCTCACCGCGGTGAGCCGCTCGAGGCGACCCTCGGGTAGGCACTTCACGCCGAGCTTGAGCTCGAGGTTGGGGATGCAGGTCATCAGGTTGGCGTTGCCGGTGCGCTCGCCGTAGCCGTTGATCGTCCCCTGGAGCTGGGTGGCGCCGCCGCGCACCCCCGCGATCGAGTTCGCCACCGCGCAGCCCGAGTCGTTCTGGGTGTGGATGCCGAGCTGGACCTCGCTGCCGAACAGGGCGTGGACCGCAGCGGTGATGTGCTCGACCTCGTGGGGCAGCGAGCCCCCGTTGGTGTCGCAGAGCACCAGGCACTCCGCCCCGCCCATGGCGGCCGCCTCGAGCACGCGGATGGCGAACTCCGGATTGGCCTTGTAGCCGTCGAAGAAGTGCTCGGCGTCGAAGAACACCCGCAGGCCCTCGCTGTGCAGGAAGTCGACCGAGTCCTCGACCATCGCGACGCCCTCCTCGAGGGTGGTGCGCAGGGCCTCGGTCACGTGGAACTCCGACGACTTGCCCACGATGCAGGCCGTGCCCACGCCCGCCTCCACGAGAGCGCGCAGGGTCTGGTCGTCGTCGACCTTGCCCAGCGGTCGGCGCGTCGAGCCGAACGCCACGAGCTGCGCCGTGGACAGCTTCAGCTCGGTGGGTGCGCGACGGAAGAACTCGGCGTCCTTGGGGTTGGCCTGGGGGTAGCCGCCTTCGATCCAGCGGACGCCGAGCCAGTCGAGCTGCTCGGCGACGCGCAGCTTGTCGTCGACCGACAACGAGATGCCCTCGAACTGGGAGCCGTCGCGCAGGGTCGTGTCGAAGATGTCGATGGCGGCCGGCAGGCTCACTGGAGTCGGGGCTGCCGCCGGGTCAGCCGACATGTTCCACCCACTCCTTGTAGCGGTCCACCTGGCCGCGCACGGCCTTGGAGTACTCGGCCGCGATCGCCAGGGTCATCTCGCCGGGGCACGGTATGGACCGGTCGTCGACCGAGTTGACGGCGGCCACCTCTGCGGCGGAGCCGCACAGGAACATCTCGTCCGCGAGGTAGAGGTCGCTGCGCGACAGCTCGCCCTCGACGCACTCGAAGCCGAGGTCGGCGGCGATCGTCGACACGGAGTCCTGGGTGATCCCCTCGAGGGCACCGGCCGAGAGCGGCGGCGTGACGAGCCGCCCGTGGCGGGACACGAAGACGTTCTCGCCGGTGCACTCGGACACCATCCCCGCCCGGTTGAGCAGGATCGCCTCGTCGTAGCCGGCCTTGAGCGCCTGAATCTTGGCGAGCGACGAGTTGACGTAGTTCCCGGTCGTCTTGGCCGCGGGCGGCATGGTGTTGTGGTCGTGGCGCTGCCACGAAGAGATCTGCAGGCGGATGCCCTTGGTGAGCCCGTCGTCGCCGAGGTAGGCCCCCCAGGGCCAACAGGCGATGGCGACGTCGATCGAGCACGGCAGGGTGTTGAGCCCCATCTCGCCGTAGCCGTAGAAGGCGATGGGCCGGATGTAGGCGCTCGGCAGCCCGCTGGCGCGCACGACGTCCTTGGTGGCCTCGACCAGCTCCTCGACGGAGTACGGGAGCTCCATCATCATGATGTGCGCCGAGTTGTGCAGCCGCTGGATGTGGTCGGTGAGCCGGAACACGGCGGGCCCACGGTCGGTCTCATAGGCGCGGATGCCCTCGAAGACGCCCATGCCGTAGTGCAACGAGTGCGTCAGCACGTGGATCTGCGCGTCGTCCCAGTCGACGAGCGAGCCGTTCATCCAGATCTTGGCGGTGGGGGTGATGGGCATGTCGGGGTTCTCCGCGGTGCGGGGCGCTCGCGTGAGCGCCGTGGTGGTGACGGTTGAGGGCTAGAGGCGTGCGGCGACGGCGTCGCCGATATCGGAGGTTGAGCCGCTGAACGACTGGGGCTCCGCGCAGGCTGCCCGGACGCGGGTGGCGGCGTCGGCCTCACCCAGGAACTCCAGCAGCATCGCGGCGCTGAGGATCGCGGCGATCGGGTTGGCCTTGGCCTGGCCGGCGATGTCGGGCGCGGAGCCGTGCACCGGCTCGAACATCGACGGCGTGGTGCGCTCGGGGTTGAGGCACCCCGACGAGGCCAGGCCGATGCCCCCGGAGATGGCGCCGCCGAGGTCGGTGAGGATGTCGCCGAAGAGGTTGTCGGTGACGATGACGTCGTAGCGGCCCGGGTCGGTGACGAAGTGGATGCACGCCGCGTCGACGTGGTTGTAGGCGGTCGCCACGTCCGGGAACTCGGCGGCCACCTCGGTGAAGGTGCGCTGCCAGAGGTCGCCGGCGAAGGTCAGCACGTTGGTCTTGTGCACCAGCGTGAGGTGCTTGGCCGGGCGTCCCTGGGCGAGCGTGAAGGCGTAGCGCACGCACCGCTCGACGCCGTGGCGGGTGTTGACCGATCCCTGGGTTGCGATCTCGTGCGGGGTGCCCTTGCGCAGGAAGCCCCCCTCGCCGGCGTAGGTGCCTTCGGTGTTCTCGCGGATGACGATGAAGTCGACGCCCGACTCGGGCGCCAGGAACGGCCGCTGGTTGATGTACTGGTCGAGGTCGAAGCGCATCTTGAGCAGCAGGCCCCGCTCGATCAGCCCGGGCGGCACGTCGGGGGTGCCCACCGCGCCGAGCAGGATCGCGTCGAAGCCGCGCAGCTCGTCGAGCACCTCGTCGGGCAGGACCGTGCCGTCACGCAGGTAGCGCTCGCCGCCCAGGTCGAAGTCGACGGTGTCGAGAGCCACGCCGGATGCCGCGACGACCTTGAGCGCCTCGGCGGTGACCTCCTTGCCGATGCCGTCGCCCGGTATGACTGCGATGCGGTGCCCCACGGTTCCTCCTGAGTCGAATGTCGTGCGCCGAGCCTGCTCGATCCGCTCCGGAACGAGAAAACCGCCCACCGAGGTGGACGGTTCGAAGCGCACGCCGGTTGTCGGCGTGCGCTAGATGATGATGACGAAGGTCGAGAGCGGCTCGTGCACGGCCGACAGTGTAGTGCGTGCCCTTGGGCCGAGACCATCCATTGCCGGTCCAGGCTCAGATCCGGTCCAGGACCCCGCCGTCGAACAGCGGCTCGATCCCCTCCGCCTCGATGTCGGCCGTGAGCGCCGCCTCGTCGGGCGCCTCGGGATCGTCCTGCGCGGCGGCGATGATGGCGTCGAGGAGGGTGGCGTCGCTGGAGGTGGGCAGGAAGAGCTGTGGCTGGGCGAGTGCGAAGGCAACCGCCCGACGCAGCGCCGCGCCGGCCGGCAGCGGCTCGTACCAGGCGAAGCGGGGGCGTTGATCCTCGGGTCGCCAGCGGCGGCGAGCGACCGATTTGATCCCCAGCACCGCGACGCGGCGCTCGGCGCACACCGCGAGAAGCTGCTCCACCGATGCCCGGTAGCCGGGGTCGCGCAGCAGCGCGAAGTTGTACGGCAGCAGCACCGAGTCGAAGTCGAACCGCTCGAGGCTCTCGAGGTGACGCTCGGCGATGCGCAGCCCGTGACCGGTCACCCCGATGTGCCGGGCCAGCCCCTCGTCCCGGGCGGCAGCAAGCGCCTCGACGGCGCCGCCGGGCGCGAAGGCACGTTCGTGCTCCTCGGGTTCGACCAGGTTGTGGAGCTGGATCAGATCGACGTGGTCGACACCCAGCCGGGTCAGCGAGCGCTCCAGCTCGGCCCGGGCGCCGTCGCCGGTCCGCTCACCGGTCTTGGTGGCGAGGAAGAGCTCGTCGCGGTGCTTCGCCAGAAATGGGGCGAGCCGCAGCTCGGCGTCACCGTAGGAGGCCGCCACGTCGAGGTGGTTGATGCCCGCGGCACGCACCCTTTCGAGCACCTCGTCCGCCCGCTCCTGACGCATCCCTCCGAGCGCAGCCGCGCCGAAGACGACCCGGGTGCTGTGGTGGCCCGTCCGGCCGAACGGGCGTGTCGCGATCATCGGACCCGACCGTAGCCCCGGCCGAGGAGCCCGTGCCGACCGGGGAGGGTCAGTCCTGGATGTGGCCGTCCTCGATGTGCACGGTTCGGTCGGCGTAGTGCGTGATGCGGTCGTCGTGCGTGACCATCACGGCCGCGGTGCCCCGGCTCTTCATCTCGTGGCGGATGAGCTGGACCACCTGATCACCGAGCTGCGAGTCCAGCGAGGAGGTGGGTTCGTCGAACAGCACCAGGGCCGGTTCGTTCATCAGTGCGCGACCGATGGCGACGCGTTGGCGCTGCCCGCCGGAGAGCTGACCGGGGAGGTTCCCCGCACGGTCGGTGAGACCCAGTTCCTCGAGGAGCTGGTCGGCTCGGTCCGTGGCTCGGCGCCGGTTGCTTCGACGACCCGCGAGCTCGTCGACGACGAGAAGGTTCTCACGGGCGGTCAGGAAGGGAACCAGGTTGACCGACTGGAACACGAAGCCGACCGAAGTGCGCCGGAAGTCGGTGAGCTCGCGGGAGGACGCACCGGAGATGTCCCGACCCGACACCACGACCGTGCCGTCGGTGGGGGTGAGCAGCCCGCCCGCGATCGAGCACAGCGTCGTCTTGCCCGAACCCGAGGGGCCGACGAGCGCGACGATCTCATCGGCGCCGACCTCGAGGTCGGCGCGGTCGAGCGCGACGACTTCGTCGTCGCCCGCCGGGTACACCTTCGTGACGCCTCGCATCGACAGGGCGGGGGCTGACTGGTCCATGGGAACCTCCGGGGCGGGGGTCGGAGCGGTCACGACGCGGTCCCGATCGCCGAGGCCGGGTCGATGCGCAGCACACGCCTGAGCGAGAAGCTGCAACCGGCGATGGCGGCGACGAGCAACAGGACGACGCTGGCGGCGAGCCGTGTTGGGGTCGGGTCGAACGGGATGCCCCCGGCGGGGATCAGCGCGTCCAGGGCGAGCGATCCGGCGACGCCGAGCACGGCGGCCAACAGGGTGACGAGCACGGCCTGGAGGACCACTCCCGCGAACAGCGTGCCACTCGAGGCGCCGATCGCCTTCAGGATCCCGTAGAGCGCGGTTCGCTCCACCGTGATGAGCGCGAAGAACAGGGCGACGACCACCAGCGCGACCACCACGGTCACACCGATGATCTGCGTGAACGTGGCCTGCTGCTGGGACACGCCTGGGAGCGTGTCGACCGCCTGCGCAAGGGTCAGGGACTCGGTGGCGCCGCCGCTACCGGCATCGATCGCGGCCGCGACCGCGGTGGGCGAGGCGCCCGGGCTCGTGCGCACGACCAGTGCCTGGACGGTGTCGCCCGCGGTCTCGCTCGGTCGGTTCGCCGCGGTCACCGTCCGCCAGGTGGTCAGGGACCCCCACAGGCTCGCCTGGCCGAGGTAGCGGGTGTCGGCGACGAAGCCGACGACCTTCACCGGCGACCGGCCGGGCCCCAACAGGAGCGTGTCGCCCTGGGACACCCCCTTCGAGCGGAGCGCGGTGTCCGCCACGACGGTGCCCGTCGCCGGTGGCGTCGCCGGCAGTCCGCGCGGGGCCATCTCGTAGCCGAACAGCACGGTGGAGAGGAGGTCCCGGGTCTGCGGCGCGTCGCCGGGACGAGCGCCGAGCTGCACGCTCCCCAGCCCACCGACCTGCTCGACCCCCGACGTGCCCGCCACCCGGGCCCGCTCCTGAGGCGTGATGCGACTGCGCACCAGCGACTTCTGCGCGCTCGACGAGTACACGAACAAGTCGGCGTTCTGGGCACGGTAGGCGCCCGTCGACGAGGCCAACAGGCCGTCGAGCAGACCACCCAGGAACATCAGCAGCAGGGCGATGAGCGTGAGGATCACCGTCGCCACGGCGAAGTTCCCCTTGCGTCGGACCAGCTCTCGCAGTGCGATCCTCATCGCATCCCACCTCCCGTGGTGGCTTCCAACGGGTCGATGCGCAGCACCCGGCGCAGCGACACCAGGGCGCTCACCAGCCCGAGGCCGATGAGCAGCGCTGACCAGGTCAGCACGACGCCCGGGTCGAAGCGCAGCGAAAGTCCACCGACCTGGGACTGCGACAGCGGTGCGTACAGGGCGATGCCGAGTCCGAGGCCGAGTCCGAGGACCACGATCACTTCGATCAGCAACGCGCGGGCCAGGAAGCCCGTGCGGGCACCGATCGCGCGCAGCAGGGTCAACGACCCGGCCTTCTGCAGCGTGATGATGAGGAAGAACAGCCCGGTCACCAGCGGGACGACCAGGGCGTAGAGCAGGAAGATGACCTGGAACGACTGGCGCACCTGTGCGACGCCTGGGGTCTTGTCGGCGGCATCGGTGCGGGTGAGTGCCTCCGCGTCGGGAACGGAGCTGTTCACCGAGGCGACGAGCTGCGCGTCGGTGGTACCCGAGGCGGGTGCGAGCGCGAGGGCGCTGGGCAGGACGGTGCGGCTGCTCGGGTTCTTGGCGCGCACCGCGGCGTCGTAGGTGTCCAGGTCGGTGAACAGGGTCGGGGTGACGCTCAGCTGGATGTCGCGGGCGACCCCCACGACGCGCAGCGTGACCGGTTCTGCTCCCGAAGCGGGTACCACCCTCACCTGGTCCCCCAACGAGAAGTCGACGTTGCTGCCGACGGCCTCGCCCGGTCCACTCGCCTGACGGCCGGCCGTCAGGGTCGTGGGGTGGACCAGGGTCGAATCGTCGGTTACCCACGATCGAGGCGTCGGTCTCGGAGCCGCCGTCGACCCGCACCGTGAAGGTGCGCTCGCCGATCTGGGCGACGGCGCCCACCCCCTCGGTGTCGCGCACCTGTTGCTCGAGAGCCGGCGTGATGACGCTGCCCTGCAACGTGCGCTGCGCGTCCACGGTGTACACGAGCACCGGCGCGGACTGGTTGCGGATACCGCCGACGAACGCGGTGAGCAGGCCGTTCTGCAACGCCTGCTGGAACAGGATCAGGAACACCAGCAGCGCTACGGCCACGACCAGCAGCCCGAAACGGACCAGGGCACGGCGCATCTCGCGAAGGGCCAGGAACATGCTCAGCTGGTCCCGTCGCTCATGCCCCTATCTTAGTGCCAAATTCGGGAAGCGGTTCCCAACCGCCGCCGATCAGGCGACCGTGGTGCGTGGAACCGGCGTGAAGCGGACCGGCAGGCCCTTCACGCCGCCCACCAGCGGGATGCCGAGGGCATCGAGGTACCGGGTCTCCCCCGCCACCTCGATGTCGGGCAGGCGGGTGAGGAGCTGACGGAAGGCCACCGTGAGCTCCCGCCGCGCCAGGTGGGCGCCGAGGCAGAAGTGCGGGCCCGGTCCGCCGAAGCCGAGGTGGGGGTTGGGATCGCGCCGCACGTCGAAGCGCTCGGGGTCGTCGAAGACAGCCGGGTCGCGGCTCGCCGCGCCATAGAACATCACCAGCTTGTCGCCGGTTTCGAAGTCGTGCCCGGAGAGCGTGACGGGCTCGGTCACGGTCCGGCGCATGAACACCACCGGCGCGGCGCACCGCACCACCTCCTCGATGGCGGTGGGCATGCACCCCTCGAGGTCGTCCTGCCAGATGCGCCGCTGGTCGGGGTTGCGGCCCAGCAGGTGCATGCCGAGGCTCGTCGCGGTCCGGGTGGTGTCGTTGCCGGCCACCGCGAGGAGGATGAAGAACGGCCCGAGGTCGCCGGCTTCGAGGATCTCCTCGCCGTCCTCGCTGTGGACCAGCGCCGTCGTGAGGTCGTCGGTGGGGCGTTTGCGCCGCTCCTCGGCGAGCTCGTTCATCAGCGCGGTGAGCGTCATGCCGGCCTCGAAGAAGGCGGTCATCGGGTCACGTCCGCCGAGCAGCTCGGGATCGCCGGAGCCGAGGATCACGTTCGTGGCGTCGCGGACCGTGGCGTACTCGCTGCGGGGGATGCCCATCATGTCGCAGATCACCAGGAGGGGGAACGGCACCGAGAGCGCCTCGACGAGGTCGACCTCGCCCTGCTCGCAGAACCCGTCGATCACCTCGGCGCAGATGCGCTCGACCGAGTCGAGCACCCCCTGCAGCTTGCGGGGCGTGAAGCTGCGGGCCACGATGCCCCGCAGTCGGGCGTGGCGCGGGTCGTCCATGACGATGAACGAGCCGAAGAACTCCATGGCCTCGGCGGGGATGTCCTGGATCGAGATCGAGCCCTGGCCGGAGCAGAAGGTCGTGGGACGCCGGCTGATCTCGACGACGTCGGCGTGCCGGGTGACGGCGTAGAACGGCTCGTCCTCACCGTTGAGGACGTTGGGCACCGAGAAGCGAGCGAAGGGCCCGGCCTCACGGAGCACCGCGAACGCGGCCATCCGGTCCTCGAGCGATTGCCGCCAGAAGGCCGGGTCGCTGATGTCGGGCACGGTGGTGGAAGGGTCGGGCACGGCGCTGCTCCTGGGTGGCGGGACGGCCGCGACCCTACTTGACCAACCGGTCAAGTTCAGCTCCGCAAGCCCTCCCATCGTCACCACGCCTGCGGCCCGGACCGCGGCGCCGGTCCCTTGCGTGACAGGATGCGGCCGTGTCCGAGCCGTCGAAGACCCCGGGGAAGCCGCCCGACCGACCCCACCAGGGGCTACGCCGGACTCGTCAACCGCTTCTCGGCAACCCGGGCGGGCACGTGGCTGGTGCGCCACGTGGCCTCGCACGTCGACCCGCTGCTGTTCAAGGCCACGAACGGCCGCTTCACCCTCACCGGCGTGCCGACCCTGCCGATGCTCACGCTGACCTCGATCGGGCGGCGCAGCGGGCAACCGCGGGCGGTGCAGCTCGCCTACCTCGAGCAGGGCGACGACCGCTTCGTGGTCGCCGAGCGCGATGGGCCAGGAGCACCACCCGGCGTGGAGCCACAACCTGGAGGCCAACCCCGAGGTCGATGTGCAGGTGCGCGGCGCGCGCTACGCCGCGCTGGCCACCCGACTCGACGACGCGGAGAAGGCCGAGCATTGGTCGGCGATCTGCAGGACGATCCCGCAGATGACCACCTACGAACGCCGCACCGATCGCAACATCCGCGTGTACCGCCTGTCGCCGCGCTGACGCGGGACGCGCCCCCTGGGACGCATCACGCGGCCGACGACGCCAGCAGGTGGGTCATCGACCCGTCGTCGCCGAACAGCTCGGCCCGCCAGGTCGCGACCAGGTCGCTGGTGTCGCGGTCGTTGGGATGGAACCCGGGGCGCTCGTACTCCTTGAGCCGCTGCCAGGTCTCCCGACGCATCGCCGGCGAGCGTCGGAACTGTCGCCAACTCCTCCGGAGGGCGCCGCGCCGGTAGGTGTCGCGGTCGCCGAGCAGCGACACCAGCACCTGGATGGCGGTCGTGGCGGTGAACATGATGCGCACGCGGCGCATCATCTTGACGCGCAGCTCCTCGCTGCCGCCGACCGCGGGTAGACGTCGAAGGCGACGGCCTTGTGCTCGGACTCCTCGAGGGCATGCCACAGGAAGATCTGCCCGACCTGCGGTCCGAACATCCCACGGGCCTCGGGGTTGCTCAGGCTCAGCTCGGCGAGGGTCGCGGTGACGTGCTCGGCGGCCGCGGTCTGCGCGAGGCACGCGAGCGGCGAGGAGAAGCGCTCCTGCACGCGCAGGGTGAAGCGGATGCGCCGCTCGAAGCGGTCCACCGGATAGCCAAGGGCGCGCAGCGTGTCGTTGAGGACGCGGTGCTCGCGCCCGTGCACGGACTCCTGGCCGATGAAGCCGGCCACCTGACGCTTGAGCACCGGGTCGGTGACCTGGTCGCGGAAGCGCCGGACCGAGCGCACGAAGAAGTCCTCGCCGTCGGGGAAGGTGCCGGACTGGGCGGCAGCGAGGTGGCTGAGGATGAGGTTCCCGTCGAGCGCGAAGTGCTTGGGCAGCCCCTCGATCGCCTCCTCGAAGGACATGCGACGAGTGGGCACCGTGTGGCCCGCATCGCTCGTCTGCTGGTCGGCGCGTTCGGTGGCGTCGGTGGTCGTGGCGGTCATCGGTGGTTCCCCTCGTCGGGCAGTGGGCTGGTGGTGTCGGTGGGCGGTGCGTCGGGACGGATGCCGGCGAGGCTGCGCTCGACGACGGCGTCCCAGGACCCGTCGTCGACGGGTTCGAGGTCGAGTGCCGCGGCGGCCAGCGAACCGAGCGCGAGCAGCGTGGCGAAGCGGGCCAGGGCCACCGGGTCGAGGCCCGGGTCGAGGTCGCCCGCCCCTTGGCCGGCGCGCATCACGTCGACCAGGATCGCCTCCTTCTCGGCGAGGCTCCGGGTGAACGGTCCGCCCACCTCCGGGTCCCGGGCCGCGGTCGCGATGAGCTCGACGAGCAGCCGACCCGTACCTTGCGCGTGGTCCGGCAACGCCGACCCGGCGCGCCGGAGGGCGTCGAGCACCGAGGACCCGTCGCGGGTGGCGAGCAGCTCGGCGACGGCTTCGGGCGCGTGCGCGCCGATCGCCGCGGCGAGCAGCTCGGTCTTGGAGCCGTAGTGGTGGTAGATCGCACCGGGCGTGACCTCGGCTTCGCGGGCGATCGCCGCGACCCGGGTGCCCTCGTACCCCTTGGCCTGCAGCACCTCGAGCGTGGCGTCGAGGAGCTGGGTGCGCGTCTGCTCCGCGGTCACGCCGCTGCGTCGTCCCATGACAAGAACATATCAAACGTTCAATTGGTTGACAACCCGCTCCCCTGGCGGGCCGGGTGTCTACCCCTCCGGCAGCCAGCCGTCGTAGGCGGGGTGGTCCGGGCCGATGGGGAGCGACTCGGTCGTGCCGTGCGCCGCGGACTGGTACCAGGCCGTCACGAGCTCGAGCGCCGCCCGCGCGTCGGCCAGCTCGACCGGCAGGTCGCCGTCGCGACCGGCGTCCACGAACGCCTGGAACTGGCCCGTGTACTGGCGGGGAGCCTCGGGCAACGCGGCCCAGACCGCATCGGCACGTGCGGCGGCCGCCTCGTCACGGAAGTCGAAGCGCCAGGGCCCATGCGCCGGGTCGTAGGCCTCGGTGGAGGACTCGATGGTGACGTGCTCGAAGCACCACACCAGCCGCGACGACTCGACGGCGGCACCGGTCGTGGCGTTCATCGTGACCACGGCACCGTCCACGGTGCGGCCCACCGCGCCGGCGCAGTCCTCGGTCGCCACGTCGTTGACCCGCGTGGCGTCCATGGCGCGCACCTCGGACAGCGGGCCACCGATCCAGGTGAGCAGGTCGTGGTTGTGCACGGCGTGGTTCACCACGGTGCCTCCGAGCGCGGCGGCCCACGTTGCCCGCCATGGGGCTTCGTCGTAGTACCCGCGGTCCCGTCGCCACCACGTCGCGGCCGACGCGGTGAACAGCCGGCCGACGACGCCCGCCTCGACCAGCGCCCGTGCCCGCGCCGCGCCGGGGCCGAAGCGGTACTGCAGGATCGGCATGAGCCGAGCGCCGTGCTCGGCGCGGGCGCGCACGGTCGCCGCGGCGAGCCGGTCGCAGGAGGCGAGCGAGCCCACCAGCGGCTTCTCGCAGATCACGTCCTTCCCGGCTTCCAAGGCCTGCACGATCTGGGCCTCGTGCCCGGCCGGCGGGGTGCACAGGTCGACCACGTCGACGCCCATCGCCAGCAGCTCCTCGAGGGACTCGACCGCCGGCAGACCCCAGTCGCGTCCGGCCTGGGCCCGACGCTCCGGGTCGGGCTCGACCAGCGCGACCGCGCTCGCCCCCTGCACCTCGAGCCACGAAAGCAGGTGGAGCTGACCGATCCCCATGCCGACGACGCCGACCCGCACGTCGCTCACCGTGCCATCGCCTGGGCGCTCCCCCACGGCGCTGCGAGCTCCTGGACGCGAAGCGTCAGCTCGCACACCTCCAGCACGTGCGACTTGGCTCATGAGTCGCTCGCCGCCATCCGCGAGGTCCGCCACGAGCACCTCGGCCCAATCCAGCGGCACGCTCGCGGACTTCCACGCGCCGAGCGCCTTCGGCGTCGACGTGGAAGAGGTGCTCGGCGCCCTCCCGCCCAAGCACGTCCAGGTTGGCGCGGACCTCGAGGGTGCCCTCGGTGCCGACGATCTCCAGGCGCACGTCGCCCCAGCTCCCCAGACCGGCCGGGGTGAGGAAGTCGACCGCGTGGTCGCCCTGAGCGCCCGCCGCCGACAAGGTGAACGAGCCGACATCTCGGAAGGCCGGGTGCTCGGGCGTGGCCACGTTGCCCGCCGCCGCGGCGCGCACCTCGACCTCCGTGGGGTCGTCGAGCAGGGCCAGGAACTGGTCGACCTGGTGCGATGCGAGATCCACCAGGATCCCGCCCGCCTGCGCGGGGTCCCAGAACCAGTCGGGGCGCTGGTCTGCGGCGAGCGTGTGCGGCCCGCTTCCCCGCACCCGCACGACGCGCCCGATCGCGCCGGCGCGTACCAACCGCACCGCCTCGGCGACCGCCCTGATTCTCGAACCGCTCGGTGAACAGCACCGTCCACGGTCGCCCCGGACGGCCGACCAGGGCCGAACGCACCTCGTCGAGCTGCCCGGTCGTGATCACGCCCGGCTTCGCGCTCACCACGGCCTTGCCGGCACGGATCGCCGCCGCGCTGATCGCGGCGCGCTGCGCGGGCACCGCAGCCGTCACGACGACGTCCACGGCGTCGTCGGCCAGGATCTCCTCGAGGGGCGTCTCCCGGGAGGCGTCGCGCCAGCTCCGGTACATCTCGACCAACGAGCCGTCCCCGGTGTGCGCGACGGTTTCGGCGCCCGCTCGCACGAGGCCGTCGACGATCTGGAAGAGGTGCAGGTGGTCGGCGCCCGCCACGGCCAGCCGCAGCGGCCCCGACCTGCTCACGTGACCCGGCGCGACAGCGACGAGAAGTCGGCGGACCAGCTCGACCCATCACCCTGCAGCGCGTACTGGTTCGACAGGTGCTCGATGGTGCCCCACGGTGAGGAGTGCCGGGGATACCCGTGCAGCGCTTGGGCCTTCCCCTTCACCTTGAACGCTCCCGTGCTCGAGAACTCGACCTTCCCCGACGACGGCGAGGTCCACGCGACGTCGAAGCCATCGGCCGCGCGGGTCACCTTCGGGTCGTGTTGCTGCAGCGAGCTCACGAACGCGTCGAGGTCTCCGTCCGCCTTCGCGGTGCCGACCTCGACGATCCACACGTTGTCGGGGCCTCCCTTGGCCACGAGGTCGAACGGCTTGACCATGCCGCGTGTCGCGTAGACCTTCGGGTCGTAGGTGCGCCAGGTCGGGGCACGCCAGGACCACAGGGCGATGTAGGCGCCGGAGCGCTCCCCCACGGTCCAGTGGCCGTCCTGCTTCACCTGGTCGAAGTGGTCCTGGGGCACGTACGCGTGCGTGTAGTCGCGGTAGCCGAACACCGCCCACACCAGGTCGTCGGTCGCCTTGTCCCAGGCCGGGTCGTAGATGTGGATCGCGGTGCGCTCGTGCTGCGCGGAGCGGGGCATCGAGGCCTCGCCTGTCCAGTACCCCGGCTTGCCGTCCTCGGTCCAGTCGGTGCTCTTGGCCGGCTCGGTCACGGGGTGGGTCGTGAACATCATGGCGTTCTCGTCGATGGCCGCCTGCCAGGCGTGCACCTGGTCCCGCATGTCGCCCTTGCGGTGGTCGACCACCGACGCCAGCGACACCTCCGGCGAGCGCCACGCGTACGTGTTCGCCTCGCTCAGGAAGCCGAAGTTGATGACCGCGGACCGCGGCTGCTCCCACGCGGCGATCTTGACCGGGTCGAAGTCGTTCAGTTGGGCCAGGAGCTTGATCTGGGAGAACCCGTCGGCTTCCCAGAGTCGGAACTGGTTGGCCGCGGCGACGCTGACGTCGGCCAGGGGCCACATGCCGATGGCGCCGAGGCTCCACCAGAACGGCAGGTTGGCCCGCTTCGAGAAGTCACGGCCGTAGGGCGCCTTCGGGTTGGTCGTGATCGGCGTCGCGCCGTCGTAGTACACGCCGTGGCGCTCGCGCACCACGCTGGTCCGGTCGCTGGTGGCGATGTCGACCAGGAGCTGCGGCGGCCGGTAGCGCTTGGCCGCGCAGAAGTAGGTGGCGCCGCCGTCGGTCTTCGACGGGTACTGGGCGTCGGTGTCGTCGAAGACGAACTTGGCGGTGCCGAAGGTGTCCTCGTCGAGCGAGGACATCTTGTCCTTCTTGTAGGTGCGCCCCCGCGGCGCGGTGAAGCAGCCCTTCTGGAGGTGGGCCGCCATGTCGAGCAGGGCCAGGTCGAGCGCCATGCCGGCCGCGGTGACGACCTCGGGGTCGTCGGCCTGCTCGACCAGCATGAGCAGCGGGGTGACGTCCTTGAGCAGGTACACGTTCGAGTGCCACTCGAACCACCCGAGCTCGGCTCGTTCGTGGATCCATTCGAGGATGTCAGGCTTGGAGCGTGCGAGATGCTTCGCGCCCGTCAGGCCGGTCACCTCGAAGGTCTTGTCGGGGAAGCGCTGGCCGGCCAGGTACTCGTTGGCGGCGCCGATGAGGCGGTGGTTCTCCGACCAGAACCACTGGTTGTCGATCCGGTCCTTCGGGAGCGGGTCGTCGTACCGGTAGCGCTCGGAGAGCATCCGCTGCTCGATGGCCTTGAGCAGGTCGGGGCTGAGGCGCGTGGTGGGGGTGGAGCCCGTGCCCAGCTCGAGCAGCCAGTGCATGTACATCAGGGTGAAGTCGCGGGTGTCCTGCCAGGTGTCGATCCTCTTCCAGTCGTCCGCGAGCGAGTCGACCGTGGCCGCCTCGACGTTCCAGGTGTACCCGGGGTCGCGGGAGGCCCGGATCAGGTGGGCGGCGATGCCGACCACGCCCGAGGGGGTCGGGTCGCTCGGTGGCGTACGCGAGGTAGTCGTCGACCCGCTGCTGGTAGGCCTTCTCGCCCATCAGCCCCGCGGTGCCCGGGCGCGCGAGCGCCTCGTCGGGGGTGGACGCGGAAGCGCCCGCCCCGGCCCCCTTCGGGACCGTGGTCGTCGGGGCGGATCGGGCGCCCCCGTTGCTGGTGCAGCTGGCCAAGGTGCCCGCCAGCATCGCGCCGCCCGACGCGATGAGGAAGCGGCGGCGATCGAGGTACGACCTTCTGCGGGGATCGGGCTCGGGATCAACGGGGTTGGCCATGGGGACTCCTGTGTGGTGCGCGGGGCCGGTGGCCCTCGGGTGGTGGCGCGGTCGAGGCGCCGGGGACGAGCGCGGGCTGGAGGACGGTGCGGTGCACGCAGGCGCGGCCGGCGAGCAGGTCGCCCAACCGCTCGGCCGCAGCGCGACCGATGGCCTCCAGCGGTGCGGCGACGGTGGTGAGCGGTGGCGCCGTCATGGCGGCGAGGTCGAGGCCGTCCGACCCCACGACGGACAGCTGCTCGGGGACGCGCCGCCCAGTCGCCTGCGCCGCCACCAGCAGGCCGGCCGCCTGGACGTCGTTGAACGCGATGACACCCGTGGCGCCGCTCGCGAGGGCCACGTCGAGCACGGCCTGTCCCCCGGCGAAGGTGCCGGGCACCGGGCCGACCACCTCGAGCCGCTCCCCAGCGTCGGCTGGCGCCGCGACCAACCGCGCCACGGCCCGGTCCCGACGACCGGTCGACCAGTAGGCAGCGGGGCCGCGCACGACCGCGAGGTGGCGGTGACCGAGGGAGCGGAGGTGGTCGACGGCGAGCCGGATGACCGCGGCCTGGTCGACCACCACGCTGGGCGCGTGCGCCGCGACTGGCGGTTGACCTGGACCACCGGCACCGGGGCGGCCGAGAGGTCGGTGATCGGGGTGAGCGCCACGAGGCCGTCGACCTGGCGGCCGAGCGTGGCCAGCGCCCGTTGCTCCTCTGCGGCCTCGGCGCCCGTGTCGGCGATGAGCACGGCGAGGTCGCGACCTCGTGCCTCGGCCTGCACGGCCCGGAGGATCGCGCCGAAGTAGGGGTTCGTGATGTCTGGAACGAGGACGCCGATGGCGCCGGTCCTCCCGCTCACGAGGTGGCGGGCCGAACGGTTCGGGACGAAGCCCACGGCCTCGACGGCGGCGAGGACCTGGGTCCTCGTGGCAGGTGCGACCATCGTCGGGCGGCTCAGGGCACGCGACACCGTTGCGGGGTGAACCCCGGCGCGGCGCGCGACGTCGTCCAACGTCGGGGCTCGGCGGGTCTCCGGCACGGCGACGACTCTAGCAGTGGATGCAAGCGCTTGCATACCGCGTGGCGCAACCACCAGACTGCGTCCATGGGCACCGAGCGAAACCCGGCCGACCACCTCCGCCCGCGACGCCCGATCAGGGGCTGCGCGGCGGTGCTGCTGCCCCACCACGCCGACGGCGAGGTCGACTGGCCGTCGTTCGAGGCCTTGCTCGACCGCACCGTCGACGCGGGCCTCACCCCGGCGGTCAACATGGACACCGGCTTCGTCCAACTCCTGGACCCGGCCACCCGGGGCGAGGTGCTCGAGGTCGCGGAGCGCGTCACCGGCCGGGCGTTCCTGGCGGGCGCCTTCGTGCCCGACGGCCCCGGCGACCCGTTCGACGCCGGGGCCTACGCGGCGGCCGTTTCCACGATCGCCGCACGCGGCGGCGTCCCCGTGGTGTTCCCGTCGCACGGCCTCAACGCCCTCGACCCCGCCGCCTGGGTCGCCACGCACGAACAGCTCGCCACGGAGGTCGACCGCTTCGTGGCGTTCGAGCTCGGTGAGCAGTTCGTGCCCTACGGCCGCATCTACCCCCTCGAGGCCTACCGCGGCCTGCTCGACATCCCTGCGTGCACGGGCGCCAAGCACTCATCGCTCTCCCGGCGGGCAGAGTGGGACCGACTCGCCCTCCGCGACGCCCACCGCCCCGACTTCTCGGTCTTCACGGGCAACGACCTGGCGATCGACATGGTCTGCTGGGGCAGCGACTACCTGCTCGGCCTGGCCGCCTTCGCCCCCGACCTGTTCGCGCGGCGGGACGCCTGCTGGGAGGCGGGCGACCCCGAGTTCTACGAGCTCAACGACCGGCTCCAGTACCTGGGCGCATTCGCCTTCCGTGGGCCGGTGCCCGCCTACCGTCACGACGCGGCGATCTTCCTGCGCCTCCGGGGCTGGATCACGACGGATGCGGTTCCCGACGGCTGCCCACGGC
The DNA here is from genome assembly GCA_963810075.1 of uncultured Actinomycetes bacterium. Taxonomy (GTDB): domain Bacteria; phylum Actinomycetota; class Acidimicrobiia; order Acidimicrobiales; family Iamiaceae; genus CAWELZ01. Next base: position 159,828 of record CAWELZ010000001.1, on the reverse strand, counting down.
GTCCGGACGCCGACCTGGACGTGCTGCGCGAGATCGCCGACCGCCTCGGAGTGCTCTCGTGAGCGACATCGTGCAGATCAAGCGCCTCGCCGACGCCGTGGCGTTCATCGCCCACCTCGCGGACCTCGGCGTCGAGATGCCCCTGGATGCCGAGGTCGAGGCCGACGGACCCCTGGCGACGCGGTTCACCGCCACCGACGGCTCGGCCGGTCCGCTCGTCGTCGGCAACCGGTTCACCGTCCTGCCCATGGAGGGCTGGGACGGGACCACCGACGGGGCGCCCACCGACCTGGTGCGACGCCGCTGGCAACGCTTCGGCGAGAGCGGCGCCAAGCTGATCTGGGGTGGCGAGGCGGTCGCCATCGCCCCGGAAGCTCGGGCGAACCCCCACCAGCTCGTGATCAGCCCCGCCACCGTCGACGACCTCGGCGCGCTGCGCCTCGAACTGGTCGACGCCCACCGCGAGGCGCACGGCCGGACCGACGACCTGGTGGTCGGTCTGCAGCTCACCCACTCCGGCCGCTGGAGTCGACCGAAAGGAAAGCCGGCGCCGCGCACGGTGCAGCGCCACCCGGTCCTGGACGGGCGCGTCGGCGCAGGCGCCGCGTCGGTCCTGGACGACGAGGAGCTGGACGGACTCGTCGAGCGCTACGTCGACGCCGCCCGGCTCGCCGCCGACGCCGGCTTCGACTTCGTCGACGTCAAGCACTGCCACGGCTACCTGCTCCACGAGCTGCTCGCCGCCCGCGACCGCCCCGGCCGCTACGGCGGTTCACTCGACCACCGCCTCGGGCTGCTCACCCGGGTCGTCGAAGGGATCCGCAGCGCCCGACCCGGCCTGGCGGTCGGTGTCCGGCTCTCGGCGTTCGACGTCGCGCCGTTCGAGCCCGGGCCGGACGGGCGCGGGCGGCCCGTGCTCGCCGCAGGGGCCTGGCGCCCCTTCGGCGCCGGCGACGACGCGACCTCCCTCGACCTCACAGAGGTGCACGCGACACTTGACCGGTTCGGCGAGCTGGGCATCGGTCTCGTGTGCGTCACCGCCGGCAGCCCCTACACCAACCCGCACATCCAGCGCCCCGCGTACTTCCCGCCTTCGGACGGTTATGCGCCCCCGCGCGACCCGCTGGTCGAGGTCGCCCGCCTCCTCACCGTGACCGACGAGCTGACCCGGGCGCACCCGGACCTCGCGGTGGTCGGGAGCGGCTACTCGTACCTCCAGGACTACCTCGGCCACGTGGCCCAGGCGGTGATCCGCGACGGTGGCGCCACCTCGATCGGCCTCGGTCGCATGATGCTGTCGTACCCCGAGCTCCCCACGGACCTGCTCGCAGGCCGCCCTCTGCAGCGGCGCGCGATCTGCCGGACGTTCAGCGACTGCACCACGGCCCCCCGCAACGGCCTCGTCTCCGGCTGCTACCCGCTCGACGAGGCCTACAAGAAGCGTCCCGAACGGGTCGAGCTGGCGGCCGCCAAGCGACGCAGCCGCGCCGAGCTGCGGCGCTGAGGGCAACCGTCGCGGCGAGGCCAGCTGGCACGATGGTGCCATGCCTACCCCCGGGTTGCGCCACGACTCCCAGATCGCCCGGCGCCGCAGCCGCTTCGCCTGGCTGCACATCTCGATCCGGGAAGGGCTCTGGTTCGTGCCGTTGGCCGCGATCGTGGCGGCATTCGTCCTCGCCGAGGCGGTGATCGAGCTCGATCGCAGCATCGCACCCGTGAACCAGTCACCGCTCGCGTTCGGGGGCGGCGCCGCGTCCGCACAAACCGTCCTCTCGACGATCGCGACCGCGGTGCTCAGCTTCACCGGGTTGGTCTTCTCGATCACGATCGTGGCGCTCCAGCTCGCCAGCAGCCAGTTCTCGCCGCGCGTGCTCCGCACGTTCCTGCGCGACCGGGGCACCAAGGTGACGCTGGGCATCTTCGTGGGGACCTTCGTCTACACGCTGGTCGTCCTGCAGGCGATCCGCAGGGCCTCGATCGACCAGCCGACCTTCGTCCCCGGTGACGCCATCACCGTCGCGACCGTCCTGGTCCTGGTGACGGTGCTGGCGTTCGTGTACTTCGTCAACCACATCTCCAACGCGATCCGGGTGGTGTCCATCATCGAGTCGGTCTCGCACGAGACGCGTCGGACGATCCAGGCGACCTTTCCAGAGCCGCTCCCGTTGGCCGAACGGGAGTCTCTGGACGCCGGGGACGCCGAGGAGGAGCGTCGGCGCGTGCTCGACCCGCTCCGTGAGCAGGGCGAGCCACAGGTCATCGGCGCGACGCGTGCCGGGGTCATCACCGGCTACGACACCGCTGCGCTCGTCTCCGACGCCCGTCGCCAGGACCTCGTGCTCGAGCTCGTGCCCGCGGTGGGTGACTACGTCCCCGAAGGGGCGCCGCTGCTGTGGGTGTACGGCGGCCCGTGCGACGTGCGACAACTCGTCGCGGTGGGCCGCATCGGCATCGAGGCCGAGCGAACCATGGACCAGGACGTGCAGTTCGGGTTCCGACAGCTCGTCGACATCGCCGAGAAGGCGCTCTCGCCGTCGGTCAACGATCCGACCACCGCGGTCCAGGCGCTCGACCGCATCCACGACCTGTTCCGCCAAACCATCCTGCGTCCCTTCCCCACCGGTGTCACCGTCGACGAGAACGGCGACGTCCGGCTGATCGTCCAAGTGGCCTCGTGGGAGGAGCTGGTCGTGCTGGGCACCGCGGAGATCCGAGGTTACGGCGAGCACTCGCTGCAGGTGGACCGGCGCCTCCGCGCCGTGATCGACGACCTCCTCGAGATCGCACCGGAGCGCCGCCGTGCGCCCCTGTTGCGCCTGCGCGAGGAGCTCGATCGCGGCATCGCCCGCGGCTTCGACGAAGCCGACGATCGACGTCTCGCACGAGCCGCCGACGCCGGCGGGCTCGGGACAGACGATGATGAAGAGGAGTGAAGGAGATGACGACGTGACCCAGGCGATGGGGGGCGACGTGCAGACGCCGCCGCTGCTACCCGGGCGCGAGTTGAACCTGCCCGGGCGGGGTCGCCTGCTCGTGCGCGACAGCGGCGGTCCCGCCGATCGACCCGTGGTCGTGCTCTTCCACGGCTGGCTCGCCACCGCGGACCTGAACTGGAGCTTCTCCGCCCCGACCCTCACCGAGCACTTCCGGGTGATCGCGTTCGACCAACGGGGACACGGTCGGGGTCTCCGGTCGCGTGAGCGGTTCTCGTTCTCGAGCTGCGCGGACGACGCGGCCGCGGTCCTCGAGGCGCTCGACATCGAGCGGGCCATCGCCGTCGGCTACTCGATGGGCGGGCCAATCGCGCTGACGTTGGCGAGTCGCCACCCGGACCGCGTGGAAGGGCTGGTGCTGTGCGCCACCGCAGCGGCGTTCCTCCCCGGTCCGATGGCGCGCCTCGGGTCACGCCCGCTGGGGACCTTGGCCTCGGTCACGGGCGCGCTGCCTGCCGGTCGGCTGCGGCACTCGGCGCGGCGTCGGCTCGTGCAACGCCGGGCGGGCGGACCGTGGCGAGAGTGGATCACCGCGGAGCTCGAGCCCAGCGACCCCGCGCTGCTGCTCGGGGCCGGGGCCGCGCTCGCCCGCTTCGACGCGTGGCCGTGGCTGGACCAGCTCGCCATGCCCGCCGCCGTGGTGGTCACCAGCGACGACGCGATGGTGCGACCCGACGCACAACGTGCGCTTGCCAGGGGCATCCCGCAGGCCCAGCGCTTCGAGGTCGACGCCAACCACCTGGCCTGCTTCGACTCACCGGAGCGCTTCGCACCGGTGCTGCTCGACGCGTGTCGGGCGGTCACCTCGGGATGCGACGGCGGGTAGCATCGCCCCCCATGGCTGTTCCCGTCGAGCTCTCCCAGCGTGCCTTCGATCGGCTCAAGGCCGAGCACGAGGACCTGACGACGCGCGGGCGCGTCGAGATCGCCCGCAAGATCGAGACGGCCCGCGAGCTCGGCGACCTCTCGGAGAACGGCGACTACCACGCCGCCAAAGAGGAGCAGGGCAAGATGGAGGGCCGCATCGTCCACCTGGCCAAGATGATCGAGAACGCGGTGATCGTCGAGTCCGGCGGCGCCGACGAGGCCGGACCGGGCTCGATCGTGACGATCCGCTACGTCGGCGACGACGACACCGAGCGCTACCTCATCGGCTCCATCGAGGAGCGCCACGACGACCTGGACGTGGTCTCACCGGGGTCACCGCTCGGCGAGGCGTTGAAGGGCCACAAGGCCGGCGACATCGTCAGCTACGAGGCGCCGACCGGCGCCTCACTCGACGTCGAGCTCGTCGCCGTCGAGTAGCGCCCGCTCGCCCAGGATGCGCGCCGCAGCGACGACCGCGGCGCCGTAGCGCCGACCCGGCCGACGGGTCGTGCGCTCGATGGGACCGGAGACCCCGATCGCGGCGAGCACGTCTCCCTTTGCGTCGCGCACCGGCGCACTGACCGAAGCCACGCCGACCTCACGCTCGGCGACGCTCTCGACCCACCCGTGCGAGCCGACCTCGCCGAGCAGCACACGACCGGCCGAGCCGCGGTCGACCGGAAGCACCGCACCGACGGAGACGATCGTCCGCAGCCCGTGCGGCGATTCGGACGCCGCGACGCAGACCCGGTGATCGCCGTCGCGCAGGTAGAGCTGGGCCGACTCGCCGGTGTCATCGCGCAAGGCCCGCAGGATGGGCTCGGCGGCGCCGATCAGCCCCTGCCCGGCCTCTGCGGCCCGGCCGAGCGCGACCAACCGACGGCCCAGTGCGAAGCCTCCCCGTTCGTCGCGACGCAGCAGGTGGTGCGCCTCGAGCGCCACCGCGAGCCGGTGGGCCGTGGCGCGCGACAGCCCGGTCGCCTCGGTGAGCTCGGCGAGGCTGTGCGCGCCCTCCTGCACCGCTTCGATGAGCAGCACCGACTTGTCGAGGACCCCCACACCACTTACCATGTGTTCCACGAGTCGGGATTCTTATCTCACTAATTGAGATCGTCAAGTCCGATCGAGCCCAAAGGCAGACCCGGAGGTCGCAGACCATGGCCGCAGCCAGGACCCTCAGCGAAAAGGTGTGGGATCGCCACGTCGTCGGCCAGGCCGACGGCTCCGACCTGCTCTACATCGACCTCCACCTCGTCCACGAGGTCACCAGCCCGCAGGCCTTCGACGGGCTCCGGCTGGCCGGTCGCGGAGTTCGCCGCCCGGACCTGACGGTCGCCACCATGGACCACAACGTCCCCACGACCGACCTCTCGGTGCCGGTCGCCGACCCGATCTCGGCCAAGCAGATGGACGTGCTCGCCGCGAACTGCGCCGAGTTCGGCATCACCCTGTACCCCATGGGCGACCCGGGCCAGGGCATCGTCCACATCATCGGGCCCGAGCAAGGCCTGACCCAGCCCGGCATGACGATCGTGTGCGGCGACTCGCACACCGCCACCCACGGCGCCTTCGGGGCCCTGGCCTTCGGCATCGGCACCAGCGAGGTCGAGCACGTGCTCGCCACCCAGACGCTGCCCCAATCCCGTCCGGGCACGATGGCGGTCACCGTCGAGGGCGACCTGCCACTGGGCACCACCGCAAAGGACCTGATCCTCGCGGTGATCGGCCGCATCGGCACCGGCGGCGGCATCGGTTCCATCATCGAGTACCGCGGCGCGGCCATCAGGGCCCTGTCGATGGAGGGCCGCATGACGGTCTGCAACATGTCGATCGAGGCCGGCGCCAAGGCCGGGCTCATCGCGCCGGACGACACCACCTTCGCCTACCTCGAGGGTCGGGCCCACGCACCATCCGGCGCCGAATGGGAGGCCGCGCTGGACGACTGGCGCAGCCTGCCCACCGACGACGGCGCCACCTTCGACAAAGAGGTCGTGCTGGCCGCGCCCGAGATCGCCCCGCACGTCTCCTGGGGCACGAACCCCGCGCAGGTCGCGCCCATCGACGCATCGGTGCCCGATCCGGACGCGTTCGCCGCGGCCAGCGAGCGCGACGCCGCCCACCGGGCGCTCGAGTACATGGACCTCGCGGCCGGCACGCCGTTGCGCGAGGTCAAGGTCGACACCGTGTTCATCGGGTCGTGCACCAACGGCCGGATCGAGGACCTCCGGGCGGCGGCGACCGTGCTCGAGGGCCGGCACGCCGCACCAGGCATGCGGGCGATGGTCGTGCCCGGGTCGTTCGCCGTGCGCGACCAGGCCGAGCGCGAAGGCCTCGACCGGGTCTTCACCGCGGCCGGGTTCGAGTGGCGCCAGCCGGGTTGCTCGATGTGCCTCGCCATGAACCCCGACAAGCTGGCCCCCGGCGAACGGGCGGCGTCGACCTCCAACCGCAACTTCGAGGGCCGCCAGGGCCGAGGGGGGCGCACCCACCTCGTCTCCCCGGCGGTCGCCGCGTCCACCGCGGTGGCGGGTCACTTCGCCGCACCGTCCGACCTCGACTGACCGCAACCGACCGGAGCCAACCATGCAAGCCGTCACCATCGTCACCGGCACCGCGATGCCGCTCGACCGGTCCGACGTGGACACCGACCAGATCATTCCCGCCGAGTGGCTCAAGCGCGTCGAGCGCACCGGCTTCGGCCGAGGCCTGTTCGCCACCTGGCGAGACGACCGCGACTTCGTGCTCAACGACGAGCGCTTCGCGCACGCCAACGTGCTCGTGGCGGGACCGAACTTCGGAACCGGGTCGTCGCGTGAGCACGCGGTGTGGGCGTTGATGGACTACGGCTTCGCCGCGGTCGTCTCCCCCCGGTTCAGCGACATCTTCCGGAACAACTGCACCAAGAACGGCCTGGTGCCGGTCATCGTGCCCGAGGGCGTCGAGCGCACCCTGTTGGAAGCCATCGAGGCCGACCCGTCGCTCGAGGTGACGGTCGACGTGGATCGACGCGTGCTCGAGGCGCCGGCCATCGGGCTCACCGTCGAGTTCCCGTTGGACGACTCGGTGCGCGACCGGTTCCTGAACGGCCTCGACGACATCGCGCTGACGCTGCAGCACGCCGGCGAGATCGACACGTTCGAAGGAACCCGACCATCCTGGATGCCCACCGCCAACGCCTGACCGGGCGCCATCGACGAGGCGCCCCGTGCGACACTGGCGGAACAGGGGGCTGTCGTCGATCGCAGGAGACCACGCATGCTCGTCCGTCGCATCCGAGCCGGGACGCTGACCGCGCTCCTCCTCATCGCCCTCGGCGCCTGCGAGTTCCGCCGGGGCCCCGACCCGACTGCGGCCTCGGTCGCCGCGACCACCGGCCCGTTCGCGACCGAGACCTTCACGGTCGCTGCCGGCAACGGATTCGGAGGCGGCACCGTCTACGCCCCCACCGACACCAGCCAGGGACTCTTCGGTGCGGTCGCCGTCGCACCGGGGTTCCTGACCAAGCAGGACACGATGAGCTGGTACGGGCCCCGGATCGCCTCGCAGGGCTTCGTGGTGATCACGATCGACACGAACTCGATCTACGACCAACCCGATTCCCGCGCCACACAGCTCCTCGCCGCGCTCGACTGGGTGATCGGCTCGTCGAGCCCGGTCGCCGATCGCATCGATCCGTCGCGCCTGGCAGTGCTCGGGTGGTCGATGGGAGGCGGTGGCGCGCTGCGAGCCGGCGTGACTCGGCCCTCCATCAAGGCGGTGGTCGGCGTCGCCCCGTGGAACAACAGCCCCGACTTCTCGTCGCTCGCGGTGCCGACGCTGGTCGTGGCCTGCCAGAACGACACCGTCGCCCCGGTCGACCAGCACGCCAGCCCGATCTACGAGAGCATCTCGTCGTCGGTCGACAAGGAGTTCCTGGAGATCGCGGGCGGCGAGCACTTCTGCGTCACCACCGGCACGGCAAGCGCCGACCAGAAGACCGCCATCGGACGCCAGGTCATCGCATTCCTGAAGCGGTTCGTCGACGGCGACACCCGATACTCACCGTTCGTGTGCCCCATGCCCCCGGTCAACAGCATCGTCTCCGAGGTGCGCTCGACCTGCCCGTTCTGATCAGGTCGCCTGCAACCGGGCGACCAGCTCTGCGAGCGGTTCGCGGAAGTCGCGCAGCGGCGTAAGACCGGAATGGCGCCACGCCGCGTTGTCGAGCACCGAGTTCGCGGGCCGAGGCGCCGGACGGGGCGGCTGCAGGTCGGACGTGGCGCACGGCTCGACGCGGCTCGGGTCGTCACCGGCCGCATCGAGCACCGCACGGGCGAACTCGAACCAGCTCACCGCCCCTTGGTTGGTGACGTGGAAGAGGCCCGGCCGCTGGTCGACCACCAGCCGCTCGATCGCCGCGGCCAGGTCGGTTACCAGGGTGGGGTGGCCCCGCTGGTCGTCCACGAAGCGGAGCGGTCCGGGCTGCGCGGCGAGGCGGAGGATGGTCTTGACCATGTTGGCCCCGTGGAACCCGCACACCCACGACGTGCGCACGATGGTCGAACCGGGGTCGAGCTCACGCTCCCCGGCCAGCTTCGAGCGGCCGTACACCGACCGCGGGTTGGGCTCGTCCCACTCGATGTACGGCTCGACCTTGGTGCCGTCGAACACGTAGTCGGTCGAGACGTAGGTGACCGGCGCCCCGCAGCGGCGCGCCGCCTCGGCGACGTTGCGGGTACCCAGCACGTTCACGCGGAAGGCGGTCTCGGGATCCGACTCGCACGCGTCCACCGCGGTGAACGCGGCCGGGTGCACGACGGCTTCGGGAGGCGCCGCGGCGATCGCCGCGAGGACGTCGTCCCGCACGCCCAGGTCGACCTCGCCGATGTCGACCGCCGTGAGGTCGTGGCCCGCCGCCGAGAAGCGCTCAGCGAGCTCGGTACCGAGCTGCCCGCGTGCGCCGGTCAGGAAGATGCGCATCAGGCGGACCGGAGCGGTTCCCACCAGACCCGGTGGTCGCGGTACCAGCCGACGGTGGCGTCCAGTGCGTCGTCGAGCGCATGTGCCGGCTTCCAACCCAGCGCCTGCACCTTGGTCGTGTCGATCGAGTAGCGACGGTCGTGGCCGAGCCGGTCGGGCACGTGGTCGATGCGGGACTCATCCGCGCCCATGATCGCCAGGAGGCGATGGGTCAGATCGGCGTTCGTGATCTCGTTGCCGGCGCCGATGTTGTAGATCTCGCCCACGGAGCCCGTGCGCAGCACCAGGTCGACCCCGGCGCAGTTGTCGGCCACATGGCACCAGTCGCGCACGTTGCCGCCGTCGCCGTAGAGCGGCACGTTCGCCCCGTCGAGCAGGTTGGTCGTGAACAGCGGGATGACCTTCTCGGGGTACTGGAACGGCCCGAAGTTGTTCGAGGAGCGGGTCACCAGCACCGGGAGGTCGTACGTCTCGCGGTACGCCAGGGCGATGAGGTCGGAACCGGCCTTCGACGCGCTGTAGGGCGAGCGGGGGCCGAGCGGGTCGGACTCGGTGAACGATCCGTGGTCGATCGAGCCGTACACCTCGTCGGTGGAGATGTGCACGAAGCGCTCCACGCCCACCGCGGCGGGCGACGTCGCAGACCACGTTGGTGCCGTCGCAGTTGGTGCGCACGAACGCGTCCGGTCCGGTGATCGAGCGGTCGACGTGGCTCTCGGCGGCGAAGTGCACGACCGCGTCGTGGCCGGGCAACGCGGCGCCCACCGCGTCGCGGTCGCAGATGTCGCCGTGGACGAACCCGACCCGGCGATCGTCGAGGAGGTCGGCGATGGTCGAGCGGTTCCCGGCGTAGGTGAGCGCGTCGAAGATCGTGACGTGGTCGTCGCTGGTGGCGAGCACGTGGCGGACGTAGTTCGATCCGATGAACCCGGCGGCACCGGTCACGAAGAGACGCATCGACACAGTCTCGCATTTGGCCGTGCACCGCCACGAACAACCACAAATGTCGGGAGCTTGGTCGCTCAGTGTGCGACCGAACTCCCGACATTTGGAGAGGTCAGGGGCGCAGTGCCGCGTGGGGCTGCCACTGGGGCTCGATGTCGGCTCGCCGGGGGTTCGCCTGATCCCGCGCCGACAGCACGGGATCGCTGATGCCCCAGTCGGCCTCGACTGCGGGGTCGTCCCACGCCACGCCGAGCTCGTCGGCCGGGTTGTAGTAGCTGTCGACCAGGTAGGTGATGGTCATGTCGCTCAGCGCCGCGAACCCGTGGGCCACGCCGGGCGGGATGAACACGCCGGCGTGCGACTTGGTGCCGTCGGCTTGGACGCCCAGGTCGAGCGTCATCGTGGCGCCGTCGGTCGGCGAACCGGTGCGCAGGTCGTGGAGGACCACACGGGCGGTGCCGTTGGGCACGTACCAGTAGTCGGCCTGGTGGAGGTGGTAGTGGAGTCCGACGACGGCGCCCTGCTGGCGGTCGCCACGGTTGCCCTGCACCATCTCACGCCCTTGCGGGAACCACTCGCGGCGGTACGTCTCGACGAAGTAGCCACGCTCGTCACCGTGGACATCGGGCTCGACGACGACGACGCCGGCGATCTGCTCGGACGGGGTGATGGTCGCCATGGCGGCTCGCTCCTGGGTGGGGGTGGGACCGGCCAACCGTACCGCCAGGAGTGGCACCCGCCGCCCGACCTGGCGTGCCGGCCACGGCGCGCGACACTCCCCTTGTGCACTTCGTCTTGTCGGTGTTCGTGCCCCTCCTCCTGTTCGCGGTCGTCGCCAGCTGGCCTGCGGGTCTTCTTGCCGTCCTGGTGCACGAGGTCGGCCACGCCGCCGCAGTTCGGCTGGTCGGTGAACGAGTCCTCGGGATGGAGCTGGGCCAACCGCCGGTCTTGCGACGGTGGACGGTAGCGGACGTGCCGATCACCGTTGGCTGGATCCCGGCCGGCGGCGCCACGTACCACACCGTTCCTCTCCTTCGAGCCCCCGCGCTGCGCACGGTGGTGATCGCGGCTGCGGGTCCGGTCGCCAACCTCGTCGCTGCCGCCTGCCTGTTCGGGGCCGCGGCGCTGATCCCCGGCCCGGCTGCACTCGGGCTCGCACTCGCCTGCTTCGGAGTCGTGCAGGCTTTCGGCGCATTCAACCTGGTGCCCGTGCCCGGGAAGCCCCCGCGTCGTCGCTGCGTCCGATGGCTGGGTGATCCTCTCGAACACCCTTCACCTCCCCTCGGCGCGAGAGTCCCGCCTGGTCACTCATCTGCTCGAGCAACGGCGAACGATCGAGGACGAGCCACATCCCGTCGACGAGCGGATCGCCGAAGCACGGTCGACGCTGGCAGCGTGCCGCCCAGTCTCACCGGGGGCGACGGCCGCCGCCGCGCTGCTCGCGGCCGACCTCGTGGAGAGAGGGTCGCCGTCCGACGCGGCCGAGGTGGAGCAGGTCGCACGAGCACTGATCGACGACCCGAACATCTCAGACAAGGACCGTGGCGACTTCGCGAACAGGCTCGCCTGGCAGCTCGCCACAGGGCCGACGCGCCACCATCCAGAATGGATCCCGTTGACGCTGCTCCTCGCCCGTTGTGCCCAGCATCTGATGCCGGGCGCAGCGGTGGAGGACACCTTTGCGCTCGCGCTCGTGCGTGCGGGAAATCACCAGGCCGCACTCACGCACGCAGCGCGTGCCGCGGCGTCGTGCGCCGGCTGCACCTCCAGCGAGCTGGCTTCCGTCGCCGCCGTGCGCGCGATGGCAGCTGCAGGAGCGGGTGACCTGGATCTGGCCCGCGAGCAGCAACGTCTCGCCCGCGAGCTCGACTCCGCGTGCCTGCTTCTCGACGAGGTGGCAGACGCCATCGCCGGCGCGTCGTCGGCGCCGACGAGCCCACCGGCAGCGCACAGCACGGCAACCCTCCGCTGATCCGAAGGCCGCAGCGCAAGCTCAGTGGACGGTCATGCCGCCATCGACCACAAGGGTCTGGCCGGTCATGAACGACGAGGCGTCGCTCGCCAGGAACATCGCCGGGGGGACCATCTCCTCCGGCTCGGCCAGGCGCTTGATGAGCTGGCTGCCGATGCCGGCTCGCTCGAACTCTTCCGGCATCGCCGCAACCATGTCGGTGCGGACCATGCCGGGCGCAAGCGCGTTGGCCCGGATGCCGTCGGGCGCGAGCTCGGCGGCCATCGAGCGCGTCATGGACAACAGCGCCGACTTCGCGGCGACGTACATCGAGAGGTACGCCCCGTTGGTGAACACCCCTGCGGTGATCACGTTGACGATGGCGGCGTGGTCGCTGGCGCGCAGGTGCGGCAGCGCGGCCTGCACGAGGAACAACGGGCCGCGCAGGTTGACCTCGTGCGACTTCGCCAGCGCTTCCGGTGTTATCGACCCGATCGGGAGCGCCAGCGGGTTCGCCGCGTCGTTCACGACGATGTCGACGCCGCCGAAGCGCTCGACGGTCGCGGCGACGAGCGCGTCGAGCTGGTCCACGTCGCCGACGTGCGTGGGCACCGCAAGCGCAGAGCCACCGGCGGCGGCGATCTCAGCCACCGTGGCGGCACACGCGTCGGCCTTGCGGCTGGCGATCACCACGTGAGCGCCGAGCGACGCGAAGCCGCTTGCGATCGCCTTGCCGATGCCGCGGCTCCCGCCGGTCACGATCGCCACCCGCCCCTCGAGGTCGAACGGCGCCAACGCCGGCTGCTCGATCGTCATCTGACCTTCAGTCGAGGTCGACGACGGAGTGGTCGCCGAGCATCAGTCGTGTGGCGTGGGGGCGCCGGCCGGAGCGGGACACCTGCACCTGCTTGCCGATGAGCGAGTCGGCGAGGTGCGCGACCCCGCTGATGCGGCTCTCCGCCAGGACGATCGAGTGCTCGATCTCGGTGTCCTCCAGTACGCAGTCGTGGTAGATCGACGTGTACGGGCCCACATAGGTGTCGCGCGAGCACCGTGTTGCGGCCGATGATCGCCGGCCCGCGCACCGTCGAGCCGATCACCACGGCGCCTTCCTCGATGACGACCCGGCCGGTGAGGGTCGAGTCGGCGTCGACCGTGCCGGCAACCGAGGGCTCGAGGGTGTCGAGCACGAGGCGGTTGCCCTCGAGCAGCGGGTCCAGCTTGCCGGTGTCGATCCACCAGCCCTCGACCACCTCGTGGCGCACCCGGTGGCCGTGGTCGATGAGCCACTGGATGGCGTCGGTGATCTCCAGCTCGCCGCGGGCCGACGGCTCGATCGACGCCACCGCCTCGTGGATGGACGGGTCGAACAGGTACACGCCGACCAGGGCGAGGTCGGACGGCGGCACCTCTGGCTTCTCGACGAGGCGCACGACGCTGCCGCCAGGACCGATCTCGGCGACGCCGAAGCGCTCGGGGTCGGGGACGCGGGCGAGCAGGATCTGGGCCGCGGCCGGTCGGGCGTCCTCGTCGAAGCCAGGGGCGGACGCCCGCTGCCGGTCGGCCTCGAACGCGTCGACGAACTCGGCGACTCCCTGGCGGAGCAGGTTGTCGCCCAGGTACATGACGAAGTCGTCGTCTCCGAGGAACTCGCGGGCGATGAACACGCAATGCGCGAGCCCGAGCGGCGCTTCCTGGGGCAGGTACGTGATCCGCACGCCGAACGCCGAGCCGTCGCCGACGGCTTCCATGATCTCGTCGTGGGTATCGCCGACGATGATGCCGATCTCGGTGATGCCGGCCGCGGCGAGGTCCTCGATCCCGTAGAACAGGATCGGCTTGTTGGCCACCGGTACGAGCTGCTTGGCACTGGTGTGGGTGATGGGACGCAGACGGGTGCCCGCACCACCGGAGAGGATGAGCCCTTTCACGAGTGCACTGTCTACCAGCCGTGTCCAGGCATGCCCCCGAGCCGATCGCGGCTGCGGGCTCACCGCCCGGCGACCGGGTGCGCTCCTCCGTGCTCTGCACAAGGGTGCGCACCCGGCACGCCGGCTACGGCGTCGCGCCGAACTCGGTGACGGGGACGCCCTCGAGGCGGACCAGCTTGTTGACGGCGTTGAGGTACGCCCGGGCCGACGCCTCGACCACGTCGGTCGACACACCCCGGCCGGTGACCTTGCGGCCCTCGTGGCTCACCTGCACGACCACGTCGCCGAGCGCGTCGACGCCACCGGTCACCGAGCTCACCTGGAAGTCGACCAGCGCCGCGTCGACGCCAGTGGCCGCGCGGATCGCCCGGCAGGCGGCGTCGATCATGCCGTCGCCGGTGGAGGAAGCCTCGTGCTTGGTGCCCTCGCGCGACAGCACGACTGCGGCGCTCGGCTCGCCGGTGGTACCCCCGTGCAGGTCGAGCGACGCCAGCTCATAGGCCTTCGCGCCCGCTCCGCCCAACTCCTCGGCGACGATCGCCTCGAGGTCGGCGTCGGTGATCTGCACCTTTCGGTCCGCGAGCTCCTTGAAGCGGGTGAAGGCCTGGTTCAGCGCGTCGCCCTGGATCGTGATGCCCATCTTGGCGAGCGTGTCGGAGAACGCGTGCCGACCCGAGTGCTTGCCCAGCACGATCTGCGTCTCGCCGGCGCCCACTGCGGAGGGGTCCATGATCTCGTAGGTGTGGCGGTCAGTGAGCATGCCGTGCTGGTGGATCCCCGACTCGTGGGCGAACGCGTTGCGACCCACGACGGCCTTGTTGTACTGCACCGGGTAGCCCGTGAGGCGGCTGACCAGGCGGCTCGCCTTGGCCAGCTCCTCGGCGTGCACGCCGGTCTCGATGCCGTCGTAGTGGTCGGGGCGGGTGCGGATCGCCATGACGATCTCCTCGAGCGCGGCGTTGCCGGCTCGCTCACCGATGCCGTTGATGGCGCACTCGACCTGGCGGGCGCCGGCCTCGACCGCGGCCAGCGAGTTCGCCACGGCCATGCCCAGGTCGTCGTGGCAGTGCGCCGAGATCACGTAGTCGCCGCGCACGACCTCGCGTACCTTGGCGAGCCGGGCGCCGTACTCGGCGGGGATCGCGTAGCCGACCGTGTCGGGGATGTTCAGCGTGGTGGCGCCGTTGTCGACGGCGATCTGGAGGACCTCGCACATGAAGTCGAAGTCGCTGCGACTGGCGTCCTCGGGCGAGAACTCGACGTCGTCGGTGTAGGCCTTGGCCTGGGCGACCGAGCGGGCGGCCTCCGCCTTGACCTGCTCGCGCGTCATGCGCAGCTTGTGCTCCATGTGGATGTCGCTGGTGGCCAGGAAGATGTGGATCCGGGCCCGCTCCGCGTCCTGGATCGCCTCCCAGCAGCGATCGACGTCGGCTGCCGCGGTGCGGGACAGGCCGCAGATGACCGGCCCCTTGACCGCACGGGCGACAGCCTGGGTCGCCTCGAAGTCGCCTTGGCTGGCAACCGGGAAGCCGGCCTCGATCACGTCGACCCCGAGTCGGGCGAGCTGCTCGGCGATCTCCAGCTTCTCGCCCACGTCGAGCGAGATCCCGGGCGACTGTTCACCGTCGCGCAGGGTGGTGTCGAAGATGATCACCTGTTCTGCCATGGCTCGTGCCTTTCTCGGAGTGCCACCGTGCATCGGTGCAGCGGGGCGGGGGTGTGATGTCGGGTCCGGTGCGAACCGACCCCTGGAAAACGACGAAACCTCCCGGCCCGGAGGCGCAGGAGGTTGGACGAACACCGTGTGGTGTTCGCCTTACGTAAGCAGGAGGACGGTGCGCAGTGAACTGGTCATCGCCTGCAACCTTCGCACGGCGTGCCCCACCCCGTCAACCCCCGACCGCCGCTTTGGGTGCCGTTTCGCAGGCCATGGCCTGCGAAACGGCACCCAAAGCCCGAGTCTGGGGATCAGGAGCGGGCGAGGATGTCGACGGCGGTGATTCCGTCCTCACCCTGCAGGGCGGTGACGACCTCGTCCCCCACCGGCGCCGAGGTCGAGACGATCATCACCGCGCCCGCGCCCTCCGGCGAGCGACCCACGGCCATGTCCGAGATGTTCACTCCGGCATCGCCGAGCACCGAACCGACCCGACCGATGACGCCGGGCTGGTCGTCGTTGCGCACCATGAGCATGTTGTTGGCCGGGGGGACGTCGAGCGTGTGGTCGTCGACCATCACGATGCGTGCCTCGCCCTTGAGGCCGCTCAAGGTGCCGGCGATGGCGTGCGGCCCCCCGCGAAGCGTCACCAGGTTCACGTAGTCGTGCGCGGCCGTCGTGGTGGTGTCCCGCACCTCGATGCCCTGGTCGGTCGCGAACTGCGGGGCGTTCACGTACGACACGGGTTCATCCGTGTGGACACTGAAGAAGCCCTTGAGCACGGCGAGGGTGAGGATGCGGGTGTCGTAGTCGGCGAGCTGACCCTGGTACTCGATCTCGAGCGCGGGCGGCGCCTCACGGGAGAGGGACGCGAACAGTGCACCCAGCTTCTCGGCGAGGGGCAGGAACGGCCGTACCGTCTCGGAGGCCGCGGCGGCGTTGACGTTCACGGCGAAGGGCACGAACTCGCCGGCCAGGGCGAGCTCGACCATCTCGGCGATGGTGGCACCGGCCTTGTCCTGCGCCTCGCGGGTGCTGGCCCCGAGGTGCGGCGCCACCACGACCTGGGGCAGGTCGAACAGCGGCGACTCGGTGGTCGGCTCCTTGGCGAACACGTCGAGGGCCGCGCCCGCGACGTGACCGGACTTGATCGCCTCGGCGAGGTCCTCCTCGACGACGATGCCGCCGCGGGCGACGTTGACGATGCGGATGCCCTGCTTGGCCTTGGCGAGCCGCTCGGCGTTGAGGAGCCCGATGGTCTCCGGGGTCTTGGCGACGTGCAGCGTCACGAAGTCGGCCGTGGCCAGCAGGGTGTCGAGGTCGACCAGCTCGATGCTGAGCTGGCGAGCCCGGTCGGCCGAGACGAACGGGTCGTATGCGATGAGGTTCATGCCGAAAGCGAGGGCGCGCTGGGCGACGAGCTTGCCGATGCGGCCGAGGCCGATGATGCCGAGCGTCTTGTCGGCGAGCTCGACCCCCTCCCACTTCGAGCGCTCCCAGCGGCCGGCCACCAGTGCGGCGTGCGCCTGGGGCACGTTGCGCGCCTGGGCGAGCAGCAGCGCCATGGTCTGCTCGGCGGCGGAGAGGATGTTGGACTGCGGGGCGTTGACCACCATGACGCCGGCTGCGGTGGCGGCCTCCACGTCGACGTTGTCGAGGCCGATGCCGGCGCGTCCCACGACCACGAGGTCGGTGGCCGCCGCCAGCACCTCGGCGGTCACGGTGGTGGCCGAGCGGATGATCAGGGCGTGGGCGCCCTTGACCGCCTCGAGCAGCTCTTCCGGGCTGAGGCCCGTCTGGACATCGACGTCGTGGCCCGCCTCCCGGAGGCGGTCGAGTCCGGAATCGGCGATCTTCTCAGCAACAAGTACACGGGCCATGTCGGCCATCTTCGCGGTCCGCCGAGCCAACACGCCAAACGAGCCTTCTCCAGGCTGCGCAGCCGCCAGGCGGAGCAGCACCACCGATGACACCCAGATGGCGAAGCCGAAGCGAGCAGGCCGCAGGCCGCCCGAGCTTCACAGCAACGCGGCGCAGCCGCCAGGCGGAGCAGCACCCACCATGACACCCAGATGGCGAAGCCGAAGCGAGCAGGCCGCAGGCCGCCCGAGCTTCACAGCAACGCGGCGCAGCCGCCAGGCGGAGCAGCACCCACCATGACACCCAGATGGCGAAGCCGAAGCGAGCAGGCCGCAGGCCGCCCGAGCTTCAAAGCAAACAAGGCCTGCCGAGATTCAGGGCAGTTTCGCGATGACGTCGGCGCCGAACTCGGCGAGCTTGTCGCCGATGCTTGCCGAGTCGAAGCTGAGCGGCGGGACGATCACCCGCGACACGCCCAGCTCGGCGAGCTCGCCGAGCGCCTGGACTGGATCCGGCGCGAAGGCGGCGCCACCACCGGCGGTGATCTCGATGGCGTCCGGGTCTCGACCTGCCTGCTCGGCGGCCTCGCGCATGATCGTGATCAGCTCGCGCAACCGGGCGTCATCGCCCTTGCCGGGGAAGAACCCGTCGCCGATCTGACCAGCCCGACGGGCCGAGATGTCGCTGTGACCACCGATGATGACCGGCACCCGGCCGGCGACGGGCTGCGGCCGTGAGATGCAGTCGGTGAACCGCACCATCTCGCCGTCGTACGTCGCCTGGTCGTCGTCCCACAGTGCGCGCAGGGCACCGATGTACTCCTCGGTGCGCTTGCCGCGTCCCTCGAACGGGACACCCAGCGCGTCGAACTCCTCCTCGAGCCAGCCCACGCCGACGCCGAGGCGCAGTCGACCACCGGAGAGCACGTCGAGCGTGGCGCACTCCTTGGCGAGCACCAGCGGGTTGCGCTGCGGGAGGATGAGGATGCCGGTGCCGAGGTTGAGCGTGGTGGTGTGCGCGGCCACCCACGTCAGCCAGATGAGCGGGTCGGGGATGTCGGTGGAGTCGTCGCCGGGCATCCGACCGCTTCGGCTGTAGGGGTACTCCGACTCGTACCCGGCGGGCACGACGACGTGCTCCACCGTCCAGACCGACTCGAAGCCGGCGTCCTGCGCGCCGCGCCCCATGGCGATCGCGCCCTCCGGCGTGGCGAACGGCCCGGTGTTGGCGAACATGATCCCGAAGTCCATCGTGCGATCCCCTTTGCGGTACGACCTCCGGTGAAGGCCCGGAGTCAGGAGTCTGCCAGGCCCTGGCCCGGCAGCGGCTCGATGTCCTCGTCGAGCGCCAGGTCGAACGCACGGCTGAAGAACCAGAGCTCGCCTTCGAGCGCCCGCACGATGTTCTCGGCCCGGCGGAACCCATGCCCCTCGTCGTCGAAGGTCACCGCGGCGTACGGCAGGCCGTTGCGCTGCATCGCCTCGACGACCATGGTCGCCTGGCTGGGAGGGACGACCTCGTCGAGTGCGCCCTGGAACACCGCCACCGGGCACGACAGCTGTCCGAGGTGGTGGATCGGTGATCGGTCCTGATAGGTCGCCGCGTCTGCGGGCCACGGGCCCACCAACGAGTCCAGGTAGCGGGCCTCGAACTTGTGGGTGTCGGTCGCGAGCACCTCGAGGTCCGCGATGCCGTACGAGCTGGCGCCGGCGGTGAACGTGTCGTGGAAGGTGAGGGCCGCCAGCGTGGTGAAGCCGCCGGCGCTTCCGCCCCGGATCGCCAGACGCCCGGGGTCGACCACACCGTCGGCCGCGAGCTGGCGGGCGACGGCGACGCAGTCCTCCACATCCGCGATGCCCCACCGTCCCTTGAGCGCGTCCCGGTAGGTGCGGCCGTAGCCGGTCGAGCCGCGGTAGTTGACGTCGGCGACGCAGAAGCCGCGGCTTGTCCAGAACTGGATCGTGAGGTTCAGCTGCGCTCGTGCGGCGGACGTGGGGCCACCGTGGGTCAGCACCAGCAGCGGCGGGAGCGTGTCGGCCTCGGCGGCGTCGACCTCCGGGTTGGTGGGCGGGAAGACGAGGGCGTGGGTGGTGGCGTCATCGGTGGTCGCCACCTCGACGGCCTCGGGAATCGAGAACCACCGGGTCGCATCTGCGCCGAGCCCCAGGTCACGCGCGGGACGGAGCCGCTCGACGTGCACCGCGCCGTCTGCGGCGCCGTCGATCGACACCCGGTACGGCGCGCTCTCGTCGACCGGGGTGCCGGCGACGACCAGGACCGTGTCGTCCGGGCCCGCGACGACCTGCGAGATGTGGGTGAACGGCGTGTCGAGGACCGTCGGCGGCGAGCCGTCGCCCGTCGCCAGGGCGAGCCGGTCGAACCCGCCAGAGGTGAGCGAGCAGCAGCAGCGGCCGTCGGCCATCCACGCCAGGTAGCGCAGGCCGAACACCCACAGCCCCCCGCCGATCTCGCCGTCGACGGGAGCGAGCGCGCGCACCGCGCCAGAACGGGGGTCCCAGCGGTACGGGTTCCACCAGCCGGTCCGGTCGGACGAGAACATGAGCGACCCGTCGGGGAGCCACTGGGGGGCGACCACCGACTCCTGGTCTCCCCCGGCGACGACGACCTCGTGCCTGCTCCCGCGCTCGAGCACCACCAGCTCGGTGGCGTCCCAGGGCATGTCCGGCAGGTTCCAGCGGACGAACGCCACGTGTCGTCGATTGGGGGAAGACGTCGGCGACGCGTAGAAGTCGGCGCCCTCGGCGACCACCGAGACGCCCAGTCCACCATCGGCGGCTGAACCGTCGAGCGGCAACGCGACCAGGTCGTTGACGACGTCGCCGCCCTCGAGGTGCTGTTCGCGCACCGCCAGCACCTGGCCGCCGGCGCGGTCGACGGCGAGGTCGGCGTAGCGCAGCGCCTGCTTCGACGCGGGCTCTGGCGACAACGGCACCAGCCGCTGTTCGGTCGACCCGATCTCCAGCCACTTCACCCGTTGGTCGTCGAAGTCGACGAACACGAGGCATCCGCCGTCGACCGCCCACGCGCCGCCGCCGTACTCGTGCGCCCGGGTGCGCGCCGAGCACCCCTCGGGCAGCACGTCGGTGCGAACGCCGTCGGGCATGCGACGCACGAGCTGGATGCGCCCTCCTTCTTCGGGTCGGGTCTCACTCCACCAGATGTCGTCGCCATCGGCGCGGATCTCGCCGGGTGTCGCCGCACCGGCGACCAGTAGCGACGCCGTGATGGGCGAGGGCCAGATGCGCGTCCTCGAGGCAGCGGTCATGCGGCCCAGACTGGCACGCCGTCGACTCGTTGCGTCCCGAACGGCACCGCACATCGCTACAGTGCGCGGCGAACCGACCCGATCGCCGCACCGAGGAGCCCGCTGCGTTGGCCGACCACGTCACCATCGCCCAGACCTTCTCGGGACCTCCGGACTCGGGCAACGGCGGGTACGTCTGTGGCGTGGCCGCCGCCCAGTTCGCGACCGATCCGGATG
The DNA here is from genome assembly GCA_963810075.1 of uncultured Actinomycetes bacterium. Taxonomy (GTDB): domain Bacteria; phylum Actinomycetota; class Acidimicrobiia; order Acidimicrobiales; family Iamiaceae; genus CAWELZ01. Next base: position 139,163 of record CAWELZ010000001.1, on the reverse strand, counting down.
AGGTGGACGGCGAAGCGATCGAGGTGACGTTGCGGCTGCCACCGCCGCTCGAACGGCCGCTGCGCGTCGATCGGTCACCGGATGGCGTCGGGCTGCTGGACGGCGATGCGCTCGTCGCCGAGGCGCGATCGACCGTGCTGGACGTGACCTGCCCCGAGCCGATCACCCCGTCGCAGGCTCGCGACGCCGCGTCGCACTTCGACCTCGACACCTACGCCCACATCCACCCCTTCGGGAACTGCTACGTCTGCGGCCCGGATCGCGCCGTGGGCGCCGGGCTGCGGATCTTCCCGGCGCCGCTGCCGGGCCACCCCGAGATCGCCGCCTGGCCCTGGAAGCCCTACCCCTCCCTCGCCGACGCGTCGGGCCGCATCCGCTTCGAGTTCCTGTGGTCGGCGCTGGACTGCCCGAGCTGCTTCGGCTACTGGCTGGCCAGGGGCATGGGCACGCCCGTCGTGCTGGGTCGTCTCGCGGCCGAGGTCCGACGTCGGCCGACCGTCGATGAGCCGCTCGTCGTCGGCGGTTGGCTGATCGGCCAGGACGGCCGCAAGGTCTTGGGCGGGTCGGCGGTCTGGGACGGCGACGGCTCGGTGGTCGCGATCGGACGCGCCACCTGGATCGAGCTGCGCGCCGAGCAGGCACCCTCGTTCACCGGTCGCTGAGCGACCAGCTCTGACGGCTATCCGGCGACGCTGCGCGCCGCGCGCCGCGCTGCGGGTCCGGGACTACTCCGCCGAGCCGTAGCCGGGGCGGCCGGCGTCCTGCCAGCGCTCCCAGAACGCGAAGAACGGCTCGCCGAAGGGGTCCTCGCCCTGCAAGGGCATCGACCCCCGTACGATCGTGAAGTCCAGTGGGGCCAGGTCGACGGCTCGCTGGAAGTGCGCAGCCGCCCGGTCGTCGTGGCCGTGGCGGTGCAGCCAGGCAGCCAGGCGGCGTTCGACGCGGGCCTGCTGGAGCTCCTCGGTGGGCGGGTCGACCTGCTCCCGGATGTCCTCCTCGTCGTCGAAGGGCAGCCGATCGTCCCGCACCCAACTCCGGAGCTGGTCGTGGTGGACCTTGCTGTCGATCAGGGTGAAGTCGACGAACTGGTCGTCGCCCGGTGCGATCACTGGAGGTCGAACCACGCGGTCGTGCTCATCGATCCAGACCACGCTCGGCACGTTGACGATCCCGTAGGCCTCGGCGATCCGGTGGTCGGGGTCGACGAGCACCGGGTAGTCGGGCGCCGGCGAGGCCGCCTCGACCCACGGCCGGGCCGCCTCGACGTCGTCGTCCATCGAAACACTCACCAAGGTGAAACCCAGCGGCGCGAGCTCGTCGTGCAGGGCCTGCCACGAGCCCAGCTCGTACCGGCACCCACACCAGCTCGCCCAGGCTGCGACCGCCCGCTTGCGGCCGCTCCACTCCGACAGGTGGTGCGTTCGGCCGTCGACGCCCGGCAGCTCGATGTCGGGCGCCTCCAACGACTCGAGGGCGTCGCGCCGCGCCGCGGCGCCGTCGCCGAGCACGACCACCTGCTGGTCGACGTCGACGGCTGAGACCTTGCCAACCGCGCGCGCGAAGCCGTCGAGCGACACCCGGCCGGCTTCGTCGAGCAGCGCGCCGCGCCCGCGCACCGGCACGCACACGTCGCCACGGCAGAGTCCTTCCGGCTTGAGCACCCAGCCGGTCGCGGCGGCGAGGTCGTCGGCGCCCGCCCACAACGTGCCGTCGTGGACATCGAAGCCGACCTCGTGCTCCTCGGAACCGATCAGCGTGCCCACGTCGGTGGCGGTCAGCCCTTGGCGAGCAGGTCGGCGATGCGACCGATGCCTTCGACGAGGTCGTCGTCTCCCAGTGCGAACGAGAGGCGCGCGTAGCCGGGCGCCGAGAAGGCCTCACCCGGCACGATCGCGACCTTGGCCTCTTCGAGGACGATCGTGGCCAGCTCCAGCGTGCTGGTGACGGTGCGGCCCGCGATGGTGCGCCCCAGCACGCCCTCGAAGGACGGGAAGGCGTAGAAGGCACCCTGGGGGTCGAGCACCTCGACGCCCTCGATGCCGCGGAGCAGCTCGACCATCTTGGCGCCGCGCCGGGCGAACGCGGCCCGCATGTCGACGACTGCGTCGAGCGGTCCGGACACCGCGGCGAGCGCGGCGCGCTGGGACACGTTCGCCACGTTGGAGGTCTGGTGCGACTGCAGGTTGGCGGCCGCCTTCACGACATCGGCCGGACCGGCCACCCAGCCGACCCGCCAACCCGTCATGGCGTAGGTCTTGGCCACACCGTTGACGATGACGACCTTGTCACCGAGCTCGGGCACCGCGGTGGCGATCGAAGTGAACTCGTGGTCGCCGTAGGTGAGGTGCTCGTAGATCTCGTCGGTGACGACCCAGATGCCGTGGTCGGCGGCCCAACGGCCGATCGCCACCACCTCGGCGGGCGTGTAGACGACGCCGGTGGGGTTCGACGGCGAGACGAACACGAGGATCTTGGTGCGCGGGGTGCGGGCCGCCTCGAGCTGCTCCACAGTGACCTTGAACCCGCTCTCGGTCGTGGTCGGCAGCTCGACCACGACGCCGCCGGCGAACCGGATCGGCTCCGGGTAGGTCGTCCAGTAGGGCGCGGGGAGCAGGACCTCGTCACCCGGGTCGATCAGCGTGTTGCAGACGTCGGTGATGGCGTGCTTGCCGCCGTTGGTGATCAGCACCTGGCTCGGCTCCACCTGGTAGCCCGAGTCACGCAACGTCTTCGCGGCGACCGCCTCGCGCAGCTCCGGCAGGCCGGCTGCCGGTGTGTAGCGATGGTTCTTCGGGTCGGTGCAGGCCGCGACGGCTGCGTCCACGATGTGGGAGGGCGTTGCGAAGTCCGGTTCGCCGGCGCCGAAGCCGATGACCGGCTCCCCAGCCGCCTTGAGCGCCTTCGCCTTGGCGGTGACGGCCAAGGTGGCCGACTCGGCGATGGCAGCGACGCGGGCGGAGATTCGGGACTCGGGCATTCGGGTTTCACTCCTCGGGGGACCGCTGCCATAGTGGCAGACGATGACTCCCCCACCTGAAGCCGATTCCACACCCGCCATCACGATCCCGGCCGATCTGCTCCCCTCCGACGGCCGCTTCGGGTGCGGCCCCTCCAAGGTCCGAGCCGAGGCCGTAGCAGCGCTCGCCGCCGAGGCGCCCGACTACCTGGGCACCAGCCACCGTCAGCCCACCGTCAAGTTCATGGTGTCGCGACTGCGCAACGCCATCGCCGAGCTGTTCGCGCTCCCCGACGGCTACGAGGTGCTCCTGGGCAACGGTGGGACGACCGTGTTCTGGGACGCCGCCACCTTCGGGCTGATCGACCAGCGCAGCCAGCACCTCAGCTTCGGCGAGTTCTCCTCCAAGTTCGCCAAGGCCGCGGCGGCGGCCCCGTTCCTCGGCGATCCCGAGATCATCAGCAGCGAGACCGGCACCCACCCGCTGCCCGTCGCCAATCCCGAGATCGACCTCTACGCGCTGACCCACAACGAGACCTCCACCGGTGTGGCCATGCCCATCACCCGCCCCGACGGCGCGACCGGCCTGGTGGCGGTCGACGCCACCTCAGGCGCCGGCGGCCTGCGGGTCGACCCCAACCAGTTCGACGTGTACTACTTCGCTCCCCAGAAGTGCCTCGCCTCTGACGGCGGCCTGTGGTTGGCGGCGTGCTCCCCCGCCGCGATCGAGCGCATCGAGCGCATCAAGGCCTCCGGACGCTGGATCCCCACCTCGATCGACCTGTCGACCGCCCTCGACAACTCCCGCAAGGACCAGACGTACAACACGCCGGCGCTCGCCACGATCCACCTCGCGGTCAGCCAGCTCGAGTGGATCAACAACAACGGCGGGCTCGAGTTCGCGGCCGGCCGTTGCGACCGCTCGGCGGACACGATGTACGGCTGGGCCGAGAAGTCCGAGTTCGCGACCCCCTACGTGGCCGACCCCGACAAGCGCAGCCACGTCGTGGCCACGATCGACCTCGACGACGCGATCGACGCCGCGCAGGTCTCGAAGGTCCTCCGCGCCAACGGCATCGTCGACACCGAGGCGTACCGCAAGCTCGGACGCAACCAGCTCCGCGTCGCGATGTTCCCGGCCATCGAGCCGGACGACATCGCGGCACTCACCGGTTGCATCGACCACGTCGTCGCCGCCCTGGGCTGACCCGTGCCCTGATGGCGCGGCTGCATCCGCGATGATGCAGCGGTGACCTCGCCGCCGGAAATCGTCGCATGATCCTGCGGCGCAAGCTCCTCGTGGCGTTGGCCGTCGTCGGCCTCGGTTGGCTGGTCGTGCTCGTCGTCTGGTCGGCGGCGCCCTACGCGGCGAGCTTCGACGACGCGTACTACTACTTCACCATCGGGCGGAACTGGGCGCACGGCCACGCGTCGACGTTCGACCTGCTCGACCGCACCAACGGCTACCACCCGCTGTGGCAGCTCGTCTCGATCGTCCCCTACGCCCTGGGGCTCGACGGGACCGCCGCGGTGCGGACCCTGCTCGTGACCCAGCTGGCGCTGTGGCTCGGCGCCTGGTGGCTGGTGATCGACCACGTGTCCGACGCCGTCGACGGCTGGCCGGCCCTCGGCGAGGACCGCGCCGCAAGACGTTGGTGCGAATGGGCGATGGTGGTCGTGCTGGTCGCGCTGGCGGCCAACCCATTCGTGTTCAAGATGGTCGTGAACGGGCTCGAGTCGGGTCTGGTCGTGCCGGTCGGCGCGCTGCTGTGCTGGTGGGCGATCCGCTTCCGCGGCCGCTTCGTGAGCCGCGCCAGCAGCCGGCAGCGACTGCTGGGCGGAGTGCTGCTCGCGATCGCCTTCCTGAGCCGCACCGACGCCGTGATCCTGATCGCCGCCGTCGGCGCCTCGTGCCTGCTCGACGGCGGTACCCACCGCGCACCCGTGCCCCTCGCCCGTCGCGCGGTGCGCACCGCCGAGCTGCTCGCGATCCCGGCCGTGGTCATCGGCGCCTACCTCGTCGCCAACCAGTTCTGGTTCGACACACCACTGCAGATCTCGGGAACCGTGAAGCGGCTTCCCCTGACTCCGGCACGCGTGGCGCTCGCGCTCGTGTGGGCGGCCGTGGCGTGCGCCGTGCTCGTGATCGCCCGCCGACCGGTCCGCGCCGGCTCGAAGGCACGCCGCGCCCGCCGGTTCCTGTCCGACACCAGTTGGTACGCCGCGTTCTGCGTCGGCCTCGTCGGGTACTACAGCACCCTGCAATCGGTGCCGTACCTCTGGTACTTCGCACCCCTGGCGCTCGAGGGCTCATGGGTCGCGCTGTTGTTCGCCGCCGACCTCGCCGAGGGGGCGATCGCGGACGCGCGGGCCAAGTCGGCCGTCGGCGCCCCGTTCCCGCTCAGCGCCCGGCTCCCGGTGGCGATCCTGGCTGTTCCCTTCGTGGTGGCGCTCGTGTGGTCGATCGGCAGCTACGCCGACCCCGGGGCGCGGGCGCTCATGGTGCACGACGCCGCGACCGGGCGTTGGATCGACCGCAACCTTCCCGCATCTGCCCGCGTGGCTTCCTGGGATGCCGGCGTCATCGGCTACTTCTCGAACCGCGAGGTCGTGAACCTCGACGGGGTCGTCAACTCCAAGGCGTACTACGACGCCGCGCAGGCCGGCCGGGTGGATGAGTTCCTGAACGCCCGCCGGATCCGCTGGGTCGCGAACCACGGTGGCGACGTGAACGGTCGCGACCCCGGGATCGACAAGCTGATCCGCAGCTACTTCGGCCCCGACGCGGCCCGGCACATCGTCGTCGTGCACCGGGACCTCTACGACTACACGGGGTCGCTCGACGGTTCGCGCACCGACACGTCGTCCAAGCGCATGGGCACGTACGTCTACCGCCTGTCCCGCTGACGCCCGGCGGGCGCGCTTGCTGGATGCAGCAGAACTGGTCGCCATATCGGCGACCAAGCTCCCGACATTCGCTTTGGAGGGGCGGGGCGGGGCGGGGCGGGGCGGGGCGGGGCGGGGCGGGGCGGGGCGGGGCGGGGCTACTTGGCGGCGGCGAAGGCCTGCTCGAGGTCGGCGATGAGGTCGTCGGCGGTCTCGAGACCGACCGAGAGACGCACGAGACCGGGCTCGATGCCGATGCGGAGCAGCTCCTCCTCGGACATCTGGGAGTGGGTCGTCGAGGCCGGGTGGATCGCGAGGCTGCGGACGTCGCCCATGTTGGCGACGTGGGAGTGCAGCTCGAGGGCGTTGATGAACTTCTTGCCGGCCTCGATGCCGCCGTCGATGACGAACGACGGCAGCGACCCGTAGCCCCGACCGCCGAACAGCTCGTTCGCCCGGTCGTGCCAGGGCGAGTCGGGCAGGCCGGCGTAGTTGACGTGGGTGACCTGAGGGTGCTGCGCCAGGAACGCGGCGATCTTCGCCCCGTTCGCGTTGTGCCGCTCGACCCGGTAGCTGAGCGTCTCGATGCCCTGGAGGGTGAGGAACGCGTTGAACGGCGAGATCGCCGAGCCGAGGTCGCGCAGCAGCTGCACGCGCGCCTTGATGATGTACGAGCCCGGGCCCAGCGCCGGCCAGTACGCGAGGCCGTGGTAGCTCTCGTCCGGCTCGATCATGCCGGGGAAGCGATCGTTCTGTGAGAAGTCGAAGGTGCCGCCGTCCACCAGCATGCCCCCGATCGTGGTGGCGTGACCCGACAGGAACTTGGTCGTCGAGTGGACGATGATGTCGGCGCCGTGCTCGAGCGGGCGGAGCAGCCAGGGGGTGGCGAGCGTGTTGTCCACGATGAGCGGCACGCCGACGTCGTGGGCCACGTCGGCCACGCCGCGCACGTCGAGGACGTCGTTCTTGGGGTTGCCGATGGTCTCCCCGAAGAACGCCTTGGTGTTGGGCTTGGCCGCCGCCCGCCAGGCGTCGAGGTCGTCGGGGTCGGTGACGAAGTCGAAGTCGATGCCGAGCTTGGGCAGGGTGTGCTGGAAGAGGTTGAACGTGCCGCCGTAGAGGGAGGCCGAGGCCACGACGTGGTCGCCGGCGCCTGCGAGGTTGAGGATGGCGAAGGTCGTCGCGGCCTGGCCGGAGGAGACCTCGAGCGCACCGGGGAGGCCCACCGCGGTGTCGGGCGCGCCCTCGAGTGCGGCGACCCGTGCCTCGACGACCCCCTGGGTCGGGTTCATGATGCGCGTGTAGATGTTGCCGATCTCGGCGAGCGCGAACAGGTTCGCGGCGTGCTCGGTGTCGCGGAACTGGTACGACGTCGTCTGGTAGATCGGCGTGGCGGTCGCGCCCGTGGTCGGATCCGGCTGGGCACCGGCGTGGATCTGCTTGGTCTCGAAACCCCAGTTGTCATTCGTCATGGGCGGGACGCTACACGCCCCAATCCTGACTGCAAAGGTCAGATTTCTACGCGCCTCAGGGCGCGAGTGCGGCGCGCACCGCTGCGCCGAAGCGCGACGGGTCCTCCAGCATGGGGTAGTGACCGACGCCGTCGAGGCGCGTCAGCCGGGCGTCCGGTCGGCGCTCCTGGAGCTGCTCGCCCATCTCGGCCACCGCCACCGGATCCTGCTGTGCCCAGACGATCGAGAGCGGTGCGGGGTGCACCTCGATCGCGCCGGTGTAGCGAGCCTCCGCACGACGCCGATCGTCGAGGTAGCGGATGAGCCGAGGCATGAGGAGGTGTCCGTCCTGCAGCGACACGAGCTCGACGAGTGCCTCCAGCTCATCTGCGTCGGGCTGGTGGTCGGGGTGGAACACCTGGGCCAGGCCGCGCCCCATCCCCGACCCGCCGACGAGCGCGCCCAGCGACTCGTCGAGCTTCTCGTCCGCGAGCGACCAGAGCCGTTGCTGCCCCTCGGTGAGCGAAGCCAGGTCGAGGTAGATCGACCCGTTCGCGATGACCCGGCGGGTGACGTCGAGCGCGAGCGGCTCCGGCGGTCCCGTGCCCGAGGTGACGACGTCGTCGCCGGCCGACTCCCAGGCGGGGTCGCCGGGGACGGCGCCGGATGGCAGCGTCCGCGCCAACAGCTCGCCCCCCACGGTGTCGCCCATGTCGTGGGTGACCAGGGCGCAGCGTTCGATCTGCAGGGCCTCGAGCACCGCCACGGCGGTGTCGGCGTGCAGGTCGATGCCGTAGCGACGATCGGGCTTGTCGGAGAGCCCGAAGCCGATGAAGTCGAACAGCACCACCCGGCGGCCGCCGACGGCGAGGTCGTCGAGCACCAGGCGCCAGTCGAACGAGCTCGTCGGGAACCCGTGCAGCACGACGACCGGTTCGAGCACGTCGTCGGCTCCGCTCGACCCTGGTAGGTCGACGACGAACACCTTCCCGAACCGCGTGTCGACGAACTGGCCCCGATCGAGCCAGTCCTGCGCCGCGGCGACGCCCAGGGGTGGTCGACTCACGTCGGGCACGGGAGGTCCTCCGGCCCGTCCGGGCACCCCACCGTCGGCAGGTCCGCGTGCCGCTTCTCGACGGTCGATGCGACGCTGATCAGCGACTCGAGCTGGGCACGGTCGAGTGCGTCGATGAACACCTCACGCACCTCTGCGACGTGAAGGGGCGCAGCCTGCCGGATCGCCTCGCGTCCACGTTCGGTGAGCGCCACGTCGACGCCACGCCGATCGCCGCCGCACGACCGCCGCTGGACGAGGCCGCGCTGCTCCATGCGTCGCAGTTGGTGGGAGAGCCGGCTCGCCTCCCACTGCATCGCCGCGCCGAGTTGGAAGGAACGAAGCGACCCGTCCGGGGCCTCCGAGAGGTTGACGAGCACCTCGTAGTCGGCGATCGACAAGTCGGTGTCGCGTTGGAGCTGTCGCCGGAGCCGATCCTGCACGAGCAGGTGCGCACGCAGGAAGCCGCGCCACGCCGCCTGCTCGGTGTCGTCGAGCCAGCGCGGTTGCTGCTCAGGTCCAAGGTCGGACGGGTCCTGGGTCACCTGGGTCCTTCCTCTCCGTGGGCGGCCGGTCGCCGGATCCCTACCCCGGCGGGCGTGGAGGTTCCCCCCACGCCCGCCGAAGGGTAACGGAACGGGCATCGACCGGCAGGTTGCCCCGGAGGGTCAGACGGCCTTGGTGGCCGAGACCTCGAGCTCCAGGGTGACCTTCTCGCCGATCAGGACACCGCCGGTCTCGAGCGGCGCGTTGAAGTTGACGCCCCAGTCCTTGCGGTTCACGACCGTGCTGCCCTCGAGGCCGATGCGGGTGTTGCCCCATGGGTCCTGGACCGGTCCGCTGAGCTCGAAGTCGATGGTCACCGGCTTGGTCACGTCCTTGATCGTGAGGTCGCCGGTCACGGCGTAGTGCTCGTCGTCGAGCACGTTCACCTCGGTGGAGGTGAAGGTGATCTCGGGATAGGTGGGCGCGTCGAAGAAGTCGTTCGTGCGCAGGTGGTTGTCGCGGTCGGCGTTGCGCGTGTCGACGCTGGCCACCTGGATCGTGACCGACAGCGAGGACGACGAGGGGTCGACGGCGTCGAAGTGGCCCGAGCCGGCAACCTCGTTGAACGCGCCCCGGACCTTGGTGACCATGGCGTGGCGTGCCACGAACCCGAGTCGGGAGTGTGCGGGGTCGAGGGTGTAGTCCCCGGTGAGGGACGGGTCGAGGTGCTGTGTGGTGCTGGTCTGAACCGACATGGTGGACACTCCAAGGTGTGAGGTGAGTGATGTATCAACTACACACCGTCCAACCTGGTTGACACATCATCTATTCCCGACCCCACGAAATCTTCGCTGCGTAGCCGCCAGGCGGAGCAGCACCACCGATGACACCCAGATGGCGAAGCCGGCACCTGCGGAGCAGGTGCCAAGCAATACGACTCAGTCGCCGCCCGAGGCGTCTTCGACGCGCACCTTGCCGGCAGAGATCCAGGGCATCATGGCGCGCAGCCGAGCGCCGACCTGTTCGACCTGGTGCGCCTTGCCTGCCTCGCGCAGCTCCTCGAAGTGCGCGCCGCCGCCGTGCACCTCACCCATGAACTCCTTGGCGAACTCGCCGGACTGGATCTCGCCCAGGACCTTCTTCATCTCGGCGCGCACGGCGTCGTTGATGATGCGTGGCCCACGGGTCAGGTCGCCGTACTCGGCGGTGGTCGAGATCGAGTAGCGCATGCCGCTGATGCCCTGCTCGTACATGAGGTCGACGATGAGCTTCAGCTCGTGCAGGCACTCGAAGTACGCCGACTCGGGCTGGTAGCCCGCGCCGACCAACGTCTCGAAGCCGGCCTGCACCAGCGCGCTCAGCCCACCGCAGAGCACCACCTGCTCGCCGAAGAGGTCGGTCTCGGTCTCTTCCTCGAAGGTCGTCTCGAGCACGCCGGCACGCGTGCCGCCGATGCCGTCCGCGTAGGCGAGCGCGAGGTCGTGCGCGTTGCCGGTGGCGTCCTGGGCCACCGCGATGAGGCACGGCACGCCCCCACCTTCGGTGTAGGTGCGGCGCACCAGGTGGCCGGGGCCCTTGGGGGCGACCATCGCCACGTCGATGCCCTCGGGCGCGACCACGTAGCCGAAGCGCACGTTGAAGCCGTGCGCGAAGAAGATCGCATCCCCCGGGTTCAGGTTGGGCTTGATGTCGGCCTCGAACACCGCCTGCTGCTCGGTGTCGGGCAGCAGGATCATGATCAGGTCGGCTTCGGCCGAGGCTTCCGCGATGCTCAGCACGCGCAGACCCGCCTCGGTCGCCTTGGCGACCGACGACGAGCCCTCACGCAGGCCGACCCGCACGTCGATGCCCGACTCGTGCAGGTTCAGCGCGTGGGCGTGGCCCTGCGAGCCGTAGCCGAGGATCGCGACCTTGCGGTCGGCGATCAACGACCGGTCGGCGTCTTTCTCGTAGTACACGGTTGCCATGGCTAGGAGGCCTTCCCTTTTGCGGTGGATGAGAGGTTCTTGGCCCGGCCGACGGAGCGGTCGAGCTTGGGCAGTGCGATGCGCCCGGTGCGCTGCAGGTCGGAGATGCCGAACGGGCGCAGGAGCTCTTCGAAGTCGTCGATCTTGTCAGGTGCCCCCTCGATCGACACGGTCAGGGCTCCGTGCGCCGACCGCGAGGATGCGGCCGTCGAAGATCTGCACCAGCTCGATGACCTCGTTGCGGCGGTCGCGGTCGACCGCGAGCGTGACCATCATGAGCTCGCGCTCGACCGCGGAGCGGGGGTCCAACTCGGTGATCTTGATGACGTTGATCAGCTTGTTGAGCTGCTTCACCATCTGCTCGATGGGCGTCAGCTCGACGTCCACGACGACGGTGATGCGGCTGAAGCGCTCGTCGTCGGTCGGCGCCACGGCGAGCGACTCGATGTTGTAGCCGCGGCGCGAGAACAACCCCGCGACGCGCGCGAGCACGCCGGATCGGTTCTCGACGAGCACCGAGAGCGTGTGCAGGCTTCGAGCGGTCATCGGTCGCCTCCGCCGCGTTGGAACGGCGGGACTTCGATCTCGTCGTTGGAACGACCGGTGGGCACCATCGGATACACCTTCTCGCGGTCGTCGGTGCGGAACTCGACGACGACCGGACGATCGTCGATGTCGTTGGCCTTGTCGATGGCGGGCTGCACCTCTTCGGGTGACTCGACGCGGATGCCGATGCAGCCCATCGCCTCCGCCCACTTGACGTAGTCCGGCAGGTCGAGCGAGAGGTAGACCTCGGAGTAGCGCTCCTCGTAGAACATCTCCTGCCACTGGCGGACCATGCCGAGGTAGCCGTTGTTGAGGATCGCGATCTTGACCGGGATCCGCTCGGTCGCGGCGGTCACCAGCTCCTGGGCGGTCATCTGGAAGCAGCCGTCGCCGTCGACCGCCCAGACCGTGCGATCGGGTCGGCCCACCTTGGCGCCGATCGCGGCGGGCACCGCGAAGCCCATGGTGCCGAGCCCACCCGAGTTCACCCAGGTGTAGGGCTCCTCGAAACGCCAGTACTGGCTGCACCACATCTGGTGCTGGCCGACGCCCGAGACGAGGATCGTGTCGTCGGTCGCCGAGTCGCGCAGGTGCTCGAGCACCATCTGGGGCTTGAGCGCGTCGCCTTCGACGTGGGGCTCGTAGGCCAACGGGTACTGCTCCTGCCAACCGCTGATCGTCGACTTCCACGAGCTGCGATCGGGCGCGACCGTGCCGTGCTCGTCCAGGTCGCGGACGGCGCGGGCGATCTCGGTGATCACCTGGTCGCAGTCGCCGACGATGGGCACGTCGGGCGCACGGACCTTGCCGAGCTCCGCCGGGTCGATGTCGACGTGGATCACCTTGGCGTCCGGCGCGAAGCCCGAGACCTTGCCGGTCACCCGGTCGTCGAATCGGCTACCCAGCGCGATGAGCACGTCGGACCGCTGCAGTGACATGACCGCGGTGTAGTTGCCGTGCATGCCGGGCATGCCCAGCGCGAGCGGGTGCGAGTCCGGGAAGGCGCCCCGGGCCATGAGCGTCGTGACGACCGGGATGCCGGTCAGCTCGGCGAGGTCGCGCAGGGCCTCGGCGGCGTGCGCCTTGAGGATGCCGCCACCCGCGTAGATGACCGGTCGACGGGCCGACTGGATCAGCTCGGCCGCCTCGCGGATCTTGAGGGGGTGACCCTTGGTGGTGGGCTTGTAGCCGGGCAGCTCGGCCGAGACCTCGGCGTCGCTGGGCCACTGCCACTCCATCGCGGAGGCCGGGTTGTTTCCGTCGACGAGGTCCTTGGGGAGGTCGATGAGCACCGGTCCGGGCCGACCGGTCGTGGCGATGCGGAACGCTTCGCGCACGATCATGGGGATGTCCTGCGCGGACTGGACCAGGAAGTTGTGCTTGGTGACGGCCTGGGTGATGCCCGTGACGTCGGCCTCCTGGAAGGCGTCGGTCCCGATCGACGGCGACGCCACCTGCCCGGTGATGCACACCATGGGCACCGAGTCCATGTAGGCGTCAGCCAGCGGCGTGACGATGTTGGTGGCGCCGGGACCACTGGTCACCATGGCCACCCCGGGACGACCGGTGACCTGGGCGTAGCCTTCGGCCATGTGCCCCGCGCCCTGCTCGTGGCGCACCAGGATGTGGCGCAGCGGCGAGTCGAGCAACGGGTCGTACACGGGGAGGATCGCGCCACCGGGCAGGCCGAAGACGACTTCGACGCCTTCTGCCTCGAGGCTGCGGATCAGGGCCTGGCCACCGTTGAGCTTCATCTTGGATCCTTCGGGAATGGGTGTGGTCGGTCGGTTGGGACAGCGTCGTGGTCGGCGACCGGCCGAGAAGCGACGCTAGGCGAACCGGGCCGGAAAACCAGAACGACCTCCCGTTGTGGGAGGTCGCAGACGCACGCGGGGAGAGAGCTGGCGTGCGTCAGGTGGCTACGAGGAGGTCGCGTGTCAGGGCGTTCATCGCTCCCTACTATGCCACGCCTGTCAACCCCCGCGCCCCTCAGCGGTCCTCCCACCTCGGCGACGCAAGGGTCGTGCCGCGGGAGCGGTGGAACCGCCCCGCGGCACGCCCGGCTCGGATCAGGTCGGCCCGGACTGGTCGTCGGGGATGAGCGCGTACGTGCCGAAGCACATCTCGTCCTCGGTGCCCTCGGCGAACACGATGTACTTCGGTGGCCGGTTCGGGTCCTTCGCCCGGTCCCAGGTGCACGTCATCGTGACCGGGTCGCCGGCGTTGACGTGCAGCGGTGTGACCAGTTCGTAGTTGAGCTGCCAGTCGAAGTTCCACACGGGGATGTCCAGGAGGATCTTCTGTTGGGGTGTGCCCTTGTTGAGCGTCAACCGGAACGTCTTGCCGAGCGTGTGCATGTGGCCCAGCACCGAGAAGATCGTGCCGGACTCGGGCACCTTGCCGGTGCAGGTCGAGCTCGCCACCTGGCCGTCGAAGTTGGCGGTCATCTTCTTCGGAGTCTGCCCGCAGAGGGCCAGGAGAGCGGCCTCGTTGCTCTCCCCGTAGAGGCGGAGGTCGTCCTTGATCGCCGCGGTCCGGTCGCACAGCTTTGCTTTCACACCTGGTGCGCACGGGATCTCAACGGGTGCGAGCGGGTTGACGACGCGCACCTTCTTGATGTTCGGGTGGGTCTTGGCCGGGTCGAGCTGCAGGGTCAACCCGGAACGGTCCGGGGTGGCCGCGCCCTCGTGGTGGTAGTGGATCTGGAGCACGATCGCGTCGCCGGGCTCCATCAACACCCCCGCGTTCTCCGGGTACTTCGCCGGGTTCTGCCCGGGCACCCAACCCGCGATGAGGTCGTTCTGCCCGGCAAAGCCGGCGTCACGACGGTCCGAGAAGCCCTCGGTGGGCTGCTTGCCCGGCACGGTGACCCCGCCGAAGCACTGCCAACCCGGTTTGCCGTCCTTGCCCGACATCTTGCCGGCGTGCCGCTTCTGGTCAGCGGAGATGAGGAACACCTGGGCGTGGTGCAGCTCCTCGACCTGGTCGGCCACGAACCCGTAGCCGGTGAGGAAGGTGGGCTGGGTGATCTTGGGGTCGAGCACGAAGCAGCGGTAGTCGTTCTCCTCGTCGTCCTGACCGGTGTAGGGCGCCGGGATGAGCAGCCTCTTGTCGACGCGGGGCATGGTCGCCTGGACGGTCTTGCCCGGCTTGAGCACCGTCGATGCGGGGACGTCGAGCTTGCCGCCGGCCTTTGCCCAGTCGCTGATCGACGCGATCTGGTCCTTGGTGAGGATGTTGGGATGCGCCAACGGCACACCCTTCTTCGTGGCCGGCCACGGCGGCATGTAACGCGCCTCGGTGACGGTCTCGACGCCCTCGGCGACCTTGGCGGCATCCCCGGCCGTCTTCATCTGCCAGTGGATCGCGCCGACCTTGCCCGGCTGGTGGCACGACGAGCAGTGGTCCTCGAGGATCGGCATGACGACCTTCGAGAAGGACGGGCCGGGACCCGAGGCCTTCTGCACCGGGCCGCTGAGGGTCTTGGGGATGGCGACCTTCGCCGGGTCGACGGCGTGGATCTTCAGGGTCATCACCGCGTCGTTGGACGCCGACACCAGCCCTTGGATCGAGACGTGCTCGATGCCGAAGTCGGTGAGCTTGATCGGCGTCGTCGCGGTCACGTCCAGACCGTCCGCGTGCAACGTCCCGGTGGCGTCCCAGGTCACGTCGTGCGTGACCCCGTGCACCTTGGCCGTGCCCTTGATCGTGAACTTGGTGCTGGCACCCTCGGCCAACGTCGCGGGCAGGCCCTCGATGCTGGTCGTGGTGAACGTCGCGAGGGGGAACGTGTGGGACTGGAGGAAGTCGGACCGGATGCGCGCGTCGTGCAGGCGGTTGTCCGAGTGGAACTGCTCGATGTTGGCCACGACCGAACCGATGCGACTCTTGGACGGCTCGGTTCGGTTCACCGCGAGGTCTCCAGCGATGCCGTGCGTCGAGCCCTCGGCGCTGCTCACGCTACGCCCGGCGATGTTCTCGTGGATCTTGTAGCTCAGTGACGACTTCGACGGGTCGATGCGGTAGACGGCCTCGCCCGAGGTGGCGACGAGGTGGGGTGCGTCAGGGACGGTGTAGGAAACCGTCTTGTAGGGCGCGTTGTAGACGTCGTGGACCTGCTTGGCCACGAACGCCGCGCCACCCGCGAGCACGAGCAGCACCGGTGCGACGATCCAAAGCGCGCGGTCGACGGCGTTTCGCCGGCTTGGCGGCGTGCTCGCCCTCGTCGATGTCGAGTGCGTCCGGCTGCTCGCCGGATTCGTCGTGAGCCATCCCCTGGCAACCCCCGTTGCGTAACTGGCAGAACGACCAGCATGGCAGGTCCGCCACTGGTCCGCACGCATTGTGGCAGTTGCAGTGTCGTCAGTTCCTCTCGGGCGGCCTCAACACCACTTCAACCGAGCCGATCTTGAGGGCCATGGCCGCCGGCAGCACCTCCGCGCGCCGCGTGGTTCGCTGCATCGTCGTACCGGTGGTCATCGGTGCGCTGTGGCTCGGCCTGCGGATCAACGCGTTGGGCGACCCGTCGGCGCTGCTGTCCAACGGGGCGAAGAACCCGGCGAACGCGTTGGTCCAGCGCGAGATCCCCGATGCGTACACCGTGCCCGGTGTGGGCTTCGACGGTGCGCAGTTCTATGCGATCGCCCGCGGCCCCTTCGCCTGGGAACGCACCAGCCGCTACCTCGACGTGCCCTCCTACCGGCTCAGACGAATCCTGTACCCGCTCGGCGCGGGTGCCCTCGCTCCGGGCGGAGGGTTGCCGCTCGTTTGGTCCATGGCCCTCATGTCGCTGGTTGGGATCGCGATCGGCGGGTGGTGGCTGGACGCCTTGCCGGGCGCGCCCACCTGGCTGCCGTTGATCATGGTGCTCAACCCAGGGGTGCTCTGGTCCCTCTTCGCCTCCCTGTCCGACGCGCTCGCCGCCGGGCTCGTGCTCGCCGCGTTCGGCGCGATGTTCACCAAGCGGGTGCGTCTCGCCGTGGTGTTCCTCGTGCTCGCCTGCCTGACGAGGGAGACGTCGGCCGTCGCCGCTGTCGCGCTCGCGTGCACCCCGGGGTTGTCGAAGCGCTGTCCGGGCTGCGGTCGCCGTCGTCCCGATCGTCCCGGTGGTGCTCTGGTCCGCCGCCGTGTCCTGGTCGCTCGGGACCTCGTTCTTCGCGCAACCGGTGGGCGGCTCGTTCACCTTCCCCTTCGGAGGATGGGTGCACAACGGGTCGACTCCCGCAGAGTTCGCCCTGGTGGTCGCGATGACGCTGCTGGTCGCCGCCGCGCTCGCCCGTTGGCGGACCGCGCCGCTCCCGGTGACCCTCTACCTCGCGGTGACCCTGGGGATGCTCGTGTGCTCCGCACCCGTGATCATGTCGCAGTGGATCGGCACGAGCCGAGTGATGACCGTGGCGATCCCGCTCGCCGTGTGGGTGCTCGCCGGTCGACGGACGAAGGCCCGGCGCAGGCTCGACCCGAGCTTCGCCTGACGTCTTCCCGCAGGGCCTGCGTCGATCAGGGCGCGGTGATGGCGCCGCGCTCGGCACCCTGCGCGAGGCGCGCGTACTTGGCGAGAACGCCCTTGGTGTAGCGAGGCTCGGGCAGCTTCCAGTCGGCCTTGCGCGCCTCGAGCTCGGCGGCATCGACGTCGAGGTCGATGGTGTGGGCCACCACGTCGATCGCGACGCGGTCTCCGTCGCGCACGAACGCGATGGGGCCGCCGTCCACGGCTTCGGGTGCGACGTGGCCGATGCAGAACCCGTGGGTGCCACCGGAGAAGCGGCCGTCGGTGATGAGTGCGCAGTCGCCGCCGCGCCCCGCGCCCTTCATGGCTCCGGTGACGGCGAGCATCTCGCGCATGCCCGGTCCGCCCTTCGGGCCCTCGTACCGGATGATGAGCACGTCACCCGGGTTGATCTGGCCGGCGACGATCGCGTCCATGGCGTGCTGCTCGCCCTCGAACACCCGCGCCGGGCCCTCGAAGTGGTCGAAGTCGATGCCCGCGACCTTGACCACGGAGCCCTTCGGCGCCAGTGATCCGGTCAGGATGGCCAATCCGCCCTGCGCGTGGATTGGGTCGGAGAGGGGGTGCACGACGTCGCCGTCCGGGGCAGGCGGGTTGATCGCCGCAAGGTTCTCGGCCACGGTCTTGCCGGTGACGGTGAGGCAGTCACCGTTGAGGATCCCGGCCTCGAGCAGCTCCCGCATGACCACCGGCACCCCGCCGACCCGGTCGAGGTCGACCATGTGGTACTTGCCGTGCGGCTTGGTGTCCGCGATGTGCGAGGCCCGCGCGGCGACCCGGTTGAAGTCGTCGAGCTGGAGGTCGACCTCGGCCTCGGCGGCGATCGCGAGCAGGTGCAGGACCACGTTGGTCGAGCCGCCGAGCGCCATGGCCACAGCGATGGCGTTCTCGAACGCGCCCTTGGTGAGGATGTCGCGCGGCCGGATGTTCTCGCGCAGCAGGTGCATGACCGCGCGGCCCGACTCGTAGGCGAAGTCGTCACGACGACGATCGACGGCAGGCGCGCACGAGCTGCCCGGCAGGGACATGCCCAGCGCCTCGGCGACCGACGCCATCGTGTTTGCGGTGAACATCCCGGCGCACGAGCCCTCGGTGGGGCAGGCATTGCGCTCGATGGCGTCGAAGTCCTCGTCGCTGATCGTTCCCGCGGCCTTGGCGCCGACGGCCTCGAACACGCTCACGATGTCGAGCGCTTCGCCGTTGTGGTGCCCCGGGAGGATCGTGCCGCCGTAGAGGAACACCGTGGGCACGTTCAGGCGGGCCGCGGCCATGAGCATGCCGGGCAGCGACTTGTCGCAGCCCGCGAAGGTGAGCAGGCCGTC
This sequence comes from uncultured Actinomycetes bacterium, assembly GCA_963810075.1. Taxonomy (GTDB): domain Bacteria; phylum Actinomycetota; class Acidimicrobiia; order Acidimicrobiales; family Iamiaceae; genus CAWELZ01. Next base: position 120,986 of record CAWELZ010000001.1, on the reverse strand, counting down.
GAAGCGCTCGGCGTGCATCACCGTCTCGACCGAGTCGGTGATCACCTCGCGACTCACGAGCGAGGCCCGCATGCCCTCGTGGCCCATCGAGATGCCGTCGGAGACCGCGATCGTGACGAACTCGATCGGGAAGCCCCCGGCCACGCGCACGCCGACCTTGGAGCGCTTGGCGAGTCGGTCGAGGGGCAGGTTGCAGGGCGTCACCTCGTTCCAGGACGACGCCACGCCGATCTGGGCCTTGTCGAAGTCGGCGTCGGTCATGCCGATGGCGCGCAGCATCGCACGGGCCGGGGCGCGCTCGTAGCCGTCGGTGACCTCGCCGGAGCGGGGTTTGATCGTGACCTTGGTGCCGTCGTCAGCCATGGGCCGACCTTACACGGTGACCTGCTGCAACCGACAGCGGATCGACTGACCTTCGCCCCGCCCGACGCCGTCCGGGGCGGCTTGTAGGCTCCGGGCCATGGCGAGCCCCTCGACCGCACCTGGGGCCGTCGACGCCGTGCCGACTTCCGCCGCGGCTCCGGTCATCACGGGGACGGGGTTGGTCAAGCGCTGGGGCACCAACACGGTCCTGAGCGGCGCCGACCTTTCCATCGGGCCGGGAGTGACCGGGTTGCTGGGATCCAACGGCGCCGGCAAGACGACGCTCATCGGCATGATCCTCGGGCTCCACCGGCCCGACGCGGGCACGCTGCGGGTGCTCGACCTGGACCCTTCGCGAGCCGGACCCGAGGTCCGCGCCCGCATCGGCTACAGCCCCGAGCACCACCGGCTGCCGCCCGACATGCGCGTCAACGACTTCGTCGCCCACGTCGCCCAGATCCACGGCCTGCCCAAACGAGCGGCCATCAACCGGGCCAGCGACGCCCTCTGGCACGTGGGCCTGGGCGAGGAGCGATTCCGTCCCTTGGGCACCATGTCGACCGGCCAACGCCAGCGAGCCAAGCTCGCCCAGGCGATCGTCCACGACCCCGCGCTGGTCCTGCTCGACGAACCGACCGACGGCCTCGACCCGCTGCAACGCGACGACATGCTGGATCTCATCAGGCGCATCGGCCGCGACTTCGGCATCCACATCGTGCTGTCCTCGCACCTGCTCGAAGAGGTCGAGCAGGTCTGCGACGGGGTCGTGATCCTCCGCGACGGGCTCGTCGGGGCATCTGGCTCGCTGGAGGCGGTGCGGGGCACCACCCAGGGGGTGGTGGTCGAACTGCTCGGCGCCCCGGCCCAGGTGGCGGCGGTCGTGGACCGGCTGCAGAGTCGTGGTGCAACCGTCGAGCTCGACGGGCTGCGCCACGTGATCCGACCGGTCGACCCCGCCGCCCAGCCCGACCTGCTCTTCGACGAGGTGCGCGATGCGATCGCGGCCAACGAGGTGGCGGTCCGGCGGCTGCAACCGCACCGGGCGACGCTCGAGGACGTCTTCTTGCGCGGCGACGGCGACGCTGTCCGGCGCTGAACCTGCAGCCTCGGGAGCTTCCGCGTGACGGCGCAGCCGCCTCCACCGCCGCCGGCGATCCCGGCTCCTGCGACGCCCACGGCCGAGCCCCGGCGGCGCGCAGATCTTCGAGCGCGGCTACCGCCGCTACGAGGGTGAGCGCCTGGGACGCGGCGCCGCGATCCGCGCGGTCTGGCTGCAGGCGTTCCAACGGATCCTCGGCATGCGGCGACCGATCTGGACGAAGATCCTCCCGATCCTGGTCGTGTTCCTCAGCTACGTTCCCGCGATCGTCTTCGTCGGCCTGGTGGCGCTCACCAAGAACGACCCCAACGTCGCCAGCGAGCTCCCCCGCTACTCCGACTACTACAAGAACGTGGTCCTCGCGGTGCTGCTGCTGACGGCGTTCAGCGCGCCGGACGCGCTGTGCCCCGATCGGCGCACGGGCATGCTGGGCATCTACCTGGCCTCGCCCCTCACCCGCGACACGTACCTGCTGGGCAAGGCGCTCGCCGTGTTCACGGCGCTCATGCTGGTCACGACCGGCCCCGAGCTGTTGATGCTGGTCGCCAACAGCCTCCAGGGCAGCGGGGTCGGCACCGCCTCGAACACGACCCTCATGGCGTTGCGGATCGTGGGGGCAGGCGTCGCGGTGTCCGCGCTGTTCACGTCGCTCTCGATGGCGATCTCGTCGCTGACCGACCGGAAGGGCTTCGCCACCGCGGCGATCATCCTGACGCTGTTGGCCTCGGGCGCGGTCGCGGGCGCACTCGGCGTGGACCGCCCGGCCTTCGCGTTGATCGACCTCGCGGCTGGCCTGCCGAACGCCCTGACCACGCGCATCTTCGGGGTGCCCGCGTTCGAGGACAGCGACGCCGTCTCGACGGGCGCGGTGTACCTCGCCGCACTCGCCTGGACCGTCGTGGGAGTCGTGGTCGTACAGGTCCGCTACCGACTCCTGCGGGTGACGCGATGACCGACCTCCCTTCCCCGCCGCCGCCTCCTCCTCCGCCTCCGGCCACCCCCGCGACGCCGATCCATCCCGCCCTGCTCCCCGCACCACCGGCCGATCCGAACGCGTCGGTGTCCGTCGAGCGAGTCTCCAAGTGGTTCGGCGGCGTCGTCGCGGTGTCCGAGGTGACCTTCTCGGTCGGTGCAGGCGTGACGGCGGTGCTCGGCCCCAACGGCGCCGGCAAGTCGACGCTGCTGCGACTGCTGTGCGGACTGACCCCGCCCTCGCAGGGCACCGTGCGCATCCACGGCCGCGACCCCGCACCGATGCGTCCGTCCGGGCCCGCATCGGCCTGGTCCCCCAGCAGGAGACCATGTTCGACGGGCACACGCCACTGGCGTTCGTGCGCCTTGCCGCGACCCTGCACGGACTCGACGACCCGCCGGCCGCCGCGCGCCGCGCTCGAAGTGGTCGAGCTGGACCCCGACGACCCCCGCCGCATCGCCACCTACTCCAAGGGCATGCGCCAACGGGTCAAGGTGGCCGCGGCCCTCGTGCACGATCCCGACGTCCTCGTGCTGGACGAGCCGCTCACCGGCCTCGACCCCCGACAGCGCCGACACCTGATCGACCTGTTCCACCGCCTCGGCGAGACCGAGCGGTGCGTGCTCGTCTCCAGCCACGTCCTCGACGAGGTCGAGCGGTTCGGGTCGAACGTGCTGGTCATCGCCAAGGGAAGGCTCGCTGCGACCGGTGACTTCCGGGCGATCCGTGACCTCATGGACGACCGGCCACACCGACTGCGCCTCGGCACCGACAAGCCCGGCGCGCTCGCTGGCGCACTGCTCGGTGCGGGCACCGTGATGGGCGTGCAGCTCACCGGCGACGACACCGTGCTGGTGGAGACCACCGACGTGGCCCGCTTCCGTGCGCTCGTCGCCCGGGTCGCCGTCGACCAGGGCGCGCACCTTCGCGAGGTGGCCCCCCTGGACGACGACCTGGACAGCGTCTTCCGCTACCTGGTGGGGGGCCGATGAGCTTCGGAGGGCCCGCCGTCGCACCCGATCCGTCGAGCGGCATGCCGCGGACCTGGCCACCGCCGCAGCCGGCCGACGACCCAGGCTCGGGGCTTCGTTCGGCGCGCTGTACCGGCTGCTGCTGCGAAACCAGGCGACGAAGGGTCGCATCGCCGCGCTCGGGTCGCTCGGCGTGCTCGGCGTGGTGGTCGCCGCGTTGGCGGTTGCCGGCTCCTCCCTGGACGCCACCATCGCCGGGACGCGCTTCGTCAACGCGTTCTGCTTGTCGATCCTGGCGCCGGTGGTGTCACTGGTGTTCGGCACCGGCTCGCTCGGCGACCTGGTCGACGACCAGTCGCTCGTGTACCTCTGGCTTCCGCCGGTGCCGCGCTGGGTCGTGGCGCTCGCCGCCTGGGCTGCGACGCTCACGATCTGCGCCCCGTTCGTCGTGGGGATGAGCGTGCTCACCGCGGTGGCGACCGGAGGCGGCGGGGAGCTCGTGCTTGGCACCTTCTTCGCCTCGCTGGTCGCGATGATCGCCTACACCGGGGTGTTCACGGCCCTTGGCTTGCGCTTTCGGCGAGCGCTGGTCTGGGGCTTCGCCTACGTCCTGATCTGGGAGAACTTCGTGGCCCGGGCCGGCAACGGCACCGCCCGGCTCTCGGTGCTGTCCTACGCCCGATCCGTGCTCTCGGCGTACACGGGGCCGGCCTCGACCTCGCCAACCGTGACCTCACGCTGTCCTTCGTCGTCCCGCTCGGCGTCGGCCTGCTCGGCGTCGCGTACACGGCGCGCCGGCTGAGCCGACAGGACGTGGACTGAACAGTGCTTCAGGCCGCAGGGATCCGATCGTGAACACGGCGCCACCGTCGACGGCGTTCGCGACGGACCGCGATCCACCGTGCTCCTCGGCGATGCCGGCGACGATCGACAACCCGAGCCCCGAGCCGGTGCCCGACCCGCGCGGCGTCGGCCTGCCAGAACCGATCGAAGGCGTGCCGAGTCCGTACGCGTCGAGCCCGGATCCGTGGTCGCGCACGGTCACCTGCGCCTGCCCGCCCACCTGGCAGCGTCGAGACCTCGACCGGCGAGCCCGGCGGCGTGTGCCGCAGCGCGTTGCCCACCAGGTTTGCGAGCGCCTGACGGAGGTGGTCCGAGTCGCCCTGCACGATCACGGGCTCCGGACCGTCCAAGGTCACCTGCCGATCCGGTGCAGTCGCCGCCGCGTCGGTGCAGGCGTCCGCGGCCAGCACCGTCAGGTCGACCGGCGCCGTCACGACGGGCCGCGTCTGGTCGAGTTCCGCCAACAGGAACAGGTCCTGCACCAGCGTGCGCATCCGTGCCGACTCCTGCTCGATGCGCCGCATGACGACCGGCAAGTCCATCTCTCCGCTGTCGCCGGCGAGGCGGAACACTCGGCGAACCCCTGGATCGAGGTGATCGGCGTGCGCAGCTCGTGGGACGCGTCGGCCAGGAACTGACGGAGGCGGCGTTCGGTTACCTTCCGCTCCGGAACGACTCCTCGAGGCCGTCGAGCATGGTGTTCAGCGCCAGGCCGAGCTGGCCCACCTCGGTCCGGTCGTCGGCCGGCGTCACCCGGTCCGAGAGATCGCCGGCGGTGATGGTCGACGCCGACACCGACATCGTCTCCAAGGGCCGCAGCCCTCGCCGCAGCACGAGCCAGGCGCCGAGTGCGAGCGCGGCGACAGTCCGGCCGCGGCCCCGAGCTCGATGCGCACCAGGCGCTTCAACGACTCGTCGAGGCCGCCGGTGCGGACTGCGACGACAACCACCAGGCCGCCCGACGGTCCGCCGTCCGACTCTTCTGGCGTCGACCGGATCGGCCAGCAACCGCCACGACCCGCTTCCCGTCGACGAGCCGACCGTGGGGTACGTCTCCTGGGCGACCTGGGTGACCGACGCGGGCACCAAGGGCTGACCCGCGGTCGTGATGGGTCGCACGCACGCCGCGAGCTGGCCGGTCACATACAGGGCGGAGAACGCGTCGACGCCCTGCCCGGGCCCGAACCCGCCCGGCCCGCCGCCGCGGACCGCGAGGACACCACCCGTCAGCGAGGTCGCATCGCAGCTCGCGTCCGCCCGACCATCCAGCACCTCGCTGGTGAGGCGTGTCCCCTGGGGCCGTGAGAGGTTGGCGAGCTGCTCGTCGAGCTGCTGGAGCAACGAGCGCTGGTAGAGCGAGTAGGTCACGAACCCGAACGGGATGAGTCCCAACGTCGCCAACAGCACGAGCGCCAGCACCAGCCGGGTACGCAGCGTCATCTTCAGCACCTTGTCGAGCAACAGGACGTTCCAATCGTGGCGCACCGAGCGTGGTCCGACGTGCATCGGGTCGATGACCTAGTTAAGGTTCGCCGCGATGCTTCGCCGGGCGCGCTCCACGAACCCTGGGAGTTGGCTGGGACCTCGCCGCGAGGTCTTCCCCCCGTCGCCCGCCCCTCCTACGGTGGCGGGGCGCCGGGTCGGCCCGGCCACGACGAGAGGACCGATCCCGTGACCGACAACCCCACCTCGAGCCTTCCCCGGGTGCTCGTCGTCGACGACGAGGAGCACATCACCGAGATGCTCGCCATGGGCCTCGGCTACCAGGGCTTCGACGTCGAGCGGGCCGCGTCGGGCCGCGAAGCGCTCGATGCCGTGGTCCGCCAGACGCCCCAGCTCATCGTCCTCGACGTCATGCTGCCCGACCTCGACGGTTTCACGTGGCCCAGCGGCTGCGCCGGGACGAAGGCACCGGCGACCGCATCCCATCATCTTCCTCACCGCCCGCGACCCGACCACGACAAGGCCCGGGCTTCGACTGGGCAGCGACGACTACGTCACCAAGCCGTTCTGCTCGAGGATCTGATCGAACGGGTGCGGGCCATCCTGCGTCGCTCCGTCGGGGGTCCGGCCGGGGGTCGCCCCGCCTGCCCTTCGCCGACCTGGAGATCGACGAGGACACCCGAGGACGTGTGGCGCGCACGGTCGGTTCATCGAGCTCACACCAACCCAGTCCGCCTGCTGCACTACCTGCTGGCCAACGCCCAGCGGTGCTCACCCGCGAGCAGATCCTCGAGCACGTGTGGGACTACACCTTCGCCGGCAACGCCAGCGTGCTGGAGACGTACATCAGCTACCTGCGCCAGAAAGGTCGACGCCACCGAGCCGCACCTGATCCACACGGTGCGCGGGGTCGGGCTGACTCGCTCCGTCTCCCCCGCTGAGCGGACCACCGGGACGCGAAGGGCCGTGCGCAGCTCGGGGCGACGTCCAAGTCGGCTCCCCAGGAGATCCTGAGGAAGCGAGCCGAGGATGGGTCTGCCCAACACGAACCTGCCCTCCAGGAGCGACGTCATGCCCGACCAACAGCCCCCGCAGCCGGACATCGCTGCGCCCGGAGCCCCTGCTGCCCCATGGCCTCCCGCCGCCGCTACCCAGCCGAGCGACCTCCCCGTCTCGGAGGCGCCAGCGCCCGGAGCCCCGCAAACCCGGTGGCCGGTGTCGCCGGCCTCGGCGGTGGTTCCCCCGCCTGCCGACCCGTCCGGGTTCGGCTCGCCGAGCGCACCACCGCCGCCGGGCAACCCATCGAGCAGCGGCGTCAAGACCTGGCTGGTCGCCGAGCGCGGTCGCGATCGTGGTGGTCATCGCCGTCGTGGTCGGGGTGAACCTCACCGACAAGTCCACCCAACAGCCAGGCTGCCACCATCGGTCAGGCCAACGGCAACGGTTCGACGAACGGCGGACCGGCAGCCAACGGCAACCCGGCAACGGCTTCAGGCGCGGCGCCGGACGTGGCGTCTCCGGGACCATCACCGCCATCTCGGACTCGGCGATCACGATCTCGTCCACCCCACGCGACTTCGGCGGTGCCGATGGTCAGGGTCAGCCGTCGAACGGCCAAGGCTCGTCGGCCGCACAGCCCACGACCTACACCGTGAAGACCACGAGCTCGACCACCTACACGAAGACCGAGGTCGGCAGCGTGGCCGACCTCGCCAAGGGCGACACGATCCTCGTCATGGGTGAGAACAGCAACGGAACCGTCGACGCCACCCGCATCAGCCAGACCGACGGAACGCCCTTCGGCGGCGGACGGCAGGGTCGAGGCCACAACAACGGCAACGGCAACGGCAACGGCAACGGCAACGGCAACGGCAACGGCCAGACACCGACGCCACCGGGTGGCCAAGGTCAAGGGGGTGGGTTCAGGCGACGTCCCGGCGGTCTCACCATGGGCACGATCACCGCGGTGCACGGCTCGACGCTGACGGTCGCCTCCAGTCGGGCGACACCGTCACCGTGACGACGACCAGTGACACCGTCGTGTCGATCGCCAAGATGATCTCCCGGTCCGACCTCGCCGAGGGCGACACGATCCGGGTGAGGGGAACGACCTCGGGCACCACCGTCACCGCCACCGGGATCACGATCGGTGGCGCGCGCCGGCTTCGGCGGTCCCGGCCGCTTCGGTGGGGGCGGCGACTCCGGAGGACCTGACGGTCCTCGTGGTCCTGGTGGCCCGGGCATGCAGGGCAGCGGCTCACGCCGGGAACGGTGGCACGACGCCGACCCGCCCGGCGTGAGCGGGTCCCGGGCCACCCAGTTCCTCCAGCGGTTGGCCAAACCATGGATCGTGATGCCCGTCGCGGTGGTCATCGGGCTGGGCGTCTGGTTGGGGATCCGCGCAACCCGATCCAACGGCACCACGTCAGTCGTCACGCAGACCGCCACCGTCACCGAGGGCGCCATGGCGCAGACCGTCTCGGCGTCAGGGACCGTCGCGGCCAGCGCGGACCGACACGTTGAGCTTCACCTCGGGGGGCAAGGTGACTGCGGTCGACGTCAAAGCGGGCGACACCGTCACCAAGGGCGAGGTGCTCGCCACGATGGACTCCGCCGACCTCCAGTCGGCAGTCGCGACCGCCGAGTCGAGCGTCGGCCCAGGCGCAGGCACAACTCGATGACGACACCGCGGCAGGCGCCTCGACCGCGCAACTGACCTCGGACCAGGCGTCGCTCACCGCCGCCAACGACCAGCTCACTCAGGCACAGACCAACCTCGCCGGCAGGCGAGTCTGGTCGCGACCTTCAACGGCACCGTCGCCTCCGTCGACCTGACCGTCGGTGAGCAGCTCGGCTCGAGTGGGACGGGTGGCACCAGCCAGACCGGCACCGCAAGCGGCTCCGGCAACACCTCGAACCGCCTTGGATCGAGCAATTCCGGCTCATCGGGCCTCGGCCAGTCCGGAAGCCTGGGCTCGGGCAGCTCGACGGCGCAGATCGAGGTGATCTCGAGCGGTTCCTACCGCGTCGACCTCCCCGTCAACTCCGCCGACATCACGAAGATCAAGGTCGGCCGAGCACGACGGTGGCGCTGTCGTCCGAGACCGCGACCAACTCGCTGCGCTCGCAGTTCGCGGCCCGCTTCGGGCGCGGTGGTGCCGACCTTCGCGACCGGCGGCACGAACGCGGCGAGCGGTGCCTCGACGAGCACCACGCTCCCGCCGGGCGCCGCGGCGACGACCGCGAGCCGGCAAGGCGACCGCGGTCGGCGCGGTGGCCGACGCCAGCTCAGGTGTGGCGACCTACCCGGTGACGGTCACGTTCTCCGGCAGTGCCTCGACCTACCAGCCCGGCGCGACGGTGATCACGACGATCACCTATCCGCACAGATCGACCACGCCATCCAGGTCCCGACGAGGGCGGTGACCACCACCGACTCCGGCTCGACCGTCACGGTCATGAGGCGACGGTCACCGGTCCACCGTCGACGTGACCGTCGGCGAGAGCTGGAGCGGCCAGACCCAGATCACGAGTGGGTTGACCGTCGGCCAGACCGTGGTCCTGCCCACGTTCCGCTTCGGCGGCGCTGCCAACCGAACCGGAGGGCGACGGCGCGGCGGGCAACGGCGTGAACCGGCGGTCGGGGAGGGTTCCCCCCGGGCGGCGGTCTCCCTGGGTGGGCAGAACGGCGGCGGCGCCCCGTGAGCGATCCACGCGAGACCGGGTCCGCTTGCCCCTGCCGTCGATCGAGCTCGCCCGACATCTCCAAGACCTACCGGGCGGGCGAGCTGGAGGTGGAGGCGCTGCGCGGGGTCGACCTCGTCATCGAGGGGGCGAGTTCGTGGCGATCGTGGGCCCGTCCGGGGTCGGGCAAGTCCACGCTGATGCACATCATCGGCTGCCTCGACTCGCCCACGGCAGGGGCCTACCGGCTGTCGGGCCACGACGTGGCGTCGCTGCGGGAGGACCAGCTGGCGGCGGTGCGGAACCGCCACATCGGCTTCGTCTTCCAGCAGTTCAACCTCCTCAGCTACCTGACCGCGTGGCGCAACGTGGAGCTGCCGCTGGTGTACGCGGGGATCCCGCCCCACGAGCGACGGAGCGGGCGCTGGCCGCGCTCGACCAGGTCGATCTCGGCGACCGCGCCCAGCACAAGCCCGGTGAGCTCTCCGGCGGCCAGCAGCAGCGGGTCGCCGTGGCCCGGGCGCTGGTCACCGAGCCCGAGCTCATCCTGGCCGACGAGCCCACCGGCAACCTGGACTCGGTGTCGACCGCCGACGTGCTCGGCCTGCTCGACGAGCTCCACGCCAGCGGCCGCACGATCGTGCTCATCACCCACGAGCGCGGACGTGGCCGCCCACGCCGGGCCGGATCGTCCGGATCCACGACGGGCGGATCCGCGAGGACGAGTCGCTGGTGGCGGGGGGCGCGTCGTGAAGTGGCGCGACACCGTCCGCACGGCGACCGAGGCGGTGCGCACGCACCGGCTCCGCTCCGCCCTCACCACGCTCGGCATCCTCATCGGGATCGCCGCGGTCATCCTCACCGTGGGCCTGGGCGACGGGGCCAAGGCCCAGGTGCGGGACCAGATCGACCAGCTGGGCACCAACATCCTCGTCGTGTCGCCCGGCAGCTCGACCAGCTCGAGCGGGGTGCGGGGCGGCTTCGGGTCGGCCTCGACCCTGACGGTGCAGGACGCCCAGGCCCTCGCCTCCCCGCAGGTCGCACCCGACATCCAGTCGGTCGCGGCCACGTCGACCAGCACAGCCGAGCTGCTGGCCGGCACCTCCAACTGGACGACCTCGCTCGTCGGCACCACGCCGTCGTGGCAGGCGGTCCGCTCCCGACAGCTCGAGTCGGGGCGGTTCCTCACCGACGCCGACCAGCAGCAGGCCGCGGCGGTGGTCGTGCTCGGTCCCGACACCGCCACCCAGCTCTTCGGCGGGCGCAACCCCGTCGGGCAGACGGTCGCCGCGGGCGGCACCCCGCTCACCGTGGTCGGCGTCCTCGCCCCGCTGAGCTCGTCGGAGCAGGTGTCCAACAACGACATGGCGATCGTGCCCTGGTCCACCTACGCCGAGCGGCTCGTCGGCGGGCCCAACCGGGACCGGTGAGCTCCATCTCCGTGAAGGCCACCGGCGCCGGCACCCTCTCGGCCGCCTATCAGGAGGCCGACAGCCTGCTGCTGAACCGCCACGGGATCACCAGCCCTGCCTCGGCCGACTTCTCCATCGCGACCCAGCAGTCGCTGCTCAGCGCAGCCTCCTCGGTGAACCAGACGATGACGGTGATGCTCGCCGGGATCGCGGTGGTGTCGCTGCTCGTCGGCGGCATCGGCGTGATGAACATCATGTTGGTGTCGGTCACCGAGCGGATCCGTGAGATCGGTCTGCGCAAGTCCCTCGGCGCCGAGCCCCGCATGATCCGGCGGCAGTTCCTGGTCGAGGCGTCGGTGCTCGGCCTGGCCGGCGGGCTCCTCGGCGTGGCCGTGGGCATCCTCGGCGCGGTCGTCATCCCTCACCTGACCAGCAGCCGGGTGATCGTCTCGGCCACCGCCTCGGCGCTCGCCATCGTCATCGCCGTCGGGATCGGGGTCGCCTTCGGCGTCTACCCGGCCTCCCGCGCCGCCCGTCTCGCCCCGATCGACGCCCTCCGGACCGAGTGACCAAGGACGGACCATGAGCCCTGCCACCTCTCCGATACCCCTTCCATCGAGTCGCTCTTCGCCGGCTCGGAGCCGACGCGGCGTCGCCGCCGACCCCCTCGCGGTGGCGGCCCTCCGTCACCCTCGTGCTCCTGTGCGCAGCCCTCGTCGCGTGGCAGGCCCGCAGCTCCTCCCCGGCGCCAGCTACCGCACCACGACCGCGCGTCCGGCGCACGACGTCACGGCGACCCTCCACGGCGTTGGCACCATCGAGCCCGTCTCCCAGGCCACCGTGTCCTTCCCGACGAGCGGCAACGTCGACGCGGTCGACGTCTCGGTCGGCGACCGGGTGTCGGTCGGCGACCCGCTCGCCAAGCTGGACACTGCGTCGCTCACCACCACGCTGCACGCCAAGCAGGCCGCTGCCGCGACGGCATCGCTGAACCTGACCAAGGCGCTCAACGGCCAGTCGGTCTCGCCTTCTGGGGTGGTTCCACGGTTTGGGTGGCTTCGTGAAGCCGTCAGCCGCGGCCGCTGACCGGGACCGGGACCGGGACCGTTCCCCCATCCCTCACCCTCCGCCACGGCTACCTCTGACCAGCCCCACCGGCACGACCGCCATCCGCACCGTCGCCGCCGTTCCCAGCAGGAACGCGAGCGGGTCGTCGGCGACCTCCGGGCTCGCCATCTGCCGCACAGTCCGCCGTGCTCGCGGCGCAGAAGGCCGTGGACCAGGCACTCCAACGATCCGACCAGGCGCAGGCCGCGGTCGACCAGGTCTGCGGCGCGGTCGGCGCCCACCGAGCCACCGACGTCCGGAACCACGTCGACCACGTCGACCACCTCGACCACCGTCCCTTCCACCGCTTCGCTCGACGCGTGTCGAACCGCGTCGAAGGCCCAGCGTGACGTCCAGGCCCAGGTAGCCGCGGCGCAGCGCGACCCTCGATACGGCGGCGAAGGCGCTCGACGCCTCGATCCAGGCTTCGTCGTCGACGAGCAGCGGCGCCCCGAGAGCCGGCGCGACCGGCCCGGGCTCGTCTGGGACCCCGGCAGGGTCGACCCCGTCCGGCAGACCGTCGAGCGGCACCACCCCGACCCTCTTCCGCCCCGTCCTCCGCACAGCTCATCGCCTATCAGAAGTCGGTGGACGCGGCCGATGCCGCGGTGACCGCCGCCGAGCAGGCGCTCGCCCAGGCGACCATCGTGAGCCCGATCGCCGGCACCGTCGCCGCAGTGCCGACTCGCGGCCCTTCCGGCAACTCGGTGCACCGCCGCGTCCCTCGACCGAGGGCATCGTGATCGTGGGCAAGGGCGGCTTCGAGGCGACGGTGCTCCCGGCGGTCGCCGACATCCCCGACGTGGCGGTCGGCAAGGACGCCACGGTCATCCCCGACGGCTCCAAGCGGCACCGCACGGAAAGGTCGCTGGCCATCTGGGCTGTCGGGCTCGACGGAGTCCTCGGGCACCGTCTACCCCGTCACGGTGGGGCTCCCCGCCACTGCGACAGGCCTCGGCAACGGCGCCACCGCTTCGGTCTCCATCACCACGAAGAAGACCGCGGACCGGGCGCTCGCGGTGCCCACCTCGGCGATGACGCCTTGCGGGACCCGCCACACGGTGGCGGTGCTCGCAAACGGGAACGTCACGACGCAGGCGGTCGGCGTCGGCGCCGTCGGACAGCGGTGGATCCAGATCACCAGCGGGCTCACCTCCGGTGAGGTGGTGGTGCTCGCCGACCTCGACCAACCGCTCCCGGGCTCGGCGACCGCGTCCAACTCAGGCGACCAATCGACCCGGCTTGGTGCGGGGCGGTTCCGGGGCGCCGGAGGCGGACCGGGCGGCCAGTTCGGCGGCGCGGGCAGCAACCGCGCACACGGCGGCGGTTGACCGGTTCGCGCACGCACGCGGAACGGGGGCGCCGAGCCGAGATGCGAGCCGACCCGGAATCCCGCGCGCACGTCGCCAGGCGCCGGTTGGGTCGGGAGAGATAGGCGCAAGCTCCCATCCGGGGCCAAGGGATTTCTGAGCTGCCGATCGGATGATGAGGGTGTCCATTCAGACCTGACTGCAGAGGAGCAGCGCCATGAACGAGCACGAACCCCACCAGGCACCACCCGACCGGACCCCTTCGGATCGGTGGCGCCCGACCTCCATCTCGGATGCGGCGGGAGACCCTCCGCCGACCTCGTCCGGGCCGCGGAGGTGGCTGGCCGCAGGCGCCGTCGCCGCCGTGCTCACCGTCGGCGGGGTCGTCGGCGTGAACCTCCTTTCGGGATCGTCGCCGAGCCAGGCGGCCACGCCGGGGGCGACGAGCGGAACCACCGCGACCAGCACCGCCGCCAACGGTCCCCAGCGAGGGCCCAGGCCCGGGGTGGGCGGAGAGATCACCGCGATCGACGGTTCGACGATCACGGTGTCCTCGATGGGTCGGAAGCCGAAGGGTCAGGCATCCGACTCGGCGCCCGCGAAGAAGACGTTCACCGTCACCACGACGGCGAAGACCACGTTCTCCAAGGTCACTGACGGAACGGTCGGCGACCTCGCAAAGGGAGACACCGTCGTCGTCGATGGCACCAACTCGAACGGCACCATCGCGGCCAAGCAGATCCACCAGACCGAGAAGCTGCCGGATCGGAACAAGAACGGCGCTTCCGCGCCTTGTCGGGGTCCGAAAGGCGATCACACCCTGGGAACGGTCTCCGCGGTGAGCGGTTCGACGGTCACCATCTCGACCACCTCGGGTGACACGGTCAAGGTGACGACCACCTCGGACACCAAGGTCTCGGTCATCGAGAAGACCTCGATCTCGGATCTCGCCAAGGGCGACATGATCCGGGTGCAGGGGACGGTGTCGGGGACGACGGTGGCCGCGACCGCGGTCACCCAGGGTCCCGCCGGAGGCCCGGGCGCCGGTCGCCGCGGCAACTGCGACGGCCCGGGGATGGGCGCACAGGGCGACAAGTCCGCTCCGAACGGCAGCGCCCCCAGCACCACGCAGTCATCCTGACAACCCGACCCGCAACGGTCCGAAGGGCTGCGATCGCACGTCGGTCGCAACCCTTCTGGCTGCGCGGTGTCGGCGGACGCGCTATCGGGGACCGACATCGTCGGAGACGCCGGCAAGTGCGGCGTCGACGACACGCTCCACGTCCCTGCGATGCAAGGCCTTGTCGCCGAACAGCGAACGATGCAGGAGCGCACCGGCGACCAGGTCCATCAGCAGACCGACATCGATCGACGCGTCGATCTCGCCGGCCTCGAGGGCACGATCGACGACCACGGACACGGCGGCTCGGCGATCGGCGATGAAGCGGGCGAGCAGGCGCTTCAGCTCCGGGTTGACCGTTGCCTCCACGATGATCTGGGCCATGAGTCGGTCGCCGGAGCTCTCGGCCTTGGCGCGGAACTTGTCCCAATACCAGCTCACCAGGTCTTCGCGCAGCGAGCCCGTGTCGGGCAGCGCCTCGTGCGACATGAGCTTCTCGGCGACGGCGACGACCAGCTCTTCCTTCGTCGACCAACGGCGGTAGATCGTGGCCTTGCCGACGCCGGCCTTGGCGGCGACGGCCTCCACCGTGAGACCACCGAAGCCGAGGTCCGTGACGACCTCGAGCGTCGCCGAAAGGATCGCTTCGTCCGCGGCGGGGTCCCGGGGCCGTCCCTGGCGACGAGTCGCCGGGTGCACACCCAGGTCGTTGGCCATCACGGCTCCATCAGGACCGGCGCCGAGCCGCCATCTGTCTCGGCGTCGGGTTCCGCAGCCGGCTCGCCGGGAACTGGGGCGCCGGGAGCCGCCGACGCCTCGGCCTCGGCCTCGGCCTCGGGGCCATGGTCTCCGGCGTTCTCGAGCTCGATCGGCGAGACGTCCTCGCCCCGGGCGGGCAGGAAGCGGAACACGATCACCGCACCGATCAACGCGACGATCGACCCGACGATGACCGCGCCGCCGAAGCCGTCGACGAACGCCTGGCGAGCGGCATCGATGACGGACTGCCCAGCGGGGCTCGAGGCGCCGCCGAGCTTGTCGGCCACGGCGTAGGCCGCGCCGAGCTGGTCCTGGATGACGTTGATCGCCTGCTGGGCGCCCGCTGCTCCGGGGCCGTTCCCGGCCGCGACCTTGCCGAGCACGGTGGTGGACAGGTTCTGCACGACCTGCGGCCGGTACACGGACGCGAGGACCGAACCGATGACCGCCACACCCAGGGCGCCCCCGACCTGACGGGTCGTGTCGTTCATGGCCGAGCCGATGCCCGCCTTCTCCCGCGGGATCGAGCCCATGATCGACTCCGTCGCCGGCGCCATCGTGAGGCCCATGCCCGAGGCGAGCACGATCATCGGGAACAGGATGTCGACGTAGCCCGACCCGATCGACACGAAGCTCAGCCAGAACAGCCCGGCCGAGGCCAGGCCGAGGCCGGCGGTGACCACGAGCTTGGTGCCGACCCGCTCGACGATCCGCGCCGAGACCGGCCCGAGGATCAGCAGCGGCAGGGCGATCGGGGTCATCGCCAAGCCGGCCTTGAGCGCGCTGAAGCCGAGCACGAACTGGAGCTCCTGGGTGATCAGGAAGCTGGCGCCGAAGAGCGCGAAGAACACCAGCGTGATCCCCGCGTTGGCCGCCGAGAAGCGGGCGTTGCGGAAGAAGCGGATCTCGAGCATGGGGTGGTCGGTGTGCAGCTCCCAGGCGATGAACGTCCCGAGCAGCAGCGCACCCGCGCCGAACGCCGTGAGGATCGTCGAGGACCCCCAGCCCTTGGACGGCGCCTCGATGACGCCCCACAGCAGGGTGATCAGTGCCGCGATCGAGAGCAGCGCGCCGGCGGGGTCGACGCGGGGAGAGCTCGGGTCTTTCGAGGTGGGGAGCACGTAGTGACCGGCGACCAACGCGACCAGCACCACCGGCAGGTTGACGAGGAAGACGGAGCCCCACCAGAAGTGTGCGATCAGCACGCCGCCGATGATCGGTCCGAAGGCGATGCCCGCAGCCGACACCCCGGCCCACACGCCGATGGCCCGCCCCCGCTCCTTGGGGTCGTGGAAGACGTTCGTGAGGATGGACAGCGTGGCGGGCATGATCATCGCGCCGCCGATGCCCATGAACATGCGCGAGCCGATGAGCATCGAGGCCGAGGTCGCGAAGGCGGACACGCCGGACCCGATGCCGAACACGAGCAGGCCCAGGCTCAGCGCACCCTTCCGGCCGAAGCGGTCGCCGAGGCTGCCGGTGGTGAGGATCAGGCCGGCGTAGATGATCGTGTAGCCGTCGACGATCCACTGGAGCTGGCTGTTCGATGCGCCCAGGCTCTCGGAGAGCCGCGGCAGCGCCACGTTCAGGATGGTGTTGTCGAGCCCGATCACGAGCAGGCTGAACGACAGGACAGCGAGAGCAAGCCACCGCCGCTCGTAGACGGTCTCGGCGTCGAAGTGGGGCATCGCGGGTCCTTCGCGGGCGGGGTCGAGCAGAACGAACCCCATCAATATAGAACGCCCCCGTATCGAAACGAAAGCGTCTAGGAAGTGGCGTCGGTCACCGGCTTCGGCGCCCCTGCACCGACTTGCGCGAGGATCCCGGTATTCCCTACCTTTCTGGTCAGGATTCCCGCCCGACCTGACGCGACTCCCCTTCCAGGTACCCCATGCACGCCACACTCGTCAGCCTCTCCGGGCTCATCGTCGGCTTCACCGTCGGCCTCACGGGCATGGGCGGCGGCGCGCTCATGACCCCGATGCTGGTGCTGTTGCTGGGCATCGACCCGATGGTGGCGGTGTCGACCGACCTGGTCACCGCCGCCGTCGTCAAACCCATCGGCGCGGTCGTCCACCTCCGCCGCGGCGCCGTGCACTGGCCACTGGTGGGCTGGTTGTGCGCGGGCTCCATCCCCGCGGCCATCGCCGGGGCTCTCGTGCTCGGCACGACCGAGGTCGATCTCGGGTTCGAGCACCGGATGCGGATCGGCATCGGCATCGCCCTCCTGGTCGCGGTCGCCGCGATCGCCGCCAAGTCCGCGCTCGCCGCCCGGCGGGGCGCAACGACCACGGCTGCGCTCCGGTCGGTGCGCGTGCGCACGGCTGCAACGGTGGCGATCGGCGCCCTCGGCGGGATCGTGGTCTCGACCACCTCGGTGGGTGCCGGCTCGTTGATCATCGTGCTGCTGCTGCTCGTCTACCCCACCGTGTCCTCCAAGCAACTCGTGGGAACCGACCTGTGGCAGGCGATCCCCCTGGTCACCACCGCCGCGCTCGGTCACCTCCTCGTCGGGCGCGTCGACCTCGGACTGGTGACGCTTCTGCTCGTAGGCGCCGCTCCGGGCGTCGTGGTCGGCGCGCGGGTCTCCACCGGCGCGTCGGAGCGGCTGGTCCGAGATGCCCTGGTGCTGGTGCTCGCCATCTCTGGTCTGCGGATGGTCGGGGTGCCGACCGTTCCCGTGCTCGCGGCGATGACCGTGGGCGTGGTCGGACTCGGAACGCGGTCGATCGCGGCGCGACGTCGCGCCAGAGCCGTGGTGTTCAGCCGCGCCCTGACCCGGCTCACCCGCTCAGTGCGACGTCGGGTCGAGCCTGCACTCCTGGAGCGTCTTGACGAACGTGTTCTCGAGGTCGGAAGGCACGTTGCCGTTGAGGAGCCCCGAGAGGTCCCCGGTGGTGACCTCCGCTTCGATGGCCCGCAACCAGCATTCGCACATCGGTGCCTTCGACGTGTCGCCGGCTTCGCAGCTCTGCAGGAGCTGGTCCTTGAGAGCCGCAGGCAACGCGCTGCCACCTGCCGGCGTCGTCGTGGAGCCACCTGGCGTCGTCGTCGTGGAACCGTCGACGGTCGTCGATCCCCCCGTCGTCGTGGGCGCCTCGGTCGTGGGCGCCGCCGTGGTCGACGAGCTCGCGCTGGTGGCCGGTCCCTTCTTCACCGCGCTCGCCGACGCGCCGCAACCGGCTACCGCGATGACGATCGCCACCACCGCCGCCACGGTCCTGCCCGGTCGGCGGATACGGGAGAGTTCGTCGGTCATGGTCGGCTCCGAAACTCGGGGAAAGGTGGGTGGATCAGACAGCGGTCGCGATCCTACTGAAGACCCGCCGGCATCTGCCCGGGGCGCCCCGGACCGTGCCGCGTGCTCAGGTCGATCGCTCGCCCAGCAGCCGGGTAACCGCCCCGCCGTCAGCCTGTCCCTTGGTCGCACGCATGACCTGCCCGACGAAGAAGCCGGTCAACTTGCCGCGCACCTTGTCGTCGCCTTCGCGGAAGCGCTGCCACTCATCGGGGTGCGCGGCGATGGCCGCATCGACGGCGTCGCCGAGCGCTTCGCTCGACATCGCCTCGAAGCCGAGCTCCCGGGCGACGTCAGCCGCCTCCCCACCGGCGTCGAGCATCACCGCCAGCACCTGTTTGGCCTGGGTCGCGGTGAGCTCTCCTCGGGTCTCCAGCGCGATCAACCCCGCCAGCGACGCCGCGGCGATCGCGTCGGGCGCAGCATCGGCGAGGTGCTGCTCCACGTAGACCACGACACGTTCCCCCGGCGCGCCCGCACCGACGGCGCCGATGGCGAGCTCGTCGGCGCCCCGCTCGACGATCAGCGCGATCGAGTCGGCGTCGACGGCGGCCGCGTCGCCGACGGCCTCGGCGAGTCGGGCCCGACGAGCCGCGGGCAGCGGCGGCAGCGCGGCCCGGATCTCCTCGATCCACTCGTCCGACGGCTCGAGCGGTACCAGGTCGGGCTCCGGGAAGTACCGGTAGTCGTCCGCGTCCTCCTTGACCCGCATCGTCGAGGTCCGGCCCGTCTGCTCGTTCCAGTGGCGGGTCTCCTGGCGGATCGACTCCCCGGCTTCGAGTGCTTCGATCTGACGGCGCGCCTCGTAGTCGATCGCCCGGCCCAGCGATCGCAGCGAGTTGAGGTTCTTGACCTCGCAGCGCGTCCCGAACGGCTCACCGGGTCGGTGCACCGAGACGTTGGCGTCGACCCGCATCGACCCCTCCTCCATCTTCCCGTCCGACACACCGGTGGCGACCAGGATCGCCCGAAGCTCCGCGGCGTACGCGCGTGCCTCGTCCGCCGAGGCGATGTCGGGGCGGCTCACGATCTCGAGCAGCGGCACGCCGGCGCGGTTGTAATCGACCAGGGAGTGGGTCGCGCCGGCGATGCGGCCGTCGCCGCCGACGTGCGAGGACTTGCCGGTGTCCTCCTCGAGGTGCGCGCGCTCGATTCCGACGCGCTTGCCCGAGGGCAGCTCCAACCACCCGTCGACGTCGATCGGCTTGTCGAACTGGCTGATCTGGAAGTCCTTCGGCATGTCCGGGTAGAAGTAGTTCTTCCGGGCGAACACCGACGGCTGGATCGTGCAGTTGAGCGCCAGCCCCATGCGGATGGCGAGCTCGACGGCGTGCTT
Source organism: uncultured Actinomycetes bacterium (assembly GCA_963810075.1). Taxonomy (GTDB): domain Bacteria; phylum Actinomycetota; class Acidimicrobiia; order Acidimicrobiales; family Iamiaceae; genus CAWELZ01. The sequence continues at coordinate 101,268 of CAWELZ010000001.1, read as the reverse complement.
GTTCAGGACGGGCAACGACCCCGGGAGCCCGAGGGTCGTGGGGTCGATGTTGGTGTTGGCCTCGTCCCCGAACTCGTTGGGCGCGGCCGAGAACATCTTGGTGACCGTCGCCAGCTCGGCGTGCACCTCCAAGCCCACGGTCATCTCATAGGGAGCGGCGGCGGCTCCTTCGTCGCTCCTGGACGGGCTCATCAGCGGGCTCCTTCCAGGACGGCGGCAGCGCGGAACATCGCCACCTCACCGAGCGTCGGCGCGAGCACCTGCACACCGACCGGCATGCCGTCGTCGCCGGTGCCGAAGGGGACCGAGGCGGCCGGGTGACCGGCCAGGTTCGAGGGGATCGTGCAGATGTCGTTCAAGTACATCGTGAGCGGATCGGCGTCGTTCGCGCCGAAGGCGAAGGCCGTGGTCGGCGCCGTCGGCGAGAGCAGCACGTCGAAGCGCTCGTAGGCCCGGGCGAACTCGTCGCAGATCAGCGTGCGGACCTTCTGCGCCTTGCCGTAGTACGCGTCGTAGTACCCGGCCGAAAGGGCGTACGTGCCCAGCATGATGCGCCGCTTGACCTCGTCGCCGAACCCGGCGGTGCGGGTCGCGACCATCATCTCGTTGGTGGTGGGCGCGTCCACCCGCAGCCCGTAGCGCACGCCGTCGAATCGGGCCAGGTTGCTCGACGCCTCGGCCGGCGCGATCAGGTAGTAGGCCGAGAGCCCATAGGTGAGCGCGGGCAGGCTCACCTCCTCGACGGTTGCCCCGGCTGCCGACAGCGCCTCGCCGGCCGCCTGCACCCGGCGCGCGACGTCGGGCGCCACGCCCTCGCCGACGAGCTCGGTGATCAACCCGACGCGCATCCCGTCCACGCCGTCGTCGAGGTGGTCGACCACGCGGACGTCGACGTCGGGGATCGAGGTCGAGTCCAGCGGGTCGTGGCCCGCGACGACCTCGAGCAGCGACGCCGCGTCGGCGACCGTCGCGGCGAACGGCCCGACCTGGTCGAGGCTGGAGGCGAACGCGACCAGTCCGTAGCGACTGACCGTGCCGTAGGTCGGCTTGACGCCGACCACGCCGCACAGCGACGCCGGCTGGCGGATCGAGCCGCCGGTGTCCGAGCCGAGGGCGAGGGGTGCGAAGCCCGCCGCCACCGCGGCGGCGCTGCCGCCGCTCGACCCTCCGGGCACCCGTGCGGTGTCGTGGGGGTTGCGGGTCGGGCCGAACGCCGAGTGCTCGGTCGAGGAGCCCATCGCGAACTCGTCCATGTTGGTCTTGCCGACGACGACCGCTCCGGCGGCGGCCAGGCGTTGCACGACCGTCGCGTCGTAGGGCGGTCGCCACCCTTCGAGGATGCGCGACGAGCACGTCGTCGGCACACCCCTGGTGCAGAGGTTGTCCTTGACCGCGATCGGAACCCCTGCGAGCGGTCCGGGGTCATCGCCCGCGGCCACCCGCGCATCGACCGCGCGGGCCGCGTCCCGGGCCTCGTCGGACGTGACGAGGTTGAACGCGTGGACGTCGGGCTCACCGGCTTCGATCACCGCGAGCGCTGCCTCGAGGACCTCGATGGCCGAGCGCTCGCCTGAACGCACCGAGGCAGCCATGTCCCGACCCGACGGCGTGGGGATCGCGGGGCTCACGGCTGCTCGCCCAGGATCGTGGGGACGCTGAATCGGTCGTTCGCCACTTCGGGCGCCGCGGCCAGGACCTCGTCTCGCGCCAGCGTCGGACCCGGCACGTCGTCGCGCCAGACGTTGCGCAACGGGTACGGGTGCGTGGTGGGCGCCACGTCTTCGAGCTGCAAGGCCTCGACGTCGGCAGCGTGGTCGAGCACAGCGCCGAGCTGGTCGGTGTAGCGCTCGAGCTCGTCGTCGTCCAAGGCCAGGTTGGCAAGGCGGGCGACGTGAGCGACGTCGTCTCGGGTGATGCGTGCAGGCATGGCAGCCGATCCTACGTGTCGCTCCCGCGCTGCTCACCCTTGGCGACGTCGGTCCGGCCGCGCGGAACGTTGCGGCAGCCCGGGACGTCACGTGACAACCGCCTCTTGACCCGCGGGTCAAGATCGGGCAAGAGTCGTCGGGCACCCCAGGGGAGGGTGCACGAGGGAAGGAACCTGCCCGCCATGACCGACGTGATCGACCGTGACGAACTGCGCCGCCGCTACCGCGCCGAGCGCGAGAAGCGCCTCCGGCCCGACGGCAACGACCAGTACCTGCAGCCGACCGGCAAGTTCGCGCCCCTGCTCGACGACCCCTACGTGACGCCCGAGCCACGGCCGCCCCGACACGACGAGGTGACGGTGGCGTGCATCGGTGCCGGCTGGTCGGGCCTGGTCACCGGCGCGGCGCTCCGCCAAGCCGGCATCGACGACATCTGTCTCATCGACAAGGCGGGTGACGTCGGCGGCGTCTGGTACTGGAACCGCTACCCGGGCGCGATGTGCGACACCGCGTCGATGATCTACCTCCCGCTGCTGGAGGAGACCGGCCACATGCCGTCGCACAAGTACACCTTCGCGCCCGAGAACCTGGCGCACGCGCAGCGCATCGCCACCACCTTCGACCTCTACGAGGACGCGCTGCTCTCGACCGGCGTGTCCTCGCTCACGTGGGACGACGCAGCGGCGCGCTGGGTCATCTGCACCGACCGCGGCGACGAGGTGCGCGCCAAGTACGTGACCATCGGCGCCGGACCGCTGCACCGCCCCAAGCTGCCAGGGATCCCGGGGATCGAGTCGTTCGCCGGCCACACCTTCCACACCAGCCGGTGGGACTACGCCTACACCGGCGGCAGCCCTGACGGCGACCCCATGACCGGCCTGGCCGGCAAGCGGGTCGGGATCATCGGGACCGGGGCCACCGCGGTGCAGTGCATCCCGTACCTGGCGCGCGACGCGGGCGAGCTCTTCGTGTTCCAGCGCACCCCGTCCTCGATCGACGTCCGGAACAACCGCGCGCTCGACGCGGACTGGTTCGCCACCCTGGAGCCGGGCTGGCAGCAGCGCTGGCTCGAGAACTTCACCACCCTGCAAACCGGTGGGTTCGCGGACGAGGACCTCGTCGAGGACGGCTGGACCGACATCGCCAAGCGCATCCGCGACCGGGTGGTCGCGAGCATGGGCGAGGACTTCGGGCCCGACACGATCCGCCGTGCCTACGTCGAGAGCGACGACGAGAAGATGAACGAGATCCGGGCCCGCGTCGACGCCGTCGTCGAGGACCCCGCCACCGCCGAGGCCCTCAAGCCCTGGTACCGCCAGCTCTGCAAGCGGCCGTGCTTCCACGACGAGTACCTCCAGGCGTACAACGTGCCCACGTGCCACCTGGTCGACACCGACGGGCAGGGGGTCGAGCGCATCGACGAGACCGGCGTGTGGGTCGCGGGCGAGCACTACGAGCTCGACTGCCTGGTCTTCGCGTCGGGCTTCGAGGTCGGCACGACGAACGACCGGCGCTGGGGCTTCGACCCGGTCGGCCGCGACGGCGAGTCGCTCTCGGAACGGTGGGCCGACGGCATGCGCAGCCTCCACGGCATCCACGTGCACGACTTCCCCAACCTCTTCGTGGTCGGACCCAACCAGGGCGCCAACCTGATCTCGAACTTCCCGCACAACCTCACCGAGGCCGGTCGGACCATCGCGGCCGTCGTCGCCCACGCCGAGGAGACCGGCGCCTCCGCGGTGGAGGTCACCGCCGAGGCCGAGCAGTCCTGGATCGAGCTGCTGGAGACGTCACAGGTCGGGTTGCTCGGCGACTCCGCAGACTGCACGCCCGGCTACTACAACAACGAGGGGCGCGAGATGGACACCAAGGCCCGCCTCAACTGGATCGGCTACCCCCAGGGGCCGATGGCGTACTTCGCCTACATCGACCAGTGGCGCAACTCCGGCGCGTTCGAAGGTCTCGAGTTCCGTCCGAAGAGCTGAGTCGATCGGGGCGCGATCGACCTCGAGCTCCTCAGGGTTGCCCGGTCACCCGCTTGGCGAAGGCCACCGCGGTCTGCTCGATGAGCGGACGGTCGTAGTCGAGGGTGGCGACGTGGAAGCTGCGCTCGAGCGTCACCCGCTCGACCGGTCCGCGGACGCCGGCGGCGATGACGTCGCTGTCGGTGATCGGCACGACGTGGTCCTGGAGGCTGGTGAAGATGAGCGACGGCGCCGTGATCTGCGTGAGCGCCCGGTCGATCTCGTCCGCGGCGTCGAAGAGCGAGGCCAACGGCTGCAACGGCGTCCCGTCATAGGCGAGCTCGGAAACCTCGGGATCGGCGATGTCGGAGCCGATGGCGGGCATCAGGGTCTCCCCGGCGTCGATCATCGGTTGCACCAGGTCCCGGATGCCGGCCGGCTCGGTCGCCAGGGCGTTGATGAACACGAACCCCGCGGCCTCGGGATGGCGTCCACCCAGCCAGGCGGTCAGTGCACCACCCATCGAGAGGCCCGCGACCACCACCCTGTCCGCGCGCGCCGCGAGCCGGTCGTAGGCCTCCTCGGCGGCGGCCGACCAGTCCGGCCAGCCGGTCTGCTGCATGTCGTCGAGCGACGTGCCGTGCCCCGGGAGCAGCGGCAGCTCGACCGCGAAGCCGGCGTCCGCGAAGGCTTCTGCGAGCGGCCGCATGGAGTGCGGATTGCCGGTGAAGCCGTGCAGCACGAGCACGCCGTGTGGCCCGCCCGTTGGTGACGACCAGGGCTCGGCGCCGGGGATGATGGGATCGGTCATGGACCGGCAGGGTACCCGGTCACGGCGGCGCACATTGACCGCCGGGTCAAGATGTCGCCAAGATGGCCGGTGACATGAGCGACGAACGGCGGTTCACGGCGCAGGGGCTCGAGCGCAAGCAGCAGCTGATGGACCGCGCGGCCGAGCTCTTCGCCGAACGCGGCTACGCCGAGACGCGCGTCGTCGACATCGTGCGGGCCGCCGGTGTGGCCAAGGGGCTCTTCTACTGGTACTTCGACAACAAGGAAGCGCTCTTCGCCGAGCTCGTGGTCGACAACCGCGAGGGGCTCCGCAGCGCCCAGGGGGCTGCGATCGACCCGACCGTCTCCCCGCTCCAGCAGATCCGACAGGGCACCGAGGCCTCGCTCGCCTACATGGCCGCCCGCGCGCCGTTCTTCTCGCTGCTCGAGGTCGGCAACGTCAACCGGAAGTTCGCGCACGTGCTCAAGGTCGGCACCGACATCCACACCGCCGACACCGCCCTGGTGATCCGATCCGGCATCGCCGAGGGCACGATCCGCGACGAGGACCCCGAGCTGCTCGCACTCGGCGTCGTCGGCGCCGTCGGGTACTACGGCCACTTCCACCGAAGCGGTCGAGTCACCCTGCCCATCGACGAGCTGGCCACCTTCGTCGGCCGCTACGTGGTCTGCTCCCTGGCCGCGGACGAGCGCATCGCACGTGCCGTCCTCGCCAGCTCCCCTGCGACCAGCACGAGGGGCGTCGGCGCCGGCAACTAAGGTCCTGGCACCACTGGCACCCCGCTCGAGGGGACGCACTGACATGGAGGTCCCGTGGCGCAATTCCTGAGCGACGAGTGGGTCGAGAACGCCCGCGCGATCTACGACGAGTTCAAGGGGACGTCAGCCCCGGTTCCCCATTCCCTCCAGGTCAACCTGGTCGTGAAGCAGGCGCCGTTCGGGGAAGGGACCATCCAGGCCCACCTCGACACCAGCAACGATGACGTCGAGCTCGACCTCGGCCACATCGACGGCGCCGCCACGACCATCACCACCGACTACGAGACCGCCCTCGCACTGTTCGTCGAACAGGACCAGCAAGCGGCGATGCAGGCGTTCATGGGTGGCCGCATCCAGATCACCGGCGACATGACCAAGGTGATGCTGCTCATGCAGGGTGCTCCCGACCCCAGCGCCCTCGAGATCGCGGCTCGCATCCGCGCCGTCACCGACTGAATCGGCGCGAGCGGCTCTGAGGTCAGGGCGTCGTCAACGCACGACGATGTTGACCGTCGAGCCCTTCGCCACGAGCTTTCCCGAGGGCGGGTCGAACGCCACCGGTTGCCCGGACAGGCTGCCCGACCCCTCGGCCTTGCCGGCGACGAGACCCACCGCCTCCAGCTTGGCGATCGCGTCCTTGACCGTGCGCACGCCGTCCAGACTCGGCACGGCCACCAGCAACCCCTTGGACACCACCACCTCGACGGTCGCGCCCCGTGGCACCTGGGTACCGCTCGCCGGGTTGAGCCCGATGAGGCCACCCTTGTCGACCTTGGTGTCGAGGCGCTGAGTCTCCTTCGGCACCAGGCCGAGTTGGGTGAGCTTCGACTCGATCTGAGCGGGGGTCATGCCCGACGTGTCGGGGATGGTGCGGGGCTCCGGACCCTTCGAAACGACGAACGTCACCGACGAGCCCTTCTCGAGCTGCTTGGGTGTGCCGCTCTCGTACGCGATGACCGTGCCGTCGGCGGCCGTCTCCGAGTACACCTCCTGCGGGGCCTGCGGACGCAACCCGAGCTTCGTGAGGCGCGCTGAGGCGGCGTCGGCGGACGATCCGGCGAGGTCCGTTGGGAGGTCCACCAGCGTTTGGCCGTCGGACACCACCAAGATGACGGTGCTCCCCTCTGCTCGGGTGGTCCCCGCCGGCGGGCGAGTGCCGAGCAGGTCGCCCGCCGCGGTCCCGTCCCGGCGCACATGGGCGACCTCGACCTTGAAGCCGAGCGCCTCGAGTTGTGTGGTTGCCGCCGCCGTCGTGTGCCCCGTGACGGCCGGGACCGGGTGGGTCGGCGTGCGATGGGCGCGGAAGATGAGCGCACCCACGACTCCGCCACCGACCACCAGGATCACCGCGAACAGGATCCAGGCGATGCGCCAACGCCGGCGGTTGCGCGACCTGGCCGCGTCGAGATCGACCGCGTCGGCTTCGTCCGGTTCATCACGAGCGCTGTCGGCTTCGGTACGGGCGCTCGGCCCGTCGACCGGGTCAGGCGGTTGCGCGACCGCTGGCGGCGGCTCCACCCGGTCGATGATCTCTCCGGCCTCCGGCTCCTCGACCGCGGCCGTGTCGCCCGCGGACGCGGCGTGGTCAGCGCGCCCCGCCGCCGATGCTGCCGCACCGGCGGCGATCCAGGGCTCGACATCGGGTCCGTCGTCCGGCGGATCGCTGCGCAACGACTCCCGTTCCTCGACTGACGCGGCGCCGACGTCGGCCGGTGCGCTTGCCGCCGCCGAGGCGAGCCGCTCGACTTCCTCACGCGAGACGACCAACGTGTCGTCCTCGTGCGGAGGCTCCAGCAGGACCGCCGGCTCTGCCGGTGACAGCGGCAGCGGCGCCGGTTCGGGCAGCTCGGACGCGACCGCCATGAGCGCGGTCACCAGACTCGCGGCGTCGATGCGCTCAGCCGGGTCGTCGGCGCCCGCCCGGGTGAGCGGCCCCACCAGCGGCCCCAGCTCCGGGGGGACGACGAGGGGCGTGCCGACGCGCGCCGTGAGCGTCGCGATCGCGGTGTCGGCAGCGAAGGGCACCTGACCCGTCACGGCTTCGACGAGCAGGAGCGCGAGCGAGTAGACGTCCGCCCGACCATCGATCGAGCGACCCTGAGCCTGCTCCGGTGAGGCGTAGCGAGCGGCGGCGCCACCCGCGCCGAGCGGTTCGGTCCAGGCCGCCTCGGCGAAGGCCCGGGCCAGGCCGAAGTCGCCGATGCGCAGTCGCCCGTCGTCGGCGAAGAGCACGTTCGATGCCTTGATGCCGCGGTGCACGACGCCCTTGGCGTGCGCGAACTCCAGAGCTCGGGCCGCCGCCAGACCCACCATGAGCGCCTGCGACGGAGTCAACGTCACACCCCGGTCGAGCACCCCACGCAGGCTGCCACCGTCGAGGTACTCGGTGACCAGGTGCAACCCGCCGTCGGCCCCCCAGTCGTGCACCACGATGATGTGCGGGTGTCGGAGGGCAGCCGCCGCCTGCATCTCCTGGTGGAAGCGCTCGACGAAACCGGGTTCGTCCACGAGCGCCTCCGGCAGGAGCTTCAGCGCGACGCGACGGCGCAACCGGACGTCGTCGGCCAGGAAGACCCGGCCGTACGGTCCGGCTCCGAGCGCGGCGACGAGGCGATAGCGGCCGCCGACGACACGACCGATCTCATCGGCCAGGGGTGACGCGGACACGTGTCGAGAGTACCGGTCGACCCTCCCGTTCTCGTTGGATGGGGAGCAGTTCGTGCGGACGTCTGAGCTTTGGGAAGGCCGGCGTCGGGCCTGCACAATGGAGCGACACCATGACCGACAGCCCTGATGACCGTCCGCTCGACCGCGTCGGCGACTCCGCCGAACCAACCCGCACCGTGGTCGTCGACGTCGACCTCCCTCCGGACCGTTGGCGGTGGCCGAGGCGGGTGCTCATGACGGTCGCACTCGCCGCCGCAGTGGCGTTCTGCGTGGTCACCATCCGCCGGTCACCCGAGTCGGCCAGCAACGGCGGCGCACCGACTGATCCAGCAATCGTGCGCCAGGTACCCGCGCCCGGTGGACGCGTCCTTCAGCAAGCGTCGATCGGTGTCGAGCTGCAGCGGGGCTACGACGGGCGCATCACCGTTGCAGGTGTGCCGATCCCCGAGGACCAGATGGACGGAGCGGCACCGCCGGGAAGTCCCGCGTACGACCCGCGATACGGCGTACGGCCCAACAACCGCCAGCACGTCTTCTACACGCCGGCGCCGGACAAGGCCGTGCCGCGCTACCCCACGGGTGAGGTGCACGTGAGCGTGCGCTTCTGGCCGATCGCCCAGGGTCAGGACGCCGCCAAGACCGTTTCGTGGGCTTTCTTCGTCAACTGATCGACCTCGCATCCCGCTCGGCGGCAGCGGCCGCGAGCGCACAACTAGGGTGGCGGGATGGCCAAACTGGAGTCGTGGTCGGAGCGGTCGGCGTCCGAACGCCGACGGACGCTCGGGCGCTTCGGCGCAGCCTACGGCCTGGTCTGCGTCGTCGCGATCGCGCTCGGCTGGGTCGCGATCGCGATCTTCTTTGGCCTCGGTGCCACCGGGTTTGCCGTCGTGTGGTCCCAAACAAAGGAATCCCCGCCGCAGCCGTCGCGCCCGACCCCGGAGTGGATGCGCTCCATCGACGACCCGGACGCCCCTGACCTCTCGCTGCCCGAGTACCGCGAACGGCGGGTCGCTGAGACGGACGGGGAGGACAAGCCCGGTGGAACACCACCGGGCGACGCGGGCCCTACACCTCCCCCGACGCCAACAGCTTGAGGAATCCCTCGCCATCGATGATCGGCACCTCGTGCTGCTCGGCCTTGGTGACCTTCGAAGCACCGGGATCTGCGCCTACGACCAGTGCGAAGGTGCGACTCGACACCGAACCGGGTGACGTGCCGCCGCGGGCCTTGATCGCCGCGGCCGCCTCGTCACGCGACCAACCGTCGAGCGTTCCCGACACGACGACCGCTTTCCCGGCGAGCACCTGAGGAAGCACTGCGTCCCCGCCGGGATCAGGCCCGTCCATGTTCAACCCCGCAACCCGCAGACGCTCGACCAGCGCGCGGTTCTCGACGTCGTCGAACCAGTCGCGCACCGAGGCGGCGATGACCGGCCCCACGCCCTCGACAGCGCTGAGGTCGGCTTCGGTCGCGGTGGATATGCGCTCCATGGATCCCAGCGCACCGACCAGCGCTTCGGCCGCCGCCGGCCCGAGGTGCCGGATGTTGAGGCCGACCAGAAGCCGGTCCAGCGGGCGGTGACGCGACGACTCGACCGCCGCAACCAGGTTCGCGACCGAGCGCTCGCCCAGTCGGTCGAGTGAAGCCACCGCGTCCCAGTCGAGGCGGTAGAGGTCGCTCGGGTCCTGCAACAACCCCGCGTCGACGAGCATCCCGATCCGCTGCTCCCCGAACCCTTCGATGTCGAGCGCCCCACGGGACGCGAAGTGCTCGATGGACCCGGTCTGTTGGAACGGGCAGTGCGGGTCGACGCACCGCGTGTCCGACGCACCCTCGGGCCGAACCAGCTTCGACGCGCGTGGGCACGGGCAGGTCGTCGGGAACTTCCACCGGCGGGCGCCCTTGCGTCGCTCGGCGATCACCGGACCGACCACCTCCGGGATGACATCGCCGGCACGGCGCACCACGACGAGGTCCCCGGGGCGGACGTCCTTGGCGACGACCTGGTCCTGGTTGTGCAACGTGGCCCGGCTCACCGTCGCACCGCCGACGAACACGGGATCGAGGATGGCGAACGGCGTGACCCGGCCGGTACGTCCAACCGACACGCCGATGTCGATCAACCTGGTCGTGCGCTCCTCCGGTGGGAACTTGTAGGCGATCGCCCAGCGGGGTGCGCGTGCGGTCGATCCCAGCAGCTCCCGCTGCTCGAGGTCGTCGACCTTGACGACCACGCCGTCGATCTCGTAGTCGAGGTCGTGGCGGTGCTCCTGCCAGTGGGCGCAGTAGGCGACCACTTCGTCGCGACCGGCCGCGCGACGGATCTCCGGATTGACGGGAAACCCGGAACCCTCGAGCACCTTCAGCAGCTCGTGGTGGGTCGAGACGCCCAACGCGTCAGCCCCGAGGCCCACCTGGTAGCTCCAGAACGAGAGCTGGCGGGTCGCGGTGACGGCGGCATCCTTCTGGCGCAGCGCCCCGGCCGCGGCGTTCCGCGGGTTGACGTAGGGGGGCTCGCCGGTCGCGGCCTGGCGATCGTTCAGGTCCCTGAACGCAGCGGCCCCCATGTACACCTCGCCCCGGACCTCGAAGCGCTCGGGTAGCTCAGGGGGAACCGACTTCGGGATCTCGAGGATCGTCGCGACGTTCGCGGTGACGTTCTCGCCGACCCGGCCGTCGCCGCGCGTCGCGCCGGTGGCGAGCTCGCCGCGGTCGTAGACCAGCGAGATCGCCAGACCGTCGATCTTCAGCTCGCACACGTACGTCGGAGCGAAGCCGAGGCGGTGCTCGACCCGGGTGGCCCAGGCCGCCAGCTCGTCGGACTCGAACGCGTTGTCGAGCGACTGCATCGGCACCGCGTGGCGCACCTCGGCGAAGGTCGGCGACGCCGCGCCACCGACGCGCTGGGTCGGCGAGTCGGGGGTGATCAGGTCCGGGTGCTCGGCCTCCAGCGCCCGCAGCTCGGCGATTCGCTCGTCGTACTCGGCGTCACTGACCGTAGGCGAGTCCAGCTCGTAGTAGGCGCGGTCGTGGCCGGTGATCTCGGCACGCAGAGCCACCAGGCGCGCTTCGACGTCTCCTGGAACAGGGGCCCGCCCGGGTTCGCTCCCATCGGTCACCGCCTCATGGTACCGGGCCTCCATGGGCCATCTGACCCAAGGGGCCGAGGAGAATAGTCCGTAGCCTCACACCATTGGGGGATCTACCGATAAGACACCCGTGGAACCCGATCTCGCATCCCAGGCTGCGGGCGCATCCGGCGCCGGTGCGCCCCTGAACGGCACTCTCGAGGACAACACCCCGGCAGGGGTGCTCCAGCTGCTCTCGTCCCAAGGAGCCACCGGTGCGGTTCGGTTCTCCGGCGAGACGGCGTGCACCGTCTACCTCAATGAAGGCGAGCTCTACTTCGCCGAGACGACCGAGACCGGCGAGGACCTCGCCATCGCGGTGGTGCGTCCCGGCCGGCTCGACGCCGACGAGTGGGACCGCTCGACGGCTTCGGGCTACCCGACCGAAACGGTCGGCGAGGAGTTGATCGGCACCGGTTCGATCACCCGCGACCTGCTCGCCTCGATCGTGCTCTCGGTGATCTACGACCCGCTCATCCAGCTCTTCCGGGCACCTGAGGGTGATTTCGAGTTCGAACCAGGAGTCGTCCACTGGATCGGCCCGTTCCGGTCGTTCAGCGTCGACGCCATCGTCTCCGAAGTTCGTCGCCGCACGCGGGAAGCCGACGAGATGGCGCCGGTGGTCCCCGGGCTCGACTCGCTCGTCCGCACGGCGCCGACGCTCCCCGACGATCGCGGCAACGTCAACCTGCGCCGAGACGACTGGGAGGTCGTGGTCGCGGCGTCGACGGGACGTACGGTCGCGGAGCTCGCCGTCGACTTGGGACGAGGCCGTTGGTCGACGGCCCGGCTGGTCTACCGACTTGCCAGCGTCAACCTGGTCGAAGTCGTGTCCGGTGACGCGCCGGCCGAGGCCACCGACCTGCCGTTGGAGACCAGCTGGGACACCTCGGAGAGCGCGACGCTCACCGAGGAGGACCTCGGTGAGCCTTCCGTGGCCGCACCGTGGGGTGCCGAATCCAGCGACCAGGAAGAAGCCGAGGCAGTCGAGGACGAATCGTCCCGTCGCCTCAGCGACGGTCCGCCCCCGCTGGATCTCTCAGCGTTCGCGCCGGCGGAGACCGAATCCGAGACAGAGACCGAGACTTCGTCGGACAGCTGGTCGTCCTCGTCGTGGGACACGACCTTGTCTCCCCTCGACGACGAGGCCACCGAAGAGGTCGACGCCCCCGCACCAGCCGAGGATTCCTGGGCAGAACCACCCTCGGGCACCGACTGGCAGGTCCCCGGCGACGACTCGGCCGCGACGACGATGTGGGACCGACCGGCTGAGGAGGGCGAGCCCGCGGTCGCGGAGGCCCCGGCGGCTCCCAGCAGCAACGGGGACAGCTACGGATCCACCCCACTTGCCGACGAGGGCGAGGGCGAGGGCGCCTTCGAACCTCCTGCGTTGCACCCCGACATCGCCAAAGCGCTCGCGGAGTCGACGTACGCCGACTCCGCCACCGCCATCAACGCGATGGCCGCACGACTCGGCGCGGCCGACGACGACGAAGACGACTGGGACGACGGCTCGGACCCAGGCGGCCAGACCGACGCGTTCTGGTCGAGCGACGGCGACACCAGCGGGGGCGCAGCCGCCGAGTTCACCTGGCAACCGGCCGCTTGGGACACGGGCGTCGAGGCAGCGCCACTGCCCCACCGCGAGCACGTGCCGCGCGATCCGGACGACCCGAGCGGCCCGGCCGGCTCCGCCGATCCCGAGTGGCTCGAGAACCTCTACAGCCAGTTCATGCCCGGCGAGGGTCAGGCCGGGGGCAAGGGGCCGAACTCGGTCGAGTCCGCGCTCGGCGCCGCACCCGCCAACCCAGCCCCGAAGACCAAGACGCTTCGACGGTTGATGTCGGCGATCAAGCGGCTCTGAGGAACCCGCCGGGCAGATCGTCCAATCGGTCGGCTCTGCTGCTCAGGCGCCGACCGACAACCTGACCCCGACGGCCTGCTCCTGCAGCGACGCCGCGACCTGGTTGCACAGGCCGAGCACGTGCTCTGCCTGCGCTTCGCCATGCGTGGCGAGGCCGCAGTGCGGGGTCACGAGCGACCGTCTCCGTACCAACACGGGGTCGACCCCGCTGCGGACCAGGTCGCACCACTGTGCCGAGAGGGTCTTCCAGTAGATGCCGGCGAGCTCGCCGATCGGGGCGCTCGTGGGTACCGCCCCCCAGGCGATCCAGCCGCCACGATCGAGGAACACGCCGATCGCGCCCGCGGCGGCGGTCACGCCCGCACCCACGGGGAGCGAGAGCACCTGCGGGCCGGCCATGATGATCGCCTTCCAATCGGCCTCGCCGCAGCAGTGCACGCCGGTGACCGCTTCGGGCTCGATCACCGCGAGCGCCCCGGAGACGAGGTCGATGATGTCGTTGGTGGCCAGCGGAAACCCGAGCTGCGCAGTACCGACCAGCGCCGGCTCGTCGAGGAACACCACGAGCGGCGCGTCGGGAGCAGCCTCGGCCAGACGTGCCAGGAGCGCGCGTGCGCGTTGACGCACCGCGTCCAGCGCCAGTCGGAACGCGAGGCCCTCGTCGACGCCGTACATCGAGATGGCCAGGCCCAACGTGACCGGACCGGTCAGCTGTGCCTTGATGGGCGCGGTCCGTCCGCGCACCGCCTCGAGGAACGCGTGCAAGCCGACGAACGGCTCACCTTCGAGCGCCGGGTCCCCCAGCGGCGCTTCCGGATCGAGCCTGTCGGTGTCCACCGTGATCGCGCCGTCCGCCGCGTCGATGGTGACTCCCGCCATGCCCCAGAGCGCCTGCGGCAACATCCCCTCGAGCGGCGAACGCTGCGGGAGGCTCGGTGCCGCAGGCAGATTGGGTTGACGTTCGAGCACGAAGCGGGCCGCCGCGGCGGGATCGGTGTGCGGCAGGCTGCCGATCGAGGTCGCCCAACCGACGTTGAACGGCAGCTCGTCGTCGCCGGCTTTCGGCCGCTCGTCGGTGCCCTGGTCATGTGCCATGTTCACGCTGCCCCCTGAGCCTTCCCACACTGGATTAGCGACCATCGGCCCCGCTGGACAAATCTCGCGGGCATGCACCGACGTCAGCCGTGGCCCGCGATCGCCGCGTGGTTGGTCGTCGCCGCACTGGGCCTTCCTGCAGTGCGCAGCGCGCTCGAGGGTCGAAGTGGACCGTTGGCGGTCACGGTGGGCATCGAGTTCTGGGCCGTCTGGGGGCTGACCTGGGCCGCGCTGCTGGTGCCTCGGTCGACGACGCTGACCGCGACCGCGCCTTGGCGTGCCCACCGCGTTGGTCGCCGCCGTCGGCTGTGCCCTGGGCGGCGCCGACACGACCAGCTGGGTTCCGTTCCTGGTAGCTGCAGTGGTGTCGCTGGCGACCCTGATCCACGGGTCGACGGTCGACGCCTTCGTCGACGGCTCGTCCTACGGACCTGAGGAGCGCTTCGCACTGCGCACTCCGCTGCCGCTCGCGCTGACCGCAGTGCCGCTCTCCTGGGTCGTCAGCACGTCGCTGCTGGCGGTGCCGATCCTCTTCGCGACCGGGAGCTGGGTGGCAGGAGCACTCGTGACGGTCGTCTGGGTGGTCGGCGCGCGCCCGGCAGTGCGGTCGTTGCACCTGCTGGCACGCCGCTGGGTGGTCCTGGTCCCCGCGGGGATCGTCCTGTCGGACCCGCTCACGTTGGCCGAATCGCTGCTGCTCCCACGTCGGACGATCGGCGCGCTCGGACCTGCGTACGCCGGAACCGACGCCACGATCGTCTCGCCGGAGACGCTCGGTCTGCAGTTGCAGGTCGACCTCTCCGAGCCGATCGGCATGGGGCTCCGCCAGGGACGTGACGCCGAGCCACGCGAGGTCGCCACCGATCGACTGGTCTTTGCGCCCATTCGCCCGGGCGCGCTGCTGCAGGCCGCGGCCTCGCATCGGATCGCGGTCGGCGAGACCCTGCCCGACGCCTCGGGTCCGTCGTGCGTGCGCGAGGCCGGGGAGGCCGGCGATGGACCTGCCGGCGACGACGAGTCGACGACGACTGATCAGCAGGCCGTGCCGCTGCCCAGGACCCGGTCGCCCCGGTAGAACACGACGGCCTGACCGGGGGCGACCCGCTCGTGGTCGGAGTCCCACACCACCGTCGACCGCTCCTCGCTCCCCGGGATGAGGTCGCCGCGGCGACGCCGCCGTGCGCGCGGCACTGCACCTCGACCGGCCCCCAAGCAGGTTCGTCGCTCCAGGCGAGGTCGCTGACCGAGGTTTCGGACACCGAGAGGTCCCGGCGTGAACCGACCGTCACCGTGGCCGATCGGACGTCGGTGCTGACGACGTAGCGGGGGCCGGCGCCACCGGACAGGTCGAGTCCGCGGCGCTGGCCGATCGTGAGCAGCTCGACGGCATCCACCCGCCCGACCTCGTCGCCATCGGTGTCGACCACGCGCCCGGCGTGAGCGGGATGCGCTTCTTGAGAAAACCCTCTCGGCGGCTGGTCGACGTGATGAAGCAGACGTCCTGGCTGTCTGGCTTGTCGGCGGTGCGCAGGCCCAGCTCGGCGGCTCGGTGGCGGACCTCGTCCTTGGTCATCTCGCCGACCGGGAGCAACAGCGACCGCAGGCGCTCCTGCCCCAACATGGCCAGGACGTAGGACTGGTCCTTCCCCGAGTCCACGCCGCGGGCGACGCGCCGCGTCGTACCGTCGCCGCTCGACGACCACCCGGGCGTGGTGCCCCGTGGCGACCGCGTCGAAGCCCAGGGCGTCGGCCCGGTCGGGCGAGACGATCGAACTTGAGGTGGCGATTGCACTCGATGCACGGGTTCGGGGTCCGACCCGACGGCGTGTGCCGCCACGTAGGGCTGGACGACGTGGGCGTCGAAGTCGTCGCCGAAGTTGAACGTGTGGTGCTCGATGCCGAGCCGGTCGGCCACCCGACGTGCGTCGTCGGTGTCGGAGATCGAGCAGCAGCCGGTGTCCGACTCGCCGCCCCACAGCTTGAGGGTCACGCCGACCACGTCGTGGCCCGCCTCGAGCAGCAGCGCCGCCGCGACCGACGAGTCGACGCCACCCGACATCGCCACCATGACGCTGCCGGCGCCCGGGCACGCTCACGACCGATCTGCCGAGCGGAGCTGCGCCACCGCTGCCGGGATCGCCGCGAGGGCCCGGTCGACGTCGGCGTCGGTGGTCGTGTGGCCGAGCGAGAGGCGCAGCGCGCCCCGGGCCAGGTCGCGGGCACGCCCATGGCGGCGAGCACGTGCGACGGGTCGAGCGCGCCGGCGGCACACGCCGAGCCGGCCGACGCCTCGATGCCGGCGTCGTCGAGCAGGAACAGCAACGACTCGCCTTCGACGCCGGGGATGCACAACTGGACCGTGCCTCCGACCGGCTCGGGGTGCTCGACCGCGCCCGATCTCGCCGGTTCGACCAGGCCATCGATGCTGGCCTCGAGGCCGGCCACGAGCCGGCCGCGCAAACGCCGCGATCCTGGTCCCGGTCTGGTCACGCTCGGCGGCGACGAGACCGACCGCGACCGCCAGCGCGATCGCCCCGGCGACGTTCGGCGTGCCGCTAGCGGCGCTCGCGCTCCTGGCCACCGCCGCGCAGCCGCGGCTCGAGTGCGACACCGTCACGCACCACGAGAGCTCCGATCCCCGCCGGGGCGCCGATCTTGTGGCCGCTGATCGACACGAGGTCCGCCGCCGCCGCGTGGATGGCGAGGTCGAGCCAACCGGCCGCCTGCACGGCGTCCGTGTGCACGAGCGCACCCGGCGCCAGGTCGCGCACGAGACCAGCGGCCTCGTCGAGCGGCTGACGCACCCCGTTCTCGTTGTTGACCAGCAGCAGCGACACCACCGAGAGGTCCTCGCCGGCGCGGCCGGCTCCACGGAGCTGGCGCTCGAGGTCGTCGAGGTCGAGGACGCCGTCGGAACGCACCGCGACCGTGCTTCCCCCACGGGCGAGCACCGGCTCCCTCACCGCGTCGTGCTCGACCGCGCTGCACAGCACCCGCCCGGGCCGGGCATCCGCCACGCCGTTGACGGCGAGGTCGTCAGCCTCGGTGCCGCCCGACGTGAACACCACCTCGCCGGGACCGGCGCCCAGGAAGGTCGCCACCTCGTCTCGGGCGTCGTCGAGCGCCCGGCGCGCGGCGCGCCCCGAGGCGTGCACCGAGGACGGGTTGCCCAAGCCGCGCTGCACCGCTTCGGCGAAGGCGGCAGCGGCCTCGGCACGAACCGGCGTCGTGGCCGCGTGATCGAGACAGACGCGCACCACGGGAAGGCTACCGATCGGTACCACGACGCCCACGACCGGTGAACTGGGTCGCCGGCATCATCTCGATCAGTGCGGACGCACGTAGGATGAAGACATGTCAGCAAGCCGCCCAGCGGGGAGACCATGAGCGAGCTCCGACTGAACCCACTGACCGGGCGATGGGTCACGATCGCATCTGAGCGCGCGGCGCGTCCCGACGAGTTCCCTTCCACGAGCCTCGAGGTCGAGGCGGACCTGGGTCGTCCCTGTCCCTTCTGTCCCGGCCACGAGCTCGAGAACCCCTCGGTGAGCGAGTGCGTCGACGACGACGGCAACTGGCGGGTGCGGGTGGTGCCCAACCGGTTCCCGGCCTTCTCCGGTGACGGGCTGCTGACCGTCAACAACCTGGGCCCACTGTTCCGCCAGGCGGACGCCAGCGGCATCCACGAGGTGCTCGTGCTGACCCCCGAGCACGCCCAGAGCTTCGCCGACCTGGACGACGACCAGATCAGCTTGGCCATGCGCGCCATGCGGGACCGACTGGTCGCCCACGCCGCCCTCGCCCAGGTCCGCTACAGCCAGGCGATCGTGAACTACGGGCGCGAAGCAGGGGCGTCGCTCCGCCACCCGCACGGCCAGCTGCTCGGCATCCCGTTCGTCCCAGGCGAGGTCGCCGACGAAGAAGCCGGCTTCCGGCGCTTCTCGAGCTCGTGCGCGCTCTGCACGCTCATCGAGGCCGAGACCGACGCCAAGTACCGGGTGGTCCACAGCGACGACGACTGCATGGTGCTCTGCCCGTTCTGGTCGGGGACGCCCTACGAGATGCTCGTGCTCCCGCGTGCTCACGAGGGACACCTCGCCAGGGCTGACGACGCCTCGGTCGACGGGGTGGGCCGGGCGCTGCGGGACTCCCTGCGGTCGCTGCGGGCCGCGGTCGGCGACCTCGCCTACAACCTGGTCTTCCACACGCTGCCGCACCACCACGACACGCTGTTCCACTGGCACGTCCACGTGGTGCCGCGGGTCGCCAGCGTCGTCGGCTTCGAGCAGGGCACCGGCGTCCTCATCAACATCGTCGCCCCCGAGTCCGCCGCCAAGCTCCTCGCCTACTAGGCGCGGTGGGTCGGCCTGGGCCGGAGGGCTCCGGCCGCCCGCTTCTCGCGGGCGCAGCACTGCGAGCACGCGTGCCCGGTCCCGTGCCGCCCCGACTGTGAACATCAGATCATCACCAGATCTGATGCTATGATGCTCCCATGCGGACGACGATCACGCTCGACCCGGACACCGAGGCCCTGCTGCGTCGCGCCATGCAGGAACGGGGAACCGGGCTCAAGGAGACCGTGAACGAGGCCCTCCGGGCAGGGCTCGCGCCGGCGGAACGGCACGAGCCCTACGTGACGCCCACCTTCCGCGCCGGGATCCGTCCCGGCATCGACCTCGACCGAGCGCTACGCCTCGCCGACCAACTCGAGGACGAGGAGATCCTCCGGAAGATCGACGTCGGCAAGTAGCCAGGTGAAGATCGTCGACGCCAACGTGCTGATCTACGCGGCCGTGGAGGACTCGAGCCACCACGACGAGGCCCGTCGCTGGCTCGACGACGCGCTCAACGGGAACGAGACGATCGGCTTGCCTTGGATCTCCCTGATGGCGTTCGTGCGGATCGTCACCAAGGGCATCTTCGAGCATCCTCTGAGCACCGACGCGGCGTTCGACTACGTCGACCTCTGGCTGCGCCAGCCTCCGGTCGTCATCCCGTCACCGATGCCGCATCACGCCCGGCTCCTCCGCGGCCTGCTCGCCGAGCTCGGAACGGGCGGGAACCTCACGTCGGATGCCCACCTCGCGGCGCTGTCGGTCGAGCACGGCGCCCAGGTCTGCTCCTTCGACAACGACTTCTCGCGCTTCGCCTCGGTGGACTGGTTCCAGCCCGGCGCCTGACCTCACCCGGGATCACCTCCGGGCCGACGCGCTGGGCCCGCACCCCGAGGTTGGCCTCAGCCGCCCGGGCTTCGACCGGACTCGCGTTGTCCGGAACGCACGGGAACCCAGCAGCGGACTCGTTCCCGATATCGCTCGTATGGAGCGCCGAAGCGCGCGGCGAGATCGGCCTCCTCAACCGGCCTGATCGCTGCGTTCCACGCGATGGCTCCGGCGATGGCGAGCGCGACGACCATCCACGACCCGACGACGAGACCGACCGCTGCGGTCTGCAACCCGCCCGCCACGGCCATGGGGTTGCGCACGAAGCGATAGGGACCGGCCACAACCAGGTGCCGAGCCGTCTCCGCGGGGAGCGGGGTGCCGTCGCCGAGTAAGGCCATCGTGATGCACGACCACAATCCGAGCGCACTCGCGAGCGCGAAGACCACGATCCCGACGATCGTCCAGATCTCGCGCTGCGGGAACGGCAAGCCGAGGTTCAGTCGCCGTTCGAGCGAGGCGACGACGATCGGGACGACCACGAAGAACGTGGTCCAGAAGACGACGAGCTGCGTGAGACTCCGGCGGAGGTTGCGGGCGGACGATCGCTCCTCCGCTTCCCGAAATGCCAACGGCCCCATGAAGAACCAACGGGTCGGCACCCGACCGAACCAGAGGGTGGCCGCGGCCACCACCGATCCGAACGACGCCAAGGCCATGCACGCGACGCCCCAACCCGCCGCGTGGGCAACGAGACCGTAGATCGCGAGCGCTGCGGTCAGCGCCACGGTCCAGAGTGCTGCGACGCCTGCGAAGTATCGGTTGCCGAGCAGCGCGGCAACGGCCGACGCACCGACGAAGAGCACGAGGTCCGGTGCCACCAACACCGCAGGGTTCCATCCGCCCAAGGTCCACTGGCGAACCGAGTCCGAGGCGAACACGGCGAACCACCAGACGATGCCAGCAATCGCCTGAGCTCCGAAATACCCGCGAGCCCTCAGCAGGGCGGGCGGGCTACTCGGACGAACCCGGAAGTCGCCGGCGCGCCACGGGGCGCGTTCTGAACCAGGCGCGTGCTGCCCCATGCCGGTCAGCCTCGCGTGCTCCGTCGGGCTCGTCGGCCCATGCGCCCGCCTCGGACGAGGCGACCCGAAACATGCACACCTCCGTCGGGCCGAACCCGACGCGCCCGCGGGCGCGTCCGGCGGATGCTCATGCGGACCTTGTCCAGTCGTGCTTGCGGCTCGGATGGGTGTCAGACCCCATCGTTAGGCTGATCGCACGCCAGCGCGATCAGCCCCGGGCGTGTCCGGAGACCCGGGCGAAGATGGATCCGTGCGGGAGCGGAGGGGCGGGGCGGACGGTGCGCCGTTGACCTGTTGAGGTGGTCTCGTCGAACGGGAAGTTCCTCGGCCGACGCGCCCGCGGGCGCGTCGGGCGACGCTGCGACCCCGCACTTCGAGTCCGCAATTCGGAAGCGTGCGGACTCCGGGCCGACCTTCCGATGTGCCCCACACGAGCCACCGCGGCCTCAGCCCAGCGCGTCCTTCACCCGGGGCCGGAGCTGGTCGGCGATCTCGGCGTTGGCGTAGGCGGCCCACGCAACGTCGCGGTCGGTGGCGAGGGGCACGTCGAGCGGCCCGCCGTCCAACGCCTCGACGACCACGCCCGCCTCCCGGGCCACGACCAGCGCGGCCAGGTCGTACGGGTGGGCGCACAGCCGCTCGCCGAAGCGCGGCCGGGGGTCGAGCACCGCCGCGGCCGACCCGCCGGCGACGGCCATGAGCTGGCCACCCGAGCAGGGCGAGAGGTCGTCCCAGACCTCGAGCCCCGCCAGCACCTCATCCGCGAACGCGCCGATCGTGGCGTGCGAGCCGGGCAGGAGCCGCACGACGGTCACGAACCGCCGATCCAGCGATCCGTCGCGCTGCGGCCGCAGCGCGCGCCGCCGGGGGTAGCCGCCGGCGAGCACGTCGTCCCAGGCGTGGGTGCCGTCGCCGCGCACCGCGAGCGCCACCAGCCCCTTGGCGGCACGGTCGGTCGGGATCTCGACCGCCACGCCGACCTCCAGGTCCTCCAGCGTCTGCGCGCCGTCGCCCGCGCCCAACAGCACCCAGGCGGAACGCGTGCCCGCCAGCAGCCCGCGTGTGCCGTCCACCGGGTCGGCCAGGTACCGCCAGGAACCACCGTCGGCACCCACCTGCATCGGCTCGTCGAAGCCCTCGCACACCAGCAGTCCCGGCCACGCCTCGAGGTCGGGCAGCGCGTCGCGCAGCGCGGCGTCGGCCCGGGCGTCGATCCCGAACACGTCGTCACCGCCTTCGTGGCGCACCACCGAGCGGTCCGCCTCGACGTCTCCCCCACCGTCGCGCACCGCGTCGCGCACGGCGCGCCCGACCTCCACCAACGCGGCGGCCAGCGCCCGGCGCTCGTCGAGCGCGTCGTCCGTGAGCTCGGGGTCCGCGCGTGGCATGGGATGGTCAGCCGGGTCGCGTGCGGGATGCCGATGCGGCGCTCGACGGTGGTGGGGCGACCACGGCCGGTCCATGTGCGACACCGCTCACCCGACCCGGGGTGTGCGCGTTCGCCACGATGACCCCGGCCGCGAAGAACACCACCAGCAGCACGACGCCGATCGCCACCGACACGCGCTGGCGCGCCTGGCGGCTCGCGTTGTCGAGGCGCAGCGGGACGTCGATGATGAGCAGGCCCGCGATGCCGCCGCCGATCAGACCCCCGATGTGGGCACCCACCGAGATGTAGCTCGAGAGCCCGAAGGTGAGGAGCAGGTTGATGCCGAGCACCCAGAGCAGTCCGGTGTCCCGCATGGCCATCCCCCGCGCCTTGGCCACGACCAGCACCGCGCCCATGAGGCCGAAGATGGCACCTGATGCGCCGACGGTGAGCGAGTCCGGCGCGTAGAGCAGCGCCCCGACCGAGCCCGCCAGGAGCGACACCATGTAGATCAGCCCCATCCGAGTTCGCCCGAAGAGCTGCTCGGTGAGGCGCCCGAGCACGTACAGCGCCCACATGTTCATGCCCAGGTGGATGATGTTCGCGTGCACGAACCCACCGGACACCAGGCGGTACCACTCCCCGTGTGCGACCCCGATCAACGAGCCCATCGGCAGGTTGGTGGCCGGGTCGACGCGGATGCCGTTGCTGAACAGACCACCGGCGCGGATTGCGCCATTGGAGGTGGTGAACAGGTCACTCGTCCTCCAGAGCACCTGCCCGAGCAGCCACACCGCGGTGTTGATGGCGATCAGGGTCCAGGTGACCACGGGTTGTGTCGGCCGGAGCGCACCGGCACGGACCACCTTGGTGTGGTGCTCGGCGACGCACTCCGGGCAGTGGAAGCCCACCGAGGCCTGGTGCATGCACTGCGGGCAGATCGGCCGATCGCAGCGCTGGCACACCACGCCCGCCACCGCGTCGGGGTGGCGATAGCAGGTGCGGACGCTGGAACCGGCGGTGCTCACGGCCGAGAACCCTACCGGCCCGCCGTCGGTGGCCCGCCTGGTGGTCGCTGGTCAGGTGGCACCCACCGGCGCCAACCAGAGCACCGACGGCGCCGGCCGCTCGAGCACCACCGACGACCCGAAGCCGTGCCAGGGCACGTCCACCGCTTCCATCGTCGAGGTCCCATCCCCCGGCGGCGGGTCGAGCGAGGTGTCCAGCAGCACCTCCCAGGTCCCCGCCACCGGCACGCCGATGCGGTAGTCGGTGATCGGCTCGCTGCCGAACACGCCCACGCAGGCGACCGGACGTGCCCCGCCGTGTGGGTCGTTGCGAAGGATCGAGAGCACCGAGCGGGCCGTGTCCTCGCCGTTGATCCACGAGAAGCCGTCGCGCGACCCGTCTCCTGCCCAGAGCGAACGCTCACGGTCCGCGACCTGGTTGACGGCGGCGACAAGTGACCGCAGTCGGGCACGTTCCGGGGCGTCGGCGGCGCCCCAGTCCAACGAGCGGTCGTCGGCCCACTCGTGCTCCTCCCCCAGCTCACCGCCCATGAACAGCAGCTTGGCGCCCGGATGGGCCCACATCCACCCGTAGAGCGCGCGCAGCTGCGCGAAGCGGTCGGGCTCGGGCATCTTGGACAGCAACGAGCGCTTCAGATGCACGACCTCGTCGTGGCTGAGGGGCAGGACCCAGCGCTCGGCGCCCGCGTAGCTGAGCGAGAAGGCGATCTCGTTCTGGTGTGCCGCCCGATCCGACGGCGGACGCGTGAAGTAGTCGAGCGTGTCGTGCATCCAGCCCAGGTTCCATTTGTGGGTGAAGCCCAGGCCGCCCTCGGCGACCGGCGCGGTGACCCCCGGCCAGGTCGTCGACTCCTCGGCCACGAGCAGCGCACCGGGGTGGTCGACGCTCACCGCCGAGGTGAGGTCCTGGAGCAGCCGCACCGCGTCGAGGTCCTCGTTGCCGCCGTGCTCGTTCGGGGCCCACTCCCCCGGCCCCCGCGAATAGTCGAGGTAGAGCAGCGAGGCCACCGCGTCGACCCGCAGCCCGTCGACGTGGAACTCGCGTAGCCAGTAGTCGGCGTTGGACAGCAGGAACGACCGGACCTGGGGCTTGGACAGATCGAACTCGAGCGTTCCCCAGTCGGGGTGCCGGGCCCGGGCGGGGTCGTCGGGCTCGAAGCACGCGGCACCGTCGAAGCGCGCCAACGCCCCGTCGTCGTCGGGGAAGTGCGCCGGGACCCAGTCGAGGATGACCCCGATGCCGTGCGCGTGCAGCGTGTCGACGAACGCCCGGAGGTCGTCGGGCGTGCCGTAGCGCGCGGTGGGCGCGTAGTACCCGGTGACCTGGTAGCCCCACGACCCGCCGTAGGGGTGCTCGGCCACCGGCAACAGCTCCACGTGGGTGAAGCCCAGCGATCGCACGTACGCGGCAAGCGGCTCCGCGACCTGGGCGTACCCGACGGAGCCGTCGGCACCCGGGCGCCACGACCCCAGATGCACCTCGTAGATGGCGAGGCGGTCGGAACCGGGGGCGGAACGTGCCCGTCGGGCCATCCAGTCGTCGTCCTGCCAGCGATGCTCCCAGTCCGTGAGCACGCTGGTGTGGGTGTGCGGCTCCGTCGCGGCGCGTGCCAGCGGATCGGCCCGGTGCACTCGCCGACCGTCCGGTCCGGCGAGCGAGAAGCGGTATCGGGAGCCGGGCTCGACTCCCGCGACGTTGCCGAGCCAGACACCGTGGTCGCTGTCGAGGTGCAGCGGGTCGTGGTCGTCCGACCAGCCGTTCCAGTCACCGATGACCGAGACCGACCGGGCGTGCGGCGCCCAGACTCCGAAGCGTGCGCCGCCGTCGGTGGGCCGCGCGCCCAGCACCTCCCAGAGTCGGGTGGACCCACCTCGGGTGAAGTCCGCAAGGACGCGGGCCTCGTCCGCGCTGCGCAGCGGTCCGCCGGTTGCGCCGGTCATTGGTCGGCGAGCAGCCCGCGAATCGCCGCCTGCGGAATGTCCGCGAACTCGGGACGGTGCGCAAGCTCGTACGCGACCTCGTAGGCCGCCTTCGCCACCTCGAAGAAGCGGATGAGCGGTTCGACCTCCTCCTCGGCCACCGGGATCGACGTCGGCAGGTGGGCCACGTATCCGTTGCAGAACGCGGCGCGATTGCGGATGCGCCACGCCTCACCCAGGGCACGTCGCTCGTGGGTCTCGCCGTCGTCGTCGAGGTCGTCCCGCCGGCCAGGGGTGAGCTTGGCGGCGTAGTCGAACGAACGGAGCATCGCACCGACGTCCCGCCACCGTGACGACGGCGCGGTGCGCGCCGCGAGCGGGCGGATCGGTTCGCCCTCGAAGTCGAGCACGAGCCAACCATGGTCACAGCGCAACATCTGACCGAGGTGCAGGTCGCCGTGGATGCGCGTGGTCGTCAACTCGGCGGGCAGGGTGCGCTCCATGCGGCTCGCCCATGCCGCCACGTCCAACGACGTGACCCCGGGGACCTCGACGCGCGCCAGCTCGTCGACCACCTGGGCGATGAAGTCGATGGTCGGCTGCACGGCGGTGCCGTAGGCCGCGGCCAACGCCCGGTGCATCCTGGCGATCGTCTCACCCAGCCGGAACGCCTCCGGTGCGAAGTCGCCACCGCTCTGGGCCGGCTCCAGGCGCGAGTCGAACAGGTCCCGCAGGCTCGTCTCGGCCAAGCCGAATCCGTCCGCGCCACCCGGTTCGAAGGCCCGCACCACCGCGAGGTCGACGCCGTCGCGCCGCAGCACCGCGATCGTCTCAGGGGTGTCGGTGAACCCTTCCGCCCAGAGACGAGCCGGCACGTCCACGTCGGGGTTCTCGCCGGCCTGAAGGTGCCGGAAGAGCTTGCAGATCCACCGCTCGTCCGCGACGACCGAGGTGTTGGACTGCTCGACCGTCAGAGGCCGGACGCCGTGCACCCCACCGAGCGACGGCGCGACGCGATCGAAGAACGCCATCGCCAGCTCCGGGTCGATCAGCGCGTCGTAGACGAGCACCTGGCCGGTGGGTCCTTCCACGACGCCGAGCATCCGATCATCCTTCCCGTCGAGGAAGTTGGGCCGGTCCTCGACGTCCCGGATCCCCAGCACGACCTGGTAGGAGGCGGGCTCACCTCGCGCGGTCACGTCGACGATGGCCCACAACAACCCCGGCAACGCCTCTCGCCACACCTCGAGCGAACGGACGACCACCGTGACCTCGTCCTCCCCGACATCCGCATCCTCGGCCGTGGTGCGCACCGGGTCCGAGAACCAACGTTGCCCGGCGACGTACCGCCCCAGGAGCGGCTCGAGCTGCGACGCCTCGATCATCGTCCGTCCTCGAACTCGGCCTCGGGCACCAACGTGAACCAGTAGAAGCCGTAGGGCGGCAGGGTGATGAAGTACGGCAGCTCGCCGATCGGCGGGAAGGGCACCCGACCGATCATCTCGACCGGGACGTAGCCGGCGTAGGCCGTCAGCGCGATCTCGGCAGGCTGCGCGAACCGGGACAGGTTGTTGACGCAGAGCAACACGTCACCCGATGCCGCATCGCCCTCGGGCTCCGGTCTCCGCAGGTAGGCCAGGACCGAGGCGTTGCCCACGCCGAGCACCTCGAGCGCGCCCGTGCCGAACACCTCGTGCTGGCGCCGCACCTGGAGCATCCGCTGGAGCCAGTGAAGGAACGAGCTCGGGTCGCGCAGCCCGGCCTCGACGTTGATCGACTCGTAGCCGTAGACCGGGTCCATGAGCGGTGGCAGGTAGAGCTGCGCGAAGTCGGCGCGCGAGAACCCGGCGTTGCGGTCGGGCGACCACTGCATGGGCGTACGCACGGTGTCGCGGTCACCCAGGTAGATGTTGTCGCCCATGCCGATCTCGTCGCCGTAGTAGAGGACTGGGCTCCCGGGAAGGCTGAAGAGCATGGCGTGGAACAGCTCGACCACCCGGCGGTCGTTGTCGAGCAGCGGGAAGAGCCGCCGGGCGATGCCCACGTTGCGCTTCATGCGCGGATCGTGGGCGTACTCGGTGTAGAGGTAGTCGCGCTCGTCGTCGGTGACCATCTCGAGCGTGAGCTCGTCGTGGTTGCGCAGGAAGAGCCCCCACTGGCAGCCGTCGGGGATGTCCGGGGTCTCGGCGAGCACTTCGGTGATGGGGAACCGCTGCTCGCGCCGCACTGCGAGGTACATGCGGGGCATCAGCGGGAAGTGGAAGTTCATGTGGCACTCGTCGCCGGTGCCGAAGTAGTCGACCACGTCCGCGGGCCACTGGTTCGCCTCTGCGAGCAGCATCCGGTTGCCGAACTCGGCGTCGACCGTGGCGCGGACCCGCTTGAGGAAGGCGTGGGTCTCGGGCAGGTTCTCGCCGTTGGTGCCGTCCCGTTCGAACAGGTATGGCACGGCGTCGAGTCGGAACCCGTCCAACCCCAGGTTCAACCAGAACCGGACCACGTCGAGCATGGCCTCGGCCACCTCGGGGTTGTCGTAGTTGAGGTCGGGCTGGTGGTGGAAGAAGCGGTGCCAGTAGTACTGCTCGCGGGAGGCGTCCCACGTCCAGTTGGACGGTTCGGTGTCGACGAAGATGACCCGGGCGTCGCTCCACCGTTGGTCGTCGTCGCTCCAGACGAACCAGTCGGCCTTGGGATTGGTGCGGTCCTTGCGCGACTCGAGGAACCACGGGTGCGCATCGGAGGTGTGGTTCATCACCATGTCCGCGATGACGCGCATGCCGCGGGAGTGGCACGCCTCGATGAGCTCGGCGGCGTCGTCGACGGTCCCGAACTCGGGAAGCACGCTGAAGAAGTCGGAGATGTCGTAGCCCCCGTCGCGCAGCGGCGACTCGTAGAAGGGGAGCAACCAGAGGCAGTCGACGCCGAGCCACTCGAGGTAGTCGAGCCGCTCGGTGACGCCGCGCAGCTCGCCGCTGCCGTCGCCGTTCACATCGGAGAAGCCGCGCACCAGCAGCTCGTAGAACACCGCCTTGCGATACCAGGTGGGGTCGTCCGCGAGCGGTGGCCGTCCGGGGATGGGCGGGAGGTGGAGGGTCATGGCGCCACCCGCAACGTCAGCACGTGCGCGACCCGTTCGCTGGGGTCCAGGCGCACCCAGGGGTTGCGGCCATGCCAGGTGTAGGTGGCGCCGTCGAGCTCGTCGTGCGCGTCGAGCGGCGCCTCGTTCGACAGCCCCAGCGAAGCGAAGTCGATGTCCAGGGTGGCGTCGTGCGCGTGGTCCGGGTCCAGGTTCACCACGACCAGGACGGGGTCGGCGCCGTCCGACGCCACCTTGGACCAGACGAGCAGGGCGTCGTCGTCGGTGCCGTGGAAGCGGATCGTACGCAGCTCGGCGAAGGCCGGGTGCGACCGACGGATGGCGTTGAGCCGACCGATCAAGGGCGCCAGCGAATCCGGTGCGTCCCAGTCCCGGGAGCGAAGCTCGTACTTCTCGGCGTGGGCGTACTCGGTGTTCTCGTCGCTGGCCGGCTCGTTCTCGCAGAGCTCATATCCGCTGTAGACCCCCCAGTTCGGCGAGAGGAGCGCGGCCAGCACCGCCCTGAGCTGGAACGCGGCCCGGCTGCCGTTGCGCAGCACGCCGTCGAGGATGTCCGGAGTGTTGGGCCAGAAGTTGGGTCGGAACTGGTCCGCGCTGGCCGGCGCAGCCAGTTCTCCCAGGTAGTCACGGAGCTCCCCCGCGGAATGGCGCCAGGTGAAGTACGTGTAGCTCTGCGCGAAGCCCACCTCGCCGAGCTTTGCCATCGGCTTGGGGCGGGTGAACGCCTCGGCCAGCAACAACACCTCGGGGTGGTCGTCCCGCAGGCGCTCGATGAGCCACGCCCAGAGCGCGATCGGCTTGGTGTGCGGGTTGTCGACGCGGAACACCCGAACCCCGTGATCGATCCAGTGCTCGAAGATGCCGTAGCAGGCGTCCCAGAGCGCAGCCCGCGCGGCTTCGTCGTCGGTACCGTCCGCGCGGCGCGGCCAGAAGGCGAGCGGATAGATGTCCTGGTACTTCTTCGGGGGGTTCTCCGCGTAGCGGATGGTGCCGTCGGCGCGGTGGTGGAACCACTCCGGGTGTTCGGTGACCCACGGGTGGTCCGGCGAGCACTGCAACGCGTAGTCGAGCGCCACTTCGAGCCCTCGCGCACCCGCGGCGGCAACGAACGCGTCGAAGTCGTCGATCGTGCCGAGGTCGGGGTGCACGGCGGTGTGCCCGCCTTCCGACGCGCCGATCGCCCACGGGCTCCCCGGATCGCGCGGTCCGGCCACGAGGGCGTTGTCGGGCCCCTTGCGGAAGCTGCGGCCGATGGGGTGGACGGGCGGGAGATAGACGATGTCGAAGCCCATGTCCGCGATCGCGTCGAGTCGACCGACCGCCCCCGCCAACCCGCCTTCGGAGCGCGGGAAGAGCTCGTACCACGAGCTCCGCCGCGCCAACGCACGATCGACCCAGACCGGCATCGGCGATGACTCGGCGCGGTCGAGGGGATCCGGATCCGGCGCGGGCGCCACGATGCCCTCGTCACGCGCCCGCACCGCGGCGCGATCGACTGCGGCACCGACCACCAACTCGTGATGACCAACCGACTCGGCGGTGAACGCACCCACCCACTCGTCGTTGCCTGCATCGTGCAGCGGGGCGGAGCGCCAGGCATCCTCACCCGCTCCGACCGGTCGCCAGCGCGCCCAGGCGACGAGGGGGTCGTGGCCGTCTCGGGTGATCCAGGCAGACACCGGCACGGACTCGTCGACCGCGGCCTTCGCCGGGAACTGCCCGGTGAGGGTGCGGGGCCTGATGCAATCGATGACGATCCGGTCGAGCACCCCACCATCACTATCAGGCATGCGCCGTGCGCCAGAGGTCGTTCACGCGACGTTCACACGATCGGGACGCTGGAGCTGACCTGCGGCAGTACGGTCGGAACCATGAAGGCCCTGCGCAGCTTCACGGTCCGACCCCACCTTCCACCCGAGCTGACCGCGCTCGAGGAGCTGGCGATGAACCTGCGGTGGGCCTGGGACCCCCAGACCCGTGACCTGTTCCGCTGGGTGGACCCGGACGCATGGGATGCGAGCGTCCACGACCCGGTGCAGCTGCTGGGACTCGTCTCACCCGAGCGCCTGGCCGCGCTGATGGCCGATGACGGCTTCATGCGCTACCTCACCGACGCCCGCGACGAGCTCGATCGCTACCTCGACAGCCCCCGGTGGTTCCAGTCACGGGCCGGGGGCGAGACCTCGCCGCTCGACCAGGTCGCGTACTTCTCGCCCGAGTTCGGCATCGCCGAGGCCCTCCCGCAGTACTCGGGCGGGCTGGGCGTGCTCGCCGGTGACCACCTGAAGGCCGCGAGCGACCTGGGCGTGCCGCTCTCGGGGATCGGGCTCTTCTACCGGCACGGCTACTTCCGCCAGGCGCTCAACAGCGACGGCTGGCAGCAGGAGGCCTACCCGAACCTCGACCCGTACGCGATGGCGATCTCCGAGTGCGAAGACATCCGCGTCCACGTCGAGCTGGGCGAGACCCCGATCGTGGCCCGGGTGTGGCGAGCCGACGTGGGCCGGGTTCCGCTGTACCTGCTGGACACGGACATCGACGAGAACGCCGACGAGATGCGCTCCATCACCGATCGTCTCTACGGCGGCGACATCGAGCACCGGCTCCGCCAGGAGATCCTGCTCGGCATCGGCGGGGTGCGCGCGCTCGAGGCCCTCGGCATCGACACCCAGGTGTTCCACACGAACGAGGGCCACGCGGGCTTCCTCGGCCTCGAACGGATCCGTCGGTTGATCGTCTCCGATGGCCTCGACCTACCCGAGGCGGTCGAAGCGGTGCGTGCGGGGAACGTCTTCACCACCCACACCCCGGTGCCGGCGGGGATCGACCGGTTCCCCCGCGAGCTCATGGCCCGGTACTTCAGCGGCTGGACCGACGCCTGCGGCATCGGCCTGGACGACTTGATGGCACTCGGGCACCGACCGGCCGACCCGCCGGACGCGCCCTTCAACATGGCGGTCATGGGGCTCCGCCTGGCCGCACGCTCCAACGCGGTGTCCAAGCTGCACGGTCGGGTGAGCCGAGAGATGTTCGGCGATCTCTGGCCGGACGTGCCGGCCGACGAGACCCCCATCACCTCGGTCACCAACGGCGTGCACGCGGCCACCTGGACGTCGTTCGAGATGGCCGACCTGTTCAACCGCCACGTCCTCCCCGCCTGGCCCGAAGCCGACGACGAACGGTGGGCGCACATCGCGGAGGCCAGCGACGACGAGCTGTGGCGGGTACGGGAGCTGGGACGCGAGCGAATGGTCGCGTTCGTGCGCACGCGCCTCAAGGAGGCGGCGGCCAAGCGCGGCAGCTCGAGCTCGGACACGGCCCGCTTCGACCACGCACTGGACCCGCGCGCGCTCACGATCGGGTTCGCCCGCCGATTCGCGACCTACAAGCGCGCCACGATGCTGCTGAGCCAACCGGACCGCCTGCGCGCCTTGCTCACGTCTCCCGACCGGCCGGTGCAGTTCGTGTTCGCCGGCAAGGCGCACCCGGCCGACAACGAGGGCAAGGAGATGATCCGCCAGATCGAGGCCTTCAAGGCCGACCCTGAGGTCGGCCACCACTTCGTGTTCGTCGACGACTACGACATCGCCGTGGCCCGCGCGCTCTACCAGGGTGCCGACGTCTGGCTCAACACCCCTCGCCGCCCGCAGGAGGCATGCGGCACCTCCGGAATGAAGGCGGCGCTCAACGGTTCGCTGAACTGCTCGATCCTGGATGGCTGGTGGGACGAGTGGTTCGACGGTGAGAACGGCTGGGCGATCTCCTCGGTCGAAACGTACGACGACCTCGCCCGCCGCGACGAAGTCGAGGCCAACAGCCTCTTCGACCTCCTCGAGCACCAGATCGTCCCGCTGTTCTACGACCGTCAGGCGGGACAGGTGCCCCGGGGTTGGACGGCACGGGTCAAGGCGTCGTTGGCCTCGCTCGGGCCCAAGGTCACCGCCACGCGCATGGTCGGCGAGTACGTCACCGAGCTCTACGAGCCCGCAGCCAGCCACGCCCAGGCCATCGCCGCGTCCTCATTCGCCACCGCACGCGAGCTGGCGTCGTGGAAGCGTCGCGTGCTCGCCGACTGGACCGACGTGCGCGTCGACGACGTCACCACCGATGCTGGGTCGGGGCGCCTCGGCGACCGCCGGACCGTCTCGGCGCTCGTGTCGTTGGGGACGATGTCGCCCGACGACGTGGCCGTCGAACTGGTCGCCGGACCAGTGGGCGATCACGACGAGCTGACCGACGTCATCGTGTCGCCGATGCAGCGGGCCGGTGACGTCAGAGGTGGCTCCGCGCTGTACGAGGCGGCCTTCACCTGCGGCACCACCGGCCGCTACGGCGTCACCGTCCGTGTGGTCCCGGCGCACCCGGGGCTGAACTCGCCCGCCGAGCTCGGACGCATGGCCTGGGCCTGATCGCCCGACCGGTCAGTGGCCGGAGAACTTGGCCTTGCCGGGCCCGTGGTCGAGGAACGACTGCACGCCGATGCGCGCATCGTCGGTGGTGAACGCCTCGACGAAGCGATCCTGCTCGAGCGTCAGGCCTTCGGCGAGGGACCCCTCGAGACCGAGATCGATCGCGTGCTTCGCCAACGCCTGCGCGGCGAGCGCCCCGGTCGCGAACGTGCCGGCCAACTCCAACGCGCGATCGAGCACTGCATCGCGCCCTCCCTCATCGGCCGGGATCACCTCGTCGACCAGGCCGATGCGCAGCGCCTCGTCGGCTTTGACCTGACGTCCGGAGAGGATCAGGTCCTTGGCGATCGTGGGTCCGACCAGACGAGGCAGGCGCTGGGTGCCGCCGCCTCCGGGAATGATGCCCAAGAGGATCTCGGGCTGACCGAAGCGCGCCCGATTCGAGGCCACTCGCAGGTCGCAGGCCAGCGCGAGCTCGCACCCGCCCCCCAGGGCCACGCCGTTCACCGCCGCGATGACCATCCGGGGGATCGCGGCGATCGCGCCGAGCGCCGCGCGGAAGTGGGCGCCGATGGCACTCGCCTCCCGGGGTCCACCGAACTCCGAGATCTCCGCTCCCGCCGCGAAGAGCTTGGAACCGCCGGTGACGACCACGGCACCGGGAGGTTCGTGGGTGAGCTGCTCGGCGATCGCACGCAACTGGGCCAGGACCTCACCCGAGAGCGCGTTCACCTTGCCGTTGGCGAGCGTGACGACGGCGATGCCGTCGGAGCGGCGTTCGAGGTGCACGAGTGGGGTGTCGCTCGATGCGGTTGGCGCTTCATCGGTCACGGCGCCGACCCTAGGCCACGGCGGGGTCGACCAGCCCCCGGTCGGCGCTCAGACCTCGAAGGGCGCGAGCAGCCGATCGGCGGCGTCGTACGGATCGAGCACCCCGCGCGTCACCTCGTCGACCAGCGACGACGCCCCTTCTTCCTCCATGAGCTCGGCCGCCCGACGGTGGAGGCGTTCCGCGACCACTGCTCCCAACTCGTCCTCGAGGCGCTGCGCCCGCTTCGCCTCGAGCCCGCCGGACTCGACCAGGTGGGCACGATGCGCGTCGATCGCCTCCCAGAGCGCAGCCGTCCCCTGCCCTCCGGTGGCGACGGTCTCGACGATCGGCGGTGTCCAACCCGACCCGTGACCCATCTCGATCATGGCGCGCAGGTCGTGTCGAGTCTGGCGCACCCCATCCCGGTCCGCCTTGTTGATGACGAACACGTCGGCGATCTCCATGAGGCCGGCCTTGTTCGCCTGCACCGCGTCGCCCCATCCGGGATTCACCACCACCACGGTCGTGTCCGCCTGCCCGACGATGTCGACCTCGACCTGTCCGACCCCGACGGTCTCGACCAGCACCCAGTCGGAGCCTGCAGCGTCCAGCACCCGCACCGCCTCGGGCACGGCGAGTGCCAGACCGCCGAGGTGACCCCGCGTCGCCATCGATCGGATGAAGACGGCTGGGTCGAGTACGTGGTCGCCCATCCGAACCCGGTCGCCCAGGATCGCGCCACCGCTGAACGGGGAAGACGGATCGATGGCGAGCACCGCCACCCGCAGATCGAGCCCTCTGAGGTGTCCGATGAGCGAGTTGGTCAGCGTCGACTTTCCGGCGCCGGGAGCGCCGGTGATGCCCAAGGTCCGCGCCCGTCCCGTCCGCGGGAACACCAGGCGACCCACCGCACGTGCGCCGGGGCCACCGCGCTCGACGATGGAGAGCAGTCGTGCGAGCGCCCGTCGGTCTCCGGCGGCGGCCGCGGCGACGAGCGCCTCGGTGTCGGGTGCCCTTCGTTGGTCGTCGCCGACTGCCATGCCCACGATGATGGTGCAGGGGCGCTCCGGCCGCGAACCTGGAACGCATATCGCCTTAACCTGGACGTTCGTGTTGCTCGCCCACTTCGCCGGTTCCGGACGTGGGGTGGTCGACCTCCCTGCCTGGGCGTTGGCCTACGGCGTCTTCACCGCGTCGGTCGTGGCGATCCTTGCGAGCCGGAACCGGCACGTCGCTCCCGAGCCCCCGCTCGAGGGCCCGACCTCACCGGCCGGCCGGCCCTCGTCCCCGCTCCACCTGGTCGCGACGGCAGCGCAGTGCGTCTCGCTGGTGCTGTTGGTCGCGCTGGTCGCACTTGCCTGGACCGGGAGCCGCTCCATCGGCCAGAACCTGGCGCCGCTCGCGGTCATCGGCGTGTACTGGCTGCTGGGCGGCTGGTTGTCGCTCGTCGCCGGGCCGTTTTGGCAGTCGATCGACCCGTTCGCACCGCTTGCCCGGCTCGGCGCGGGTCGGCGGGAGCGGCGCGTCGACATCGCACCGGTCGCAGCGCCGTGGTGGGCACCGATCTACGTGCTGGGCTCGTTCGCCGTCGTGTGGATCGCCTGGCCGGCAGGAGACCGCCCCCGCAACCTGGCGCTGTGGCTGACGGTCTACGGGGTCGCCATGGCGATCACCGCGTGGCGCGCCGGGAGGCGGGTGCTGACCGCCTACGACGCGCTTCCCGCCGCGCTGGACCTCTCCGGGTCGGTGCTGTGGGCCGCTCGCTCCCGGAGGCGAATCCAAGGGCCCGACGACCGACGCCGCGTGGGTCTGATCGCCGCGCTGCTGCTCGGGGCGATCGCCGTCGACCGCTGTGCAGCCACGTCGTGGTACTCGGACCCGGTGGCGAAGCTCCCGACCGCCGTGGCGGTCCTCGCGACCTCGGCCGTGGTCGCGGTGGCGACCGCCGCCGTCCTGGTGGCGTGGCGCGCCGTGGAGCGACCGGTCGAACACCGCCGTCGGGAGTCACGCACCTTTCCGCTCGCCGCGGCGCTCGCACCCGCGGCGGCGACGGTCCTTCTCGCCCGCGGGCTCTCGATCGGGCTCATCCAGCTCCAGAACCTGGTGGTGCTCGCGTCGGATCCGCTGTCACGCGGTTGGAACCTGTTCGGCACGGTGTACTGGCAGGTGTCCCAGGAACCGATCTCGCCGCTCACCCGAGGCATCCTCCAGGCCGGGGTGCTGTTGGCCGGACACGTGTCGTCGCTGTTCCTCGTGAGCCGGGCCGCGACCGCCCGCACCTCGGAGGGGCGAACCTCGCTGCGGTATCGCAACGCCGCATGGCTCGCCTCGCTGCCCGCGATGGCGGTGGTGAGCATGGCCGGCATTGTGTGGACCCTGGTGCTTCTGGGACAGTGAAGGGGTGACCGAGCCACGCGAGCACCGACGATGAGCGCCCTTGTCGCGACCACCGTCGTCCTCGCCCACCAGAGCGACTGGCTGGCGATGATCCTGGTGCTCATCCCGCTGGGTACCTTCTGCTGGATCCTCGCGGTCGCCAATCGGCGGGCCACTCGCGACGGGCCGGTCGAGCTCGGAAGCCCCGATGCCGACGAGGCCCGACCACCCGACGCAACCTGGCGCTGATTCCCCGCCGTCGAGCGGTCAGTCGAGTCGGACGACGTCTGCCCCGAGGCCGCGGCAGCTTGCCCACGAGGTTCTCGTAACCACGATCGAGGTGGTGGGCGTCGGCGATCACCGTCGACCCTTCGGCGCGAAGCGCCGCGACCACCAGCGCGGCACCCGCGTGGATGTCCGGTGCACGAACCGGAGCACCCGAGAGCTGCTCCCGTCCGCGGACCATCGCGTGGTGGCCTTCGATGCGGATGTCGGCCCCCATCCGCACCAGCTCCGAGATGTAGCGGAAGCGTCCCCCGAAGATGTTCTCGGTGACGATGCCGGTCCCGTCGGCCACGCACAGCATCGCCACCAGCAGCGGCTTGTAGTCGGTCGCGACGCCGGGATAGGGCAACGTCGACACGTCGGTCGCGACCGGGCGCCCCCGGGCCATCACCCAGATCCCGTCGCTGGTCGGCGAGATGCGCAGGCCCATCTCCCCCAGCTTGGTGATGAGCATGTCCATGTGGTCGTGTCGGGCGCCGACGAGCGTGATCTCTCCTCGTGCCACGCCGACGGCCGCGAGGTAGGTGGCCGCCTCGATGCGGTCGGGGATCACCTCGTGCTCGACCGGGGTGAGCTCCTTCACGCCCTCCACGACCAGCCGGGAGGTGCCGATCCCGATGATGCGCGCGCCCATCCGGTTCAGCATCGAGGCCAGGTCCGAGAGCTCGGGCTCGCGGGCAGCGTTCTCGATCACCGTCGTCCCCTTCGCGAGGACCGCAGCCATCAGGACGTTCTCGGTCGCGCCCACGCTGGGGAACTCGAGGGTCACCTCCGCGCCGACCAGGTTCGGCGCGATGGCCTCGATGAAGCCATGGGCGCTGGTGACCTCTGCGCCCATCAGCTCGAGGGCCCGCAGGTGGAGGTCGATCGGGCGATGGCCGAAGTCGTCGCCACCCGGCAGCGCCACCTTGGCGCGACCCTCGCTTGCCAGGAGGGGACCGAGCACCACGATCGAGGCCCGCATCCGCTCGACGAGCTCATAGGGCGCTTCGGGGACGATCTCGTCCGGTCGGTCGATCTCGAGGCGGTCACCGTCGCGGCGGACGGCGAGGCCCATGGCTGTGAGCAGGTCGGCCATGTCGGCGACGTCGGTGATCGCGGGGACGTTGGTGAGGACCGTGGTACCGACCGTGAGGATGCTGGCCGCCATGAGCTTGAGCACCGAGTTCTTGGCGCCCGCGATTCGGACCTCACCTTCGAGGGGGCCTCCGCCGCGCACTTCGAGGCGTGTCCCGCCGGCCGCACCCTGCCGGGACGGCTCGAGCGGCTCGGATCGCCCCGTCACCGGTCACCGTCGCGCATCGGCCCATTCAACCACGGCGGCGCGACGCCCGACCCGAACCGGCGCGGTACCGTGGCGACGCCCCGCACCGCGACTCGCCCGGGGCCGCACCCGTTCCCCGACGTCGTCGACAGGCCAGGAGCCCCCCACCGGTGCCCACCGTGACCTGCCGTTCCACGGTCCCCACTGCGATCGCCGATCGACTCGCGGCCCCACGCGACTCGTTGGTGCTCGAGATCGCCGAGGGCGAAGGCACCTACGCCATGGTCGAAGGTCCGTTCACGCACTGGGAGCGCACGCTGACACGCACCCTCCGTGACGACGGAACCGAGGATGTCGTGGAGATGACCTCGTTCGCGGTGGCGGCCCCGATCTGGGGCTGGCTCTTCGTCCCACCCATTCGGGCGCGCATCAAGCGGAACCATCGTCGACTCGCATCGGGCGAGACCGACTCCGAGGGCGGTCGCCTTCCGGTCTGGATGCCGCCGGACCGCCTCGACGCCCGCGCGGCGGCGGTCCTGTCCACGCTCTGCACCCTTGCACTGCTGGCCGGGTACCTGGGCACGCTGATCAGCCAGACGATCGCCTTCGCCGCCGACCAGTTCAACGCCTCGACCAGCGACCAGAGCACTGTGCTCGCATCGGTCCGGGTGGGCGTGCTGCTGTCGCTCGGCGTGGTGGTCCTCGCCGATCGCCGCGGCCGGCGGCGACTCCTGATCGCGTCGATCATGTGCTCGTGCCTCGCTGCCGCCGCCGGCTCGCTGGCGACGGGTATGGCCTCGCTCGCGGTCTCCCAGACGATCTCGCGGGCGTTCTCGACGAGCGCCGTGGTGCTGCTGGCGATCATCGCCGCCGAGGAGATGCCCCCGAGCAGCCGCGCGTACGCCATCGGCGTGATGACCCTGACGGGCGGTCTCGGCGCCGGGGTGTGCGTCTGGTTCCTGCCGCTCGCCGGCACCGGCCCGGGCGGATGGCGTTGGCTGTACATCATCCCCCTGGTCGGCTTGCTGCCCCTCGCGCGCCTCGCGCGTGCGCTCCCCGAGTCTCGACGGTTCGTCCGACCGCACGCCCGAGCCCGAATCGCCGGTCACGGCCGCCGTCTCGCCTACGTCGGCACGGCGCTGTTCGCAGCAGCGCTTTTCGCGGCGCCCGCGTCCCAGCTGCAGAACACCTTCCTCAAGGACGAGCGGGGCTTCACCGCCGCGCACGTCGCGCTCTTCACCCTCGTCACGAGCACCCCCGCGGGAATCGGCGTCGCGATCGGCGGCCGACTCGCGGACACCCACGGGCGGCGGCTGGTCGGCGCGGTCGGCGTGCTGGGTGGCGCGCTGTGCGCGGTCGTGGCGTTCCTGTCGCACGGGTGGCCGATGTGGATCTGGTCGCTGGCCGGAACGATGCTCGGAGGCGCGGCCGTGCCGGCGCTCGGCGTGTACGGGCCGGAGCTGTTCCCGACCTCGCTGCGAGGAAAGGCCAACGGGATCCTGCAGGTCGCGGCGGTGGCCGGGAGCAGCATCGGGCTCTTGACGGTCGGGTGGCTCGTCGACCGTTGGGGCCACATGGGCGCCGCGATGGCCGTGGTGTTGATCGGACCCGTGCTCGTGGCAGTGCTCCTGGCGGTCGCCTACCCGGAGACGGCCCACCACGTGCTCGAGGACTTCAACCCGGAAGACCGAACGCCGACACCCCTGCTGCTGGATGGGCCCGACTAGCCCGAGGTCGGGCCCACCGGCCGCAGATCGGTCGTCCGCAGACAGCCACGGACCCGCCCCCCCGGGGCGACCGTTCCACGGCCCGGGCGCCCCGGTAGCATCCTCCTCCATGTTGCATCGCAGAGCACTTGCCGGGCTGGTCTTGGTCTTGGCCATCGCGGTCGGTGGTTGCACCGGTTCCCGTCCCACGCTCGCGCCGGCGCCGACGTCGTCGTCGTCCACGAGCGCGTCGTCGACGCTTCCGACCCCGACCACCCTGGCTCCACCCGGTTCGTCACTGGTAGCCCAGGCACTGGTGCCGTCGGTCGGCATCTACGCGAAGCCGGATGCGTCGACGAAGCCGAAGACCTCCCTGTCCAACCCGAACGCGAACGGTGCTCCGCTGGTCTTCCTCGTGAAGCAGCACGAGGGCGCCTGGTACCAGGTGTACCTCCCGATTCGGCCGAACAGCAGCACCGGCTGGGTCCAGGCAGACCAGGTCAAGACGCTCGTCAACCCGTACAAGGTCGTCGTGTCGGCCACGAAGCACCAGCTGACGCTGTACCGCGACGGCGCCAAGGTCATCGACCAGTTCACGGTCGGCATCGGTCGTGACCAGTACCCGACGCCGGGCGGCGTGTTCTACATCAAGGAGCTCCTCAAGCCGCCCGACCCGAACGGGGCCTACGGGCCGTACGCCTACGGCCTCTCGGGTTTCACGACGGTGAAGGAGCTCGCCAACTTCGATGGCGGCGAGGGCACGATCGGCATCCACGGCACCAACGACCCGAGCTCGATCGGCAACAGCGTGAGTCACGGGTGCGTGCGCATGCGCAACGCCGACATCACCACCCTGGCCAAGATCCTTCCGCTCGGCACCCCGGTCGAGATCCAGGGCTGATCGACCCCACGATGGGGCAGCAGCTGCACCCGAGGCCCCGCTGATCCAGTGGCCGATCCATCAGTCCAGCGTCGCCAGCCAAGCTGCGACCGTGTCGGCGATCTCGTCATCGACCCCCTTGGGGTCGTGGCGCTGGCCGTCGAGCCACACCATGGTGACCGGTCCCGGGATCGCGCCCAGGTGCGCCTCGAACTCGTCGCGGCTCCCGAACGGGTCGCGCGTCCCCGAGACGAACAGGCACGGCAGGTCGAGCTGGGGGAAGTGCTCGGTGCGCAGGCGCTCGGGCTTGCCGGCCGGGTGCAGGGGATAGCTGAGCAGCACCAGCCCCGCAGCGCCCAGTCCCTCTGCGACCGCCATCGAGCACATGCGCCCACCCATCGATCGCCCGCCGAGCACGAGGCGCTCTGGCACGACGCCCGTCTCGGACTCGAGGCGCTCGGCCTCCTCGACGACCGCGGCGACCAGCTTCGGCGCCCGATCGGGCGCCTTGCGACCTTGCTTCCGGTACGGGAAGTCGCGTCGATGCACGGCCAGCGGCCCCAGCCGAGCCTCCAGGTTGACCAACGTGTGGTGCGTGCAGTCACCGCCGGCGCCGGGGAACAACAGGACGGCGTCGACGGACATCGCCGCCAACGGTACCGGCGACAGCCAGCTCGTGCGGGCCCGGCAACCTAGGCATCGTCCCGACCGCTCAGAAAGGTTCTCGCCACCTGGCCATGTCGACCGGTGTGACTTGGCTAGGCTCTCGCCCAACACACCTCGACTGTCGAGTAAAGGATACGCGGGAACATGAGCGACGTCTCTCAAGGCCCAGGCTGGTGGCAGGCATCCGACGGAAAGTGGTATCCGCCGGAACAGGCCCCCAGTGCCCAGCCTCAGCCCCAGGGCTTCGGGGCACCTGGCGGTCCTGGCGCACAGCCCGGCGCTTCCGGCAGCGAACCGGTGCCGGTCGGTGACGCCTTCAACTGGGGCTGGACGAAGTTCCAGCAGAACGTGGGACCAATCCTGATCGCCGCGCTGATCCTGTTCGTCGGCCTCATGATCGTCGAGGCGATCATCTGGTTCGGCCTCGTCGGCAGCCTCGCAGCCACGACGACGACCCACACGACCACTTACGGCACCACATACACGACGTCCTCTGGCGGCGGGTTCGTGCTCTTCATCGTCGGGTATGGCGCAGCGATGCTGATCTACTTCGTCGGCGCATCCCTCATCCAGCTTGCCATCATCCGGGCCACGTTGGAGTTGACCTACGGCAAGCCATTCGACCTCAAGACGATGTTCTCCACCGATCAGCTCGGGCAGTACATCGTGGGCGCAATCCTCGTGGCCATCGGCACGACCATCGGCTACTTCCTCTGCGTCATCCCCGGACTCATCTTCATGTTCATGTCCTTCTTCTGGGGATACTTCCTCATCGACAAGAAGCTCAGCCCGGTCGAGTCGATCAAGGCCAGCATCGCCTTGGTCAACAAGAACGTCGGCACGCTCATCGGCTTCTTCATCGGTTCCATCATCGCCTACGCCGTCGGGGCGCTCCTCTGCGGCATCGGACTTCTCGTGGCGATTCCGGTCGTGGTGCTGGCAAGCGGCTACATGTACCGCAGGCTGCAGGGCGAGCAAGTCGCCGCCTGAGGCACCGCACCAAACGCATTCGAAGCACGTGCCGGCGTGCCCCGACCTCCCGGTCGGGGCACGCCGGTCGTTTTGAGGGAGATCATGTCGGCACCTGGATGGCACCCCGACCCTGGCGGACTGTGGGAGTTCCGCTGGTGGAGCGGCACGGATTGGACCGACCAGGTCTCGACCGGCGCGTACGCCGCAGTGGAGCCGTATCCCCTCGCCGTGGCCCCACCCGCCAACCGGGATGCCCCTCTGCTCTGGTTCGAGACGGCCACGACGTCGGCACGTATCGAGCGCTACGCCATGACCTGGCACGCCGTGCTCGTGTTCAAGGGAGCGGTCGACGCCGGCGGCCCGCCGGCCGAGGTGCTGCCGCTGTGGATGGTCTTGCGCATCGACGTACCGAACGGCCCCTACCAACCGGGGCCGGGCGACGTGCGGCTGGTGATCGGCTACCAGGGCTACACCGGCCCCGCCGTCCGGGTCCTGCGCAAGCTCACCACGCCCCACTGGGCCAAGGCGGTCATCTGGCGCCAGCGAGGCCTTGCGGCCACCCACCCCTGACTCCGCCCGCTGTCCACCTGCGGCGATGACCGGGGTGCGTTGCCACGAACCGGCAAGACCCCGGTTGCTCGAGGTCATCGTCTGAAGCGGTAGCCGCTCCCTCGGACGGTCTCGATGGCGTCCGCCCCCAACTTGCGACGCAGGTACCGGACGTAGACCTCCACCACGTTCGAGCTGCCCTCGAAGTCGAAGCCCCAGACCCGGCTGAGGAGTTGCTCCCGGCTGAGCACCGCCCCCGCATGGGTCATGAGCGTTTCGGCAAGCGCGAACTCGCGGGCTGACAACGTCGTCTCGACGCCGGCGACGGTGGCGACGTGCGACCGCAGATCGAGGGTGATGCCGCCCGCGGCCACCTCGTGCTCTTGGATCTGGCCGGGGTCGCGGATGCGCGCTCGGACCCGTGCCAGCAGCTCGTCGAAACGGAACGGCTTCGTCACGTAGTCGTCGGCGCCGCTCTCGAATCCACGGACCGTGCTCTCGAGCTCGTTGCGCGCCGTCAGCAGGATCACCGGGATTCGTTCGCCCCGCCCCCGCAGCTCGCTCAGCACCTCGAAGCCATCGAGGCGCGGCAGGCCGATGTCGAGGATCAGCAAGTCGAAATCCTCGATCCGCGCGAGCCGCACAGCGGATTCGCCATCGTGCACCGCAAGCGTCGTGAAACCGTGCTTGCGCAGTCCCTTCTCGATGAATGCGGTGATGCGAGTCTCGTCGTCCGCCACGAGGATCCGGTTGCTCATCGCTTCGCTGCCTCCTCCGCCAAGGGCAGCGTGAGCGTGATTCGAGTGCCGACTCCCAGGCTGGAAGAGGCCACCACGCTGCCGCCGTGGGCGCGGACGATGGCGGCGACGAGCGGCAGGCCCAGACCGGTACCTCCCGGCCGGCGGCGTACCGTTCGACCATCTCGGTCGAACAAGGTCGGGAGGTCCGCAGGGGCGATCCCCGGCCCCGAATCCTCGACCCACAGCTCCACATGACCGTCGTGCTGCTGCGCACCGACGGTGATGGCGTCGCCGACCTCGGTGACGTGGACCGCGTTGTCGACGAGGTTGAGCAGCGCCTGCGTGAGGCGTTGGCGGTCGGCGCGCACGGCCAGGCTGTCCAAGACCTCGATGTCGGTCGCCCACGCCCGCTGCGCCATCGCCTTCGCCTTCGCAAGGACGTCTTCGACGAATCCACTGATCGGGACACGTTCGACCACCAGGAAGTCGGGACGTTCGGAACGGGCCAACACCCGCAACTCCTCGACGAATCGATCCATGCGATCCATCTCGTCGAGCACCAGAGCGATCGTGGCCGCACGATCATCGGGATCGTCGTCGAGCAACTCGACGTGACCACGGGCGATGGTGATCGGCGTGCGCAGCTCGTGAGCTGCACCGTCGAGGAATCGACGTTGGCTGTCGAACGCGATCTGGAGGCTGTCGAGCATCTCGTTGAGCGACGCTGCCAGGTCGGTCACCTCGTCGTGGCCGCTGACCTCGACCCGCGCTCCGAGATCGGAACTCGACGACACCGACCGCGCCGCCGAGGCCAGCCCTCGTACCGGGGCGAGCGCCCGACCGGCTGCGCCCCACGCCAACAAGGACGCCCCGGCAAGCACCAGGAGCATGACCAGGCTCTCGGTGACCACGGTGGTCCGAAGTGCGTGCTGCTGGCCGGCGAGCAACTCGGTGGCGACGAGCACACCAAGGAGATGACCGTTGGACAGGACCGGGACCGCGAGCCATCGCATCGCGCCCGCGTCCGTGCTGAGGTGGCCGGATGCGGACTTGCGCAGCGCGGCCCAGCGCTCCGCGATCGGAAGGCTCTGCAACGCCACCCGTGAACCGGCCGAAGCCGCGAACGGGCGGCCGTCGACGATGGCGAGGAAGGCCTGATCGCCGCGCGCCGGCCGAGCCCGGAGATAGTCGTCGAACACCGACGTGAGGGTGGGCCCACCAGGGCGTCCCAGTGAGGATG
Organism: uncultured Actinomycetes bacterium; assembly: GCA_963810075.1. GTDB lineage: Bacteria > Actinomycetota > Acidimicrobiia > Acidimicrobiales > Iamiaceae > CAWELZ01. Next base: position 57,511 of record CAWELZ010000001.1, on the reverse strand, counting down.
CGTCTTGGTCGAGGCGGACGCGCAGGTCGGCAGCGGCCGTGCTCAGGTCATGGTTCACCTGAGCGTCGATGCGTCGCGTCCCTACTTGTTGGAGCAACGCGATCGAGATCAGGACGGCGATCGTCAGGAGGATGACGAAGGAAGTCACGACCCGGGCGCGAATGCCGAGGCGTCGCGGTCTCGTCCGCATGCGTCAGCCGCTGCCCGGTCCGCTGGAGTCGAGAAACGGGAGCTGCGGGAGCGCGACGGTGGTCGGGACCGGAAGCGTCGGCGCCGTGACGCTCGGCAGCGTGGTCTGCGGGATGGTCGCCGGCGGCAAGGTGACGGTCGGAACGGTGCCAGGAGAGACGAGCGTGGTGGGCGGTGAGGACGCCTTGGGCACGGTGACGCCGGGCAAGGTCGGCGTCGTGGGAGCAGAACCGCTGGATCCGACGCTCGTCGCAGGTGGGGCCGATGTCGAGCCGGTTGTCGTCCCGCCCACGCTTGAGTCCGGACCGGGAACCGTGGCGGTGGCGCCACGCGCCGCGTGACGTGCTCCTGCCGTCGAAAGAGCCCGAGGTGGTGGCGCTGGCGGTGCCCGCGGGGTCGAGCAGTTCGACGGGACGGGACCGGACCAGGTGGAGGCCCTCGCGGACGGGGGGAACGGCTGCTGCCGGCACGCGGCCCAGCTGGATCGCGCCGGGCGTGGACTCCGACGTTCCCCGGATCGCGGCACTCGCCAGCGTTCCGGCTACCGCCAGCGCCGCGACCGCCAGGGCGAGCCGAGCGCGGGTGCCCACGCGACTTGCATCGTGGTCACCATCGGGGGCGCCACCAGATCCCGAAGACGGGTGAGCCGATCCGGTCCGTGTCATCAGCTACCCCTCCCCGATTCTCGACGGACATCTTCTGGCTGGAAGCCCCTGAAGAAGCCCACATCGTACCCAATCCGAGAATTCTCGTCCGCTGAGAACTTCCTCATCGCGCTCCAAGTGCGGTCTCATCTCGACGGCTCACTCTCGGGGTGACCCGCTCGAAAGGAGCACTTCCCATGACTTCACCCACGGCCCTCCCCGCTCGGTTTCCCTGGTTCAGACGGCGCACGATCGCGGTGAGCGCGGTCGCCGCAGGTCTCGCGATCGCGGGAATGGGCACCATGCTGCAGCAGGCCTCGGCCGAGCCCGTCGACAGCAAGATCGCCGCGACGTGTGCGATGGGAACCGGGACGATCGACGTGACGGTGCCGCTGACCGTCGACGACAAGGTCGACCCGGTCGACGCTGGCGGCTCCGAGGTGCTCGTGACCAAGACGGGCGCACCTGCGCTCCCCGTGGATGCCACCATCAACAAGCTCGTCGTCACCACTCCCGTTCCCGCCCAGATCAACTCGATCGACGACGTCACCTTCTCGGGTGGGAACATGAAGTCCTCGTACTCGGTGAGCGGAAGCAACATCATCGTCACCTTCACCGGTCCGGTGGACTCGAAGTCCATCCAGGTCCCGACGGTCACGGCCAAGCTCACGGTGCGGTCCGACGCAGCCGGCACGATCGACTGGAAGCCCTTCTCCGAGGTCGACGCCGACACCAACTTCGGCTTGGCCAAGTGCAAGCCGAACGATCCGAACCAGGCGGTGAACACCACGACCGTCACCGCCAGCAGCCCGTCGACGACGGCCGGGGCGCCCACGCCGACGGCTCCTGAGCCGACTTCGACCACCACCCCCGCCAAGTCGCCGACCACGACCGTTCCCCCGAAGTCGAAGTCCCCGAAGTCGAAGGGCGCTGGGGTGAGCGGTTCGGCCAGCGCCGGGGCGTCGGTCAAGGGATCGAGCGGTGGTGCGAGTGGTTCGACAACGGGCCAGCCCCCGCTTCCGGGCGTACCCGACCAGCCAGGCACTTCCGGCCTGCCCACCCCGCCGGTTCCGGCCCTGCCGAACACCCCGGCTCCGGCCCTGCCGGCCACCCCGGCTCCGGCCCTGCCGGACACCCCGGTTCCGGCCCTGCCGAACACCCCGGTTCCGGCCCTGCCGAACACCCCTGCTCCGGCCCTGCCGAACACCCCTGCTCCGACCTTGCCGGCAACCCCGGCTCCCGGTTCGGGAGCACCCGCGATCCCGGGACCCGGAATCAGCGTCGGTGTGAGCGGCAGCGTCCGAGTGACCCCGTAGTCCACCCTCGGGACGGTGCCCGGCCCATCTCCATGGGCCGGGCACCGTCCCTTTCCTGCTTGTTCGGAGTCCGTCCTCCTCCCAATCCCAAATGTCGGGAGCTTGGTCGCCAATGGTGCGACCGATCCTGCTGCATTGAGCAAGCGCTCCCTGCTTTCCGCGGTTGTGCATACTTTTCGTCCGCCTTGGGCAAGCGCGAGTGATGACCGAGATCGACCGCACCACCGCGACCGTCGCCCGAGGACAACACGGTGTCTTCGCCGCCTGGCAAGTGCCCGGGCTCACCAAGCACGTCGCCCGTCACCGCACTTCGACCGGCAGGTGGACGGCACTCGCTGCGGGTGTCTACGCGCTCGATGGCGCACCTGCGACTTGGGAACAGGAGCTCTGGAGGGCGCTGCTCGTCGCGGGCACCGGATCGGTCGTCGGTCGGCGCTCTGCAGCCCGGCTCCACCGACTACCTGGGACGATGCAGGACCACATCGACATCGTTCAACCCGAGTCCTCGGTGCCGATGGGCAAGCCTCCGTCGTCGCGCCGATCCTCACTTCTGCCGGCGCAGCATGTGACAACCATCGGCGGATTCCCCGTGACGACCGTGGAGCGCACGCTCTTCGATCTCGCAGGACTCACATCGCTGCAACGGCGTCGGCGCGGCTGGGCGCACATGTGGCCCGAACGGGTCGAACGAATGCTGGACGACGCCATCGTGCGCGACCAGGTCACGATCGTCTCGATGTCAAAGGTTCTCGCCGACCTCGCGTGTCGGGGACGGCCCGGGACACGCCTCATTCGCACGCTGATCGAGGACCGCTCCGACGGCTACGTCGCAACCGAAAGCGAGCTCGAGGACCTCTTCTCCACATTTGTCGAACGACACCGGTTGCCCAGACCCCGCAAGCAGGTCGCGCTCGGAGCTCGAGATGACTTCGTCGGTCGAGTCGACTTCCTGTTCTCGCGAGCCAAAGTGGTCGTCGAAGTCGACGGCAGCCGCTTCCACGACCAACGGAGCATCGCTCGTCGCGATCGCCGACGCGACCTCAAGCTCCGAGCAGCCGGTTGGGAGACGCTCCGCATCGACTGGTGGCAGCTCGTCGAGGAACCTGAGGAGACCGCCTCCCTCCTCAGAGCGGTCCTGATTCCAACGGATGCAGATGGACGAGATTCGTCGAGTCACCTTTTCGGCGGTGACGGCAACCCGACGAAACGCGCTCGCTAGCCCAATGCAGCAGGATCGGTCGCACCATTGGCGACCAAGCTCCCGACATTTGGAACGGGGGGAGCCGGGTCCGGGGCGTCAGGAGATGGGGCGGTCGGTGGGGTGGACGGGCGAAGGAAGGTCGGTGGCGCCCATCAGGTAGGCGTCGGCTGCCGCGGCAGCGGACCGTCCTTCCGCGATGGCCCACACGATCAGGCTCTGGCCGCGACCCATGTCGCCCGCCACGAAGACCCCGGGCACGTTCGTCGACCACTCGTCGTTGCGGGCCACGTTGCCGCGACCGTCGAGCTCGACCTCCAGCTCGTCGAGCAGCGGCATCCGCTCGGGACCGGTGAAACCGAGCGCCAGGAACACGATGTCGCAGGGCAGCTCGAACTCGGTGCCCTCGACCTCGACGAAGGTGGGTCGACCGTCGACGACCTCGGACCGGACCTCGTAGGCCTGCAACCCGGCGACGTTGCCGGCGCCGTCGTCGAGGAAGGCCTGGGTGTTGACCGCGAAGACGCGCTCGCCGCCTTCCTCGTGCCGCGGAGGAGGTCCGCAGCATCAGCGACCACATGGGCCAGGGTGTGGTCGCGTCCCGCTCGTCGGGTGGTCGGGGCAGGATCTCGAACTGGTGCACCGACGCGGCGCCTTGACGGTGTGCGGTGCCCAGACAGTCGGCGCCGGTGTCGCCGCCGCCGATGATGACGACGCGCTTGCCCGCCGCGGTGATCGAAGGGACGGCGATGTCGCCCTCCTGCACCTGGTTCGCGACCGGCAGGTACTCCATCGCCTGGTGGATGCCGGCGAGCTCACGCCCCGGTATCGGCAGGTCACGCCACTGCGTGGCGCCGCCGGCCAACACGACTGCGTCGAACTCGGCTCGCAGTTCCGCGGCGCTCACGTCGACGCCGACGTCGACGTTCACCCGGAACTCGGTGCCTTCGGCCTCCATCTGCGCCACGCGCCGGTCGATGAAGCGCTTCTCCATCTTGAACTCGGGGATCCCGTAGCGAAGCAGTCCACCGATCCGGTCGGCACGCTCGAGCACCACCACGGCGTGGCCGGCCCGCGTGAGTTGCTGGGCGGCAGCGAGCCCGGCGGGTCCCGAACCGACGACCGCGACCTTCTTGCCGGTTTGCACCGAAGGGACGATCGGCTCGACCGCACCGTCGGCGAACGCCCGCTCGACGATCTCGTACTCGACCTGCTTGATCGTCACCGCCGGCTGGTTGATGCCCAGCACGCATGAGGTCTCGCACGGCGCCGGGCAGAGCCGACCTGTGAAGTCCGGGAAGTTGTTGGTGGCGTGCAGTCGATCAGCTGCCTCCGCGTAGTGGCCGCGCCAGACCAGGTCGTTCCAATCGGGGATCAGGTTCCCGAGCGGGCACCCCTCGTTGCAGAAGGGGACACCGCAGTCCATGCAACGGCTCGCCTGGATGCGCAGCTCGTCGCCGTCGAACGGTTCGTACACCTCGTGCCAGTCCTTGAGCCGCACCGGCACGGGCCGACGGCGCGGCGTGACGCGCTCGGGATGCTTGAGGAAACCTCTGATGTCTGCCATGGATCAGTCGTCCTTCGTGGTGCTCAACCGGCAGCCGCGGCCATGATCGCCGCGTCGATGTCGGAGCCGGTCTCCTCGGCCTTTCGGATGGCTTGCAGGACCCGCTTGTAGTCGCGGGGCATCACCTTGGTGAACTGCTCAGCTGAATACGTCCAGTCGGCGAGCAACCGCTCAGCGACCGTGGATCCCGTTTCGGTCTGGTGCCGGTAGATCGTCGACACCAACCAGGTGCGGTCGAGGTCGTCGAGGGGTTCCAGCTCGACCATCCCCGTGTTGAGCCGGGCAGCGAACGTGCCTTCCGGGTCCCACACATAGGCGATGCCGCCGGACATGCCGGCCGCGAAGTTGCGCCCGGTGGACCCCAGGACGACGACCCGACCACCGGTCATGTACTCGCAGGCGTGGTCACCCACGCCTTCCACCACCGCGGTGGCGCCGGAGTTGCGGACACAGAAGCGCTCGCCGACCCGGCCCCGGAGGAACACCTCGCCCCCTGTCGCGCCGTACGCGATCACGTTGCCCGCGATCACGTTCTCTTCCGCGATGAAGTCCGGATGTGCGTCGAGCGGAGGCCGCACGACCACCCGCCCACCGGAGAGGCCCTTGCCCACGTAGTCGTTCGCGTCGCCGTGCAGGCGCAAGGTGACCCCGGACGGGAGGAAGGCGCCGAAGCTCTGACCCGCGGAGCCGGTGAGTGTGACGTCGATGGTGTTCTCGGGAAGCCCCGCGCCGCGGTAGCGCTTCGCGACCTCGTGACCGAGCATCGTGCCAACGGTGCGGTTGACGTTGCTGATCTCGTAGGCCAGCTCCACCCTCTCGCCGCGCTCGAGCGCCGGCTCGGCGTCGGCGATCAGCCAGTTGTCGAGCGCCCGGTCGAGGCCGTGGTCCTGCCCGACCACCTGGCGCCGCGCGGTCCCCTCGATGAGGTCGGGAACGTGCAGGATCGGTGAGAGATCGAGTCCGTGGGCCTTCCAGTGGTCCAATGCCCGCGTCGCGTCGAGCGACTCGGCATGGCCGATCGCCTCGTCGAGGCTGCGGATACCCCAGCTCGGCCAGCAGCTCACGCACCTCGGTGGCGATGTACTCGAAGAACGTCTCGACGAACTCGGGCTTTCCGGTGTAGCGCTCGCGCAGGACCGGGTCCTGCGTGGCGATCCCGACCGGGCAGGTGTTGAGGTGGCAGACGCGCATCATGATGCAGCCCGACACCACGAGGGGCGCCGACGCGAAGCCGAACTCCTCGGCACCCAGCAGCGCCGCGACCACGACGTCTCGTCCGGTCTTGAGCTGGCCGTCGACCTGGACGACGATCCGGTCGCGCAACCCGTTGAGCAGCAGGGTCTGCTGCGTCTCGGCGAGACCGAGCTCCCAGGGGCCGCCCGCGTGCTTGAGCGAGGTGAGCGGCGCGGCGCCCGTCCCGCCGTCGTTGCCCGAGATGAGCACGACGTCCGCGTGTGCCTTGGACACGCCGGCGGCGACGGTGCCGACCCCCACTTCGGCCACAAGCTTCACGTGGACACGCGCCGACGGGTTGGCGTTCTTGAGGTCATGGATGAGCTGGGCCAGGTCCTCGATCGAGTAGATGTCGTGGTGCGGCGGCGGGCTGATGAGCCCGACGCCGGGGGTGGAGTACCGGGTCTTGGCGATCCAGGGGTAGACCTTCGATCCCGGGAGCTGGCCGCCCTCGCCGGGCTTGGCGCCCTGGGCCATCTTGATCTGGATGTCATCCGAGTTCGACAGGTACTCGGCGGTGACGCCGAAGCGGCCCGAGGCAACCTGCTTGATGGAGCTGCGGCGCTGGGGGTCGTAGAGGCGCTCCGGGTCCTCGCCACCCTCGCCGGTGTTCGACTTGCCACCCAGGTTGTTCATCGCGATCGCGAGGGTCTGGTGGGCCTCGGCGGAGATCGAGCCGTAGCTCATCGCGCCGGTCGAGAAGCGCTTCAGGATCTCGGAGATCGGCTCGACCTCGTCGATCGGCACCGGTGGCCGGTCACCGGTCGCGAACCGGAAGAGGCCGCGCAGGGTGGCGAGCCGCTCGGACTGCTCGTCCACGGCACGCGTGTACTCCTTGAAGATCTCGTAGCGCTTCGTACGGGCGCCGTGCTGGAGCTTGAACACCGTCTCCGGGTTGAACAGGTGGAGCTCGCCCTCTCGGCGCCATTGGTACTCTCCGCCGACTTCGAGCTCGCGATGTGCCCGCTCGGTCGGACGATCCAGGTGGGCCCGCCGGTGGCGACGGGCAGACTCTTCGGCGAGCTCGTCGAGGCCGATGCCGCCCAGCTTGGAGGTCGTTCCTGAGAAGTAGTCGTCGACCAGTTCGGGAGCCAGCCCGACCGCCTCGAAGACCTGCGCACCGGTGTAGGACGCGACCGTCGAGATGCCCATCTTCGACATCACCTTCAGCACGCCCTTGCCGGATGCCTTGATGTAGTTGCGCAAGGCCTTGTCGGTACCGACGTCGCCGAGCAGGCCCCGAGCCACGAGGTCCTCGATCGTGTCGAATGCCAGGTAGGGGTTGATGGCCGACGCGCCGTACCCGATGAGCAGCGCCATGTGGTGCACCTCCCGGGCCTCACCGGTCTCGACGATGATCCCCGCCTTGGCACGGAGTCGCTCGCGCACCAGGTGATGGTGGACCGCTGATGTCGCGAGCAACGAGGGGATGGGCGCCAGCTCGGCCGTCGAGTTGCGATCCGAGAGCACGACGATGCGCGCCCCGTCCGCGACCGCTTGGGCGGCCGCAGTGCGGAGCTCGTCGAGGCGGGCGCGCAACGTGGCGCCTCCGCCGTCGACCTCGTACAACGCCGACAGTTCGACGGCCGCGAACTCCGAGTGGGCACCGTCGTCGTTGACGTGGAGCAACTTGGCGAGCTCGTCGTTGTCGATGACGGGGAAGGGCAGGACGATCTGGCGTGCCGAGTCGGGGCCCGGCTTCAGGAGGTTGGCCTCGCTCCCGAGCGTCGCCCGCAGCGACGTCACGAGCTCCTCACGGATCGCGTCCAACGGCGGGTTGGTCACCTGGGCGAACAGCTGGTTGAAGTAGTCGAAGAGCATTCGGGGACGGTCCGAGAGCACGGCCAGCGGCGTGTCGGTGCCCATGGACCCGATCGCCTCGGCCCCTTCGCGGGCCATCGGGGTCAACAGGATCTTGAGCTCTTCGGTCGTGTACCCGAACGTGCGCTGGCGGCGCGCCACCGACGCGTGGGGCCAACGGGTGTGGGGCCGCTCTTCGAGCGACTCGAGCTTCACGAGCCCCTTCGCCACCCAATCGCCGTACGGGTGCTCGGCGGCCAGGGCATCCTTGATCTCGTCGTCGTCGACGATCCGACCCTGCTCGGTGTCCACCAGGAACATCCGGCCCGGCTGCAGGCGGCCCTTCTGGATGACCGTAGAGGGCTCGATGGGCAGGACGCCGACCTCGGAGGCCATGACGACCAGCCCGTCGTCGGTGACCCAGTAGCGGGACGGGCGGAGTCCGTTCCGATCGAGCACGGCCCCGATCACGGTGCCGTCGGTGAACGCCACCGAGGCCGGGCCGTCCCAGGGCTCCATGAGCGATGCGTGGTACTCGTAGAACGCCCGGTGCTCCGGCGACATCGAGTCATGGTTCTCCCAGGCGGACGGGATCATCATGAGCACGGCGTGGTGCAAGGGCCGGCCGGCAAGGTGGAGCAGCTCGAGCACCTCGTCGAAGCTGGCGGAGTCCGAAGCGCCCTCCGTGCAGATCGGGAAGATCCGGTCGAGCTCGCCGTCGCCGAAGCAGTCGGTCGCCAACATCGCCTCACGGGCGCGCATCCAGTTCCGGTTGCCCTTGACGGTGTTGATCTCGCCGTTGTGCGCGAGGTACCGGTAGGGGTGCGCCAGCGGCCAGGATGGGAACGTGTTGGTGGAGAACCGGCTGTGCACGAGCGCCAGCGCGGACTCGACGCGGCTGTCGAGGAGGTCCGGGTAGAAGGCGTCGAGCTGCGGGGTGGTCAGCATCCCCTTGTAGACGATGGTCCGGCACGACAGGGACGGGAAGTAGGCGCGCGGTTGTCCGTCATCGCCGACGAGCTCGCGCTCGACCCGCTTGCGGACGACGAACGCCCGACGCTCGAGCGCCATCCCCTCGAGCGCCTCGCCACCGTTCCCCGCGAGGAAGACCTGGCGGAACGAGGGCATCGCGGCGCGGGCCATCGAGCCGAGCGTCGAGGCGTCGGTGGGGACGTCGCGCCACCCGAGCACCACGAGGCCTTCGGAGTCGGCGATCTTGGCGATCGAGTCGGCGACCGAAGCGGCCTCATCTGGTTCTACCGGCAAGAAGGCGATCCCCGTCGCGTAGGCGCCCACCGCAGGCAGCGCGAAGTCGACGACGTCCCGGTAGAAGGCGTCCGGGACCTGGATCAGGATGCCGGCGCCGTCGCCCGTGTCGACCTCGGCGCCGGAGGCGCCCCGGTGCTCGAGGTGGCAGAGCGCGCCGACCCCCTTGGAGACGAGGTCATGGCTCGCCCGACCGTGCATGTCGACCACGAACGCGACACCGCAGGCGTCGTGTTCATGTGCGGGGTCGTAGAGACCCTCGGGACCGGGAGGGTGGAGCATGGAACATCCCTGTGGCGAAGGCGGCAGAGGAGGTCTCGCCGGGACGCCATTGGCCCAACGACAGCCCATCGATCCTACCAAGGGTCGTCGACCCGGCGGAAAGCCGATTCCGGCGCTCCGACCGGGTCGGGGGCGGTCGCTCCGCTCGTCGTTCGGTGGAGAGTACGGTGCCCGTCCATGCCAACCCCGCAGCCCCGAGAAGCATCCGCCACGCTCGACGGCATCGACATCCACTGGCTCGAGTACGGCCCGGAAGCGGGACCGATGGCGGTGCTGCTGCACGGCTTCCCGGACTCGGCGCACACCTGGCGACACCTCGGACCGACCTTGGCCGAGGCGGGCTACCGGGTCGCGGCACCCTGGCTCCGCGGCTACGCGCCGTCGTCGGTCCCCGAGGACGGCGCCTACGGGACGGGCAGGTTGGCTGCCGACGCCGCCGCGCTCGCCGACCACCTCGGGGCGGCCGATCCCGTGCTCATCGGGCACGACTGGGGGGCCATCATCGGCTACGCCGCCGTGGCCTCGCAGCCCCAGCGTTGGCACAGGCTCGTCACCATGGCGGTCCCGCCGCTCGGCTCGCTGATGGCGGGCTTCCTGACCTATGCGCAGGTCCGACGGTCCTGGTACATGTTCGTGTTCCAGCACCCACTCGCCGAGAGCATCGTGGCGGCAGACGACCTGCACTTCATCGACGAGCTCTGGAAGGAGTGGTCACCTGGCTACGACGCGGGCAACGACCTGCCGCACGTGAAGGACGCCCTGCGCGACGAGGCGAACCTCCACGCCGCGATCGGCTACTACCGGGCGATGCTGGGCGAGCCCACGGGCGACGACGGCCCGGACCCGGCCGACGCCGCCGTCTTCCTGCCCTCGCCCGTGCCGACCCTGTACCTCCACGGCGCGGACGACGGCTGCATGGGCGCCGAGCTGGTCGCGGACGCCGGCGCCTACCTCGGCGCGGACGGCTCGCGAACCGAGATCATCCCCGGCGTCGGGCACTTCCTGCACCTCGAGGACCCCGACCGGGTCAACGGACTGGTGCTGGACTTCCTCACCGAGTGAGGGACCCGTTCGCCGGCCGACGCCGGCGGGCGGAGCCTGCTACTGACACCACCGCATGTTCAGGATGCCGATGTGCTGCTCGTCTCCCGTGTATGCCGGGTTGTTCCGGTACGAGATGGTGAGCGTCGAGAGCGCCAAGGTGTTGGCATAGGTCAGCGTGACGTTGCCGTTCGTCGTCGAGTCGGTCTGCGTTCCACCGTTCGCGTACCACGGCGCCGCCGAGGTGCCCGACCCCTGGACGGCCGCGGCCTTCGTGACGCTGGCGGGCGCGGTGTCGACCCAGACGCGGTCCTGGAAGGCGCTGGAGGTGCTGTTGTCGATGTCACCCATCGAGAACGTCAGCCCGTTCGCCGTGTGACCGGCCGGCCAGGTGAAGGTGATGTCCATGCCGAACGTGCCGTTGAACGTGTGCCGCCTGCCCCCCTCCCGTCCCCGTCGTCCCGTTCCCGTAGATGCTCAGCCCGTAGAAGTTCGCGTTCACGCCGTTGAACGGGCCAGGGCGAACCTGGTTGAGGTCCCAGCCGTTGGCGCTTCCGGTCGGGTCACCGATCGCACCGTTGATGATGGAGACCTGCATGGTGACGTTGTAACCAGCGCTCCCGCCGGCAGCGAGCTGCACGGGGAGCGACTGGGCGCTGGTGCCGGTCAACGTCCCGGTGCCGAACTGGGACCAGTCGATGAGCTCGCCACCGGTCGGCGGGCACAGCGCGGGGTTGCTTCCGACCGCGAACGCGCTGTTGGAGCCGATGATGCTCGGCGCGGCCCAAACGGCCCCCGTCGCGCCGGCTGCAATGCCAGCCCGTTGCAGGAAGCGTCGTCGATCGATGGCGTTGGTCATTGGGTCTTCCCTCGTCGGCGACAGAGGACTCGACGTCGGATCGGTCGGGACCGATCGTTCGTTCCGCCTGGCTCTGGCACCGATTCTGCGTAGCTTGTGAACGGTGGCACAAACCTACCGGGGCGGTGCACCTTCTCCACCGTCAACGGAGGTCGCGGCTGGCAACAGGCACCGTCGCCGTGCATCAGGGCAACCGGAGGCGGCGCCCCGCTCGCTCTGCGAGCCCGTCGGCGATGACGCCAGCGGTGACCCGCTCGGCGCGGTCGGGGTCGTCCGGCCACCCCATCACCGCGGCGAGGTTGCGCGGCGCCAGGTCGACCGGCCCCGCGCGCAACGCGTCGACCAGACGTCCCCGCCCTTGCCGATCCGAGCCCTCGAACCGGCTCTGGCGCGCTCCGGATCCCGCCGTGCCAAGGACCGGATCGAGCTCGGCGAAGCCCGCCGCGGCCCACCCGCAGCCGGAGCGGACCGGGCAGTCGTCGCACGCAGGCTTCCGAGCGACGCACACCGTGGCGCCCAGGTCGAGCACCGCCTGGTTCCACCGCCAGCCCTCCCCGACCGGCACCGCGTCGTCCGCGAGGCCCTGCACCTCCGCTCGTCCGAGTGGCCGACCGGTCCAGCGCGCCAGCACCCGCGCCGCGTTGGTGTCGACCACGCCCACGTCCCGCTCGAAGGCGAAGGCCAGCACCGCCCGGGCCGTGTAGGGCCCAACACCGGGAAGGGCCAGGAGCGCGGCGAGCGAATCGGGAACCGCGCCACCATGTCGCTCGACGACGACGGACGCGCTGCGGTGCAGGTTCAGGGCGCGCCGGTTGTAGCCCAACCCGGCCCAGTGCCTGAGCACATCGCCGGCCGGCGCAGCCGCGCAGGCGGCAGGCTCGGGGAACCGCTCGAGGAACGCCTCGTACTTGGGCACCACCCGCGCGACCTGGGTCTGGACGAGCATCGCCTCGCTCACCAACACGGCCCACGGGTCGCGGGTGCGTCGCCACGGGAGGTCTCGCTCGTTGTGGCGGTGCCACTCGAGCAGCCGTGCCGCCAGGTCGGCCGACGGGGCACCCGCCGGAGCGGAGACCTCCCGGTCAGCCCTCGGGGTCGTCCCAGATCTCCTCGCCGTAGGGCCGCTGGCGTGGCGGCGCAGCGTCCCGCTTCCAGACCATCACCTTGCGGCGGAAGAAGCACACCTCCTCGCCACGCTGGTTGATGCCCTTGGTCTCGACGGTGACGATGCCACGGTCGCCCTTGGACGTCTCCTTGGTGGCCAGCACCTTGGTCTCGGCGTAGATCGTGTCGCCGTGGAACGTCGGCTTGGCGTGCTTGAGCGACTCGATCTCCAGGTTGGCGATCGCCGCGCCGGACACGTCGGGCACGCTCATGCCCAGCACCAGCGAGTACACGAGGTTCCCGACCACGACGTTCTTGCCGTGCACGGTCTCGTTCTCGGCGAACCACACGTTGGTGTGCAGCGGGTGGTGGTTCATGGTGATCATGCAGAAGAGGTGGTCGTCGGCCTCGGTGATGGTCTTGCCGGGCCAGTGGCGGTAGACGTCACCGGGCTGGAAGTCCTCGAGGTACCGACCGAAAGGGCGTTCGTAGATCGTCACGCCGGTCATGGTAGGCGCCGGCCCCCGGCCGTCCCGTTCCCGGCCACTACCTTCGGTGGCGTGGCCGTCGTGCGCGTGACCGTCGGTGCTCGGGACGCGGAGCTGGCCGCCGACGCGCTCTGGGCTGTGGGCTGCCACGCGGTCGCCGAGGAGACGCTCCCCGACGGCCGGGTGCGGCTCGTCGCGGACGTCGCCGACGTCGCGCTCCTTCCCGCCCACTGGCCCGTCGAGGTGATCGAGACCGATGACCGAGCCGATCTCGACGCCTGGCGCGCCCACGCCCGGCCAGAGCTCGCGGGCCAGGGCTTCGTCCTGGTCCCGGCGTGGTGGGAAGCACCCGACGAAACGCCGGCGCAACCGGACACCGGGCAACCGCGACGGTCCGTGGTGCTCGAGCCGGGCCGCACGTTCGGATCGGGCTCGCACCCGACCACCCGGCTGTGCGTCGCCGCGATGGAGCGCCTGGTCCGCCCCGGCGCGCACGTCCTGGACCTGGGTTGCGGCAGCGGGGTGCTCACGGTGGTCGCCGCGCTCCTCGGCGCCGACTCGATCACCGCGCTGGACGTCGACCCGGACGCGGTGGAGGTGACCGTGGACAACGCGCGGCGAAACGGCGTGGCCGACCGGGTTCGGGCGTCGACGACGCCGATCGACGAGGTCGCCGGGCGCTTCGACCTCGTCGTCGCCAACATCGGCGTGCGGGTGCTCACCGAACGGGCGCGCTCGATCTCCGGCGCCATCGCGCCCGGCGGCCACCTGATCCTGTCGGGGCTTCTCGCCCACCAGGTCGCCGAGACGGTCGCCTGCTACGAGCCCTTCGCGCCGCTCGACCAGCTCGCCGAGGACGGCTGGTGCGCCGTGTCGCTGCGCAGGGAGGACACCGCCGAGATGAGCGGCGATCCGACCGGTCGATAACCTGCGGGACCATGCCCGCAGCTCCCGACCTCACCCTCGCCGCCACCGCCATCGACCTCGCCCAGGGCGTGATCGACCAGGGAACTCGCCGACTCGCAGCGGCGCCGGGCGGCATCGACGTCAACCAGTCGTTCGCCTACGACCTGGCCCACGCCGCGTCCGCGGTCGCCACCGGCCGGGCCCTGCTCGAGTACGGCTCCCGGGGTGAGGACGAGGCGCAGATCACCGTCGCCTACATCGCCGACGCCGTCGGTGAGCTCGCCGGCACGGTCTGGGGCCGAGAAGCCGAGTGGGGTGTCCAGCCGGGCGCGCTCGACGAAGCCCGCGCCTTCGTCACCGCCTACCGCGACCCCGAGTTCCTCGTGCAGATCACCGACCCGGGCCCGCGCCACCTCGACCCGGACTTCGAGCTCGTCCAGGACACCTTCCGCCGCTTCGCCGACGATGCGCTCAAGCCGATCGCCGAGCACGTCCACCGCACCAACGGCGACATCCCGGAGGAGATCATCTCAGGGCTCGCCGAGATGGGCGCCTTCGGCCTGTCCGTCCCCGAGGCCTACGGCGGTTGGGGAACCGGCGGAAAGGGCGAGTACATCGGCATGGTCGTCGCCACCGAGGAGCTCTCGCGCGGGTCGCTCGGCGCCGGTGGGTCGCTCATCACGCGCCCCGAGATCCTCACCCGGGCCCTTCTGGCCGGCGGCACCGAGGAGCAGAAGCACGAGTGGCTCCCCCGGCTCGCCAGCGCCGAGGTGCTCAACGCCGTGGCGGTCACCGAGCCCGACTTCGGCTCCGACGTGGCCGGGGTGAAGGTGACGGCCACCCCCACCGACGGGGGCTGGCTCATCAACGGCGTCAAGACCTGGTGCACCTTCGCGGCGCGCGCGGATGTGCTGATGGTGCTGGCGAGATCCGACCCGGACAAGTCGGCGGGTCACCGCGGCCTCTCGATGTTCATCGTGCCCAAACCCCAGGGCGACGGCCACGGGTTCGCGTTCGTGCAGGAAGCCGAGGGCGGTGCCCCCGGGGGTGGCAAGCTCGAGGGCCGCGCGATCGACACGCTCGGCTACCGCGGCATGCACTCGTTCGAGGTCTCCTTCGAGGACTGGTTCGTCGCCGCGGAGAACCAGATCGGCATGGAAGCGGGGCTCGGCAAGGGCTTCTACTACCAGATGGCCGGCTTCGAGAACGGCCGACTGCAGACGGCCGCCCGTGCGATCGGCGTGATGCAGGCGGCCTACGAAGCGGCGGTGGACTACGCCGAGAACCGCTCCGTGTTCGGCCACACGCTCGACGAGTACCAGCTCACCAAGGTCAAGCTCGCCCGCATGGCGGTGCTCATCCAGGCAGCTCGCCAGTTCTCCTACGTGGTGGCGACGCTCATGGCCGCCGGCGAGGGTACCCGGGAGGCCTCCATGGTGAAGGCCTACGTGTGCAAGGCCGCCGAATGGGTGACCCGTGAGGCGCAGCAGATCCACGGCGGCATGGGCTACGCCGAGGAGTACGACGTGTCCCGCTACTTCGTCGACGCCCGGGTGCTCTCGATCTTCGAGGGCGCCGACGAGGTCCTCTGCCTCAAGGTCATCGCTCGGCGGCTGGTCGCCGAGCTCGACGCCTGACGTCCATCCGCACCTTCTCAGCCATTTCTGAGACGACTCCGACGGGTCGCTGACGACCGCTTCCTACCGTCGGGCACATGACGCCGACCTACTCCCTGATCATCCCGGTGCTGAACGAGGTCGACACCTTGCCGGCGCTGCTGGAGCGGCTGGTCCCGGTGCTCGACGGACTCGACGGGACGAGCGAGGTCATCTTCGTCGACGACGGGTCGACGGACGGTTCGATCGACGTGCTGCGCAACATGGCCGTCGCCGACCCCCGGCTCCGGGTGGTTCGGCTCTCGCGCAACTTCGGCCACCAGGTGGCCCTCACCGCCGGGCTCGACCACGCACGAGGCGACGCCATGGTCATCATGGACGGCGACCTGCAGGACCCACCGGAGGTGATCACCGCGCTCGCCGCGAAGTGGCGGGAGGGCTTCCAGGTCGTCTACGCCGTGCGCGACGAGCGGGCCGGCGAGTCGCGGGCGAAGCTGGCCAGCGCCCGCTGGTTCTACCGGGTCCTCGGGCGTCTGAGCGAGGTCGACATCCCCATGGACGTCGGCGACTTCCGGCTGGTCGACCGGTGTGCGGTCGACGCGGTCAACGAGATGCCCGAGCACCATCGCTACCTCCGCGGCATGTTCGCCTGGGTCGGCTTCGACCAGACCGGTGTCCGCTACTCCCGCGACGCGCGGCACGCCGGTCGCACCAAGTACCCGCTCCGCAAGATGCTCGCCTTCGCCGCCGACGGCATCGTCTCCTTCTCGACGCTCCCGCTCCGGGTCGCGCTCGGCGTCGGGTTCGCCGTGTCGGTGTCCTCGCTGCTCGCCGGCGTGGCGGCCATCATCGCCAAGCTCTCGAACGCGGCGTTCGTGCCCGGCTGGGCCTCGCTCGTCGTCGTCATCGCGTTCCTCGGCGGCATCCAGCTGACGGTCCTGGGGGTCATGGGCCAGTACATCGCCCGCATCCACGACGAGGTCAAGCGGCGGCCGCAGTACCTGGTGCGCGAGGTGGTGGGCGAAGCGGGCGACATGCACCGCTTCGCCTCGTCCGCCCGCGACGCGTGGCACCTGCCGGATCAGCCGGCGTTGATGGGCTGATCGCCGCCTCCCGGCGGTCGAACCCGCTCGAGCACCTCGATCGTCCCCCGCCGGCTCACCAGCCGGAACTCGCCACTGGCCTTGATGCTGTCGTACAGCGCGCGGTCATCCGGGTTCAGCAACGACGTGTCCATCACGATCCAACGCACGCCGGCCGGGTCGCCGCGGTCGCTCGGTTCGATGCCGTAGTTGGAGTTCCGCCACGGGTTCGGGAAGGTGTAGATCCGCTGACGGTGGGTCAGGTGCGGCACCACCAGGTAGTCGGCGGACACGCCGTCACCGGCGGGGATCATGCGCACCGCGGCTTCGTTCGCCGCCTGGTTCGGTGACGCCACGAGCGGCCAGTACCCCGCGCGGTAGTTGATGCTCCAGGGCGCCGGCCCATAGATGCGTCCGCACCAGAGCGCCGCCGCGAGCCCGCCGATCGAGGCGAGCTGCCCGAGGCCCTTCTTCCGGCGTTCGAGGAACGCCAGCGCCTCCACGAAGCTGATCGCGAGCGCGGCGAGCGGGATCGCCTGGTAGTGGAACTTCTGGTCCCAGGTGAAGTTCGCGGTCGAGGAGATGTCGACGAACCACTGTGGCGTTCCGATGAGCCACGTCACCGGCGAGAGCACGGTGAGGTACCCGAACGACTGGTGGAGCTGACGCGAGTAGGTCAGCGCGTCGTTGTCGTCGAGTCGCCGCGCGAGCCGACTGGGGTGGCTGATCGAGGTGGTGACCACCTGGCTCGGGGTGTTGCCGAGGTCGCCGTAGATGCCGCCGTACACGGTGCCGCCGGCGACGTGGGGCACCATCCACGCCCCGAAGACCGCGAACCAGAGCGCGGCGACGGCCACGACGCGCAGGCCGAAGCGCCAGCGGCGCCGGATCACCCACACGAGCCCCATGCCGACCAGCGCCAGGGCCAGGTCCTCTTTCCAGATGATCGTGGCCAGGAACGACAACCCGAACTGCCACCGCAGTCGTCGCTCCACCGCCTCGCCGGCCGCCAGCCGCGTCGAGATGCGCTCGCCGTAGAGCCAGGTCGCGAAGAGGAAGGGCAGCGCGATGCACTCGGGATGGAACCCCTCCTGCACCCACCACTGCACGTCCGGCTGCGCCAGCCACACCACCCCGACGAGCAGCGAGAGCCACGGCTTCCCCAGCTTGTCCCGCGCGATCGCGTACAGGACCAACGCCGCCGAGGCCAGTGCCAGGGCGTTGAGCACGTTCCACACGTTGGGACCGGCGCCGAGCCACACCAGCGGCGCCAGGAGGAGCAGCCCGAAGGACGCGTGGTTGCCGAGGAACGGGACGCCGCGCACGGTCGTGAACTGGCGGAGGTGCGCCAACTGCCAGATGAGCTGGTCGTGGATGCCCTCGTCGAAGTCGAAGGTGGCGAAGCGATCGTGGCGCAGGATGATCAGTCGACCGAGCACGACCGTCCACGCGACGGCCAGCACGACGAGCACCGCGTAGGCGAACTGGTCCGTCGCCCACCACGGTCGCGCCGGTTCGTCTGTCGTGTCGGAGTCGGCCATCCGCGTACGCTTCGTCGTGGTCGGTGCGATCACCGGCGGCCCACCGGCCGCGCAGGCTCCGGCGAACACTACCGAGTACCTGGACCCCCGCCCGCGACGTCGCGCACCCGCCATGAACCTCGCCGCTCCCGAACCCCGAACCAGCGCCCGACTGCGCGCTACCGCCGGCACGATGCGCGCCGTCGCCGCGCTCGCTCGACGTGCGGGGCACGGCGGGTCCGTGCTCGGCGGCCACGTCGGGCTCGCCCTCGACCACGACCTGGTCGCCCACCTGGCGGCGGGACGGTCGATCGTCGTCGTGTCGGCCACGAACGGCAAGACCACGACCACCAACCTGCTGGCCGCCGCGATGCGTGCCGCGGGTCCGGTCGTGACCAACGCCGCCGGCTCCAACCTGCGAACCGGGATCGTCTCCGCCCTCGCCCAGGACCTCACCGTCGACCGGGCGGCGCTCGAGGTCGACGAGGCCACCCTGGCCACCCTCGCCGACGACCTACGGCCCCGTGTGGTCGTGCTCGGCAACCTCAGCCGTGACCAGCTCGACCGCTACGGCGAGGTGCGCATCGTCGTGGCCCGCTGGCACGCCATGTTCGAGCGCCTTGCGGGCGACGGCGTCACGGTCGACGTCGTGGCGAACGCCGACGACCCGCTCGTGGTCTGGGCTGCACGCGCGGTGCCAACGGTGACCTGGGTCGGCGCCGGCGCCGAGTGGACCGCGGACGCGGCCATCTGCCCCGAGTGCTCGGCGACGGTCGCCCACGGTGACGGCGGGTGGCACTGCACCGGGTGCGACCTCGCCCGACCCGAGGCCGACGTGTCCCTCCATGACGACGTGGTGACGCTCCATGCACCGGGTGGAGACGTGACGGTGACCCTCGACCTCGCGCTCCCGGCGCGTTCAACCGTGCCAACGCGGCGCTGGCGCTGACCGGGGCATGGCGATCGGGCGTGGCTCCTCGTGAAGCTGCCGTGGGCATGTCCGAGACGACCGAGGTGGCGGGCAGGTACCGACAGGTGACCAGGGGGGCCCACGACGTCCGGCTCCTGATGGCGAAGAACCCCGCGGGATGGCAGTCGTCGCTGGGCATCCTGCAGGCGCCGCCCACCCCGGCGGTCGTCGCGATCAACGCCCGCGTCGCGGACGGTCACGACCCTTCGTGGCTCTGGGACGTGCCCTTCGAGCTCCTCGCAGGCCGACCGGTGGTCGCGGCGGGCGACCGCGCGCTCGACCTCTCCGTTCGCCTCCGCTACGCCGGGGTGGAGCACTCGGTGGCCCCCGGGCCCGCGCTCGCGGCGGTCGACCGGTGCCCCGAAGGGCCCGTCGACCTCGTGGCCAACTACACCGCTTTCGCCGACGTGCTCGGGGCCATCCGATGAGCGGCGGCACCAGCGCGCCCGACGAGCTGCGCATCGTGCGACTCTTCCCCGACCTGCTCGGCACCTACGGCGACGACGGCAACGCGCTGGTCCTGGCGCGCCGCGCCGGCTGGCGGGGCGTCGAAGCCAGGATCATCGACGTCACGGCCGATGTGGCCATCCCCGACGACGGCCACGTGTACCTGATCGGCGGAGGCGAGGACGGCCCCCAGACCCGGGCCGCCGCGCTGCTCGCCGAGTCCGGCGCGCTTCTCCGGGCGATCGAGGGCGGTGCGGCGCTGCTGGCGATCTGCGCAGGCTTCCAGATCATGGGCGCGTCGTTCCTGGGACCGAACGGGAGCGCGTCGGACGGGCTCGGGCTGCTCGACGTCGAGACGGTGCGCGGCACCGGCCCCCGCATCGTCGGCGAGGTGGTCGTCGACACCGACCCCGAGCTCGGGATCGGTCCGCTCACGGGCTATGAGAACCATGCGGGGGTGACGGTGCTCGGGCCGAGCGCCCGCCCGCTCGGCCACGTGCGGGTCGGCGTGGGCAACCGTCCCGGAGACGCCGTCGAGGGTGTCTGGGACGGTCGCATCATCGCCACCTACCTCCATGGCCCCGCCCTCGCACGGAACCCTGCGCTGGCTGATCGCCTGCTGGCCTGGGCACTGGACGTCCAGCCGGACCAGCTCGAGCCGGTCGACGACGAGCGGGTCGAGGCCCTCAGGTCCCAACGGCTTCACGTCGCGGCACGTGAGCGTGCCGCGAGCTCGGAGGATTCCCGCGGCTGGTCGGCGCTCAGGTCCCGAATCGGTGGCCGGCTCCGGCCTCGACGGACGCCGGTCTGATCATCGCCCCGGCCGGGCGAACGGTCCCGGACGCGCGGTCGGCTTCTCAGCCCAGGTGCTCGCGGAAGAGGTCGAGCGTCCGCTCCCACGCGATGGTCGCCGCCTCCGGGTCGTAGACCTCGGGGCGGTCGTCGTTGAAGAAGGCGTGGTCCGACTGCGGGAAGACCCGAAGGTCGGCTTCCTTGCCGAGGTCCTGCAGCGTGCGCTCGAGCTCTCGAGCTGCGTCCGGGGTGAAGAAGCCGTCCTTGCCGGCGTAGTTGCCGCGCACCGGCCCCGTGAGCGCCGACCAGTCGGGCTGGGCTTCGGGCCAGGGGATCAGTCCGTAGAACGGGGCGACGGGCCCCACCTTCTGCGGCTCGTTGCAGGCCAGGACGAGCGCCAGGCCTCCGCCCATGCAGAACCCGACGACGCCGACCGTGTCGCCGCGCACCCGATCGCTGGCCAGGAGGTGGTCGACCGCGCCGGCCATGTCGCGCGAGGCGGCGTCGAGGTTGAGGGCCATCATGAGCTTCCCGGCCTCGTCGGGTTCGGTGGTCGTGGTCCCGTGGTAGAGGTCGGGCGCGAGTGCCGTGAAGCCCTCCGCTGCGAAGCGGTCGCAGACGTGCTCGATGTGCGGCACGAGGCCCCACCACTCCTGGATCACGATGACGCCGAGTCCCGCGCCCACTTCCGGCGTGGCGAGGTACCCACGAGCCGAGTCGCCGTTGCTGGCAAATTCCACGATCTCACCCATGGCCATCGACCCTACCCGCCGGCCGACGGCGATCGTCGCTCAGCCGATGCGGAGCAGCTCGGGGACGACGGTGACGTCTGAACGGCGCAGCGCGGCTTCGACCGGCTCGAAGCCGTTCGGGCCGACCACCTGGTCGAACCGTTCGGCGGGCACGAGCTCGACCTCGCCGCGCCCCGGTTCCACGTGGTCACCGGACGAGCGGTCGATCCCTTCGGTGGCCCGGTTCCACACCGCCGCCGGCAGGACCCGTCCGACGCCCGTCACGAGCCAGACCTCTACCCCGCGCTCCCTGGCGGAGCCCACGCGCGCCAGTGCCGGGTCGGGGACCGCGACGAGGGCGCCCTCAGGTGCGGCCGCCGTGCAGGACAGGAGCATCGGTGCCTCGATGCTGCCGGCGCCCTCGACCGCGGAGTCCGTGAGCGCCATCGACACCTGGAGCGGCGTCGGGTCCTCGTGGAAGACCCTCGAGGCCTCGCGAGCGGCCTTGCGAGGGTCGGCCGCGGTCAACACCTGTGCGCACAGCCACCAGAGCGGACCGCACGCCGGTTGACGCTCGACGAGCTTGCGACACGCGAGCACCAGGCCGACACGGTCGTGCGCCAGCGCCGCGAGCGCGTCGGCTGCCTCGGGCACCAACCAGTCGGGGTCGGGATCGTTGGAGCGCGCCAGGAAGCGAAGGTGCTCGATGGGGTGCACCGCGAGAACGCTACCGGGCGGTCGAGCCGACCTCGCTAGAAGCCGGGCTTGAACACCATCACGATGACCTGGAGCACCAGCAGCAGGTGCATGCCGCCGTAGTACATCGCCAGCCGCGACTCGGCGGCCACCTTGCCCGCGCGGATCGCCCGCTGCGCAGGGACGAGGCCGGCGAAGAGCACCGCGAGCATCGCGAACCAGAGCACGAAGGCGATCGAGATCCAGCTCTGGCTGAACTCGTAGACCTTCGATGACATGCCGATCAGGCCGATCCCGAAGAGCCCCGCGAACACCATGGCGCCGCCGTGCACGACCGGGTCGACGATGCTCGCGATGCCCGCACCGGGAGCGGTGGCGGGCATCGGGTCACCGGCCAGACCGGAGACGTCCTGCGGGTCCTCCCGGCCCTCGACGCGACGACTGCGGTTCAGCACCGGCCAGACGAACCCCGGCGCGAACGCCACGATCACCGCGAAGAGGTGCAGCACCAAGAGCACCTTGTATCCGTTCGAGCCGACATCGGCCAGCAGCATCGGTGGGCCTTTCAACGACGTGGGAGAGAAAGCCCGAGCCTACCGAGCCACGCGGTGCCGTGACGGCGACGCACCACGCGCCGGCGGATCACGCGAGGCCACCACGGGTCTGGCCGAGCAGGTCGAAGGCACGGTCGATCTCGTCATCGGTCAGGAGCCCCCGCTCGCGCACGAGGTCACGGACGCTGCGCCCGGTCTCGAGGCTCTCGTGCACCAGCGCCGCCGCACGCTCGTAGCCGATGTGCGGGTTCAGCGACGTGGCGATCGAAGGGGACGCCTCGGCCAGGGACAGGCAGCGGGCGACATCGGCTTCGATCCCGGCGACGCACCGGTCGGTGAACACCTCGGTGACGTTGGCGAGGAGGACGACCGAGTCGATCAGGTTGGCCGCGATCATGGGCACGTACACGTTCATCTCGAAGTTTCCCTGCGACCCGCCGAACGCGATCGCGGCGTCGTTGCCGATGACCTGCGCGGCGACTTGCGTCACCGCCTCGGCCAACACCGGGTTCACCTTGCCCGGCATGATCGAGGAACCCGGCTGCAGCTCGGGAAGGCGGATCTCGCCCAGACCGGCCCGCGGCCCGGAGGCCATCCAGCGAAGGTCGTTCGCGATCTTCGTGAGACTGACCGCGACGGTTCGCAGCACGCCGGAGACAGCGACGAGGTCGTCGCGCGCTCCCTGCGCGGCGAAGTGGTCGGGCACCTCGACGAACGCCATCCCGGTGCGCTGCGCGAGCCCTTCGATGACCCGCGGGGCGAACGTGGCAGGTGCGTTGATGCCCGTCCCGACCGCGGTCCCGCCAAGGGGCAGGCGAAGGAGCGAAGGTCGCAGGTCGGCGAGTCGGGCGAGGTCCTGGTCGACCTGGCTGGCGTAGCCACCGAGCTCCTGGCCGAGCGTGACCGGGGTCGCGTCCATGAGGTGCGTGCGCCCGGGCTTGACGACCTCCCCAAAGGCCGCCGCACGTTCTCGCAGCGCCGCGGAGAGGTGCGCGAGCGCCGGTTCCAACTCCTGGGCGATGGCGGTGGCCGCCGCCACGTGCACCACCGTCGGGAACACGTCGTTCGATGACTGCGAGGCGTTGACCTGGTCGTTCGGGTGGACCGAACCGTCGGCACCGAGCCGCTCCGCGGCCACCGAGGCGATGACCTCGTTGGCGTTCATGTTCGACGAGGTGCCCGATCCGGTCTGGAAGACGTCGACGGGAAAGTGCGCGTCCCACCTACCCGCCGCGACCTCATCGGCCGCATCCACGATTGCGGCACCGACCACCTCGTCGACCTGGGGCACCTCCTCGAGTCGGGCGTTGACCCGTGCCGCCTCGGCCTTCACCATCCCGAGCGCGTGGATCAGTCGAGGGTCGATGGTCCGACCCGACACCGGGAAGTTCTCCACCGCGCGTTGGGTCTGAGCCCCCCATCTGGCCGTCGCGCGGCACGTTGACCGTCCCCATGGAATCGTGCTCGACGCGCGTCGACCCGTCTTCGGCGTCGTCGGGCGTGCGCTCCATCACCTGCTCAACCTACCGACGTGACGCCGACCTCGGTCGGCGTCCGGGCGGCGCTCCGCGGTCCACCGGGGCGACCGGACCGATCGGTCATTCGGGGGGACGGTCGCCGTCGCCGTCGTCCTGGTGCTCGTCGACGACTCCTGCATCGTCCGACGGCCCCGCGTCGCCGGAGTCCCCACCTGACGGGTCGACGCCGGCCTGTCGTGCCCGGGCGGCGGCCGTCATGGCCTCGATGCGTTCGTCCATCGAGGCCTCGTGCTGTTCCGCGGCGACCGATGCCGTGGCGCCGAGTACCGCCTGCAGGTCGGCGACCGCGGCCTGCTGACCCTGCGCGTCGCTGGGGAGGCAGCCGTACGAACGGACCACCGTTCCATCCGCGAGGTGGATGAGCAGCGGGCGGCCCGAGAACAGCAACGCCGTCTGCCAGGTGACCAACGGTTCGACGGACTCGACCTGATCCCGGTCGAGGGTCGTCGCGCCGATCTTCCCCGCCACCACCAGTCGATCCTCGTAGAGGTCGAGCCCGATGTGGAGGCCCGTCAGGTACCAGGTCACCAGCGCAACCGTCACCACCAGGTCGATCAGCGTCAGGATCGCCGGTGCCGGCGGGTTGAGCATGCGGCTGACCACGGCCAGCGACACCCCGAAGATGAGGACCAGCGCGGCACCGACCATCGTGATCACGCGGTACATGGGGTTGGTGTATCGGATGAAGGGCTCGTCGCCAGCGGGCGGGGCGCCGCCCGAGGTGACGTCACCATCCCCTCCAGCGGGTGCCGGCTCGACGTCGACGGCCGCCAGGGACGCGTCCGCTTCTTCGTCGGCGCCGCCCGACGACTCGTCGTCGCCGCTCATCGCGGGCCGATCTCGCTGAGAGGAACACCGAGGAGCGCCGCGAGGTCGGCCAGGTCGGCTTCGTCGATCTCGGCGGCGTTCCCCCGTTCGACGATCGGCGGGACCCAGCCGTCCTCCTCGGTCCAGCAGCGGACCACCCGAGCCGGGATGCCGGCGACGACGCTGTGGTCGGGCACCGAACCCCGCACCACCGAGTTTGCGGCGACGACGACGTTGCTGCCGATGTCGGCCCCCGGCAGGATCACGACGCCGGTGCCCAGCCAGGTACCCGAGCCGATGTGCACCTCGTCGTTGATCGGCCACTGCCGGCCGATCGGGAGGTGCGGGTCGTCGTACCGATGGTTCTGGTCGGTCACGTACACGTAGGGGCCGGTGAAGACGTCGTCACCGATCTCGATCCGTCGATGACCGACGACATGGCTTCCACGGCCGAGCACGACCCGGTCGCCGATGCGGATGATCGCGTCCTCATCCAGCTGTTGGCCGGGTCCGAACCCGGCGGACAGCGTCACCCCGACCCCGATCATCGTGGACGATCCGATCTCGATGTTCGACTCGCCGAAGATCGTCCCGGTCGGAAAGGAGATGCAACTCCCGTCACCGAATCGGCCGAAGCGGCGGCCGAGCTCGCAATCCGGGCCGATCGCGGCGGCCCGCTGGCCCCAGGCCACGCCCCGGTGGATGGCGTCGGCCAGCCTTCGCCTCGCCCAGCGCGTCGCGCGCACCTTCCCGTTCACGGGTCCAGAGGCTACCCGAGTCGTGGTCGCGGCTCGCCGCGGACAGCGCACGCGCCGGACGGGTCGAACCGACCACGTAGCGTCGGTCGGATGAACCCCACCGCGCCCCTGAGGATCGGCATACTCGGCGCCGCGGCGATCGCACCCAGCGCGGCCATCGGCCCCGCCCGACAGGTGCCCGGTGCCACCATCTCCGCGATCGCTGCGCGGGACGTCGGCCGAGCCAGGTCCTTCGCGTCCCGCCATGGCATCCCCCGAGTCCACGACACCTACGACGCGCTCCTCGAAGACGATGCGGTCGACGCCGTCTACATCCCGCTTCCCAACGGGCTGCACGGAGCGTGGACGCTCAAGGCGTTCGACGCCGGCAAGCACGTCCTCTGCGAGAAGCCCTTCACGGCGAACGCTGCGGAGGCGGCGGCGGTGGCGGCACACGTCAGGACCGGTGGTCGCGTGGTCATGGAGGCGTTCCACTGGCGCTACCACGCGCTGATGCAACGACTCATCGACCTGGTGGCGAGTGGTGAGCTGGGCGAGATCTCCCACGTCGACGCCGGCTTCTGCTTCCCGCTCCTCAAGCGCCACGACATCCGTTGGAGTCGTGCGCTGGCCGGCGGTTCGCTGCTGGACGCGGGCTGCTACGCGGTTCACCAGATCCGTTCGGTGGTCGGCGCGGTGCACGGCGGCGACCCCACCGTCACCGCCGCGACGGCCAAGTTCACCGGTGGCGGCGTCGACCGGGCGCTGCGCGGTTCGCTCCGTTGGGACGACGGGCCGACCGCCTCGCTGCGCTGCGGTTTCGCCAACTTCGCACACCCCGTCGACCTCCACCTGCGGGTGGTCGGCACCGACGGAGAGGTGCTCGCCCGGAACCCGGTCGCTCCGCACCTCGGTGGGCACCTCGTGGTCCGCACGGGCCGGCGGCGGACGTACGAGTGGGCGGATCGGATCCCCAGCTACACGTACCAACTTCGAGCCTTCGTCGACGCGATCCGCGATGGGACGCCGTTTCCGACCACCGTGGACGACGCGGTACGTACGATGACGGTCATCGACGCACTCCACGAGGCCGCGGGGATCACGCCACCGTCGCCAACACCGATCGGTGACCGGGCATGAGCCGGCTCGCCGAGGTCGACCTGGCCTTCGTGCAGCACGCGCCCCTGCGGCTCGTGCTGCACGCCGAGGTCCCCGCGACGCCCGACGCGGTCTACGCCGCGCTGTCGGACGACCCGGCCACGTGGACGTGGTTCCCAACCCTCACCGGCGGTCGCTTCCCGAGCGACGCACGAGGCGTCGGCGCGCCCCGCGAGGTCACCGTCGGTGGCACCACGATCTCCGAGACGGTGCTGTCCGCGGAGCCCGGCCGCCAGTGGGCCTACCGGATCGACGACATGCAGGTCCCGATCGCCAAGGCGCTGATCGAGTTGTGGGACCTGGCCGAGGTGCCCGCCACGTCGACCCGACCCGCGGCGACGCACGTCACCTTCACCTTCGCGGCGGAGCCCACCGCGCTCAGCGCCCGCATGGTGGGGCCCGCCGGCGCGGTCATCGCGGCCGTCTTCGCCAAGGCTGCTCGCAACCTCGAACACGTCCTGACAGGCTGACGAGGTCGCCCGACCGCGCGACGGAGCCGCGCGACCGGCTGAGCGGGCTTCGGGCCACCGTCGCCGCCGACGTAGCGTCGGCGGACGATGGCTGACTTCTCCTACACCGACGTCCTCCCACTCGGCGCCGACGAGACGCCCTACCGCTTGGTCACCACCGAGGGCATATCCACGGTCGAGGCGGCCGGACGCACCTTCCTCCAGGTCGAACCGGAGGTGCTGACCCGGCTCACCGCCGAGGCGATGCACGACATCGCCCACCTGCTGCGCCCCGGCCACCTTGCCCAGCTCGCCAAGATCCTCGACGACCCCGAGGCCAGCGCCAACGACCGCTTCGTCGCGCTCGACCTGCTCCAGAACGCCAACATCGCCGCCGGCGGCGTGCTGCCCATGTGCCAGGACACCGGCACCGCCATCGTCAAGGGCAAGCGCGGCCAGAACGTGCTCACCTCGGGCGGCGACGAGGCCGCCATCTCGCGGGGCATCTTCGACGCCTACACGAAGCTCAACCTGCGCTACTCGCAGATGGCCCCGCTCACCATGTGGGACGAGGTCAACACCAAGACCAACCTGCCCGCGGAGATCAAGCTCGCCGCCATCGACGGCGACGCCTACAAGTTCCTGTTCATGGCCAAGGGCGGCGGCTCGGCGAACAAGAGCTACCTGTACCAGGAGACCAAGGCCGTCCTGAACCCCACGGCGCTGCTGACCTTCCTCGACGAGAAGCTGCGCACCCTGGGTACGGCGGCCTGCCCGCCGTACCACCTGGGTGTCGTCGTCGGCGGCACCTCGGCCGAGTTCGCCCTCGAGACCGCCAAGCTGGCCTCGACCCGCTACCTCGACTCCCTCCCGACCGAGGGCAGCGCGTCGGGTCACGGGTTCCGAGACGTCGAGTTCGAGGCCGAGGTGCTGGCGCTCAGCCAGGCGTTCGGCATCGGCGCCCAGTTCGGCGGCAAGTACTTCTGCCACGACGTGCGCGTGGTCCGCCTCCCCCGCCACGGCGCCTCCTGCCCGGTGGCCGTCGCGGTGAGCTGCTCGGCGGACCGCCAGGCCCTGGGCAAGATCACCGCCGAGGGCGCGTTCCTCGAGCAGCTCGAGACCGACCCGGCCAAGTACCTGCCGGAGGTGACCGACGAGCACCTCTCCGACGACGTGGTGCGCGTCGACCTCGACCGGCCGATGGAGGAGATCCGGGCGCAGCTGTCGCGCTGCCCGGTCAAGACCCGCCTCGCGTTGACCGGCACGATGGTCGTGGCCCGCGACATCGCCCACGCCAAGCTGGCCGAGCGCCTCGACGCCGGCGAGGAGCTGCCCCGGTACCTCAAGGACCACCCCGTGTACTACGCCGGTCCGGCCAAGACCCCCGACGGCTACGCGTCGGGGTCGTTCGGCCCGACCACCGCCGGCCGCATGGACTCCTACGTCGAGCGGTTCCAGGCCCACGGCGGGTCGATGGTGATGGTCGCGAAGGGCAACCGCTCGAAGGCCGTCACCGACGCCTGCCAGGCGCACGGCGGCTTCTACCTCGGCTCGATCGGTGGCCCGGCCGCCCGCCTCGCCCAGGACTGCATCCGCTCGGTCGAGGTGCTCGAGTACGCCGAGCTGGGCATGGAGGCGATCTGGAAGATCGAGGTCGAGGACTTCCCCGCCTTCGTCATCGTGGACGACAAGGGCCACGACTTCTTCGCCGAGCTGGCGCGGCCCGTCGACCTCAGGCGCTGACGCTCTATTGCGGCTCATCGCCCGGGTTGGTCTTGTCGGGCGCGGTTGTGGGGTCCGCAGAGGCGTTGGAGGTTGTCGATGGTGGTTGGTCCGCGGTCGGTGTAGGGCTGGATGTGGTCGTATTGGAGGAAGGTGCGGGCGTGGCAGCCGGGGTGTTGGCATTCGGTGGCGCGTTCGTCGAGGACGCGGCGTTGGCGTCGGGTCGGGGTGCGGCGGCGGGGGCTGGCGTCGATGGGCATTCGTTGGGTGTCGTGGAGGAGGAGGGAGATGAATGCGTCGGGGAGCAGCGCGGTGACGGCGTGGTCGGTGAGTGGGGTGCCGTCGGTGAGGGTGTTGCCGGTCTGGTCGACGTGGATGACGACTTCGGCGTCGACGTGACCTCCGCCGCCGGTGGCGACGGCGACCAGGGCGTCGGCGCGCTGCTGGGCGAGCGACGCGCCCGCGGGCGCGCGGGCGACGGTCACTTGCTGGTCGATCACCGCGCAGAGCGCGCCGGCTTGGGCGGGTGGCAGCCGTGCGGTGAGGGTGACCGTGCCGTCGGGTTCGGTGCGCCACGTCACCGACCGCGCGTCGTGTTGGCGGGCGGCGATGACGTCGTGGTCTTCGTGGCGGTGCGCCCAGGCGGCGATCGCGGCGCCGAGCCGCCCGGCGGGGGTGACCGTCGCGAGCTCGACGAGCGCCTTGACGTTGTCGTTGGTCAGGTGGGGCACCAGGACGCGGGCTTTCGCGTAGGAGACGTCGCCGTCGCGCATCGCGGCGTCCAGGGCCGGCCAGTTGCGCAGCGCGCGGGCGACGCGCACCTGGGTGCGGGCGGTGCAGACCTCGACGTCACACACCTCGGCGAGCCACGCCGCGCACGACAACGCGCCCCACGCGGCCCAGGCGCCGCGGGCGTCGAGCTCGCCGACCAGGACCAGCAGCTCGTAGGTGCCCGCCGCGAGCTGCCCGGCGAGCGACACCAGCTGCGCTTCGAGGCGCTCGACCGGCAGCGCCGCCACGTCGCCCCGATCGGGGTGCGACGCGCCCGCGGGCGCGCCGACCGAGCTGGGCAACGGGACTGTTTCCACCTGCCGGTTCGGTGCTTGTTTCGTCGTCATGGGGACCTCCCGGGCTGATCGAACTGATGTGCGATCAGCCTAACGATGGGGTGAGACAACCATTCCGAAGCGCAAGCAGCCGTCGACTGACTACCTGGTACCAGCTCGACACCGCTTCCCCGACGCGCCCGCGGGCGTGCGACGCGAAGCCGAGGTCGAACCAGAAGAAGCATCGAGGATGCGCCCGCGGGCGCGTCTACCCGCTCGACCGGTTACGGCTCGGTCGTCCCCCAGGCCGAGGCGCCCCGGAGGCGGCTCCCGGGCCCCAACCCGGCGAGATCCCGGCAAGGTCCCGGGGAACGGCGAGACGACGGCGCCACGCAACTGCTAGTACGTTGCGATGCCCGTGATCGACCCGTCCGCTCCCCTGCTCGTCGCGAGCGGCGCGCCCGGCTGGGGGCTCCCGCTCGTCATCGGATCCATCGCGCTCTCGTTCGTCGTCGCGGTCTGGCTCGGCAAGGGCATCCTCGGGAACCTGACGAACCAGGGTGTGCTGACCAAGGGCGTGCCCGCCAGCGCGCAGCACCTGTCCATGGCCGAGACCGGCACGACCGTGAACCAGCAGCCGCTCGTCGAGTTCGGGCTGCGGGTGCACCGCGACGGGCAGGAGCCCTACGAGGTGACGGTGAAGCAGGTGCTGCCCCGCCTCCTGCTGGGCACCGTGAAGCCGGGCATCCAGGTGAACGTCAAGGTCATGCCCGACGACCCGCGAAAAGTCGGGATCGACTGGAGCGCCCAGACCGGCGGAGGCGACCCCGCCGACAAGACCGACGTGGCCATCGACTGGGACCACTTCGACCAGACACCCTCGGCCACCTGACCTACTCCGGGGTGGTCGGCTCGCCACCGGCTGGCAGGCGCGCGAGATGTACGACCCATCCGGTTCGCGCACGCGTCAGAACCAGCGCTTCGCGACCCGCAGGAGCGGCGCGAGGAACGCCAGCACCGCGGCGAACCAGAGCGGCCGCGTCAGCCACCAGGCCGTGCTGGGACGTCCGGTGAAGCGCACCCCGAACCCCTCCGCGACCAGCACCAGCGCCACGACGGCGATCATGTGCAACAGGTAGGCGGGCAAGGCGTACCGGCCCGCGGCTTCGACCCGCCGCCAGGTCCGGTCGGTTGCCAACCAGCCCTCGAGCCGGGGGCGCAACACCAGCAGCAGTCCGCACTGCAACAGCGCCAGTGCGGCGATCGGCGCTGTGGTGGGCAGCAGGTTCGAGATGGCGTCGGTCGAGGTGGCGACCATCGATCGTGGATAGCAGCCCAGGTTGGTGGCGAAGACGAGGCCGACCAGCCCGACGATCACCAGCGGTCGGCCCACCTCGCGGCACCGCTCGGCGCCGCCCCGTACGGCCGACCGGTACACCCAGCCGAGCTGGTAGGCCAGCAGCCAGACCAGCAGCGTCGACACCTCGCCACCCACCGCCACGTGGAATCGGAAGCGGACGAGGTCCGAGAGCACCACCGCACCGACAAGCCCCACGGTCGCTGAGACCCCCCACCGCTCGTAGCCTCGCGCCAGCGCAGAGGTGGCCGGCGCATACGCGAGCAACAGCGCCAGCGTCCAGAGCGGCACGAGGATCACCAGGTGCCGACCCAGGAATGGGCCGAAGCCAACGCCCCTGGCGATCACCTCGGCGGTCAGGCAGAGCCCGACCAGAACGCCCAACGGCCCGACGAACCGTCGCACCCGCTGTGCCGTGAACGACCACGTCGTGCCGCCCCTGCGGCGGTGTCGGTCCCACGCGTCGGCGTTGACCGCGCCCGAGACGATGAAGAACAGCGGCATCACCTGCAGGGCCCAGGTGAGCAGCCACAGTCCGTGGTAGTCCCCGATGGGGTTGGGCATGCTGAGCACCCCGCGCCGAGAGCGGTGGAACAGCGACAACGTCGAGTGCCAGACGATGACCACGCCCAACGAGACGACGCGGACCAGGTCGGCCGCCCGGTCTCGGCGCAGCGCCGCGAACGTGGCCGGCGTCGACGACACATGGGTTTCGTCGGCGGTCGGCGAGTGGGGACGGTCAAGGACGGGGTTCGTGGTCATGCCACCAACTTCGGGGAGGCAGCCGCTCCAGGCCATGGGGACTTCCCCCCAAACACCGGCGTCGACGAACCTCTTGTCCGCTCGACGACCAACAGGGAGCTCCCCTGGATCGCCGCCACCGCGGCGAGCGCCACCGGACCGAGTCCGAAGCCGCGGAGTGCGACCACCGACAACCCGAAGGTCGCCAGCAGGACGGCGAGCGCGACGCGGGCCGTCGACGACGTGACCTGCGACGGCGCCTGCACACGTCGGAGGTCGAACTTCGCGGCGGCCAACACGACCGGCGCGGCGGCCAGACCGAGCGCGCCGATCCAGAGCGGACGTATGGCCCACCACTCGCCGGCGAGTGGGCGGACGTTGCCGATCCCGTGCTGCTGGGCGGCGACGACCGCCACCGTCGCGGTGAGGTGCCACAGGTAGAGGTGCATCCCGAACGCACCGAGCACGCCAACCGCGCGTGCGGCGGTCCGACGACGAATGAGGAAGCGACGGAGCGCAGGCGCGGCGAGGCCGGCCAGGCATGCGTGCACCACGCCGAGCAGCAACAGGGCGACCGTCGGCGGGGTGTTGTTCGAGCGGTTCCCCACCCCGACCATCGACACCGGGTACCACCCGAGGTGCACCATGGCGGCCAGCACGCCGAGGGAAGCGAGTCCTACCCAGGCGAGCACCCGCCTATCGGGCTGCCGTGCCTCGGCGGCCACGCCCAACGCCGCGCAGCACGCCCACACGAAGACGAAGTTCGCCCAACCGACGCCGCCGACGTGCCCGGCAAATCGGCAAAGGTCGACACCGGCCGCGATGACCGCCAGATCTCGTGGCACCCGCCAGCCCCGACGATCGACCGCGTCGACCAGCACCGGTACGGCGGCCGTGACCGGCACGTACACCGCGAGGAACCAGAGCGGCATGCCGAGCAGTCGGGCGACGGCGCCGACCTGGCCGGGCACCAGCAGCTTCAGCAGGGCGGCCCCCACGAGCGCGACGAGCGTGAACGTGCACACCGGAGCGAGGAGTCGTTCGAGACGCGTCGCGAGCCATGCGGTCCGGCTGGTCGTCGCCCTGGCGCGCCGCCACGAGCGGGCACCGGACCAGCCGCCGACCACGAAGAACAGGGGCACGGGCTGGAGCGCCCAGGTCGCCCACTGCGTCCACGGGGCGAGGTCGAGCAGGTTGTTGGCCTCGAGGTGACCGTTCGTCCACCAGGTGACGGTGAGGAGCCAGTGCCCGAGCACCACGGCGGCCAGCGCCAGGGCCCGGTACGCGTCGACGGCGGGATCTCGTTGGGTGTCCATACCCGTCACGATGCGGCCCACCAGCGGACTGCACCATGGGGGCAATCCACCAGATCCGCTCCGAGCCGGCCACACCGACCTCGAGGCCAGACCCTCGAGCGACCCGTGCCATGACCGGGACCGGCGGCATCATCGCCTCCCTGCTCATCCCGATCGCTCCCTCAGGACGAAGGGATCTGGCAGGGTTGGGCGGTGACCAGTCGGGCGCGCGCCATCGACTCCCAGCTCCTCGCCGGAATCGCGCTCTACCGTGCGGCGGCGTGGGTGTGGCTGTTCATCGTGGCGGCCGCCTCCGTGTCGCAACTCACTGCGCCGGGTGTCGCCTGGGCGGTGGTGGGCGGCACCGGGCTCGTCACGCTCTG
The DNA here is from genome assembly GCA_963810075.1 of uncultured Actinomycetes bacterium. Lineage (GTDB taxonomy): Bacteria > Actinomycetota > Acidimicrobiia > Acidimicrobiales > Iamiaceae > CAWELZ01. The sequence continues at coordinate 23,977 of CAWELZ010000001.1, read as the reverse complement.
GCTGCTACGCCGCGTCTGGACGCACTCGGACGCCCCGATACGTGCCATCGAGCTGGGGGTCGACCTAACCGCGGGCGTCGCGCTGCTCGTCGCAGACGGCTGGGTGTACGAGGCCGGTCGGCCGCAGTCCCTGGCCGGCGCGTGGCCGGTCGCCGCGGTGCTCGCCATCGGGGTTGCACGCGGGCTGTGGCCGTCGGTCGCGGCGGCGGCCACGCTCGGAGCGGCGCGGTTCGTCGGCTTGATCGGCATGTCCCACGCGCCGGGGCATTGGCATGCCGGCCAATGGCTCTCCGTGCTCTCCACCGCCGTCCTCTACGCCCTGGCCGGCGCCGCGGCGGCCACCGTCGCCAGAAGGGTGCGCGCCGCCGAGGACGCCGCAGCGGTGGCGGCCGCTCGCGAACGGGTGGCTCGCGACCTGCACGACGGGATGCTCCAGACCCTCGCGGCGGTGCAACGTCGGGCCACCGATCCCGAGTTGGTCCACCTGGCTCGCACCCAGGAGGCCGAGTTGCGCACCTACCTCTTCGCACCCGGAGGTACCCCGACGGAAGAGGACCTCGAAGGCGCGCTTCGTCGGGTCGCAAACGGGGTGACGGCGCGCTCGGGGCACCGCCGTCGACATCGCGATCGTGCCACCGCTTCCTCCCCTCGCGAAGGAGACGGTCGCCGCGTTGGCCGCCGCCACCGGCGAATGCCTCGCCAACGCCGCGGAGCACGGTGGCGTCGACCGGGTGAACCTCTACGTCGAGTCCGACGGAGGGGGCGCGGTCCTGGTGATCGTGCGCGACCGCGGGATCGGCTTCGCTCCCGATGAGGTCGAACGGCGCGGCCTGGACCACTCGGTTCGGGACCGGCTCGCCGGAATCGATGGTTCGTTCGAGATCTCCAGCGCACCGGGAGCCGGGACCGAGGTCCGTCTGCGCGTGGTCGAACGCCCGGGCACGAGCACGAAGGCGAGGAGCGAGGCACATGGCTGACAAGGTGAAGGTCATCGTCGCCGACGACCACGACATCTGGCGCACCGGCATGCGCGCCGACCTGGGCGAGGCGTTCTGGGTGTTGGACGACGTCGCCGACGCCGAGGCCGCGATCGAAGCCACCCGAAGGTTGCGGCCCGATGTCGTCGCGGCGGACCTGCGCATGCCCCAGGGTGGGGGGATCCGGGTGGCGGCCGAGGTCTCCGATATCTGCCCGGTCGTGATCCTGACCGTGTCCGAAGCGGAGTCGGACCTGCTCGACACGGTCGCCGCAGGCGCCTCCGGCTACCTGCTCAAGTCGTCGTCCACCGAGGAGCTGCGTGCCGGCCTGTATCGCGCCGCTACGGGCCAACCCGTCTTCTCGCCGGGCCTGGCCGCGCTGGTGCTCGGCGACTTCGCCGCGCCGGTGACCACGCCCGACGGGCAGCCCGTCAAGCCGCTGTCGACCCGCGAGCGCGAGGTCCTGCGCGAGGTCGCGCTGGGAGCCACCTACCGGGAGATCGGCGAGAAGCTGTTCATCGCCGAGAAGACCGTGGAGAACCACGTCCGCAACATCCTCGACAAGGTGCGCCTGCGCCGCCGCAGCGAGCTGGTGCGGTGGGCCGTCAAGCGGGGGATGGACGAGTGAGCTCGCCGGCCCGGCGCGTCCAGGCGGTTCGCTGCTGAACGCGGCACCCGATCCACCACCCGAGACGATCGGGGCTGCTAGAACCGGAGTCGTGGCGGCCACGAACGATTCCCGACCCCCCGGCACGCCGGTTGCCTCGGTGGCGATCGCACCCGTCGTCGCCGCAACGCTCGTCGCCAGCGGCGCGCCCAGCTGGGGGCTCCCCCTCGTCATCGGGTCCATCGTCCTCTCGTTCGTCGTCGCGGCCTGGCTCGGCAAGGGCATCCTCGGCAACGCCACGAACCGGGGCGTGCTCGCCAAGGGCGTGCCCGCCACCGCCCAGGTGCTGTCGATGGCCGAGACCGGCACGACCGTCAACCAGCAACCGCTCGTCGAGTTCGGGCTCCAGGTGCACCGCGACGGCGAGGAGCCCTACGAGGTGAAGGTCAAGCAGGTGCTCCCCCGCCTGCTGCTCGGGACCGTGAAGCCGGGCGTCCAGGTGAACGTCAAGGTCATGCCCAGCGACCCGCGCAAGGTCGGCATCGACTGGAGCGCCCAGACCGGCGGTGGCGACCCCGACGACAAGATCGCCGAAGGGATGTTCGTGGGCGTCACCGTCTCCGACACGGTCGACACCGACCAGTTCCTCACCACGGCGGTGCAGGCCACCGCCGACATCGACCAGATGTCCGAGACCGGTCGCACGGTCACGAGTCCGACCAAGGGAACGACCAGCGAGGTCTTCGCGTTCGTGCTGACCGTGCACCGCGACGGCGCGGAGCCGTACGAGACGAAGCTCCTCCAGGGGGTGCCGCCCGAACGCCAGGGCCGCTTCGGTCCGGGCGCCACGGTTCCCATCGGCATCAACCCGAACGACAAGACCGACGTGGCGATCGACTGGGATCACTTCGACGAAGCGCCTCCCGCGTCGCCGACCGCGACTGCCTGACCCGTCGGGCGCCGTGGGCGAAGTCGCCCGGCGACCTCAACCGGTGTAGGTGGGCTTCGCGTCGACTGCCGTCGCGGGACTCGCAGCCACCGGTGCCGGAGCAGGCGGCTGGGCCGGCACCGACGTGGTCGTCGGAGTCGTCGATGCCGGGCACGGCGCCATGGCCTGCCCGCTGGGGTCGCGGCTGGTCGGCTGGGACTCGGGCGCCGGCACGACCGGCTCGCTGGTGTCCGGTCCGGTCACCGACTTGACGATCGGGCCCAGGAAGTCTGCGTCGTTCCAGTTGTCCGGTGGTCTCGTCCCCTGGCCGGGAATGATGTTGTGCGGCGGGTAGATCGAGAAGAGGTTCGGGTCGGCCACCGGCGGACAGGCGCTCTTCACGTAGTCGCCGTTGCGCACCACCACCAGGTCCAGGCTGGGGATGATGTAGATGAACTGCCCGTCGAAGCCGAGCGCCTCCTCGACCGGGCCCTTCAAGCCGGACGACGGGAAGAGGTTCTCCAACGAGTCGAACCACCACATGTAGCCGTACTCGCCGTTCGAGGGGCCGAACACGTTGAACGAGTCGTCCACCCACGATGACGGCACGACCTGGGTCCCGTTCCAGTTGCCGTGGTTCAGGTACAGCAGGCCGAACCGGGCGAAGTTGCGGCTGGTCGTGTCGGTGCAGCAGTACGTGAGCGCGTGGCCCGCGCCGTCCTGCCACTGCTCGACCTGCTTCATGCCGAGCGGGCCGAACAGGACCTGCTGCGCGTACTGGTCGGCCGACATGCCGGTCGCCTTCTGGATGATCCCCGAGAGCAGCATCGCGTCGCCGCTCGAGTAGTACCAGTGCGTGCCGGGCGTGTGGGCGAGCGGCCGGCTCTTGGCATAGGCGAGCTCGTCGGCGGCGAGGCCCATCTGGATGATGTCCGAGTTCTTCAGGTCGGCGGGGTTGTAGTCCTCGTTCCACTGCAGTCCGGACGCCATGTGGAGCACGTCCTTGATCGTGATGGCCCCCTTCGCGGTGCCGGCCCACTCCGGGAAGTAGGTCGACAGCGGCTCGTCCACGCTGGGGATCTTCCCCTGCGAGATGGCGATGCCGATCATCGCGCTGGCGAAGCTCTTGCCGACCGACCAGCTCGCCGCCCACGAGTCGGGGCCCTCGCCCGGGGCGTACCACTCCTGGACGAGCTTGCCGCCGCGCACCACCACCACGCCCTGGGTGTGCTGGTTTGCGGCGAAGGCGTAGGTGCGCGCCTGGTCGAGGGTCGTCGGGTCCATGCCTGCAGCGGCGGGCGTGGCGGTCTGCCAGCCGTCGGCCCCGGCCGCGGCCGGCGCGAGGAACCGATCGGCGACGCGCGTGGCGGCGGGCGCGCCGGGGCGAGCAGGCGATGCGGCGATCGACGTCGCGGCGGCGGAGGTGAGGCCGACGAGCGCGACGGCGGCGACCGCCAGGCGCCGGGCCACACGGCCGTTCGACAGGTTGCGGCCGCGGCGCGGCCCTGCGGTGCGTGCCATATGAGGATCCCCCGATCTCGCGCACGGTCGTGCGCTCCCGGGACCCTAGCAACCATGTCCCGGCGCAATCCCCGCGCCACGGGCGCACCGCCGCGCCCCGCGCGCTAGCTCGATGCAGCAGGTTCGGTCGCCGTATCGGCGACCGAGCTCCCGACATTCGACAAGGGCGGGGTGACGCTGCGCAGCCGCCAGGCGCAGCAGCACCACCGATGACACCCAGATGGCGAAGCCGAAGCGAGCAGGCCAAGGGCCGCCCGAGCTTCAGAGCAAGCAACGCCGCCCGAGCTTCAGAGCAAGCAACGCCGCCCGAGCTTCAGAGCAGCTACGCCATGGCGATGAGGTCGGCCATCTCGCTCGACCAGTTGCGGAAGTCGCCATCGGGCAGCACCAGCACCCGGTCGGGCTCGAGCGCCTCGACGAACTCGGTGTCGTGGCTGACCAGCACCACCGTGCCGGGCCACTGCCCCAGCGCCTCGGCCATCGCCGTGCGGGACCCCGGGTCCAGGTTGTTGGTCGGTTCGTCGAGCAGCAGCAGGTTGTGCCGACCCGCCACGAGCTGGGAGAGCGCCAGCTTCGTCTTCTCCCCGCCGGACAACGTCGACGCGTCCTGGAACACCTTGCCCCCGGTGAGCCCGAACATCGCCAGCAGCCCGCGGCGGATCTCGTCGGACGAGTCCGGCGACGACTCGGTGACGTGCTCGAGCAGGGTCCGACCTTCGGTGATCCCCTCGTGCTCCTGCGCGTAGTAGCCGGGAACGACGTGGGCTCCGTACGTGAAGCTGCCGGCGTCCGGCTCGGTCTCGCCGGCGAGGATGCGCAGCAGGCTGGTCTTGCCGGCGCCGTTCAACCCCAGCACGAGCAGCCGCTCGCCGCGCCCGGCGTCGAAGGTGAGGTCGGTGAACACGGTGTTGTCGCCGTAGGACTTGGCCAGACCCTCCACCTCGAGCACGGTCCGCGCCGACTTGGGTGGGTCGGGAAAGGTCACCGAGATGGTGCGCTGCCGCGTGGGCCCGTCCACCGCGTCGGCCTGGAGGCGCACGATGCGCTTCTCGAGGCTGTGCGCCATGGTCGCCTTGGTGGCCTTGGCCCCGAAGCGGTCGATCACCCCCTGCAGGCGGTCGATCTCCTTGGCCTGGGCGGCGGCGAGCTTGGCGAGGCGCACCTCGTCGCGCTCCCGGGCCTCGAGGTACTGCGTGTAGGTGCCGCGGTACTCGACCATCGAACCGGTGTCGTCGTGACCGGCCCGGTCGAGGTGCAGCACGCGGGTGATGGCCTCGTCGAGCAGGTCGAGGTCGTGGCTGATGACGACGAGCGCGCCACGGTAGGTGCGCATGAAGCCGAGGAGCCACTCCTTGGCGTCGACGTCGAGGTGGTTGGTCGGCTCGTCCAGCAGGAGCACGTCGCTCCCCGCATAGAGGATCCTCGCCAGCTCGACGCGGCGGCGCTCACCACCCGACAGCACCCCGACCGGCAGGTCGAGGCGACCCTCACCCAGCCCGAGACCGGAAGCGATGCGCCGCACCTCGGAATCCGCGCTGTAGCCACCGTCGAGGCGGAAGCGCTCCTCGGCACGGGTGTACCGATCGATGGCGCGCGAGCTGGGGTCTTCCTCCATCCGGAGTCGCAGTGCCTCGAGGCGCTTCGCGGCCTCGTCGAAGCCACGACCCGACAGCACGTGGTCGATCGCCCGCAGGTCGTCGGCGACGTGGTCCATTCGAGGATCCTGGGGGAGGTAGCCGAGTCCGCCCTTGACGATCACGTTGCCACCGGCGGGCGGCTCGACCCCACCGAGGATCTTGAGCATCGTCGTCTTGCCCGCACCGTTCCGACCGACGATCCCGACCTTGTCCCCGGCCGCGACGGTGAACGTGACGCCGTCGAGGAGGGTGATCCCACCCGCCTCGGTGCGCAGTTCTCTGGCCTGGAGCATCCGACAAGCGTGACAGCCCAACTGGGGGCAGCGCGAAACCACATTCCGACACCCGCTTGGCGCACCTGCGCGACCTTGCGTCCCTCCGGCTACGGTCGGCTGGATGAGGAGCGCAGCCCCGGCCGCCAAGATCGGCGATCTCGCGCCGCTGCCGGCGCAGCCCGACGGCGTGCCCTGGCCCACGGATGAGTGGCCGACCCGCGAACCCGGTGACGCGTGCAAGGCCAAGAAGCTCAACAAGCACTTCGACGCGGCGTTCGCCGCTTCACCGCCCGCCACCCTCGGGTTGACCCGCGCGCTGCTGGTGGTGCACCGCGGTGCGATCGTGGCCGAGCGCTACGGCCCGGGCTTCCACACCGCCTTCGACGAGGCCGAGGGTCGCTCACCGGTACCCGACGGGCCCGACACCCGACTCACGAGCTGGTCGATGGCCAAGAGCATGCTGCAGGTGGCCATCGGCATCGCCATGCGGACCCACGACCTCCGGGTCGACCGTCGGGTCCCGGTCCCGGAGTGGGACGAACACGACGACCCTCGCCACCAGATCACCTGGCACCACCTCCTGCACATGACCAGCGGCCTGTCGTGGATCGAGGAGTACGCCACCGACCGCGGCTCCGACGTCATCAACATGCTCTTCGGTGCGGGCAAGGAGGACGTCGCGGCGTTCGCGGCGGCGTTCCCCCTGTCATCCCGGCCCGGCAGCCAGTTCCTCTACTCGAGCGGCACCAGCAACATCCTGGCCCGCGCCCTGCAGCACACGCTGGGCCTCGAAGGCGACGAGGCCGGCATGCGCGCCTGGCTGCACAACGAGCTCTTCGACCCGATCGGCATGCACGACACCGAACCCCACTTCGATGACGCCGGCACCTGGGTGGCGTCGTCCTACGTCGACGCCACCGCGCGCGACTTCGCCCGCTTCGGGTTGCTCGCCCTGCGCGGTGGGACCTGGGACGGCCGCACCATCGTCGAACGGGCCTGGATCGACGAGGCGCGCAACCCGATCGCCATCCCCACCAACCACGCGGCCGGCTACGGCTCGCACTGGTGGACCCACGACGACGGCCTGGGGACCTTCGCCGCCCACGGCTACGAGGGTCAGCGCATCACCTGCGTCCCGGCGCGCGACCTGATCGTCGTGCGGCTCGGCAAGACACCGACCACCCCGTCGGACCGGGACCGCGACGTCCCCGTCGTGGACACGTTCATCGAGAAGATCATCGGCTGCTTCTCGGCGTGACCGACGCGCGCTGCACCTGCACCGCGCACCAGACCCACTGAGCCATCCCGCACGTACCACCATCGGAGGAACGCCATGCGCATCGGAATCTTCGCAGGAGACCTGGGGGGTCCCCGCTCGACGGTCGCGGCCGCGGTCGAGAGCGCCAAAGCCGCGGCCGACGATGGCTTCAGCTCCTTCTGGCTGCCGCAGATCTTCGGTCTCGACGCCTTGACCACCTTGGGCGTCGTGGGCTCCCACGTCCCCGACATCGAGCTGGGCACCGCGGTCGTACCCATCTACCCACGCCATCCTGCGGCGCTCGCCCAGCAGGCCCTCACCGTGCAGTCGGCGACGCAGAACCGCCTGACGCTGGGCGTCGGGCTCTCGCACCAGATGGTGATCGAGCACATGTACGGCTACTCGTTCGACCGACCGGCGTCGTACATGGAGGAGTACCTGACCGCGCTCGGTCCGTTGCTGCACGGCGAGCAGACCGACGCCGACACCGAGCGCCTCAAGACTCACCTGAAGCTCGAAGTCGCCGACGTCACCCCTCCAGGGCTGATCGTGGCGGCGCTGGGCGAGCGGATGCTGCACCTCGCCGCCGAGCACGCAGACGGCACCGCGACCTGGATGACCGGTCCGACCACCCTCGCCGAGCACACGATCCCGACGTTGCGCGCCGCCGCAGGCGGCGCCGACAAGCGGGTCGTTGCCGCGTTGCCGGTGGTGGTGACCGACGACGCCGCGGCCGCGAAGGCGCGCGCCGCCGAGGCCTTCAAGATCTACGGCGTCCTGCCCTCGTACCGCGCGATGCTCGACCGCGAGGGTGCGGCAGGCCCGGAGGACGTGGCCCTCATCGGTGACGCCGCGTCGGTGACCGATCGGATCAAGGCGATGGTCGATTCGGGCGTCACCGAGTTCGTGGCCGTTCCCTTCTCGGGCGGCGATGACGCAGCCCGCACGCGCGAGGCCCTCATCAGCCTGCTCTGAGCCCGGACCTCCCGGCGCACACCCGGCGTTGCGGCCGGCTCAGCGAGCGGTCCAGCCGCCGTCGACCGCGAGGGTCTGCCCGACCAGGTAGCTCCCCGCCGGCGTCGCCAGGAGCAACAACGCCCCGTCGAGCTCGTTCGGCTCGCCCGCCCGGCCGATCGGGCAGTTCCGCTCCAGGAACGCCATGGCCTTCGGGTCCTCGAACATCTTCTCGTGGGTCATCTCGCTGGGGAACCAGCCCGGTGCCAGCGCGTTGACGCGCACTCCCTTGCGTCCCCACTGGCAACCCAGCTCGCGGGTGAGGCCCACGACTCCGCTCTTGGAGGCCACGTAGCTCGCCTGGTTGATGGGCGCGGACGCGACCAGTCCGAGCATCGACGCGACGTTCACGATCGAACCGCCACCGGCCCCCAGGAAGTGCGCCGCGGCCAGCTGGCTGAGACGGAACAGCGACGTGAGGTTCACGTCGATCACCTGCTGGAACCCCTCGAGGGTCTCGTCCAGCGCGGGCACGGTGTCGCCGATCCCGGCGTTGTTGACCAGGACGTCGAAGCGACGACCGGTCTCGTCTGCCCAACGGGTCGCTTCACCGATGAGGCGCCGGCGGTCGTCCTCGACCGACACGTCCACGGGCACCACCAGCATCCGCTCGTGCGCGGCGGCGAGCTGTTCCAGGCGATCGGCACGACGGGCTGCCACGACCACGGCGGCGCCCGTCGCGTGCAGGACGCGCGCGAAGCGGACACCGAGTCCGCTGGACGCCCCCGTCACGACGACCACGCTGTCGTCCAACCGGAAGGGCGTGACCACGTCGATCGGCGTGCTCACCTCGTCGTCGGCTGCGGCATCTGGCGGTGCGTCGGGCATTGCCGCACGCTACCGGCGCGGCACGACCTCGATCAGGGTGGGGCGATGAGATGGACGTCCTCGAGCTCGCGGCTGTGGGTGTCCGGGTAGTAGCGCCACACGAGCGCGAGCCCGAGGATGGGACCGATCCCGAGCAACGTCACCGCGATGGACAGGCTGCCGGTCGTCGAGAGGAGCACCGCGCCGAGTGCGAGGCTGCCCGCCTGGCCGGTGACGTTCGCGACGGTCGCCCACGCCACCGCCTGGCCGCGCACCGTGGTGTCGAACAGCTCGGCGGTGTAGGCACCCAGGACCGGGCCGGCGCCGAGCAACCCCAGGAGCATCACGACCATGCAGAGCCAGAGCACCCACGCGCCACCGGGTAGCCAGAAGAACCCGATGGCGCCCAGGACCCCGAACGCCGCCAGCGAGCATCCCACGAGCCGACGGCCGTAGCGGTCGGACGCGGCGCCGGCGAGCACCATGAAGGGGATGCCGGGCAACCCGGCGGCCACCAGCATGAAGCTGGCCTGGGTGGAGCCCAGGTTCCGCTGGGTCTGCAGGAAGTCGACGGCGAACGCGCTCGCCTGCTGCGACAGGTTCAGCAGGATGCCGGCGGCGATGACGAACATGATCCAGCGTCGGTGCGGCGGACGGAACACGGCCTTCCAGCTCTTCACGAGGCGGCCCTCGTTGCGAGCGACCTCGAAGCGACCGCTCTCGGGGAGCCGACGTCGCAGGCGCATGACGATGAGCAGCGGCGGGATGCCCAGCACGTACAGCCACCGCCAGGAGAGCCCCAGGGGTTCGATGATCCCACCGAAGGCGATGGCACCGAACCCGACGCCCAACGCGTTCGACATCTGGAGCCACCCGAAGCCGATGCCGCGTGCCCGGGCGGGGAGCGTCTCGGCCGCCATGGTCCACACGATGGCCGCCTCGGCGTTGAGGAAGAGCCGAGCCGCGAACTGGCAGGCGGTGAAGACCGCGGCCGTCGGCGCGAGCGCGCTCAGACCGGTGGCGATCGTGTACCCCATCACCGAGAAGATCAGCAGCCGCTTGCGACCCACTCGGTCGGCGCGCAGCGCGAGCGGGACCGCGGGCAGCGCGCCCAGGTAGAGCACCGCGAGGTACCAGCTGGCCGCGGTCTGGGAGAGCCCGAACGTCTCGCGGATCTGCTTGAGCGCCACCAGGATGACGCCCCGGTCGTACCCGTCGAAGAACATCGTGCTCCCCAACAGGAGCAGCAGCAGCCAATCGCTCGGTCGGAGCGCGTCGAACCCGGTGCGGATCGCCGCCCAGCCGCCGGCTTCGTCGTCGATGTCCCCCACGTCGTTCCCTGTCGGCCGACAGTTGCTGCGGAGGTTGGATCGTAGCGGTGGCCCGACCGACGACGACATCGAGTCGCTCGGTAGGGCGGACTGCTGTCAGGTCAGAAGGGCGGGCTGTTGTCAGGTGCGACCGAACCACCGCCGGGGCCGTTGGGCAACGTCGTGGAGGTCGTCGGGGTGGATCCGCCACCCGGCGAGGGCGCCACGCACACATCCAGGCGAACGACCTGCCTTCCGGGACGCTTCGCATCCCGTACCAAGGCGACGGTGCCCTTCGCCTGCTTCGCAAACGCGGCGAGCGCGGATCTCATCGGTTCGATCTGGTTCGGTCCTGTCGACACGTCGAGACGTGCACAGGCCTGCGGAGCCGTTCTTCCAGATCACCAAGGAATCTCCCGCGTAGCGTGTCATCGCTGCTCGAAGTGGGTCGGACGCGACCACGGGGGCAAGCACCTCCTGCAGGTAGAACGCACCGAACGTGCCCGACACCTCGACCGGACCGTCCACCTTCGGGGTGGCGACCGGGAGCTGCTGGATACCCGCCTCGTAGCGGTTCGAGGTCAAGACCTGGGCCGAGCCGTCCGGCGGGTTCCGGAAGAGCGCGTCCAGTTGCGCGGAGCTCGTCGACGTGACGGCGTCGCGGGTGTTCGTCACGCCGTACTCGAACGGCAGCTCCAACCACTTCGACAGCGCCAGCGGAACGAGGCTCTGGTCGTTCGCGGAGCCGGACCGTTGGATCTGTTCGAGGGTCGCCTGGTCCACCTTGAGCTGGGGTTGGGTTGCGAGCCACAACGCCCCGACCCGCGCCCCGTCGCCACCGATCAACGTCGCCGGACCGATCGTGTCGTCACCGAACCCCTTCGAATCGCCGAGCCGGGCGACGTCGAAGTGCTGGTCGTCGAGCTGCTGTGTGAGGTTCGACACGATCATCGTCGACACGTAGGTCGTCGCGGGGACCGCCCGAACGTGGACCACCTTTGACACCGGGTCGTAGAAGGCGACGCCGTTGTCGCCGTAGAAGATCGCCTGGGCGTCGACCAGGTCGATGCCGTTCGGGTTCAGGCCGAGCAGCTTGAAGGGTGCTTGGAGCCGGGTCAGCAGCGGCGCGTTCTGGGCGAGCAGGGCGTGCCACGACTTGAGGTACGCGGCATCGCTCTCGAGCACGGGTTGGGGCTGGCGGACGAACGTGAGCTGTCGGTGCTGCTCGACGAACGGGACGAGCGCGGTGGTGAGCCTCTGCAGAGAGACCGGGGTGAGGACCGGTCCCTGCTCAACCGGGACGCTGCTGGACGGGGGGACCGAGGTCGTCGGCGGCGGCGGGATCGTCCGGTACGGCGTGACCACCTGCTTCTTGGGTGGGCGCACGGCGAGCAGGATGAGGAAGGTGACGATCGCAGCGAGCAGGGCGACCGCGATGACGGCCAAGACCATCCCGGCGCGACGCTCGGGGCCGTCAGGGCGCTCCGGCGGAAGCGGGACCTCGGAGGGCGCGCGGACGGACGGCTCGGGCCACTCGTTGGGTGGTCGAGACGGGAACGGCCTCGGGTTCGGGATCCAGCGGTCGCTCACAGGGCGCGCACCTCGAAGGAGATTCACGACACGGTATCTGGGCACAAACTTGTTCGGACGCCTCCCTGATCCTCCGCCGACCACCACGTAGCATCCCCGTCAGTCCGCTGGTCGGAACCGGAGCGCTCCCATGACGTTCGAGGACGAAGCGAGCCGCGACGCCTCCCGATCGATCCGTCACGACGCACCTGGCCAGGCCTACCCGTCGACGTACCCGGACGAGGACGGACCGCCCACGAACGAGCGAGTGGATCGAGCCCCAGCCTCCGTCCCGCCCGCGGAGGACAGCGAGGGCGTGTCGAGCCGGAGCACGTCGGAGGAGGCACGGGACCTGCTGGCCCTGCGCCGCGCCAAACGGGGCGACGACGGGGCGTTCGCGGAGCTGCTCCGGGCGAACGACGAGTCGGTCCGGGCGCTCGTGACGGCCCTCGTCGGTGCGAGCTCCGCCGACCCGGTCACCAGGGACACCTACGTCCGCGCCTACCGCGGGCTCCCCCTGGCGCCGTCGACCTCACCCCGGATCTGGTTGCTCGGCATCGCCGATGGCGCCTGCCGGGACGCGATTCGCCGGTGGAACCGGTCGGGCGGTCGCAACCGACCTCTTGACCAGCCACCGATCCCGGTCGATGCGCCCGTCGAGCAACGGCTCGCCGTCGGCCTGGTGCGCGCCGCCGGTCTGACCCGCCGAGAGGCCGGCCGTCTGGTCGAGGGCGGCGTCGACGCCGTGCGCGAGCTGCTCGTCGAGTTCGAGAGCGCAGGACGGTCCTACGACCCGGATCCCGACGCGTCGACGCACTCGGGAGAGCCCTTCTGGAACGATCTGGGACGCCGGCTGCTGATCGAGCGCGACGCGCCCGCCACTGCGCTTGCACCCGACGATCCCCAACGCACCGCCGAGCTGGACCGCGACCCCGACGGCGCGCGGAACCCCGACGTTGCAGGCTGGGCGTGCGGCCCGCGGGCTGGCGCGCCGGGAGGCCGAGCGGAACCCGCGCACCGTCCAGTGGCGCCGGATCGGGACGGCGCTCGCACTGGTCGCGAGCCTGGGCGTCGTGCTCGTCGCCGTGCTCGCCACCGCCCGCCGAGCGAGCCAACGGGACGCCGGGTTGGGAGAGACCACGCAGAAGGTGCTGGCAAAGCTCGACCAGGCGCTGGCGCGCGACACCGCCATCACCGGAGCGGCAATCGTGACGACCTCGCGCGACGGGCGTCTGCCCGCCGGCCGCTACCTCATCGCACGGTCCAGCACGGGGTCGTACCAGATCGCCGGGACGTCCGATTCCGCCGCTGAGGGCTGGGACGTGCCCTCGTCGACGTTCGTGCAGGTGAGCGGCACCGACCCGCCGACGGCCGTCGTGAAATCGGGACTTGCTCCGGGACCGCCCGAGCCGAACGCGACTGCGGCCGGCACGGTGGGCGACCTGCTCGCCGAGTCCGTCCACATCGTGCACCGCGGATCAGCCGGAAGCGTCGACACCACCCTCGTGACGACGCCTACCGCCCGACCCGGCACCGCACCCAGCACCACGGTCCCGGGCACGCCGGTGTGGGTCATCACGGCCAACCTCCCCAAGACGGTGGGCTCCGACGCGGGACGGATGCCGGGGCTCGGATTCCTCGACGGGTTCGACGCCGACGAGGTGCGGCTCGTCGCCGATCGCTCGCTGGTGCTGCCCCGCCGGCTCGAGCTCCTCCGAAGCGGCCGCGTCGTGCTCGACCTCTCGTTCATCGACCTGTCGATCAGCCAGCAGACGTCGCCGTCGTCGTATGCACCGAAGGTGCCGGCGGGATCGGCGTTGACTCGGACCGACGCCGGCTTCGCAGCGATCGGGCCCGGCGCCCTCGACGCGACGGTCGGCTACACGGTGGCGACGCCGTCGTACCTGCCCGACGGCTACGTGCTTGCCGCCACCTCGGCGAACCCGACGTCGAAGGTGGCGGTGCTGAACTACCGGAACGGTTCCCAGCAGCTCACGGTGACCGTCCGCCCTCGAGCGACTTCCCCGTCGGTGGATCCCTTCATGGCCGGGTCGCAGGCCACGAGCACCTCGACGACGAGATCGGACGCGCGCGCTCGATCACGATCCGGTCGGGCGCTCTCAGTCGACGGCCGGGGTGGGTGTCGACGACCCCGATCGACCACGTATGGGTCGACGGCGCCCGCACCGAGGTGATCGCTGCAGGCGACCCGTCCACCGACGAGCTCGTCAAGATCCTGTCGTCACTGCAGTGACGACGTCCGCGCCACTCGACCGAATCGACCAACGCCGCCACGGCCGCGCGCCATCCCGTCCGGCCCTGGTGGACACGGTCGTATCCAACTTCTATGCTTCTGGATACACCCGTTACCAACCGTTCAGGAGATCGACATGGCCACCCCGCTCGCCGGTTGGGCAGACAAGCAGCGCGACGAGTTCGACCGCGAGGTGCGCTCCCGCTTCTTCCGCAACATCGACTTCGCGGGCCCGGAGGGTGACCCCGGTTGGTTCGGGCCCGACAGCGCGGTCTGGTACGTGCACGCCAGCTACCCGGCGATCGCGCTCGGCCTCTTCGCCGCCGCCTACCTCGAGGGGCTCGACCCGAGCATCGTGTTCATGGGCACCGACCACTCCCGCATCCCCGAGCGGATCGGCGGCATCCCGACGGGGAAGGTGAGCACGGAGGGCGCGGCGGTGCGCTTCGGCCACTCGCTGTCGTTCTTCCTGGGCACCGCGTTCGCCTCCACCGAGTCGGCCGAACGCCTCGCGAAGATCGTCCGCTCGATGCACCACACCGTGAAGGGCACCCGCCCCGACGGCGCCACCTACGACGCCGAGGACCCCGAGTGGCTCCGCTGGAACTACGCCACGGTGGTCTGGGGACTGGCCACGGCGCACGAGCGCTACCACCCCCGGCCGCTCACCGGAGCCGACCTCGACCGGTACTACCGCGAGTTCACCCGCGTCGGCCACGCGCTCGGCGGCACCGACCTGCCGGCCTCGAAGGTCGAGGTGCTCGACTGCCTCGAGGCGTACCTGCCGCGCCTCGCGGTGACCCACTTCAAGGCCAGCACGACCGGTTCGAACCTCGACCGCAAGGCCAACCCGCTGCTCTCCCCCACCGGCCCGGCCTTCGACTGGGTGGTCCGCGACCTGCTGCCGCCCTGGGCGCAGACCATGGTCTTCCACCGTCCCATGGGGCCGACCCGCACCGCGTTGGGTCGCGCCACGATGCGCGCCGCGCTCGGGCAGCTCGACCGGGCGATGGGCGAGCTGCCCGAGGTCACCCAGGCGCGCGCCCGGGTCGCCGGCGGCATGAGCCGCCCGGTGGACGCGGACGGTCCGGGCGCGGTGGAGATCGAGCGGGGCATCTCCCGCGAACGCGTCGAGGCCATGGCCTGAGCGCGACCGGTACGGTCGTGGCATGAGCTCGTGGGCCGGGGTACCGATCGAGGATCGAGCCGCGGAACGGCGGGAGCGACTCCTGGCGGCCGCGCTGGAGCTGGTCTCCGATGGCGACGACGCGTTGACGGTGCGGGCCACGATCCGCCACGCCGGACTCAACCCGCGCTACTTCTACGAGAGCTTCGCCAACGTCGACGAGCTGCTCGGCGCCCTCTTCGACCAGCAGAACGACCTGCTCCTGGCGCGGCTCGACGCCGCCCTGTCGCCGGTTGCCGACGATGCCTCCGCCACGCTGCGCGCCGGCATCGAGACGGTGCTGCGGTTCCTCGCCGAGGACCCCCGACGGGCGAGGATCCTCGTGAACGGTTGGCCGACGAGCGAGGGGCTGATCGAGCGCCGCAGCCGGAGCGTGCGAACCCTGTCCTCGCAGGCGGCGGCAAGCGCACGCGCGGTGGCCGGCGACCGGGTCGACCCGCTGCTGGTCGAGGTGTTCAGCACGATGTTCGCCGGCTCGATGGGCGCGTTGGCCGACGCTTGGGCCTCCGGGCAGCTCGGCACCGACCTCGGCGCGGTGGTGGACCGGGCGGTCGGCCTCATCACGGGCATGACCGCCCCAGCGCCCGAGGTGCCCGCCCCCTGAGCGACCGCTCGGTCGTCGGTGAAGGAAAGCACCTGGCGACGAACGTGGGCAGAGGATGTACCTGTGACTGGTCTGAACCAGTCCGACGTCCGGCTCACGCTCCTCAACCCATCCGGCCGACGCTTGTTCGGCTGGCATCATGAGTGGGCAGCCGATGCGCACTGGCCACCATTTGGGCACCACACCGAAGGGCCCACCCCATGCATCTCGACCTCGAAGCCGACCGGATCCTGCTCGCCGGCGCGCTGCTCCTGGTCGGTGGCCTGATCGCGTCCCGACTCGCATCCCGGCTGCGTGTGCCCGGCATGCTCCTGTTCCTGCTTGCCGGGATGGTGATCGGCGACGACGGCCTCGGCTGGCTCCGGCTCTCGAACGCCCCGTTCGCGCAGACGTTGGCCGTGGTCGCACTCGTGTTGATCCTGTTCGACGGCGGACTCGCCAACCCCGCCAGCGACGTCCGGCGCGTCCTCGCGCCCGTGTCGCTGCTCGCAACCGTGGGCGTCGCGATCACCGCGGCGATGGTGGGGATCGTCGCCACGCACCTGTTCGGGCTGTCGCTGACCGAAGGGATGCTGCTCGGCGCCGTGGTGGCTTCCACCGACGCCGCCGCGGTGTTCTCGGTGCTCGACGGCGTACCGATCACCCGACGACTGGCGGCGCTGCTCGAGACCGAGTCTGGGGCCAACGACCCGATGGCCGCGCTGCTGACCATCGGGTTCGTGGCGATGTCCCAGGGGCACGTCACCGCGCTCGACTGGGCGGTGTTCGGCGTCCGACAACTCGTCGGTGGTCTGGCCGTCGGTTGGCTGCTCGGTCGACTCGCGGGGCGTGCGGTGAACGGTCGCGACTGGCTCGACGGATCGGTGGTGCCCCTCGTCGGGCTCGCCACCGCCGCTGGAGCATTCGGGCTCAGCGCCACGTTCGGCGCGTCGGGGCTGCTGGCGGTGTACGTCTCGGCGATCGTGCTGACCGCGCACGCCCCCGCCTACCAACGGCCGCTCAAGGCGTTCTTCGGGTCGATCGCCGAGGTCTGCCAGTTGGGGCTGTTCTTCCTCTTGGGGGTGCTGGTGTTCCCGTCCCAGCTCGGGGCGGTGGCTTGGCGGTCGATCGCACTCGCGGCGGCGCTGATCTTCATCGCGCTGTCCGGTGGCAGTTGTGGTCTGTCTCCCGTGGTTCCGCTTCAAGCCGGCCGAGCTCGTGTTCGCCTCGCTCGCCGGGCTCCGCGGCGCGGTGCCGATCGTTCTGGCGACCATCCCCCTCATCGCCGGCAACGCCCGCGGCAGCCTGATCTTCGACGTGACGTTCTTCGTGGTGCTGCTCTCTGCCGCAGTGCAGGGCGTGGCGATCCTTCCCGCAACCAGGTGGCTCGGCCTGACCGAACCGAAGCCCGCGTGGGACCCGATCGCTGCGGTCGTGCCGATCGGCAATCTCGGCATGCGCGTCGTGGAGATGCGCCTCGACGAGTCCTCGCCGTTGGTCGGGGCGACGCTGCGTGATGCCACCCCGCCCGACGGGGGCGCGGGTCATCACGCTGGTGCGGCGCGGTCAGGTCGAGTTGCCCAACGGCTCGACCGTCCTGAGCGCCGGTGACCTGCTGTCGGTCGCCATCGCCGAGCTCGACTCCGCCGAACGCGACCTCGTCGAATGGGCCAGCGGCGCCGACTGAGTTGGCTTCCTCGCCTATGCCGGCGAGAGCTCGAGCAGGCGGGCCGCCTCACCCAGTGCGGCCAAGTGCCCGCCGACGCCGCCGAGGCCGAGCCGCATCGTGTCGATCCCCAGGTGCGTGGCACCTGCGTCGCGCCAGCGGGTGACCTGTCGAAGGAAGCGGTCCGGATCGTCGGGCTGCCAGAGCACGCGCCCTTCCATGCCGAGCGAAGTGAGGTCGCGCCCCGCCTCCGCGGCCGACGCGGCGATCGTGGCGCGGGCCGCGTCGAGCGCGTCGCCCGGCGGGATCATGGGGAACCACCCGTCCGCGAGGCGGCCGATGCGGCGGTAGGCGGGCTCGGACGCGCCCCGAACCACACCGGGATCGGGCGTTGGATCGGGGGTGGGGCGAGGCCCGCGCCGGTGATGTGCTCGAACGCACCGTCGACAGTGACGCTGCGTTCGGTCCAGAGCCGACGCAGCAGCTCGACCTGGTCGTCGAGGCGCCGCCCCCGGTTGGTGAAGTCCTTGCCGAGGGCTTCGTACTCGACCTTGTTCCAGCCGATTCCGACGCCGAGCCGGAAGCGTCCCTCGGTGAGCAGGTCGACTTCGGCAGCCTGCTTGGCGACGAGCGCGGTCGGGCGTTGCGGGAGGATGAGGATGCCGGTGACCAGTTCGATCCGCGTGACCCCGGCGAGGTAGCCGAAGAGCACGAGCGGCTCGTGGAAGGTCGTGTCGATGTCGTAGGGGCCGTGCCATGGCGCGTGCACGTCGGGGTCGGAGCCGAGCACGTGGTCGTACGCCAACACGTGCGTGAAGCCGAGCTGTTCGACGCCCTGCCCGTAGGCGCGCACCGCCGCCACGTCGCCGCCGAGGTCGAGCTGGGGGAAGATCACGCCGATGCGCATGGCGGTCACGCTACCGACAGGAGACCGGGCGGTGGGGCTCATCAGCGGCATGACCACTCCCTCCCCCGAGGTGCCCGCGTCCTGAGCGACCGCTCAGTCCTCGACGGGAGCCGAGGGTGGTTCTGGTAGGTCGGCCGGTGCAACGACGTCGATCTCGACGATGCTGGCGTCGAAGTCCGAGGTGTTGTTCGTGATGAACCGATCGGCGCCGACCGCGACCGCCGTGGCGAGATGGACCGCGTCGGCCGCTCGGAGTCGGTAACGAGCACCGAGCGCGGTGGCCAGCTCGGCCGTCGCGGCGTCGACCGGAACCAGCTCGAGGCGTCCGAGCAATGACGTGAGCGCGGCGATCTCGGCGGCGGCGCCCTCCCGCATCGGCTTGGAGAGGAGCTCGGGGATGAGGAGCACCGACCCGACGCCAACAGCTGGCGCGTCGTCTGCGAACGGCGCGTCGATGAACCGTGCGAGCACCCGCCGGCCGAGGGGATGATCAGGGACCGCCGCGTAGATCAGGACATCGGCGTCAAAGGCGTCCACGACCGGGCGCCGATCAGGCGCGGGACCGGTCGGCGCGCACCGCTGCGACGAGCTCGTCGGCCCGGGCCGCGGTCAGACCCTGCTCCGTGGGAAGCAGCGCGTGTCGACCTTCTCGGACCAGGTCGTGGATCTGCGCGGCAACGTCGAACGCCGCATCTGCGCGCCGGACGCGCAATGAATCAGGACGCACGATCACCGCCACCGCCCGGCCGTGGCGGGTCAGGGTGACCTCCTCGCCGTCAGCGACGGCCGCGAGGATCTTCGGCAAAGAGGATCGTGCGCTGCTCACGGAGATCGACGAAGCCATTCCAGAAGTGTACACACTTGCACTGAGTTGTACAGAACTGCTGGACGCGCCGATGCAGCAGCACACTGAAGTACGGGGTGCCCCTCGGGGGTACGTGCGATCATGCCGTCGGCTCGATAGCACTGGAAGGAGAGCGGGGCGTCTGCCTCGCAAGCCGCAACGAAAGGATCCACACCATGAGTGGAACCACGGACGAAGCCAAAGGCCGAGCCAAGGAAGCCGTCGGTGACCTCGCCGGCGACGAGGACCTGAAGCGCGAAGGACAGGCCGACCGGGCCGCCGGCGACCTCAAGAAGAAGGTCGGCGAAGCCCAGGACTGGGCCGAAGACAAGGTCGACGACCTCAAGGACAAGGCCACCTGATCCCCACGTCGAGGCGCCGGGCTCGGCTCAGGACCTCGACGACCTAGTGAGGTAGTTCGCAGGGGCGGCGCGTTGCACCGAGCGCGTCGCCCCTGCGGCGCGCTCGGGCTCAGCCCAGCTGGTCGGCGCGGGCGAGGTGCCCGCGCAGCGCGGCGGTCCATGCCTCGCTGTGGGTGAGCTGCGGCGAGTGGTAGGCGCCCTCGATGAGCTCGAGTCGACCGTCGGGCAAGGCCTCGGCCAGCTCGGGCGCGAGGTTGACGAGCGGGTAGTCGAGGGACCCGGCGATCACCGTGGCCGGCTTCGCCAGCTCACCTAGGCGGTCCTGCAGCGACGGCAGCTCGTCGGAGAAGATCTGCAGCCCGAGCGCCCGGAACGCCCAAGGGTCGAACCCTTCGAGCTGCGCCTTTCGGGCCGCTCCCACGTCGTCGGGCAGGGCCGCGTCGATCAGGTCCTGTTCGGGGCCGACCCCTTGGCCCACCGAGCTCGGCAGGCCCCGCTCCGGGTCGAACTGCTCGAGGAACCCGACGAGTGCCTTCACGATCTCCGGGTCGGGGATGAAGTTCCGGGCGCTGGTGTCCATGAGGACGAGCGAGCGCACCAGCTCGGGGTGGTCCAGGGCGACCTGCAGGACGATGCGACCGCCCATCGAGTGCCCGAGCAGGTCGACGGGCGCCCCGGCGCACGCCGTCAGCCACGCGGCGAGGTCGTCCGCCAGGCGGTCGATGCGATAGGCTCGCCTCGTCCTGGGTCTTGGTGGATCGGCCGTGGCCTCGGTGGTCGACTGCGAAGACCGGTCGCTCCTCGGCGAACGTCGGGATGCTCGAGCGCGAAGTCGTCGGCGCTGCCGGAGTACCCGTGGCAGAACACCAGGGGCGTGCCGGCGTCGGGTCCCCATCGGTCCCAGGCCAGCTCGATCCCGTCGACATCGAAGTGCTCGCGCAGCGTGAAGGTCATGGGGTTAGTGGATACCACGCGCCCCAAGGCGCCACACGGCGAACGAGACCGACGTGGCGTTCCGGACGGCGACCGATGAGTTCCCGGCGCGGGCCCCGTCAGACCCGGTGACCACGATCAACACCCACACCCGAGGAGCCCCCGATGAGCATCAGTCCCTACCTCTTCTTCAGCGGCGACTGCGCCGACGCGTTCACCCACTACCACGAGGTCCTCGGAGGCCACCTGGAGATCATGCGGCACCGCGACCTGCCCGAAGGCGCGGAGCCGATGCCGGGCGCGGCTCCCGACGACGTGATGCACGCCGCGCTCGTGCTCGACGACGCCACGCTGCTCGGATCCGACGACCCCACCGGGGACGGCGGGCCGAAGGTCGGCGTCGCCGTCGCGTACATGGCGCCCGACGATGCCACCACGGCCAAGGTGTTCGCGGGCCTCTCTGATGGGGGCGAGGTGCAGATGCCGCTCACCCCCGCGTTCTGGACGAGCAGCTTCGGCGCCTGCCTCGACCGCTTCGGCGTCTCCTGGATGGTCAGCACCGCCTCCGACGGCTGAACCCGCGCCGCGACCGCGGCAGCGCTCAACCCGAGCCGATTCTCATCGTGATGCTATGATGCAGTGATGCGCACCACGATCGACCTCCCCCCGGAGCTGCACGTCATCGCCCGGCAGCTCGCCCACGACAACAACCAGTCGATGAGCCAGGTCGTGGCGCAGCTCATCCGCCGCGGCCTCTCGTCCGGTCAGGTCGCCACCCCCGCATCGAGCACGCGGGGGTTGCCGCTGGTGTCGGTGGGGCACCCCGTCACGTCCGAAGACGTCCGCTCGTTGGAAGACGAGTGACGACGCACCTCGCGGACGGCAACCTGCTCATCGCGCTGACGGTCGTCGACCACGTCCACCATGGAGTTGCGCTCGAGTGGTTCGAGGACACCCAGCCCGAGCTTGCGACCTGTCCGATCACCGAAGGCACCCTGCTGCGCTTCCTGATCCGCGAAGGACAACCCACGCTGGCGGCGATGGGGCACCTCGACGCGCTGCGGGCAAACGACTGGCACCACTTCTGGTCCGACGACCTGCCCTACTCGGGAGAGCAACTCGACGGCGTCATCGGCCACCGCCAGGTGACCGACGCCTACCTCACCGCGCTGGCTCGCCATCACGGCGGGACGGTGGCCACCCTCGACCGTGGCCTGGCCGCCATCCACCCGGACGTCACCCTCCTCGAGGCGTGACCGTGAAGGCCGGGCGCCTGACTCCGGCCTCGCCGCGGCGGTGCGGCGCGAGTTCGCCTGGCGGGGCTGAGCGCCTCACACGCGCGTCCCGCTGGAGCGGGTCGAGATAGCTCGGGACGTGACCGGCCTTCAGGTGATTCACGTTCCAGAGGCCCGACCCTCGGATGGTCTCACGATCTGATGACAGACAGGACAGCGGTGCGTCTCGTCCTCGATGCAGCAACCTCCGAGCGTCACTTCGCCCCGCTGCGATGCTTCGACCGCTTCCTCGGTTGGCATCCCGTACAAGATCGGCCTGCCCGGCTGGTCGCACACCGGACATCGGACTTCGTTCTTCGGACCATCGTGCATCGGTGTGGCCATCGTCCAGCGCTCTCCGTTTCGTTTCCTGCTCGCGGACAGTACCGGGACGCTGTGACAGGCAATCGGGGAACAGCAGGCTGGGCGCCTGCAACGCGCCATCGACGTCACCCAACTGGTACAGGGTGGACACTGGGGCATCGCACCCGAAGGCCGGCGACTTCGTAGGGACGGGTTGCGGTCACGCTCACCCGTTCACCGGGGCGGATCGACGGCGCTGCGGTAGGTGGCCACGACGTCGGCCACCCCATCTGCTCTGGCCTGACGCCCGCCATTGGTGATGCCGCGGCCGCTGGTGTGGAACGTCTCGAAGTGGCGGAACCTCTCTGCAGTTGTCGGTTCGGCCCGGGTGAAACGCGTCCAACTTTCATCCGCGTCCCTGCCATGGGTCACCACCGTGTGGACCGCGGGCATGAGCGCAAGCAACCGGCGGAGGGGGTCGATGCCCCGAACGATGTGAGAGACGCCAATCCCCGCCTGCTCCGGCAGGTACCACGGGTACGCGTTCCAAGGCATGACCAACGCCTGGTCGACACCGGCGTCGTCCAGGCAGGAGGCGATGAGGTCCGCCGTGGGGTCATCGTTCTCACATCCGATGAACCCCGACCCCGACCGTTCGAGCGACGTCATCGGCCCGGGGTCTCGGTAGAGCTGGAGGATGACGGCGTTGATGCCCCCGTGGTATGGCGGGACGTAGGGCATCGTCGAGTTGGGCACTTCTTGGATCAGTTCGTCGACGAGCTGGTTGATGGGGGCGACGTGGTCCTCGTAGCGCCGCGCCCACTGCGCTTCACGAAACGCAGGGTCTCGCATCCGGCGGTGTGCTGTTGGCGTTCGCATGATCTCGCGCTCTCGTGCTCGTCAGTGCTGGCAACTTCACTGCAGGCCAAGTCGGCCCAAGAGGTCGGATACGCCGCTGATGTGCAGTGCCGACGGAGCAACGTGCCGCCAGCCCTCCCCGGCGTGGCTGCACATTGCCACATGCGAGGGGCCACTCGCGGTCGTTCCACCTACTTGCTGAAATGCTGGCGGTATCCCCTCAATGGTATACTTCGAGGTATGTCTGACAGCACTACCATCAAAGTTTCGGTCCATACGCGAGATGCGCTGCGTCAGCTCGCAGATCGAGAAGGGTTGACGCTCGACCGGCAATTGGACAAGTTGATCCAGCGGGAGCGGCGTCGTCTCATCGGGGCGCAGCTCGCGAGCGCACCGTTGGACGCTGACGACAAGTCGTTGCTCGACGCTTCCGCAGCAGACGTGTCCGATGCGAGCCGGTGAGATCCTGCGATGTGACTTCGGCACGCCTGCCCGCGGCGAGCCTGGCTTCATGCGGCCGGCGGTCGTGGTCACGGCCGACGAAGTGCTCCAGTTCGATCAGCACGCCATCGCGGTCGTTCCCTGCACGACCACCAGGCGCAACTGGCTGAGCGAAGTGGAGGTGGCGGACGTCGGAGTTGCCCAGACCCACTTGGTGACGACGATCAGCACCGATCGTGTCGTCGAAGCCACCGGGTCGAACGTCGGTCCGGTCGTGCTCAAACAGATCCGGGAACTTCTCGCAGACCTGCTCGGGATCTGACCGTCCCCTCCGTGGCGTAACCCGAGTCAGTGACGGCCGGTCGCTCCGCGTGAACGGTCAGAGCGCAAGGAGCGGCTCAGGCGTCCACCTCGGCCAGTTGGGCGGATAGTCGGCAACCCCATACCGATATGAGGCGACTTC